>NZ_CP043875.1:1200000-1800000 GCF_032878975.1 Methanoplanus sp. FWC-SCC4
TGCAATCTCCAGAAGAACAAGACGTGTGATCCCACGCAGATTGTTCAGAGTATGCGGAGTAAACATTGTCCCGTTCTTCACAACAAATATATTGTCCCCGGAACCCTCCGCAACATAACCGTTTGTGTCAAAGAAAATCGCTTCATCCCCGCCCTTATAATTTGCCTCAATTTTTGCAAGAATATTATTGAGGTAGTTAAGACTCTTGACATTAGGAGGCAGGGCATCTGCGGGGTTTCTCCGGACTGACACAGTGACAGCACTGAGGCCTTTTTCATACAGGTCACCATACATTGCACCCCATCCCGTTGCAATAATGAAAATTGTAGGTTTTGAACATTTTCTGGGATCAAGTCCGAGATCACCAACACCCCTTGTTACAACAAGCCTGATGTATGCATCACTTAGCTCATTTCTCCGAAGAGTTTCAAGAACTGCTTTGGACATCTCATCCTTCGTCATCCCGATATCAAGATCAATTGTTTTTGCCGAATCGTACAGCCGGTCAAGATGCTCATGAAGCCTGAAAACCCTGCCTCCGTAAGCACGAATACCTTCAAAAACACCATCCCCATACAAAAGACCATGATCAAAGACTGATACCTTTGCCTCCTCACGCGGAACAAATTCGCCGTCAAGATAGATTATCATAGAAATTATATAAGCAGGAAAGAATAACAATTTTTTGATTGAAAAAGCCGGAAAACTCAACTATGTTAAAATCAGGAAATTCAGCATGAATCCGGTTTGATATTGGTATTATCACAGATTATTGAATATATTCTAAAAAATGTTAATTATTTCCGGCCCGGTAAAAATTTTGTATTTATACAGGATTTCTGCACTCATCAACAAAATTTTTAAACATCTCACGGGATGCCACAGGGTGAAGATGCGTATATCCTGCAAGAGTCCTGTTTTTCAATGCACCGTCATAGCCGTCACGAATGCCCAGACCTCTTGAAAGACTGTAACAAAAATGCGTATCCTTTGGGAGAATTACATCACTGTGGTGGAATTCATGACCCTTAAATTCAGAAATGCCCAAAGGTGATTTTGAATTTGAAACACCGTCAACATACCCGATGACTCTCTTTGCCGGCATCCGGGTTTCCCCTTCAAAAACGCCCGCCATTGAATATGACATATCAGCAGGCTGATTGTTCCAGTCCTTTTTGAGAGTGAGCTTTTCTGTCAGATAAATAAGACCCCCGCACTCTGCATATACCGGTTTTCCATTCAGGGATTCTTCAAGGACTGCCTCACGCATTGAATCATTTGACTCAAGCTGCTCTGCAAACATCTCAGGATAGCCACCGCCAAAAATATAACCGTCACAATCAGGAAGTCTGTCATGAATGGGACTAAATGTTACAACTTCTGCACCAAAAGAAGAGAGTATCTCATAAATATCGTTATAATAGAAATTGAATGCCTCATCCACTGCCACTCCCAGCTTCACATCGCAGGCTGATGATTTTGCAAATATTGCAGGTTTTTCTGTAACATCCGGCTTTTCACCTGCAATATCAAGAAGAGCATCCATATCGACATTATTCTCAATAATATTCACCACATTGTCAAGGCGTGACATAAATTCCCCCCCTGTCTTTCCCTCCAGGAAAGGAACAAGTCCAAGATGACGCATCGTAAGTTTCATCTCTTCCCTGCGTGGTATTGCGCCTATTACAGGAATGCCGGTCTCATGCTCAATTGCTGTTTTCGCCTTGTACTTATGCTTCTCACTAATAACCTGGTTTAGAATAATACCTTTAATTTTTACAGCCGGATCAAAACTGCAAAAACCCTTCACTATTGCTGCCGCACTCCGTGTAATACTCTGTGCGTTTACAACAAGAATCACATTCTGATCAAGCATTTTTGCAACACTTGCAGTAGAGCCGGTATCCAGTATAGCATCAGAACCCTCATAAAGCCCCCTTACACCTTCAATTATTGCAATATCAGAGCCAATGCAGGCATTATCATAACTCGCCCTTATCTGTTCAGGACTCATCACATAGCTGTCAAGGTTTCTGCACATCCTACCGGTTACACCTGTGAGATAAGAAGGATCAATGTAATCCATTGCAACCTTAAACGGCTGCACCTCATACTGCCTTGACAAATATGCTGATATCCCAAGCGTTATGCTTGTCTTGCCGCTTCCGGAACGATCACCTGAAATCAGGAGACTTTTCATTTCATGCTCCTCATTACATCACCGGACTCACTTCTGACAATCTCTTTTACGCCCAGAGTCTTTGGATGAAGATCGACCTCAACCACAACGTGGTCATGCCCAAACTCCTTTAACGGTTCAACCTGCCGGGGTCCGTTTGTAATTGAAAAAACCTCAATGCCTTCAAGATATTCAGGAGGAATTGCATGCGGCACTCCTGAAATCAGGGCAAAATCCGGTTTTGTTGCCTTTATAATCTCCCCAAGCCTTTCACCGTTTGCACCATATTCATCAAGAGACCCCGCATACTCAACCTCAACTCCGGATTCCAAAAGACCTTCTCTTATGTTTTCAGCATCTTTACGGACTTTTGGAAGACCGCGATCTTCAAGATTTGCAACATACCTGATATCACATTCCGGACAGACCTCTCTTAATGCAATAAGAGCATCTGCAAACATGTATGCAGTTTCTTTTTTTGCATTCATTATTGCAATACCCTTTTTCCCGGAATTTGCAAGTTCCAAAAGCCTCTTTGCAAAGAGATGTTTTAAATCCCCTCTTGAAGGCTGAACATATGGTTTGTAGGCGGCACCCCTTTGTCTTTCAACCAGATTTGCGGCAGCCAGAAGTTTTTTCTGGCGTTCAAGCTCATCCTCATCAATCCAGCCTGCTCTTGCCGCAGGTTCAAGGGCAGCGATTACCCCGTCAATATTCTCACGGAATCCCGCATGGATTTCAACAGCAATGGCAGGAGTGCTTATTCCGGAATCCTCAATAGCAGCCTCCATATCTTCTCCGATGATCATAGAAACGCATGTACCCACAACTGCGATACGTTTTGGAGAAAATTCTTTTTCAGCATATCTTAAGACTCTCTCAAGGACATCCTGTCCGCCAAAAATAAATTCATTATCCCCAAGCGATGTTGTAAGCACCCTTAAGCCATCCTCTTCCAAAAGCCTTGCATGCTTAAAAGAGCATCCGGAAGGCCCGTGCAGTATTGCCAAATCAACACCAAGATCACGCACAGTATAGAGACCTGCAACAATTGAACTTGGTCTTGGCTGAATATATTCCATTTTAATTTTTACCTCCATGTTTTAACACAAAGAACAACACTGCCAAATCCGGCTGCTGCTTTAATGGCAGTCTTCTTTCCTTCTGTCAGATTATCAGCATAATAAGACCGGATATCCCCTGCAATTTCAGATACAAAATCCTTCAGGGTATCACCGACAATTACAACAATATGGGGTTTTATTCTTTTTATTGCATCTGAAACCATTCCGGCAGGAAAACCCTCACATATGTTTGCAGCCTCTATACCGATTACAAGAGTAATAATGTCACTGCCGCTGATTTCCCGTGCAAAACGGGCGGCCTCAACCGAGGTCATGACATTTACACCACTGTTGGAGTTATCAACAACAACGACACCATCCTCCGATGAATAAGAAAGCCTGCCTTCAAGCGGCCTGAAACTCTCAAGTCTTTTCGGAGAAATACCAATAGTGCATGCAAGTGCTGCTGCGGTTATTAATGCCTGGACGTATCCTGTCATTAGCAAAAGAGGATTTTTAAAACTCCCCTCAAAACCTTTAAAAGAATATCTGCATTCATCACCAATGACTTTTGCAATGTCAGAAGAATAAATGGAATCGGTTTCAAAGGTTTTTATACCGGCGCCGGGTGAAAATATTCTGCTTTTACATGACTTAAGCAGCTTCATTTTTTCTTCAATTGCACTTTTTTTACCAAGAGCACAGGGATAATCCTCATTTGATGTTAAAATTCCGATGTCACCCAAACCGGAAACTCCCAGTGATTCTTCTGCAACAAGCCATCTTTTGTTGTCATGTGCATATATTGCCGCATCAATAACTGATGCAGGAGTTATGCTTTTTTTAAAGATTAAATTCATCTCAGGAATTTCAAAAGTTCCTTTTGAGGTATGCAAAACACCTATTCCCCCCAACACACAGGCAAGAGCATAGGATGTTGTCGTCTTGCCTCTTGCACCCGTTACTTCAATCATCAGGGAAGGCTTTTTTCCCATCTCCAAAAGCAGCATTCTTACAGCTTCATGATGACTAACAACAGGTGCTTTTGAATAATTCAAAAGTGGATGATCCGGATCAAGATGAACAGGAGAAATTATCAGATCATAGCTTCTGTTTAATGCTTCTTCAGAAGAAATGGAGCCCTTGCCCCGGTAGACATCAACAGTATCTGTTGCATACCCAAGACTCCTGAAATGACCGGCAATCTCCTCACCGCCGTGAATGGTGTCAAGCACCAGTATTTTCATAAAAATAGTTTTTTTAAAGGTGTTCTTCAACTGCACGCTTTGCACTTGTAATCATAAGATCAGCAAGCATCGGGTTTTCACCGATAGGACGTGCATAAATCAGTGGAATCTCACCACTTTCAAGAGTGAATACGCCTTTATGGCTTCCCTCTTCAAGACCTAAAATTCCGGGAATATCTTCATCTATGTGTACACCCCTGGCGAGAAACAGAGGGACAACAACAAGTGATTCAATGTCTTCTTTCCTGAATTCGTCAAGCATCTCCTCAATTGTAGGGGAACTGTTCTCCATAAATGCAGACTTTACGATATAATCCGCTTCTTTCTTTGCAATCAATTCTGCTGTGTTATCGATCAGTTTTTTATTGTATGGCTTTTTACTGCCATGACCGACCAGTAAGAATCCTGTCTTAGACATATAATACTATGTACCACAATATTCAATAAAATAGTTACCGATTCTTTTTTTTGGCAACCGGTATAAACATAGTATTACACATATGAGTGATTTTGAAAGGGACACAATTCATTGCATTAACGATTTTTTTGATACCAGGAGATTGAAAGGATACGCATACAGACTAAAACAGTCTAAGTTCAACACACAGTACGTTGACATACTTGTGGATTCACTTGATCCCCGTTATTATCTTGCAATCGAATGCAAATCAATACAGGGTAAGAAATTATATTTTTCCCAGCACTTCCATGAAGATAAGAATAATGTTCATCAGATAGATTCAATTACAGATTTTATAAAAAAAACCGGCAGGCGTGGTTTTCTTGCAGTAGAATTCCGGGGAGGAAGAGGAAAACAAAATGTGGCATACCTGCTCCCATGGGAGAAATTACAGGAATTTCGTGAAAATTCACCGGGAATTTCAAGAGAAGATTTCAAATGCGGGATTGAACTAAAAAGATCATCAGGTTGTTATATTCTAAATGATCTATACCCAAAGGAATTAGATATTTTATAACAAACAGATACGGAAGAATGATGGATCCATATGATCGTTACGAGCTGATGATTAACGGCCGTACAGTAAAAACACCGGTTGCAATTGCATCCATGGCAGGAATTGTGGATGCCAATTATGTACTGGAAAGAAAGGATTATGCGGGTATTGCATTTTTGGGAGGATTTTCAATAGATGAACCTGCAATGAATGCAAGTCTTATAATGGAAGAAGAAGGTAGAAAAGAATTCATTTTAAAAGACCCTGTAGAAGAAATAAAAGAGCAGGTCTTAAAATTAAAGGATACGGATGTTATCCCCGGAATCAATCTTCGCGGTACAAACCCGGAATCATTTGTAAATATCGCCACAGCCATAGGGAAGGATGCCATATATGAAATTGACGCACACTGCCGACAGCCTTCAATGATAAATGCAGGAAGCGGAGAATTCCTGTTAAAAAATACTGACCATCTTTCTGAAATTATTAAATCACTAAAAGAGCTTGATGTAACGGTTTCAGTAAAAATCCGTGCAGGTGTTGCGGAAGATGACGCTGAACTTGCAAAATTAATCTGGAAAGCGGGCGCAGATATAATTCATGTTGATCTGATGGACTTTGGACACGCTAAACTTCGTGTTATCAGAAACAGCTGCCCCCTTTTAATTATCGCCAATAATTCAATAAACAATTTTGAAAAAATGAGGGAAATGCTTACGCACGGGGCTGACATCGTATCCCTGGCACGCCATTCAGATTCAGAAACACTTAAAAATTTAAGTGAATCCATTGCAAAATATGCGGATGAAACAGGATGGTACAATTCACCAAAGCAGCTTTGCCGTGGCGGAGATCTAAGAAGTCTTACATTTTGCTGTAAGCCGGTAAAACAGTGCCCCCTTCTTCCTGCAATAAAAAAAATAGGGATGTCTCCAAAAGAGTTTCACGATTTAAAAGTGTCAATAGTTGAAAACACCCCGCTTGCATCAGGTGAAAGCACATGTTTTGGAAGCCTTGCATGGTGCTGCAAGAGTTCAACTCCATGCATGTTCAGAGACATATCACTTAGAAAAGAAGGACTGTCGCACAGCGATTATATGCGTTACAAGCACCGTCTCTCTGAAAAAATAATGAAAAAGATTTTTGAGGAAAAAGATGAGGTCTCCTGCTGAAAATGCTCAGCTTGCAATGATGCTTGAGGTCTGCGCCGAGGTAAAACCCGGAAACGTAGACCGCCACCATGACTATGAAGATACTTCATTGCAGCATTTTCTCGCATCCACTATTTTTGTCCGCCCTGTCTTCAAACGTGCGGAAAATTCATCAGACAATATCGGACGTCTCATATATGACGCAGTTTCGGTTACAAACACCCACTCCGGCGGCAACACCCATTTTGGCGCATTTATTCTGTTAATACCCCTCATTGCAGGAGGAGGAATAAAAGGCGCAAAAGAGATTGTAAAAAATACAACTGTCGATGACGCGGTTATGTTTTACAGGGCATTTGGGCTTACTAAAGTCAGAATGAAAGATTCTGATCTTGAAATGGATGTAAATGACCCTTCTGCCACAGACTCACTGATTGAAAATAATACAACACTTTACGATGTGATGGAATATTCATCAACAGTAGATATGGTTGCAGCCGAGTGGATTAACGGATTTTCACTCACCAGAAAAACAGCTGATTTTCTGAAAAATTCTGACAACGGCCAAAAGGCCATCATTGACGCTTTTATGAATCTCTTAGCCTCTGAAACGGATACCTTTGTTGTAAAAAAACTGGGATCCAAAACTGCCGAGAAACTGAAAAACAAGGCAAAAGAAGCACTTGACGGGAATATCTCTCTTGAAGAACTTGACAGAATATGCCTTTTAAAAGGAATTAATCCGGGTTCTCTTGCAGACATCACAATTGCAGGTATTTTTGTTGCTTTAATGGAGGGTTGGAATTGGGACTTTTAAGAGAAGGAATTAATGAAGTCATTGCCACAACAAAATTAAATGCAGCTCCCATCGGGATTATAAAAAGGAATGATGCAACACCAAAGATGGTACTGTTCCACGGCACACATACTAAAAAAAATATTCTGGATTCAGGAGTGGTTGTTGCAAACCTGATATATGATCCGGTGTGTTATGTGAAAACAGCTTTTGAGGATATTTCAAAAGACCATTTTGTTGAAAAAAAGGTGAACGATTTTACAGTATGGCACCTCAGAGAAGCAGAGGCATGGGCCGCATATGAAACAAAAGTCCTGCACGACACTGAAGAATCAATTGTGGTTGAACTAACTTTGATAAAAGAGGAAATTCTCAAATCCGAAACTCATCCGGTGAACAGGGGATTCAATAATATTATTGACGCAACAGTTCATGCAACGCGTTACGTTTTAAACCGTGATCCAAATCTTAAATCACTTATTGATTATCATCTTTCAGTTGCAAGGAAATGCGGCGGTAAAAGAGAATTAAAAGCAGTTGAACTTTTAAATTCTTATATTGATTCAGAATAAATTAAAAAATTTTTGATTTTTTTGTTTTCAGATTTATGTCTTTGCAAGAACCTGTGAGGTTCCGTCATTGAATGTTGCTGTCAGAACAACTGATGAATCGCCTTTGGCAAACGGAGTTGGAAGCTGAGCACCTACAGTTGTATTTTCAGCACCTGTAAATACAATGTCGCTGGTAGCAGTACCGTTTGATGCGGTCAGAGAGCTAATTGATCCAAGATCACTTCCTGAAAATATAACAAATACTACATTACCTGCTGAATCTGATGATACCTGAACTCTTACATCCTTCTGTGCACCGCTTTCAAGATCGCCGGCAAGGCCAAACACGAACACTGCAATAACTGCTGCGAGAATGACAGTAATTGCGACCATGAGGATCACACCAATAACAGGTGAGACAGCCTCTTCTTCTTTTGTAAACCTCATCTTAATTCACCTCATCTATCACCGGCAACCCGGCAACAAAAGGTCTTTTAACAATACTACATCATCCTCATTTATTTAAATATATTTTGAGTTCATTTCGTTTCTGAAAAAATACACCTGCACTTTGCAACAAAAGAAATAATATTTCATAGAGAGGTATAACATGAAATGAATCTGTATCTCCAAACATGATTTAAAATTGAAAATAATTTTAAAAAAATATATTTATGGATTTTTTAACTCTACTTTAAAATATTCACCTATATCGGAAATATCTGCTCCGGGTGCAATCCGGGTAATAAACCCGCGGATATAGGAAGCACTTATTTCGGTATTAACATCCATACATGAAATTATCTGCCTGATCTCCTTTTTAAGAATAAAAGAATGGGAACCATCCTCCTCAACAGACTTATAGTCAATTCCTGAAACAATCAGCATCCCTTCAAAGAGATCCAGAAGTTCCATACGCTGCTGCATCCTCTCTACGATCTTTTCAGCATCACTCTGCCCTATCCCATAGGATATTTCAGAGACCTTCTTCATAATTTCAGGACTTGCGTCTGTAAGTAAGCCTTTGAGAATTTCGCCTGATCTGTCATCCGGCTTCCAGTTACGCGATAATTTCATCAGTTGCCAGTCACGCGCAAAGGAACGGGTATCCGCCATCTTTCTACTCCTTTAATATGGAATAAATGATCACAATGATGCCGATAATCACAAGAAGCCTGGAAAACAACTCAGACCAGAATATCCAAAACAAATCTGAAGTGAATATTGATGTGAGATCAGTCAGAACAATTCCTACAACAAGAACAAAAAGACCGTAAATCAATAGAAGAAGACTTTCCTCTTTTACGTGTCTGTAAGCATCATAAAGGTACACAATCAGGGCAGCTCCAAGGCCAAGCGTAATAATCGCAATAACAGACAATACCTGATTCATCAAAATCGGATCAATTTCCATGTAAATCATACTCCTCTATATTCCAGAATTGTTCTTTTACTTTTTTCACAGTAAGTATCGGTTTTATTTCTCTGACACCGGGCAGTTCACTCAAAGGTATAAGGATATCACTTTTAAGTTCGCCTATTTCATGAACTCTGACTTTTGCCAGAAAATCACTTGGCTCAAGTGTTTCATAGACCTCAAGCATATGGTCCATTCTCAACAGGAAGTGTTCAACTTCGGGTTTTTCCATAGGATCTACTGTAATTGAGAGAAAAACGATAATTGAATGTTTAAAGTATTCCGGATTTACCACAATTGTAAAACGCTGGATTATACCACTTGATTTAAGTTTTTCAATTCGCTTAAACACAGTAGACGGCGCAATGTTTAATTTTTTGCCAAGATCGGCCATGGATGTTCTTCCATCTTTGGCAAGTTCATTCAGGATTGCATTATCAACTTTATCCAACATTAATACCAGTTTCTTTAAATCTAATTTTTTGAGATATAATGCTTATTATTTTCAGGGTAATGCAAATTTACCAGTCAGGATTAATACTGTAATGGTTATTATTTGATAATATTGCATATTTTATCGATTTATTTACAAATTCCTTGGCATAAAGGCATGAATCTCTGACACTATAATTTTTCGCAAGACCTCCTGTAATGGCAGCGGAAAGGCAACACCCGGAACCATGAACATCAAAAGACATACGTTTAGCGCAGAAGATTTCATGAGAACCGGGGGTTATCAGCATGTCCTTTGAAAACTCTCCTTTCTGGTGTCCGCCTTTGATTAAGACTGATTTGACTCCAAAATCAAGGATTTTTCTTCCGCATCTGATAATGTCAGAATCATCACGGATTGATTTTACCCCCGCAAGTACACATGCCTCGGGAATATTGGGAGTAACAATGGCTGCTTTTGGGAGAAGTCTTTCTATCATGACATCCACTGCCTCTTCTTCAATCAGTCTTTTTCCACTTGTGGCAATCATTACCGGGTCTATTACCAGAGGAATATCCCTAGGAAGTGCATCAGATACAGTTCGAATTGTGGACGCATCAGGAAGCATCCCTGTTTTGATGGCAGATACCTCAAATCCCTCCATTACCGCTTCAATCTGTTTCCTTATAATTTCAGGGGGTACTGTAAACGATTCTTTTACCTCTATTGGATTTTGTGCAGTCACAGCAGTAATTACCGTGCACCCCCATATTCCAAGTGCTGAAAATGTTTTTAAGTCGGCCTGTATTCCCGCACCTCCGCCGGAATCAGAACCGGCAATTGTGCAGGCAAATGGTATGTGCGCCTCTTTCATCTGAATGAAGTTATTGATTTAGATCATGTTGAATTTTGTTTGTCATTTCAACTGATTTTTAGTATATGCCATAAAAGAATTAGTATGGATGTTGAAGAGTTCGCACGAAAAGGACTTTTGAAAGGTGCGGCTGAAGATACGATAGTCAATAATCTTAAAGAAAAAATTATTGAAATAAAATCATGCCCTGAAGAATATGCAGCAGAATTTGCTAAAGCCATATTAAGCGAAGTAAAGAATTCATCAGGTCATGAAGGCGATTTTTTTACGTATAAAAAAGCAGGCGTTTCCATGGGCGAATTTGGAGTCGGGTCCAGAGGCGCAGGGGATTTTTTTGCTCACAGGCAGTTTCCGAGAATCATCGGGAAGAGCAGCGCCAATGTGGGTGTTGACGAAATGGACGACGGAGGAGTCGTCAAAGCCAATGGTCAGTACATTATTACGACAGTTGACGGAATGCACTCGCGCCTTTCCGACTTCCCGTTCCTTGCAGGTTTTCATGTAACAAGGGCAACACTAAGGGATGCCTATGTAATGGGCGCAAAGCCGGTTGCACTTTTTTCAGACATACATGTTGCAGATGACGGCGATGTGGCAAAAATATTTGATTATACTGCCGGCATTTCAGTTGTAAGTGAAATGATGGACGTCCCGCTGGTGTCGGGCTCCACACTTCGAATCGGCGGTGACATGGTACTTGGAGAGCGTCTTACAGGATGTGTGGGAACTGTTGGTGTTGCAAACCACCTTACAAAAAGATCTGCCACAAAACCAGGAGATGTTCTTTTAATGACAGAAGGTGCAGGCGGAGGAACAATTGCAACAGCTGCAATATATTCCGGATACCCACGGGTTGTTGAAAAGACGATCAATCTTTCATTCCTAAAGGCCTGTGAAGCTCTCCTTTCAAGTGAAATTCTGGATAAAATTCATTCAATGACTGATGTTACAAACGGAGGTCTTAGAGGTGACGTTTATGAGATGGCTGAAACTGCAGGATGCAGAATTGTAATTGAAGAAGACAACCTCAGAAGCCTTGTTGAACAAGAAGTCCTCAGAATGCTTGACGCACTTGAGATAGATTATCTTGGAGTCTCACTTGACGCTCTTTTGGTTGTTGCACCACCCGAATATGCAGAGAGGATAATTGAAGTCGTGGCATCAACAGGAGTTACAATGAAAAAGGTTGGTTATGTGACAGAAGGTCCTTCAGACTCCAAACTTCTTGTAAACGGCGAACTTCAGGACTTCCTCCCACGTTTCAGAGAGGCTGCATACACCCCTGTCAAAAAGATCGTTGATAAAAGCCAGCGGGATTTTGATGAGATGAAAGAACTTGTTAAAAACGCGGCTGATGAAGCAATTAGTAAAAAACAGAGAGTTTTAGAAACACTCAAAAAGAAATATTAAAATAAAATTTATTTTTCTGGTTTTTTTCCGGAAACACAGAGATTAAATGCCAGATAAGGTACTTTCTCTTCAACAAAGGGTTCTACTTTTTTTGCAATTGAATACAAAGACGGCTTTAAATCAACATGTGCAAAAGATATACGCTCAACTTTTACATCTTCAAAACCGGCTTTTTCAAAAAGCTCCCTTATTTCATCTTCCCTGTAATAATGCTCCTTGAAAGTTCCGACTCCGACACGCTTTATCTTTAATTTTTCACCGATCCTGTAAGCCACAGGAACCATTTTGGTAAACATGTTATGCCCGAGGGTGCATACTGACAATGCACCTCCGGGTTTGAGCAGCCGGTATGACTCATCTAACATTGAATTTGGATTTTGAAGATATGAAAATGCAAGAATGCTTGAAATACAGTCAAAAACACCGTCACAAAACGGCAAAACCTCGGCATTGCCTGAGAATACATCAGAACCGTCACGTCCATGTGCTTTTATAATCATTCCGCGACTTATGTCAAGCCCAAATGCCTCACCGCCCGAACTTACATATCTGTGCATAAAAAGTCCTGTTCCACATCCCAGATCAAGAAGTTTTCCTCTCTTTGGAAGGTTTTCCATCACTTTACTGCAAATGTGTCCGTAGTATATTTTTCCCTGTTTTTGATCATACTGGCTGTCGTATACAGCTGCTACCTGATCGTAATGTGTTGCTACTTTAGTCAGTTGAAAACCTCCTTTATAACGCGTGCCAATAATGCATTAACCTGTATAAACTCATTTCCTGCGTGGCACAGATTATGATCTGCGTCCGATAATGCCACCGCAATTCTTTTGTCATTATATTCTCTTTTTGCCGCTTTGGAAATCTCTAAAACAACGTCGGTTCCTGAAAGGCCATATTCAGTCATCAGCATCTCTGCAATTTCCTTTGACCTTTTCAAATCACCTTTCATGAGATATGAAAATAAAGAGGAAGATATTGCAGAAGTTTCAGAACCTGTAATTTCCGAAAAATCAACATCCCCCCCTTTTGTTACCATTACCTGAAGATAAATCAGAGCTTTTCTGCAATCACCACGGGAAAGCTGGGCAATAATCTCCAGATCATCGTCAGAAACCGTACCTGGAAGAACTCCTTCTTTTCTAAGAACATTCTGCATAACAGAAATTATTTCCTCGGCTTCAAGGGGAGAAAAGAAAAGCGGCAGACATCTTGAGGCGATAGCAGGTATAATCGAAGTCTGCTGCTTTGCAATGAACACAAAACGGCAGGTCTGACTGTATCTTTCCATAATACGCCTCAAAGCAGCCTGGGCATCAAAGGGCAGACTTGAAGCTTCTTCAAACACCACAATCTTGAAATCCGCATCAAGGGGTTTCATTGAGGCGTACCATTTTACAATATGCTTGAAATTTGTAATCAGACTTTCATCTTTCATATATAAATGAGAAAAACGATCCTCATTTTCAAGCCATGACTTTCCCTGCCTGAAAAGAACACCGGAAGGGATAATGCTCAGATTTTCATCCAGGTAACCCCCATAAAGATCACCTGCCATGGATTCAAGAGCCACACTTTTTCCGGTACCATGAGGACCGAAAATAAGAAGATGGGGTACATTTTTTTCGGATGCAAATTTTTGCATATGCCTGAGTACTTCACCCTGCCCGCAGATTTCCTCAAATTTTACAGGTCTGTATTTTTCAATCCATAGCATTCGATAAATTCTCCTGAATGGCTTCGATGGCACCTTTCAGAATCTCTTTGTTATTGAGATTTTCAATGAGTAATTTTTGTTCCTCATCACCTAAATCTCTGCATGCTGCTGTAATGTTTGGAAGTGCACGTGTAAGTTCATCTGTGATAGTCAGTGTGGCAGTCTGTGCAGTCCTTGAAAGAGGATTTAGATCAATTGTAATGACTTTTTTCCCCATATTTACCAGCGCTTCGCACCTGTCACCATCTTCAAGGGGAACAAGAATTACATCACTTTTGTATATGCCCTCACGCAGACAAAGCGCCCTGTCATGGGAAAGATCCAGGAGTTTCTCAGCCCTGCCCGACAATACACTAACTCCTGCATCTTCGAGAATTTTTGTTATTTTTACAATTCTCTCTTCAGTCCGGTGAAAAAGATTTACCTCAACAACCGCTCCTGTTGCTTTTTGAAGTTCTGCAATCTCGGCTGCTGCTAAAACAGCAGTATTGCCGTTAACGGAAATTACAGGAAATGATGCGTCCAGGAACAATGCGGCAGCTGTTTTTTCCGCAAGTAACGCACTTTCAATCGTTTTCTCCCCGATAAGATAGTCAAATGCCTCTCCTCTCCCATGAGAGCCTACCCCTTCCATTGCAACAACTCCGTCCCAGGCAGACTCCGCAATTTTTTCTCTTTTTACAAGTGACGCATAGCGCGGATGATCTTTTGGAATCATATTAATCGTTTCTCCTTGTTTCAAACCCGTATTTTGACATATTTAAATTATATACTTCACCAAAACCCGCAAGGATTCTTTCTGCATTCTTACCATAAGCAAAAACTCCCTCTCCGAGCATTGTCATACTTGCAGGAATATTATTTTGATCGCACTTTAAAAGAACACTTCTTATTCTTTCTGATATAAGACCTGAATTCTCTGCAAATTCTCGCGAGATTTCAAAGAATTCAGCAGGTGTTTTAGGGCAGACCTCCCTGAATGCGGATGATATTTTTTCCATGGCTTTTGGATTGCCAAGAATACTCTCTGTCGGGAGCGGCCCAAAACTTATGACAGATATGGAATCATTCATATCATAATTCCGAATTATATCTCCCATAATGCCTGGTTTTTGCCTGCAGATGTAACCTCCGCCGGTAAGCGCTGCCACATCACCAAGACCTGAATTAAATTTAATTTCTGATTCATGTGCAATTTTGGCAATCCCTGCATTGTCAAGACCAAGATCAAACAGACTGTTTGCAGCACTCAGAGATGACAGAAGTGAAGCGGCACTCAGACCAAAACCGGAACCTGCCGGAAGTCTGGTGGTTGTAATTACTTCTGCCAAAATCCCCAGTTTTTCAAAAGCATATTCGATAGGAGGAGAACCTGAGAAAAGTGATGATATACTTCCGTCAGCTTCTTTTTTTAATGCCTGAACAGACATTGCATCAGACTCCCTCACCTCTGATGTAACGCCCTTATTTACAACTATTCCTCCGCCGACACTCCCTTTTACACCATTTTTTGGATCTGCCCGCTTAAACCATCCTGAAATATGGCCGGGACAAAAAGCTACAGCAGTTCTTCCCATATCGCTGCCGCAACCTCCTCTTTATCACCGGAAATTTCACGGGACCATCCTTTTTTTAGAATAGTATAATTTCCGGTAGCCCCTCCCATTGAATCAGGGGTGTTGACAAGCACCATGTCAACACCGGAATCTATCATATTCAGCGCTTTTTGTGATTCATCCCATCCGAGTTTGAAAGCGACTGTTTTCACATCATATTTTGAAAGGACTTCACTGATTAATTTTGGAAGTTTCAAAAGTCCAAGAGATATTTCAGCTCCGCTTGGTATTTTGCCTTCATAGTATTCAGGTTTATAATCGGATATTGCGGCAGAACTGATGTAATAATCATAATCCCTGCCTGAAAGCAGATCATGAACTGCTTTTCTCATATCATCGGCAGATTCGGCATAAACATTTTCAACAAACGGAATCTCATCTCCATTGTGGATTATTGTAACATCTGCCCCAAGACGATAGCCAAAAAGAGCAATTTCACGGCCCATCCTGCCGCTTGCACGTGTGGTCATAACTCTCACATCGTCAATTCTCTCCCTGCATGCACCGCCGGTTATGAGAACTTTTTTCCCTTCAAGGGGTCTTCCCATAACAGACCTTTCAACTGTCAGAATAATCTCTTGTGATGATGCTATTTTTGCCTTATTTTCAGATATATTCGGATCTGAAAAGACAATCCCCCAGGACTTCAATTTTTCAATGCTGTCTGTAACTGCCGGATGCCTGTACATGCTCTCATGCATTGCAGGCACTATTACAACAGGCATTCCTCTTCCGATGGCAGTCGTTGCAAATGTCGTAACCGGGGTATCATCTATTCCGGCTGCAATTTTACAGATGGTATTTGCAGTTGCAGGTGCAATTAAAAGAATATCTGCACATCCGCCGATTCCGCAGTATTTGACATGCTCAATCATGCCAGAAATTTTTGTAATAGTCTCTCTGTCACATGCGTAAGTTACTGAATCAGGATGAATTATCCCGCATGCCGCATCACTCATGACCCCCTGTACAATAGCACCTTTTCTCCTGAGGGAACGGGCGAGTTTTATATCTTCCACTGCGGCAATACTCCCCGTAATCCCAAGAACAACCACTTTTTCTTTTAATGTCAGCACTTTAGCATTCATGATAAAACCACATCCGAGACTATATGCCACCTGCCGGGCGCATATTTCTTGACTTTGTTTATTTTAATATCCGCATTAAATCCAAAAGTTTCCGCCTGTCTGATAATTTCTTCAGACACAGGGTTTATGCTGTGAACGTGAAGAACTCCACCGGAATTCATATGCGAAAGAATGTCTGGAAGCATATTGGGAGAATCAAAATGACCCATTACAGCTCTGTCGTATTCACCCTTTAAGAGTTTTCTGCAGTCACCCTGTTCTGCCAGGATAAACTCTTCCAGGTTGTTTGCAGAGACATTTTTTTTTAAAAAATAATATGAATCAGGATTGATTTCCATTGAATGAATATATGCTCCCGACTTAGCAAAGGGAATTGTAAAATAGCCGATTCCGGCAAACATGTCAGCAACTCTTTCGCCGGGTCTGACAATTTTTGCCATCCTCTTTTTTTCCTCGCGGTTCCCTTTTGAAAACATGACTTTCACCGGGTCAATCCAGAATTTGCAACCTATCTCTTTGTGACAGACTTCTTTGGATTCACCATAAAGCAATTCTGATTTTGGAATCCGCTTTATCCCGTCATAACCGTAAATTAATACAACCCCTCGTGGATGTACCCAGTTTATGAGGCTTTTGAGTTCCTCTTCTGAAGGTAATTCGCCATGAATTAATGCAATATCCCCGATCATCTGGTATTTGATACCGCAATAGCGGCTTCTCTCCTCAATATTTGTATCAGCATCAAACCCGTTTTTTACCGGAATATATGCATTGCCGGAGCTAACAAAAGGACGCCTGGAGTGATCCACCCACTCTTCCTTCATTGCATCTTTCAGATTTAAAACAGGGACTGATCTGACACGCATAAAATTTTACCCTACAAAAATAATTCTCTCTTTTTCATAATCCCTTAAAAAGCGGACTTCCTGACCTTCATGAATCTCAAGCCACGGGTATATGATGCACTCAAGATTTTCGTATGTTTTGGGATCCATAATTCCTGCCACATCACCTTCAATATAATTTACAAATGCGGATTCCGAATCACTTACATTTCCAATAAGTCTTCCGTCATCATTTTCTTTGTAAACCTTCCCTGCTCCCTCTTTTAGATCAAATACCCAGAGCTGATTGGAATCATACCCTCTTACTTCGTAATAGTGGTCTCTGTTTTCAAAAACATCTCCTTTACGATAACGTGGAAGACGAACAAGATATGTAATCCGGTAAACAGGCCTGCCCTTCTTTTCACCGATAAGTTTTGGATGCCTTGTTACTTTACCGCCAAGCTGTTTTTTGATCTCCCTTGTGATGAAATCACCAATGCTGTGACTTGAAATAACAATATCAACACCGTCTTTTGTCTCTTCTGATTTTGTCACAAACGACAGACGTTCCCCTACTTCCTGAAGTTCATCTTCACACTTCTGTGAAATCTGAATTGCTCTTTCCTTTTCAAAATCATCAGGTTTTCTGCCATCTGCACGCAGCTGAATAGTACCGGAATAATAACTGCCTGCAAGTCTGCTGCATCTGTCACACTGCTCTTTTGACCAGACGATTAAAACCCTGCAGGTTGATTCCACAGGAACCCCGTAAATTTCTCCATTTACTTTTACTCCAACCGAGGTTCTGTTAGGGCTTGGATCATGGTACTTATAACTGACTTCAACATCCATAACATCCTCATGAAGATGTACGGCATCCATTGAAAGATTGAAGATAAGCTCTTCTCTTTCAAGATGGGAATCCGTCCATGTATTTCCATGCCTCAAAGAACCGCATGTAGGGCAGTGAACGCACTGCACTCTCTCGTCACATATAATCCAGTCTACTGATTCTGCTTTGCAATTGTTGCAAAGCCCTTCCTCTGAAGGCCCACCGCATTTAGGGCAGATGTTTTGTTTGATATCCATAATATTCACAATATAATAATTATTCAAACCACGTTGTGATCTGTTATTCTAACGATTGCGAAAACAAGGGCTTCCGCACAATTTTTGATAATTAAACGTACGGAAAAGTCCGTGTTCTCCCAAGATTCCTTCTTATATTATCTGTGCGTGAGGAATGCCGCCAATTGAAATACACATATCTCTTTCGACAAAACCCAGTTTTATCGCTGCCTCAATTACTTTTTCTCCGATTAAATTGGCACTGCAGTCTTTTGACAATGCCTCCCTTAATTTATCTTCCGGAAATTCCTCCGTCCCGTAAAATTTGTCAGATATGAATATCTCAATGTCTCCGTCACAAATAGTGGTGTTTAAAAGATCACTGTCACATGCAGCGACGATATCTCTGCTTCCGGAGACATGGTGGATTTTCAGGTACATTGCATATAATATTTGTTGTCACTAATAAAATTGATGCCGGATATTTCAATTTTTTTAGAGATTAATCTCTACACCATAGACTTTTTCAGGAGTATCCTTATGAATTCTAAAGGCGTCCTCTTCTGAAATCAGATTGTTTTCAAGCATCTTTCGTGTGAAGCGTGGAACCGACTTTGGCCCGATAACAGATCCGGGGCGCTGATTATCATCCATGTAATCGCTTTCCATTGTAAAACTCCTTTTTTCAGAGGCCATATCAGGAATTGATTCATGTTTTGCAAGCATTGAAGGAGTAAGGGGCGTTTTTGGACTTGCAAAATGTTTTACTACCCTGAATACAGGAGTGCCTGCTTTTTTGGCCATATCCACAACATCAGAACATGGGCCCGTTTCAGCATGTATCTGAAGCGCACAATCCTCTTCACCTGCAAGAGTCAGTGCATGAAAAAGTATTCTGTTTGATGACTCAAGGACCAAATCTTCAACAGGATAATGCGGACGCCCGCTTTTAATTGCAACGGCTCTTTTTTCCCTCACATAACCAGCTGCAAGGCTTAAACCGTCACACATGATCTTTTCAGCCTCATTTAAAGTCATAAACTGATTTAACTTTGTTAACTCTGCCGGATGAACACCAAGGATGGGATAAACAACAACTCCGGTTTCCCGGATTTTTTCAGCAGTTTCAAGAGTTATATCAAATACCTTCCTGTAATCCTCTCCGGATTTAGGGATTATTCCAAAAGACCATGCAGGTTTTGAAACCAGAAAGATGTGTGTTCCACCCGAACGGTGAAAATCTTTTGCAGCTTCTATTCCCCTTCCGTTAATCAGGTCTATATGTATGTGGTCATCTGTGACTGGAACATTTTTTAAAATCATCTAATCTCAAGAATTTTCATCATAGGATATTCATTTTCAAGCTGAAGTTGTGCAATACATGTTGCATTTCCAACCTTTGTGGTGATCTTAACATCAAACATTTTTCCTGCAAGTTCGCTGTATCCAAAGGAATTGAGTGTCATGAGTTCAGTGTTTATGCTTACTTTTATTTCCTCAACAAAAGGCTGAAGACCAACTGCATTTTCAATGGCTTTTTCTACAGAAGATGCTGTTTCAGGAGATATGGGTGTACCGACCCACTGATGATATAGTGCACCGAGTTTGATTCCTGCTTCAAAAGCAGCCTGTGTTTTCTTGTCCATGTCTAAAAATATTAGACCTGATAAATAATAGAGATGATGGGAATAGTTCCCTTCTTTTTTAAAATCAGATTAATTTTATAATGCCGTGTCTTGGCTGCATAGCCTCTCCGCTTCTCAACAGATCATCAATGCGTCTTTTGACATCGTCCTTATCATGACCTTTCTGGGATAAAATATCAATAACTTCCTCAATTCTGGCATAGCCGGAATCGTCAGCATTCACCTTTATCGCTTCTTTTATCTCACGTATAATATCCCTTCTCTGCTTTGGAATACCTGTGACAAGCTTGTCTATGTCAAAAGATCCACTGTCAGGATCGTATGCAACATCTCTTAGACAGCGATCCACGATCTTTATGACACGTTCCGCATCGCTCTCTTCCACTTGGGGACTGAGTCTGATCCTCGCACTTGCTTCCGCAAGACGAACCATTGCCTCGAGTTGTCTTGCAGTAACAGGAACCGGTTTACTATTATCCGCCGCAAGATTTCTGAGACTTAAATAGTATGCAACCAGTTTCTCCTTTGCCTCAGCTGACAAAAGAGGGAAACAATTCCTCTTGGAATATGCGATATATTTCCTGAATATCAGGGGATCGATCTCAGGAGTGACGGGAGAGAGTTTTTGATCGATGTAATTATCGTCAATTCCTTCAATCGGATTTTTCTTGATATGTTCTATCAGCTCCCCAACTTCATGGGACTTTAAGATATGTTCACCAATTGCCCTGTCAAGACTGTCATTTGGTTTATCTCTCATTACAAAAATGAGATCGAAACGTGAGAGCAGTGACGGGGGCATATTAATCTGCTCGGCTATTGGTGCGTATTCATCAAAACGCCCCATCTTAGGGTTTGCAGCACCCAGTAATGCACAGCGTGACCTTAAGGTCGCAGTAATACCTGCTTTGGCAATGGATATTGTCTGCTGTTCCATTGCTTCGTGAAGCGAACTGCGATCGTCCCTGGTCATCTTATCCATTTCATCCACTGCTGCAATACCCATGTCCGCAAGGACAAGTGCTCCTGCCTCAAGAGTCCAGCGTCCGTCACCAAACTCGTCTTTGACGGCAGTTGCTGTCAGACCGGCGGATGTGGATGATTTACCGCTGGTATAGATTCCCCTTGGAGAAAGCCGGATGACATAACGGAGCATCTGGGACTTTGCAATACCCGGGTCACCAACCAAAAGCATGTGTATATCTCCCCTTAAATGACTGCCATCAGGGAGTTCTTTCATGATTCCCCCAAACAATATAAGAGTGATAGCCTCTTTTACTTCGGAATTGCCATAAATTGAAGGTGCTATTGATTTACCGAACTTTTCGTAAATCTCAGGGTCACTGCTCAGCTGAAGAATTTCCTCTTCGTCCTCTTCTGAAATTGCAACCTCTTCAAACTCTTTTTCACCGATTTCTATCGAATTGGCTTCCAGATATATATCAAAAAGAGAACTTTTGTTGCCCTGTGTTACTCTCTGGATAGACCGCAAAATCCCGTTTATTACAACCCTGTCACCCGGTGCAGCATTCGCAACAAGATCATCGGTAATATCTACATCAAGCGTTTCAGGCTGTTCCCCGCCGCGAAGACCTTCTGGAGATTCCTGTATTCTTAACTTCTGTACATCCAGAAATTTTGAAAGCTGCGGAACAAGTTCCATCTTTGTCTGCCGCTCACACTGAGTACAGTTTCTGTAAGGCTCCTGAAATTTACCATATCCCTGTTTATAGGCAGGAGTCAGCTCACCACAGTTTAAACACCTGAATACTGCATAAGTGAGTCGAGGACGAACCTCTGTTGTTTTCCTTATAATTCCCTCTACCGAGAGGAAGGTATTGATGTGATGTGCACGGATGTCACGGACATCTATTTTTCTGGGAAGATGGATAAAACGGATGTTGACGTTCTCAGCTTTTTCCTCTTCATCTTTTGTAAATATGAGATTGAAATTTTTTATCGCATCTCTTACATCCCCTACTACCTTCCCGGGATTTTTTAAGAGTTCATCAGATATTTCAAGCCCTTTTTTACCCCACTTCTCAAGCTTTTGGAAATCTATAATTAATGAGCGCCTGTACGGGTACTCTCTTGCAATTTCTCCCAGCTCAGCTTTATAGTGCTTTTTTAAAAAGCGGTTCCAGTCGCCGGTTCTGTCTGTTACTTTTACTTTCTCTGTTTTGGTATCCGCCAATGCAAAAATCACTCCGGTATATTCTATTCGGCTGAATACTTCTCTGCGCTGATAATGCAGCGTGCAAGCAGTGCTTCCATCTGAATGTCGGGATTCGCACCTTCACTTATTCTAAAGTCAGCGTCACCAAGATGGCTTATAAGCTCCACTTTTAAGGAACGCTTCATACCGGTTTCGGAAATAAGTGTTCTGTAACACTGATTTAAGAGTTCATTTGGAGCTATTCCACGTCTTATAGTCAGTTCATGAAGACAGTGCTCTGCCGCATCAAAATCACCTTCAAGGATAATCTGCAAAAGTTCGAGTATTTCATCCGGTTTTGCTGTGGATGTAATCTCATATATCATCTCAGGTGAAATATCACTGCTTATTATGGCAGCACCCTGAAGAGCGTTAATCGCCTTTCTCATATCGCCCTGTGCAACATAGACCATGGCGCTTTTTGCACTCTCACTCACATTAAGGCCTTCATTTGCCGATATCCTGTTTATCTCCTCAATTATTGCCTCATCAGCAAGAGGCTTGAAACGATAAATGGCACATCTGCTCTGAATCGGATCAATTATTTTTGACGAATAATTACATGAAAGAATGAAACGGCAGGTCTGGGCATAATTTTCCATGGTTCTTCTAAGAGCCGCCTGTGCATCTGTGGTAAGGGCATCGGCCTCATCCAAAAACAATATCTTAAATTCAGCACCCCCCATTGGAGATGTGCGTGCAAAACTTTTGATTTGATTCCTGACTACATCAATTCCCCTCTCATCAGATGCATTCAGTTCCCTGAAATTAATCTGCCAGTCATCGCCAAAGAACTCTCTTGCAAGTGCAACAGCAGAGGTTGTTTTGCCTATTCCCGCACTGCCGGTGAATAACAGATGAGGAAGGCTTTTTGACCTCACATAGTTTTTGAGACGCTCCACAATCTCTTTTTGCCCGACAATGTCATCCAGTGTCCGGGGTCGGTATTTTTCAATCCATATTGTATTTTTTTCATCCATTGCAAAATGCCCCGTCAAAAAATATCTGTATAAATAAAATTAGTATCAGATCATTCTATAGTTTTGTTTCTGACTTTTAATAATAGCTGCATGAGACAAATTCCATTTCATGACGATGTCATATTGCCATATATTTTTGCTATAAAAATTAAAGAATACTATAATTAAATTCAGCCGGGGATTTTTTGAAATTATGAAGTCAGGCTCTGCACAACTATTCGCAGGCGAATTAAATCTCTCTAAAGAGGAAAAGACAGGTTTTCTAATATCACCCTCAGGTGTACATTTTAAAAAAGTCTATATTACAGGCGCTCTCACAGAGGTCTTAGAGAAAAATTCATATTCACCAGTCAAAGCACGAATCGCAGACCCGACCGGTGTTTTTCTAATTCATGCCAGGAGATCAAATCCTCATGTAATCTCTGTCCTTAAAAATTCGCAGGTGCCGGCTTTCATGGCGGTTTACGGCACGGCGGAGGTTTTCAGGGAACAAAAACATGAGTCTGTCCGGATAATACCTGAAAATGTCAGTGTTATATCAAAAGAAAACAGGGATTCCTGGATAAATGGAACTGCGCTGCTTGCAATTGAAAGAATTGAAGATGAAGAAAAAAAGATTAGTCAGAATGATGTGAAAATTCTACTCGGGTACATAAACACAGCAATTCGTGCGGTAAGTATTCATGAAGAAGCTCATGAAACATGTGAAGAGAATCTGATCTTAAAAAAGATACCCTTAATTACAGAATATATTGAAAGAAACAGCAAAAGCAAAGGCATGCTTTTAGAAGATCTTTATGCATACTGCAATTCTATTGGGATCAGCGAAGAAATTACAAAAAAATGTATAGAAAATATCCTGGATGAGGGTGACTGTTACCTTCCGGCAGGAGGATACATAAAACTGCTTTAAATCCTGCAAAATATGATTCCTGAATTTCTTCCAAATGGACCTGCAATTCTCGTTGAAGATGAACAAAGAATACTTGTAGTGGCCGATACACACTTTGGAGCAGAAACAGGACTTGCAAGGCACGGACTTCACATAAAGAGCAACAGCAAAGAGCGTCTTTTAAGATTACTAAACTGTATTGATGATTCAGATCCGGATCTCCTGCTCCTCCTTGGTGACGTAAAGCACTCAATTCCCGTAACCACAAAACAGGAATTTTTTGAAATGCCCAATATATTCAGGGATATCAGACGAAAAGTTCCTTTTAAA
The DNA here is from genome assembly GCF_032878975.1 of Methanoplanus sp. FWC-SCC4. Classification (GTDB taxonomy): domain Archaea; phylum Halobacteriota; class Methanomicrobia; order Methanomicrobiales; family Methanomicrobiaceae; genus Methanochimaera; species Methanochimaera problematica. The sequence goes on from NZ_CP043875.1 coordinate 1,224,461, forward strand.
GTTATTCCGGGAAACCACGACATAGGAATTGAAAAATTTTTGAAGCCTGATGAAATATTATCAAAAGAAGGAGTGTTAATCAACAACACAGGATATATGCACGGGCATACCTATCCTTCAAAAAATCTGCTGGGACACCTCATTCTGGCAGGTCACCACCACCCTGTCGCATACCTCTATGATGAGGTAGGATGTTCACTAAAAGCACAGCCCGCATACGTTCTTTCTGAAATTTCTGTTGAAAACACCAGATATGATTCAGAAGTACCCAAAGAGACAACAAGGGTATTATTTGTACCTGCATTCTTTGAGCTTGCCGGCGGAATGGATGTCAGGGAACTTTCTAAAAGCAGACTCAGCCCCCTTTCACGAAGTATTATCGAAGAAACAGCCGAAGTTTTTCTAAGCGACGGAACGTACATTAACAACCTCAAAATGATGCATGATGACAAGTGCGATAGATCTTCTTGATGAAAAAATAAAATCACTTCTTGAAAAACGCAATTTTAAGGAGCTTTCCTACACACAGGAAGAAGCAATCCCTCCGATTTTTTACGGCAAAAATACACTGTGTATTGCACCGACCGGCACAGGCAAAACAGAAAGTGCAATGCTCCCCGTGTTTGACAAACTGTTAACATCAGAAGGGGAGGGGTTTAAAGCAATTTACATCACCCCGCTTAGGTCCCTAAACCGTGATATCCTAAGCCGTCTTGAATGGTGGTGCGGTGAACTGGGTCTTAGAGTGGGAGTCAGACACGGTGATACCTCACAGTATGAAAGGAGAAAACAGGCCCTGAATCCGCCGGATCTTTTAATTACAACACCCGAAACACTTCAGGCAATGTTCATGGGAAAACGTCTCAGGAAACATCTGGAAAATGTGAAATATGTAATAATTGACGAAATCCATGAGCTTGCGGGAAACAAAAGAGGGGCACAGTTGTCTGTTGCACTTGAACGCCTGGTAGTATATTCAGGTGAATTTCAGAGAATCGGTCTGTCGGCAACGGTAGGAAACCCAAAGGACGTTGCCACATATTTATGCGGAAAGAGAAATTTTGAACTTGTAAATATACCGGTTGCACCGCATCTTTCAATATCGGTAAAATATGCCGGCGATGATTTTCAAAAACAGGCTAAATTTGTAGAAAAATGTATTGATTCTGAAAAATCATCCCTCGTTTTTGTAAACACCAGGATTACCGCAGAGGCACTCGGACACCATTTGTTCGAAAGGGGGGACGTTGATGTACACCACGGATCACTTTCACGCGATGTAAGAATAGAAGCAGAAGATAAATTCAAAAGCGGGAAGCTAAAGTCACTTATATGTACTTCCTCAATGGAACTTGGTCTTGATATTGGACATGTTGAACATGTCATTCAGTTTGGATCACCGCGTGAGGTTGCAAGGCTATTGCAGAGAGTAGGCCGTGCCGGACACCGCCTCGAAACTGTATCAAGAGGAACTGTTCTTGCTACCGGCTTTGATGATCTGCTTGAATCTTTGGTAATATCACGAAGAGCCCTTGAAAATGAATGCGAAAATCTGAGTCTTATCGTTGATGCGGCAGATGTCCTTTCAAACCAGATATCCGCAATCGCCGTAGAATACGGACAAATTAGTTTCGATAAAATCTGCTCCATTGTCTTTAAAAGTGCCTGCTTTTCTGACGATAAAGAGTTTGTCCTAAAAGTTTGCAGGCAGATGGAACAACACCGCCTGATAAGAATGGAAGAGGGGATGATTACAAAAACCGGAAGAGCGAGGACATATCTGTATTCAAACCTCTCAATGATCCCGGATGAGAAAAAAGTAAAAATTTTTGATATTGTTTCAAGGCGTTATGTCGGGACACTTGATGAATCATTTGTTGTGGGATGGGTTTATACCGGTGCTGTTTTCATCACAAAGGGGCAGTTATGGCAGGTTGTTGCACTTGAAGACGGAATGATAAAAGTTGAACCTGCGTATAAAATGAAAGGTGAACTTCCCTCATGGGAAGGCGAACAGATACCGGTACCTTTTGAAGTGGCTCAGGAGACAGGCAGACTGAGACGAAACAGAAATTTTTCCCGGTATAAGTCAGATAGGAAATCAATTAATTTTGCAGAAAATTTCCTTGAAGGCATGGACAAATCAAATTCCCTAATCCCGAATGATAAACTGATAACAGCAGAACATTATGATGAAGGTGTTGTTCTCAATGTCTGTGGAGGACACAGGGCAAATGAGGCTCTTGGAAGAGTCATATCAGTCCTGCTGGCCGCCCGCTTTGGAACATCCGTCGGAATCGAAGTCGGCGCTTATCGTATTCTTTTCAGACTGCCAAAAGATATCCGCGCAACTGATGTTGTTGAAACCCTGAGATCCATAGAACCCCCGGCAATCATGGGAATTTTAATGATAGCGCTTAAAAGAACTGCAATTTTCAAATGGAAACTGGTTCAGATAGCCAAAAAATTTGGTGCCATCGATACTGATGCCGATTATGAAAAAATCAGCATTCACAGATTAATCGATCTCTTTGATAAAACGATTATTGCAGAGGAGGCTTATCGCGAACTTTTCACACAGCATATGGATACCCAAAAAGCAGGTTTGCTCGTAGAGAATATTCAAACAGGAATTACGGATGTTTTAATCACTCCTTTAAGCGCAATCGGTCGTGAAGGACTCTCTTCTTCAAGAGATGTAATACCGCCACTTTCAACAGATCAGGCTGTTATCAATACAGTCAGGCAAAGAATCGAAAATGAAAATATAATTCTGTTATGCATGAACTGCCGGAAATGGAAAAGCAAAACAACAGTCGGACGCGTCCCCGACGATATTGTGTGTCCCCTATGCGGAGCAAGACTTATTGCGGCATTGAAGCCATATGAAGAAGAGAATATTAAAGCCGTTTTAAAGAAGGAAAAAACAAATGAAGAGAGAAATATTGAGATCAGACTTTTGAGAAATGCCAACATTGTTCTCTCAAGCGGGAAAAATGCAGTAAGGGCACTTTCTGCAAGAGGTGTCGGTCCGGATTCAGCCTCACGAATTATTGCAACAATGTCTTCGGGAGATGCATTTTACAGGGAAATTTTAAAAGCAGAAAGAAATTACATCAAAACTCACAGATTCTGGCAATAAATTAAAAAATTATGAATTGGTTTCATTTTTTAAAATTAAATATTTTTTTTTGTTTTTTAGATCATAAAAAAATTACATTATATTGTCAAGCTTTGCCTCAAGGAAATCAAGACCTCTTTTTATATCCTCAAGGTTTTTACCGCCTGTCAGAATAATTTTACCTGATGAAAAAATTAAAGCGACAATTTTTGGCTCTTCAATTCTGTAAACAAGACCCGGAAACTGTTCAGGTTCGTACTCAATATTTTCAAGGTTGAGTGTAACAACAACTCTGTTCAGGTTGATCTGTTTTCCAATATCATATGAGCATACTATGTTTGTAATCGCAACTTTTGGTTCATCATATGTTGCGACCCCTACTTCATTTAATGAATTAATAATAATATCCAGACCTTTTCCAAGATCTGCCTTATCCCTGATTCCTGTAAGAACAATTTTACCGGATGAAAATATTAAGGAAGCAATCTTTGGATTTTCTATCCTGTATACCGCACCGGGAAAACGCTTGGTGTTAAGCTCACAGTTATCAATCTTTCCTGAAACGTCTTCGAGATTGATTGAATCTGCAATTTCTCCGGAGGCGACGATATTCTCTATTTTTAAAGAGGCATAATTTTTGTCAGCCATTGTATATTCATTTTCAGTCTTTTGACCATAATACTAACTGTATGGAATTGAACCTATCTTTCAAAGTGATAATACATATCTGATGAAATTAATGAAATATTATAGGCAGCTCCTACAAAAACATACATCATGCCATGTATGAAATGTACCAGAAGGACGAGATGTTGCAGACACCAAACAACATTCATATATTTTTAGATCATATTATCATAATAGATGAATTCTGACAAAGAACACTATTATACCCCGCAGGAAGTTGCAGAAGCTCTGAAGGTAGAGCAAAGGACTGTACATACATGGCTTAGAGAAGGGCAGATAAAAGGTGTAAAAGTAGGAAGGCTTTGGAGAATACCTGAAAGTGAACTTAAAAAAGCTAAAAAGAGTGATCAGGCAGAACCGGCATCCAAAAGGATCAGACACAAAGAATCCTTTGAAATTCCTGCTAATATGAAGGATTATGATGAAACCTTCAAAAAATTCAAAATTGAAGTTCCGGAATATTTCAATTTTGGATACGATGTCATTGATAAATGGGCTAAAACGGACAGAAACAAACTTGCAATGATATGGACAAATCAAAAGGGCGAGGAAAAAAAATATTCATTCAGAGATCTTAAAAATCTGTCAAATCAGGTTGCAAATATTTTACTAAAATACAATATCAATAAAGGAGATCGAATACTTATCATGCTCCACCGTGTGCCTGAATGGTGGATATTTGTAATTGGATTAATAAAACTCGGCGCAGTGGTTTGTCCGTGCCCCACACTTCTGACTCCAAAAGATCTCAAATACAGAATTAATGCTGGCAAATTCAAAATGGTGATTACAGATATTGAAAATGCCGGTAAAATCGATGAAATCTGTAAGGAATGCCCCACACTAAGATCACGGATGGTTGTTGATGGTGAACTCGAAGGCTGGGCAAGTTATCCTTTTGAGCTGCTTTACCCTGCACCCGTATCACACAAATCTGTCAGCATGCCTGCCGATTCAAGAACCAGGTCAAAAGATCCAATGCTGATTTACTTCACATCAGGAACGACAGGCGAACCAAAGATGGTGCTTCACAACAATGCCTACCCGCTCGGCCATATAGTAACAGCACAACTATGGCATGATTTAACACCAAATGATGTTCATTTCACATCGTCCGATACCGGATGGGCAAAATGTGCATGGGGTAAAATATTCGGCCAGTGGATCGTCGGAGCATGTCAGCTCATTATAGACTTCAGAGGAAGATTTGAGGCTACAAAACTGCTCCCGTTCATAGAGAAATATGAAGTTACCAGTTTCTGCTGCCCGCCAACAGTATACAGAATGCTCATACTTGCAGACTTAAGCAAATTTGATCTTTCAGAGCTCCGCCATTGCACAAGTGCAGGAGAACCACTAAATCCCGAAGTTATTAAAATCTGGGAAGAAGGGACGGGACTCACAATCCATGAAGGATACGGCCAGTCAGAAACATGCTGTGCAATAGCTTCATTTACATGTATTGAAAATAAACCGGGTTCAATGGGAAAACCATCCCCCGGCTGGAATATCGAACTTCACGATGAAGACGGAAAACCTGTTGGAAACTATGAGGAAGGCAGAATTGCAATATCACTCAACCCAAGACCGGTGGGGCTGATTGTTGAATATATTGACAATGAAGAAGCGAATAAAGAGTCATTCCAAAACGGATTTTATTACACCGGAGACAAGGCATATCGCGATGATGACGGATACCACTGGTTTGTTGGAAGAAATGATGATGTGATTAAAAGTTCAGGTTACAGAATAGGTCCTTTTGAAGTCGAATCAGCGCTTTTAGAACATCCGGCAGTAAAGGAATCTGCAGTTGTAGGCTCACCGGACAGAATCAGAGGGATGATTGTAAAAGCGTTTATCGTCTTAAATGACGGCTTTGAACCGAGTGAATCCCTGATATCAGAGATACAGAAATTTGTAAAAAATTCAACGGCCCCTTACAAATACCCGCGTGCAATTGAATTTGTTGAAGAACTTCCAAAAACAATTTCAGGAAAAATAAAAAGAAAAGAACTCCGTGATCAGGAACTTAAGAAATTTAAAGGAGAATAAAAAGAAAATCTGCCAAAAATGCCAGAAAAATAAATAATATCTTATTTTTCCACTCACAGGGCATATTCAGAACAATCATGAAATACAAGAAATAAAACAAACAGGAAATTAATAAAAAATTAACCATTAAACTGAAGCTTGATTTCAGGTTTGAAACAGAACAAACCAATCATCTTTTTTTAACAATTCTCATGAACCAGATCAGATTATTTTTAAACAACATCTGGTTCACACTAAAAACAAAATTTATATAATTTCTGCACCACATTATGATATTAATGGTGCGATTCTCAGTTACAATGGATGATGAACTCGTAAATAAAATAGATAATGCATCATCCGTTTCAGGAAAGTCACGCTCTGAATGGATAAATGAAGCCTGCACCACAGGCGTTGAAAATATATCCGTTACAGGCGGCGGACAATGTGTTAATGATCTTTTAGCGCTTCGTGATCATATTCCAAAAGATATCCCGAATATGACAGATTATGACAGCCTTTACAATAATTTCAAAATTGAAGCACCCGAATACTTCAATTTTGGGTTTGATGTTATCGATGCATGGTCTAAAATCGATCGCAACAAGAGAGCAATGATCTGGGTCAACCAAAGCGGATATGAAAAGATATACTCTTTTAGGCAACTCTCAAACAAATCAAATGAAGCAGCAAACATGCTTCTTAAATATGGCATTAAAAAAGGCGATCGTGTCGCAATAATGCTGCATCGCGTATCTGAATGGTGGTTTTTTGCCATCGCATGCATCAAACTTGGCGCAGTTTTTGTTCCATGTCCGACAATGCTGACAGTAAAGGATCTCAAATACAGGATCAATATTGCCAGCATAAAGATGTTCATAACAGATATGGAAAACGCTCCTAAAATCGAAGAGATCTGTCATGAATGTCCTTCCCTTCAGTCCAGAATTGTAGTAGACGGTACACGCGACGGATGGGTCAGTTACCTTGTTGAACTTGATTATCCCGCACCTGTTTCAAACAAACTTGTAACAAGCGGACTTGAAAAAACACGTTCAACAGACCCAATGGTCATATACTTTACTTCAGGCACCACAGGAGAAGCAAAAATGGTTCTTCACGATCATGCACTCCCGATAGGACACATAACAACCGGTGCATACTGGCTTGATTTAAAGAAAAATGATGTACACCTCACATTATCAGATACCGGATGGGCAAAATCATCCTGGGGTAAATTTTTCGGCCCATGGATTCAGGGAGCATGCAGCCTGGTTTACGATTTCAGAGGTAAATTCAATGCAACAGAGATACTCCCGATTCTGGAAAAATATGAGGTTACAACATTCTGCTGTCCGCCAACAATTTACAGAATGCTTATTATGGCAGATCTGGATAAATTTGACCTCACATCACTTCGTCACTGCGTCAGTGCAGGTGAACCCCTAAATCCCGAGGTCATAAAGATATGGAAAGAGAGCACAGGCCTTACAATTTACGAGGGATATGGACAGACCGAGCTCACTTTAAGCATAGGGACATTCCCGTGCATGAAAGCAAAGGCAGGTTCTATGGGAAAACCATCTCCGGGATGGCATGTAGAACTGCATGACGATGACGGAAAACCTGTTGAAACAGGCGAATCGGGAAGGATTGCAATTAAAATGGATCCAAAACCTCTCGGTATGTTTATGAGATATCTTGATAATCCGGAAGCAAATGAAGAGTCCTTCATCGGTGATTATTATTATACCGGAGACAAGGCATACCAGGATGAAGAAGGATATTTCTGGTTCGTTGGAAGAAGTGATGATGTTATAAAAAGTTCAGGATACAGAATAGGCCCCTTTGAAGTAGAAAGTGCAATTATGGAGCATCCGTCAGTAAAGGAGGTTGCTGTTGTCGGATCACCGGATCCAATAAGAGGCATGATTGTAAAGGCATTTGTAATTTTAAAAGACAATTTTGAGCCTTCCGAAACTCTCATACGTGAAATTCAAAAGCATGTCAAGAACACAACCGCACCTTACAAATACCCAAGAGCCATCGAATTTGTTGATGAACTCCCAAAAACAATCTCCGGAAAAATTAAAAGAAACATCTTAAGAGACGCTGAAATTAAAAAATTCCAGAATAATGCTTTTAGGAATAATGACAACTAAATTTTAAAACTAAATTTTTTTAAAAATAATAATAGACTTTTTTTAAGATTGAAGTAATTAAATGAAGTTATTTGAATATATGTTGGTTTTACATCAGTTAACAAATCAAAAACAAAAGCTATATTTCCTTAAAGCTCGTATTATGTTGCAGTGCGAGGGTTGCCGAGCTTGGCCAAAGGCGCTAGGTTCAGGGCCTAGTCAATTAGTTGTTCGCAGGTTCGAATCCTGCCTCTCGCATTCACTTTTTGAATTCTGATTAATCCGGATAAATAAATAGTTTTTAATCAGGGTTTTACATTAAAACGTAAATTTGTATAAAATTAATTTTTGAAGAAAATATTATAATTTTAAAAAGCTGTATCTGAACATTTACTTTTGATCTCTTCACAAATTTTCAAATCAAGAATTGCCTGTTCTGCAGGGATTTCAAAATCAGTATTATTTCCGACACAGTCAATAAAACTGCAAAGCTCCATTTTTAACGGTTCAACTTTATTTACCATTACCTTCTCAATAATATTTTCCTGAACATACCTGGATCTTTCATGACTGTACTTTTCCGGTTTTCTGTGGATAAAAATCTCCTGAGTCATAAAGTCCCCTTCTATTGTAAAATCTTCTTCTTCAACATAGATCATTCTTATTTTCTTTGAGGACTTTCTGCTCGTAGAAAGGTAAACCGGCAGGTCACCAAAATTAAAAAGTGCACCACAGAGATCATTGCTGCCTGAACATGACAACTGATAAGGCAAGGCGAATTTAAAGTTGTTGAATAAAATGTCTATATCATGGATCATTAAATCTTCAACAACAGAGCTGCCTGATATCCTGCCGGAAGCAGGATTATGCCGTTTTATTTCAATATATAATGGATTTTTGATTATTTTTTGAATTTCCTTTACTATCGGGTTGAATCGTTCGATATGCCCAACACCAACAACAATATCTTTTGGAATATTTTCATTTAGCAATTCTGCTTCTTTGGAATTCAGACAAATTGGCTTTTCTATGAGCATATTTACTCCGACTTCTGCAACACTCATTGCCACGTCATAGTGATACTCGGTCGGAACACAGATACTGACTGCATCAATTTGTCCAAGCATTCTGTCAAGTGAACTGACAGCTTTTGCTCCGTTTCTTTTTGCAAGTTCTGTTGCTGCATCACTATTAATATCATACAAATACAGGTCATTCACTTTTTTTAATTCCGAATAAACGCGTACATGATTCCTCCCCATTATACCGGTTCCAATCACACCAACATCCATTTATACCACCCCATAAATCAGATTACAAATTATGCTGAAATTTTTTGAATTAAACCACTCAATGAAAGGCAAATCCATATCTGTTTTTTTTGAAAATTTAGCAGACTCTTTCTCCAATACAAATGAATTATTATCAATTCTCTGTAAATTCGAACATATGTTCGTAAAATTAATCCGGAATATTTTATAGAACAAAATTCCGGATTCTAAAACATTATGACAGATAAATAATTCCCCCCTCAGATTACTTCACTATTTATCGAGTATAACGCTCAAAAGGGTAAACGGGCCTTAAATAATATGCCAAGCAGTGTTGTTGTGCACACATTGGTCAAAATCTACAGTGATTCTAAAAGGACAATTTTTCCATCAACTAAATATATCCCACACGATTTATTGAAAATATACAAAATAATAAATAGTCCTGTTGTTAATTAGATAGTAATTTTAATTCAAAACTCTGAAAATAATAAATTCTAAAAAAATGATCCTGAAATCTTTCGATTTAAAATTTATATTCAATAGTTTCAGAATTTTTTAATTTATTACATATAGAGGGTTCTTCTACAAAACAATTAATAGGATTATTTCTCTCATTTTGAAGGGGGTTTACGGAACATATGACCTGAAAACCGCCATATACATTCAAATCAGTATATTCATTTGATATTTTTATCGATAAAAATATGAGGTCACCATTTTTATGGATGAAATCGGATTCAAACGCAATCGGTGAATTATTATCATGTGAATTCAACATGGAGATAAATTTTTCAACTTCTTTCGTATTTAAATTAAGATATTCAAAAATTGAAGTCCCCGTCATTTCTTCAGGCAGATATCCAACCAAATACTCACTCTTTTTACTGACATAGTTCAAAATGCCCTTGTGATTAATGAACATTACAAATTCATCAATATTTTCCAATAAAGATTCATATAATCTTTTTTTGGCCATGAGTTGATCCTTTAACAATTTTTTCTCGGTAATGTCTTTAAGGAGGATCAAAATACCAGGACATCCATCGGTAAGAACAACCTGAAATGTCTCAAATGTAAAAAAAAGCTGAGATTCATTTTTGAGAATATTTATCTCCTCACAAACTTTTTTTCCCTCTAAAATTTCTTCTAATTTAGAAAGGATATCAAAATATGGTGAGAGACAATCGAATAAATCAGTGATATATTTTCCAGGTAAATCTTCTTTTTCAGAATCAATAAGATTGGAAAAATTTTCATTCAGATCAACAATTCTTCGATCTTCATTTAAAATAAGAAGGTAATCTGAAGAATAATCCATTATTGTTGATATTGGGATTCTGGAGGAAAGAAAATATACTTTGGCCTTTCCAAAAGGCACCATATCCACCTGACCTGAACTTCGCATAACATCAAGATACCTGGCAACAGACATCCTGTTCATCCCTATTGCATTAGAGATATCTTTTACAGGCAAACCCCTCGGATGCTTTTTTAATAAGTTAAGAATTTCCGATATTGCAGAGTCATTGTTTGCCATTTCATTATTTGTTAATTTTGATAATATAAATGTCATATCATTCTGCCTGACAATGACGATATATTGGTCATATTTATAATAATGATTTACCGCTCCCAAAACAATGAGCTTTTCAAAAACTTAAGAGTGGACAATATTACAAAAATTTGCATGAATATAGATTTTTAGATATAACCAATTAATACAAAAACTACTGTAACTAAACCAAGAAAGATACAAAATATCCAAAAAGGAGTTTTCCTTGCAAATTTTAGCAAAAAGTCCATGGATATATAACCAAAAACAAAAGAAGAGACCGTCAATAAAAACATGGTTCCAGGAGGTATCAGCCTGATTGAGTCAATATCCACACAAAATATGCATATCGTGGCAGGTACGCTTATAAGAAATGAAATTACCAGTGCTGACTCCTGCTTCACATTTCTTGCAAGCAGGGTTGCCACTGTCACTCCCGAACGCGAAATCCCCGGAATTATTGCAAACCCCTGAGCCATACCCAGTATAACTATATCCTTATCGGACAGATTTTGTGTATCTTTATCTCCAAAGGCACCTGTTTTTTTCATAATCAGGCCAGTGAAGATTAACATCAACCCGATTAAAAGTGTAAAAGTGGCCGCACTGTTCTCAAAGGAAACCATCTTTAATGCGAAATAAAGAGGAAGTGCAGTAAACCCAGTAAAAATTGTTGCAAAAATAAGTATCCGGGTCATTTTATGATTAATACTGAAGTTTTTTAATACAGAATAAAATTCATTTTTAAATTTGATGACAACAGCAAACATTGTGCCAACATGAAGATAAAAAGCATAAGAAAGAGCAGTCTGAGGATCCATATTGAGCTGGTTAAGCATAAATAACATAGTCTGGGCTTCACTGCTTATCGGCAGCCACTCAATAGTCCCCTGAATAAAACCTGCAATAATTGCTTCAATACCATTCATTATTATTTTAAAAGGTGTATTAATCTAATTTATAGTTTCTCCCAAATTTGTATGATGAAATTAGGGATTATACAATAGAGAAATTACAGAAATTCATTCTTTTGGCATTGCTGTGCACTTATATTTTATTACAATAAAAATCAATTAAAATTTCAATTATCAATAAATTCGATCACCTGGTTTAATAAGACGTACATTATCAAAAAATTTATAACTAAAAATAACCACGGATTTTAAATTAAAATAGTGATTCTCACTATTTTTAAACTAATATAGTTTGTCAAATCAAACATGCGAAATGTCTGGCATTCTCTTTTATTCTAAAATATTGATTGGAGATAATAATGTAAAGTAGAAAGATTTTGACATTTCAAATGCAAAATGCTGACTTTGCAATAAAAGGGGGATATTTAAATGAAAAAAAGGTTATCAATTATCATTGTCGGCCTCTTGTTTGGGTTATTCATATTTGCTACACCCTCATTTGCATATGTAATAGACGGTGATCTAAGTGACTGGGGTTTGAACAAATTAAAAGATACTTCCTATAGCTGGAGCGATGAAGAAACATGGCTTCCAAACAGTGGTGTCAGTTTTATTGTTGAGGACAACTTTAATCCACTGCACACAGACAGCTCGTACACATATTTTGGAGTCCACATAAAAGGAGTCGGCAGTAGTTATTCTTCTTATAATGAATTAAAAAAGATAAAACTGGAAAACGGAATAGAAGTTAGCGAGCCTTACGGAGGGGAGTACTACGACCTTGAAGCAAGGTATTTTGATCAGGATGACGACTATATCTACATAGCAATTGTTACATCACTGGAACCAACTGCTGAAGGAGACAAAAGACCCGGTGATCTTGCACTAAATATTGATCTTGACAGCAGTACAGGTGATTTAGGATATGAATATGGCGTTAAAATTCACGAGGATCCAGAACAGGGAAATATTATTTATAACCCGGTCTGGGAAAAGTTAGGGTATCTGCTTCCCGTATTACCGGACAGAATTGTCCCAGACAGTGGTAACAAAGTAGGAATCGCAGATATTGCATATACTAACCAATGGCTTTCAAGGCAGGACTGGGGAAAAGATAATTATGTGATTGAGATAGCAATCGATAAAACAGTTATTGGACTTTCAAAAGGCGACATAGTATCGGACAGATCTATAATGTACTGTGATAACTGCATTAATGAACACATATTTGTGCCGGAATTTCCAACAATAGCAGTATCACTAGCTATAATAATCGGATTTATGTCAGTTATCTACATGGGAAGGGAAAGAATAGTTAAAAAATAATGTATATATTAAGGACATAACGTCCTCTATTTTAAAAAACGCAATTATCTCAAATATAAAGTTTATTTCCGGATTATGTTATTTATCTGCGCCATATAACATTTTTGAAGAATCAAGGACTGAAATTCATATCTTCTAATCATTGCTACCTGATAGTAATCACAAATTATCCAGAAAAGATCTTTTTCTCTGTTATCTCCTTCGAATTTCAGTCACTCTGACGATATAATGTCAAATTTTAATTAATGAAATAATTCATTCATCCATTGATCTTTTCATATTAAATTAGAAATCTCAGTTTTTTTCAAAGATTCCGGCATAATGATTTAGGTCTCTCTTTTTCAGCAGGATTGTCATTAAAAATCAATATTGTAAATATCCCGTATATTTTTGAATGAAAATTGGATGAATTATATTATGCACACCACACTCTTCATCTTTTGTCTATTAGAAAGATAAATATGAATATCATTACCAGACACTCCAGGAGTACGAATTCTTTTCATCATACAATTTATCTATACTCAATGATATGAAATTTCTAACCAAAATGAGATTTACATCTCATCTTTTTAGCGATTTATAGTTATTATTCAGCCAGGTTTCATCAAAATGAATTTGCATCCTGAATAAAGACTTTTTAAATCACAGGATTTTTCATTCATACGGTTGAGGAATTTATTTCATATTTTTCTCTCTGCCTGATTTTATGAGACAAATTCTAAATTACCAAATTTTAAAAAGGTTAGGGATTTTATCTCATGTAAAATGTGGTTCATTTAAAAAGATTATAAATTCTGCCATTTACTTCAATTTCTGACTCTATTGTGTTATAACCGGGTTTTTCAAATTTTATTTTATGAGCTCCTCTTCGAAGATCTATCTTAATTTCTCCGTTTTCATCAGTCTTGAAAATTCTGGAGTTGACATATACATACACATTTTCAATGGGTAAACCTTCTGAGTCACTGACAATTATTCTGCAATCTCCTTCGAATAATGAAGCATAATCCAAAATAAAATCCTGTCTTTTAATAGAGGGTTCAACAGTTATTTTCTTTCTTTCATTTCCCTCAAGATCAAAGCTTACAAACATAATGTAATTCTCATCATTAACATACTCACGTGAGATACGGCCATTATTTACATTATATGAATATTTACCAGCACTTAAAAGAGGCATTGACAATCCATAAGTGACCCCGGTTATTTCATTATCATGTTTGTTGGTCACATCAAAAACTGCATAATCCATCCCTTTTGTTACATTCACCGAAATATTCTGCAGCATTAAATAATGAGCAGAGATCTCATCCAGACTTGTGAAAGTAACTCCTTTGTCTTTAGAACGGTTAATAAATCCAATGAAATCTTCACTGTATATCGGGTTTCCTACATCTTTTGCATCCCAAAGAAAAACTGCCATTCCTCCATCCGATATTACAGAATCAATTGTATTTTCCCAGTCTGAAAAGGTATCTTCATCCCCGCCATAATTTGATGATAAAGCAGTACTTGAAGGTAAAGCAACAGGAATTAGTACAATACCGCTTTCATCCCCATGATAATAAGCAATTTTCGGATTTCTAAGACCTTCACGATTAAATTCTTCAAATGGAGAACCTACATAATATGCCTCAGCAAAACGCATATTTTCTTCAGATAGTGCCCTGACAGAATCAAGATTATATTTAAAATATTCAAAGAGAACTCCATTTGCACCTGTCATATGCTTAATTTCGTTTATCTCTTTTTTCTGTGATTCAAGATCCTGATATGACTGGTTAACATACATCCCGGCATATCCGACAGCGTTTATTTCATTAAAGGGTACATTTCCACCTTCAATTCTGGCAACCTCATTATATTCCACATTCAACTCATCAATTGTTTTTAACCCCCCATTAGAATAATCCATTAATTCATCTTCTGATGCAAGAAATGTGATTACTCCCGGAATTTTCCCTTCTGAAAAGGGATATTCAAAAACAGAAGAATAGTGATCAATATTAATCTCAGCTGTATTTTTGTCCCCAACTGAAAAATACTGGACATGGTTAACAGATTCAGAAGGAGCCAATGTATATTCGGAGTATACTAAAATGTTACCTAAGTCATAATACAAAGAACCCCCATAATATATTCTATCAGGATATGGAACTAAATCACCGTATCTGAGAAGTATTCCGGTGTTTCCTTCATTAAAGTAAATTTGATCAAATTTTTTATCTTTCACCAAAGCACTATCATGGGAAGGATATATCTTCTTGGTTATCGGATTCTTGTTTCCATTCTCTAAATTACGATATTCAAATTCAATCACAGGAGCAAATATTGAACTTGATAAACCAACTCCCATTCTTGAATCACTATTTAGATTAATCCAGTCATTTGCAATTATGATCTCTCTTTTAAAGGCCTTTTCATAAAACATATATTTTACAATAAGTGTAGCCCATTTTTCAGCATTATCAGTACTTTTAATGGTTGTTTTATAGATTATACTGTCATCATCTTTGGATATTACTGAATAATCCAGATTATTTAATTCATAGACTTCTTTCTTATTCTCATCACCATCACTTATTGAAATACCAATATAATCAGTATAAAATCCATCTTCCAGGAGATTAAGCGTTTTAGTACCATAATACTTTATCTCGGGTGAATTTTCACTTATTTTTACTTTATAATAGTCATTTTCAAATAAGTATGATGAACCAAAATCATAAAGATCGGGAATAACTTCATTAAATTTTAAAGAATTTTCTTCAAAGATCTTTTTCTCAACATTTTCCTTTTCTGAAATATATTTATATATTCCAAAATTATCTGAAGCTGAAAAGATTTTATCCAATTTCTTATTGGAATCTATCGCCAGATCGTCGAAATCAACATCCAGGTATCCTTTAAGAATTCTGTTTGAAGATATTATGTACATTATATTAAAAGAATACAGATCT
The DNA here is from genome assembly GCF_032878975.1 of Methanoplanus sp. FWC-SCC4. Taxonomy (GTDB): domain Archaea; phylum Halobacteriota; class Methanomicrobia; order Methanomicrobiales; family Methanomicrobiaceae; genus Methanochimaera; species Methanochimaera problematica. The sequence goes on from NZ_CP043875.1 coordinate 1,240,470, forward strand.
TTTGTAAAATCTTCAGCACCATGAGTAAAATAAGTTTTTTTCAGATCATCAAGATATCTTTTAGTTTCAGAACCGGAATGAACACTTGGTGTAACCTTATCCGCATAGAGATCAATCCTTTCCCTATAAAGAAAATCAGGAATACCTTCAGAAGGGCTTCCAATTTCACTTAACCAGATGAGATGTTCTTTTTCAGTATCGGAACCTGTAATTATTGGTTGATAATAAAGATTTCCAATAACAGGAACAAAAATAACTGGAATTAATATAAACAAATAAAATGTCACCGATATACCTTTTTTAAGGCTTTCTTTTCTAATTCTTTTATCAAGATACTCTTTAAAAACAGGTAAAATATAAAATAGTCCCGCTACAGCTGCAATTGGAATTATCAAATAAAGATAATGGATCTCTCTAAGTGCTCCTGTCCCCACATTCTCTGCTGAACTCATTGCACCAGGTAAAAGAGCTGTAATAATTAGAGAAAGGGCTATACACTTCCCTTTTGAATCCAGCCTGAATATTCCAAAAACAGAAAGAAAAGTCTGAACAGGCCCCATCCAAAATGGGGTCATCATTATTCCATGAGAAATATGATTTATGTTGCCAATAAAGGGTATGCCAATAAATCTTTTCTCTGAAATACCAGTTAATCGGGAATGGAAATAAAGAGAGAGCTTTATTGCCATAAATATGAAAGAAGACCAAAATATTGCGTATATATAATTGTTTGAAACAAATATACTGTCATAAAAAATTTTTCCAAAATCCTGAATAAATTCAATCCCTGAAAATGAAGAAATTGATTCTGTTATTGAAATTATAAACCTTCCTTTATCGATGTACTGGGGTTGTACAAAAGGGAAAATCTGAGCAATTAAAACATATAAAAATAAAAGACTCACTATCAAAATGTACATCCCAATCTCCATTTTTTTCCATATAACCGCATATAATATAAGATAAACAGAGGTAAAAAATATTAAAAACATATATGTTCCGGTATGAGTGAAACCAAGAGTAAATACAAGAGTAATCAAAATGAACATATTTTTAATATCCGGTTTATGAAGTGCTAAAAAAATAATAGAGATTAAAAATAGCATTGCAAATATTCCTGAAGAATAATTGAGTAGATTTAAAGTTAATAGTGGCATTGATATTAAAAATAATATCGAAAATAATGATAATTTTTCTGACTTAAAAAATTTATCAGCATAAAGGTAATAAATCATTATAGTGACAAAAAACAAAATCAGAGGCAGCAAATATGCAAGGGTCAGCCCATCAATTCCGGTTATTTTCATCACTATTGAACCAAAGATCCATAATCCAAAAGGATAATCAAAACCAAGATATTCTTCACTAAATGAAGTTTCATAAAACCCAAGCAGTGAATATGATTCAGCCATATTCAATGTATTATATACATGTGTGTAAACATCTGATCCGGAAGGAGACAGGAAAATGAGGGTAGGTACTATAAACCCAATAATTAATGTAAAGAATAAAAAACATATTAAAGAAGGAATCTCCCCACCATTACTCCACACAAATATATGTTTATTTATTTTCTCCCAGATATTTTTCACAACACTAATAGAAACATTAACATAATATATACCTTTTCCTCAAGATAACCAAATATTTTGACGATAATAATTCAGCATAATAGGATGTGATTTTACCAGAAAGAGCCTCCAAAAATAAGAAATATAATCAGGTTTATTATTTCTCAAATCAGAAGGGAGTTAAAATAAAATGCACGACATACTAACCAAAATAACGGCTACAACATTATTTATTATATTTTTATTAATGCCCTGCTCATCATCTGCAGAAATTCAAATCGCAGGCCATATGCCAAATGGTCCATCATTTGACATCGTAGAGGATAATGGCTATCTTTACGTTGCACAGGGAAGTGAGGTCAGAGTTTATGATGTTACAAATCCTGAAAAAATTAAAGATCTTACATGGAAGAATTACATTTCAAAGATTTATGCTGGAGAGAGTGTAAAGAGCCTGTATATTCAGCATCCATGTCTTCATATTGGATATGCAACTGGTTACATAATCGCAGACATAAGAGATCCCTTTAAACCTTTCATTATTTCTTCCCTTAAAAGTCCATATGAAAGAACTGAAATAAGAGATGTCGAGGTTTACGGCAATTATGCTTATCTTACCGTATACAATGAAGGTATACAGATAGTGGATATATCAGATGTTTCCAATCCGAAATTGGGAAAGATTGTCACGATGACCGGGTACAACAGGCCATGGAGAGCTTTTGCAGCAGACGGCTATCTTTACGTATCAAGAGAAACTGATAATATTCTTGACATTTTTGACATTTCAGATCCAAAAAATCCAAAGTTTGTCGGAAACTACACCGCAAATTCTAAAGGAGACAGTTTTTCAGGAGTTGCAGTTAAAGGAAACTATGCATATGTTGTCGAGTATCACAACGGAATCAGGGTTGTTAATATATCAGATAAATCAAATCCGGTAGAAGTCACTAAACTGATGAATATTGATGCAAATGATATTAAAATTCACGGGAATTATGCATATATATCTGTCCGCTACCAGGGATTTAATGTGATAGATATCTCAAATCCAAAAAATTCGTTTATTGCAGGGAAAGGAGCCGACATTCAGGGATATATAGAAGGAATTTTCCCAACAGGTGATTACACATTCCTTGCAGGAGAGTCTATGGGATTTGGAATATATGATACTTCAAATCCCAAACAACCAGTTTTACTAACAAAAGTCCCAGTTGTTGGTGGTGTTGACTCTGTAGTTGCAAAGGACGATCATGTGTTCATCGGTGCACACAATGACGGAATGTGGGTTATAGACACTCACGACAAGGAAAATCCGATAGAATCGGCATTTATTGAGACTCCGGGAAGATTTTCTGATTTAAGTATACAGGATAACTATCTCTTTGGTGCAGGAGAGTGGGGAGGGCTGAACATGATTGACATTACTGATCCAAAGAAACCGGTCACAGTTTTTGTAGATTATATGGACAATATAGGGGCGGTTCTTCCAGATGGCAATTATATCTATACATCTGCAGGAATCGTTGACATCCACAATAAGTATTCACCCAGATACATTTCAAGAGACCTTCATTTCGATGGAAGGCTGGCAAAACTGAAGGATAATATCATACTCGTTGCGGCATACAAAGGGAAATATCCGGGTCTTCACGTAATAGATGTTAGTAAAAAAACAAATCCAGTCGTTATAAAAACATATGATAGTGGAAAACCATTTTATGACGTATCTGTTGACAATAATATTGTAGCTGTTCTTAACGAAAATAATATAATTTTTATTGATTTTACTGATGAAAAAAATCCAAAAAAGATAGATGAAATTAGCTATAAAGGCGAATGGACAGGTCATTCAATAATTCTCAATGAAAATATTGCATATGCAGCCGGAGGCCCTTTAGAAAGCATAAAAGTTTTTGATTTTTCAAATCCCTCTAATATAACCCAGATTGATTCAGGTTCACTTTGGGGAACATATAATTGTATAGATTATCATGAGGGGATAATATATGCAGGCAATAAGTTTGGTCTTTCACTGCTTTATCCAGAAGATATATCAAAAGAGCTGATAATCTCTAAATCAGAAAATTTCATTAATGATGATGAACGAACCGGTCAAAAATCATTAAGCATTAAAAAAGCACCCGGCATTATCACCCCCATCTCAATTATTGCCATATATTATTTTCTAGGAAAATATTATCTGAAGCATTGATTTTTAGAGAATATTTAGAACCTTGTTTTGGAAAGGAAGACTCCAAATATTAAACAGAAAATATCACAACCAATATAATTAAACATCTCTAAATATGCTTAAAAATTAATTATCGATCAATTCAAATAAAGTAATCCGGGAAAAAGAAAAGTTGCTAACAATCATTTAATAATTATTTTAAATATAATGACCTGCGATATATTATAAAAGTCCATTACATTTTAGAGAATTTATTAAATAATATCAGATTGGGGGAAGGGCAAATATGACCATAAAACATCTTGAATCAATATTTAAGAAAAGTGAATTTGAAAAGGCAATAATTATTGCAATAATTATTGGGATTTGTATTGCAATACCTTTCATATATAATGCATTAAAAGGAGAAGACTATTCATCTCTTTATCTGCTTCCCGATTCATATACAAATTATCCTGAAGGATCAACTACCTCTTTTATTTATGGGGTGAAATCCTTTGAAAATGTAGAAACAAATTATGACCTTGAGATATTTATTGGAGATATTTCTGTAAAAAAAACAAATATTATGATCAAACCCGGAGATACTTATGAAAAAAAAGAGACAATCAAAACAAAAAATTTAGTATATCCTATAAAAGTCAGTATTTTTCTGAAATCACCTGATAATATATATAGTGTACATTACTGGTTAAAAAATTCTGATTAAAACTATTTTTTTGATTTGCCAAATAAATCATAAATGAACTCTTTTTTAATATATCCGGTTTTCAAAGTCAATGCTGAAAATATAATTGCAGATAATAATAATCCAATTAATGCAGGGGGATTTAAGATATACAATACTAAAGCTGTTGCTAAAGAAGAAATTATCAGCTTATCAATCATTATTAGAAGATTTTTTAAAGGTTCCAAATCTTTTGAGAATAAAATAGTAACTATCGCGAATAATATATATAATGAGGTACATGAAATATATGCCCCCAAAAATCCGTTTCCATACCCGTATTCTTTAAATAGAGCCATTAAAAATTCAGTCAGGAAGAAGAATAAAGGTAAAATCAAAAGCGGAATCAGAGTGTAAATGATATAATCCATTTTTTTATCAGCAAAAGACAGATTTAAACTGGCAAGAAAATTTTGAATGAATAAAAAGAGGTATCCTATAGCAAGGATAAAAATATAATCGGATGCTATGACATATTCAGCTGAAAAAAGAGTTTTTACAATAAATTCTGAATAAAAATAAAGTACAATTATCAAATAAAACATAAAAGAAAATAATCCCCTGCTTACATCTCCCAAACCCCCGTTTTTGTATATGTCTTCTTTTTTTGAGGTTGTTGCTTCAGGTACTGAAACATAGTTCATTGTACCCAATGAAAAAAGAAGAAGGGAAGCAAGTGTTAATGAAATATCATAATATCCCTGCCATGTTACCCCCAGATTGTGACTTAAAACAATTTTTATTATACTTTGTCCAATTGTAGAAAATGAACTTACAACAAATAATGACAATCCAAAAGCAAATATTTTCTTAGAGGGAATTTTAATTGACTTTATCAATGCAAAAGACTTCCTGTGCTGCCTTGAAAATACTATAAATAATAAAGGAATTGCATTGGAGATGGCAAAAACAAATAATATAATCTCAAAGGAACAGATATCAGATAAAAATAATAATAAAATAACTATAAGTCTAACCATTGACGGCAGAGCCATAATAATACTTGGAACCGAGTACATTTTTAATCCGGCAAAAAGTCCCTGAAAATCAATAATTATACTCATAAAAAACATTGAAACAACTATGACAGTATAGAAAAGCCATTTTTGTTCCAGCGGAAGATTTAGATAATCAAAAAAAACATCGCTTGAAAAAAATAATAAAACTGATATTATGATCATCAGAAAAATACTGCACACGAGTGTGAAACCAAAATACTTTTTTCCCTCCTGGGAATGTGATAGCATATGATAAAAGTTAAGATTGGTTAATAACTGGAACATTCCGGGCAGTGATATTGCCACTAATGTAATCAAACCATATTCATATGGTGTGATAGAATTTGCAAGAACTAATTTTGTCAGAACTCCGGCTCCTCTTTGGAGAATGAGTGAAAATATGAAGAGCAAAGAATAGTATGTAAGAGTTCTTTTGATTCTGATTGTATCCCCCCAAATATTAAGTTCAATAATTTAATAACAATCATACTAATTGTTGATATATATATCTACAAATTATCTTTTTTAGAAATTGATCCACTTTTGATTCAATATTCATTAAAACCATTCCATCAACCCCATAATAAAAAAGATTATTATCTATAATTTCATATTTTGGAAACATATTATGAGTATACAATTCGTATCTTTTTGAATCCTTTACAAAATATATTTCATCATTAAATTTAAAAATAGGACCAAGACTCTTTACCCCTCTAATGAAATGATAGATTTGTTTTACACTGGCGGTATTGTCAATAATATAATCTGACATTTTTGGCTCAGGAGCTTCTTTTCCTTCAATATCCTGCCGGACTCTTACCACATTATCCTTAAAAATATTATTCAAAGCATCTATTGCCAAATCAGAACCAATTGTGGAAAGTGCTCTTCTTAGTTCTGAAATATCTTCTCCTTCTCTTAGAATGTGCTTTTTTTGCAGTATAATATCTCCCGTATCCGGCCTTTCATCAATATAGTGGATTGTTACACCGGTTTCATTTTCGCCATTTTTTATAACCCAGAAATATGGATCAGCCCCCCTGTAATCAGGAAGTAAAGAGGGATGGTAATTAACTGCTCCAAAATTTGGAACATTAATCAAATTTTTTTTTAGAATCTGGTCAAAAATACAGCAGAATATAATATCCGGATTGAATGAGTTCATAAAATCAATAAAAGACAGGGAATTCACATCATTTATTTCAATATATGATATTGAATTCTGTCTTGAAATTTTCTTCAGATTATCTTTATTTCTTAAATGAATTCCTCTATAAAGATCTCTGAGTAAAGGTAAAAAATATCCTTTCTCTTTGCCCGATACAACAATCAGAATATTAAAATCGCTGGATATCAATTTTGATAAACATTCACAGGATGTAATGCTCCATTTTGTACCCATGAATATTATTGAATTATTTATTTAAATCACCCCCAACAACTAATAATTATATATTAATCCCAATAGTTTCCATTTTAAAAATAATGGTACATTTGATTATACATCTCATTTGCTTTTTTCATAATTTTATAATTATTTGAGGCATACTTCTCTGCATTATACCAAATGCCAATTTCCGGATTAAATTTTGATTTAAATTTTACCAATCTTAAATCATCTCCGGAATCCATTTCTTCAAAATAATTCAGTCCTTTGCCACAGGCCCATTTTATTAATTCCCATTGAATCAAATCATTTGGGTATATTCCTTTAAGCTCTGATTTGGGTACACCAACCCACATATAAATTAAATCCTCATAAATAATTGATATCATGCCTCCAACACTCTGATTATTATAACAGGCAACAAAAATCTTCATATTATCCGGATAAAATTTATTATATAATTCATTAATATAATCCATATAGTCTGAAGGACGATAACCCTGTTCACGGTATCTGCGGGAAAGAGAATCAAGAATATACTCAAGATCATATCGATCACCATCTCTAACTGTTACCCCCTCTTTTATGCAATGATTTATGCTTACACGGAGTTTTCTATCAAATTCAGACCATATGCAATTAATTCCTTTTTTGAGATCCAGGCGATAAGTATAAACCGGCTCGATATCATAACCCGACCATTTGAAAGGCCTGGCATCTAATATACCGGGTGCTGAGCGAATACGGACATACTTGCATTTAATTTCAGAAAACAGGTATTTATCCACCTCATCCTGAATTTTCATTAAAACGCTTTCCTTTTTATGCTGCTTTAAATCATCATAACCGGGAATAACAGGGCCAAGGTAAAGAAGATATGAGCCGGGAGGCGGGGAAAACGCAACTTTTACAAAACCTTTTTTTTGTATGAATAAAGGATATAAAGCAGTTAGCTGGGAACCTTTGTAGATCATCAGAGGATATAATTTTCCTTTACCCTGTTCTTCAATGATTTTCAGCCAGTCCCATGTATGGAATATAGTACCATGATTTGAATCAAGAACCGCCTTGTTCCAGATTTCTTTATCATCTTTTGTTCCTATTCTAATCATAACAATATATCTGTGGTATTTAATGACAATGCTTATAATATTTTTGACACCATTTCAGCAAATTTATAGATTTTTGATGAATGCTTTGATGCAGAATACCATATACAAAGCTCAGGGTTATATTTTGACTTAAAATATCTGAGCCTTTGATTCTCTCCGGAATCCATCTCTTCATAGTACTCAAAACCATTATTATATGCCCACTCAATAGCTTCCCACTGAACTAAATCATTGGCGGATATTCCGGGAATATTGGATTTGGGTATACCCACCCAGAGATATAAAATATTTTTATAATATAATGAAATCATACCTCCAACCCGTTCACCCTTATATTTTGCAACAAAAATTTTCATGTGATCTTTATGAAAAGTGGCATAAAGTGATTGAAGATATTTTTTGTGATCTAAAGGGCTGTACCCCTGCTGTATGAATCTTTCCGAGAGAGAATTTAATAAAAATTCAAGATCCTCCAAATCTCCATCCTCAACATAAACACCTTCTCTTTTTGCTTTATTTATGTCAACTCTCAGTTTACGATCAAATCCTTCCCAGACAGATTTGATACCTTTTGTGAGATCTATTCTATATGTATAAAGAGGATCTACCACATAATCCTGCCATTTATATTGCCGTGAATCATAAAGACCAGGTGATGAACGTATACGAACATATTTACAGCCCATATCCGAAAAAAGATAACTGTCAATTTTTTTCTGAACTTCATAAAAAAGACTTTCCTTCTTATTCTGCTTTAAATTCTCATAATTTATGAACACAGGGCCAAGATAGAGAAGATATGATCCGGATGGTGGAGAAAAAGCCATCTTTAATGATTTATAATTTTTTATATAAACAGGACAAAGTGCGACAATCTGTGTACCGTTATAGACCATCAAAGGATAAAGAGTACTTTTAGAATACTTTTCTACAATCTTTAGCCATTCCCATTTATGAAATATTGTTCCATATGAAGAAGTATCTATAAGAGTATCCCACTTCATGGATTCATCGTCACTTGAAATATTTATATTCAGATTCATCATTTTCAACAACATCCATTCATAACATAATAATATTTGTCAGCCAATCAAATCGAATGAATAACTTACACACAATTATTTTTTTATTTTAGAGCCGATAATTCCAGAAACAGGTTTTAGCACAGATACATATCCTTTTTCAGCAAAATTTGCTAATGCAGATGCCTTTTTTACATTAAATCTCAGTCGCAGATCAGGATCAAACTTTGAAAAGTGACTGTGAAGCCTTTGGTTTCCTGCTGTACCCATTCTTATATAGTGACAAATATTTTTTTCAGATGCTTCTTTTATCTCTTCCCAGCTAAGTAATGAATTTGGTGAAGGAGAGAGATCAAAATAAGGTTTAGTACTGCCAATCCAGCTTAATACTTCATCTTTATATTGCAGTTTAATACTACCAGTAACAATTTTTCCATCAAATTTAGCAACAGTAACTTTAACATTATCGCCAAATGAATCATATATTTCATGCAAATACTCTTTTGGAAGTGATAACTGTCTATTTTGATCATCGTACCTTTTAACAAGAAGTGCATTTATTGCATCAATTTCTTCATGTTCACCTTCTTCGAGTATAACTCCCTGTTTTAAGGATTTTTTTACATCAACACGGATTTTTTTCTTAAAATTTTGCCATATCTGTTCTATACCGCAGGATAAATCAATATGATAGTCATATGTCGGTTCTACTTCATAACCTGCCCATTTAAATGGACGTGGATCGGGAAGATTTGGTGGAAGAAAAATACTTATATAATTTGCACGCAGCTCCTGCTGAATAAATTTGTCCAGTTCATTCTGAAACTTTTCATAATAGATCTCTTTTTTATTTTGCTTCAAAGAGTCATAATCGACAAATACAGGCCCAAGATACATTATTCCTACATGAGGAGGAGGTGAAAAAACCATTCTCAATAATAATTTCTTTTTATAAAATAGTGGAAGAATAGCAATTGGTACTGTATTATTATATCCAATAACCGGTATTAATCTGCAATCCGAATATTTCTCGGCAATTTTAAGCCATTTCATTGTATGGAATATTGAACCCTGAGGTGAAGACTCAACAATATTATCCCATAACTCAGTATCCTTCTCACTTGCAACTTTTAATATGATTTCCATATTTATCCCCCCAAGACTTCTAATTCAATAAATTCTCCATGATATAATTTATCAGTTTGTATAGACACCATATTATTTTTTGACTTTAAAATCTTTGCATTGATTATATTTTTAAGACTCACATCATCAGGAAAATAAATATCAAAATAATGAACTTCATTTTCAGGAAATGGAAAGATTCGGATGGTATCTCCATCATATTCATAATCAAATGACGTTAATTCTCTCCATTTCCACCATTCGTAAATCTCCTTTGCACTTGTCACCCAAGATTCCTTGTCATTGCAATATCTCACCACTCTTTTGTATTCATCGGCCCAGCCGGGAAACTCATAGTCATTCAATACAGAATGGTGCCATAAAAGAGTGAGAACACCGCCAACTTCTTCAACTTCCTTTTCAATTTTTAAAAACTCGGACCATGGATCCTGAAATCTGAAATAAGGCAGATCTTCAATAACAGTTGGTATCTCCAATAAATCCAGTTCACGATTTTCATCTTCATAAAAAGGTCTGAATGGGAAACATGAACCCCATCTAAAACCGAGATATTTGTTGGAACCCAGTGTGGTATCATATAATAAGCCTGCATTTTCATGAAAAATCCAGGTATTTGGAATTGTCAGATTCAAATTATGCTGTCTGCCACCAAAAATCCTGTTTCCAAGCACATTCTCAAGGGAATCCTTTTCATTTTTCAATAATTCCGGGTTATTATATGAATAAAAAGAGCCATGAAGACCAACTTCCCAACCTTTTGAATGAATTTCACGAATCAGCTCTTTGATTTTAGGATCATTCCAGTCATAATTTCTCCCCGCATGCCTCCAGGTTGTTTTATCCAGATATTTTATCCTGCCGGATTCATTCAGGAAATAAAAAGATGATTTTACATTGAGATTGCCCTCCATTTCCATAACCTTTTCAAACGTCCAGTAAGGTTCATAACCCTTAATCTTCTGTACGAATGAATAAAACTGATTTAAAAAACCGTTAAAATCCTTTTTTTTTACAAGTTTCAGTGGATGGGTTATCCATTGATAGCTCTTTTTCACTTCATCAACGTCGTGTGTTAAACAGACAGCATATTTTTGCCCATTTTTCCATAAAGACTTTTTAATCAATGGCAAATTTGATTTCTGATGAGCATAAAGAAAAATATCAGATAATATTTTACAATAATAATCTACAAAAGGCAATCGGATCAGATTATTAATTTCATCTTCGTTATTTTCCCTGAATCTTTCAAGATTTCCGGAGAGACAGAACCCTATATGCTCAAAAAGATCAAGACCTACATCAATTCTGTCTTCACCAAAAACAATACAGGGATATTGCCTGTTTTGTCCGGAATACATGAGACGATAATCACCGTCAGATAAAATTTCAGCAGGATATGAAAAAACAGGAATTTTTTTACTACGGTATATTATATGGCCTTCAATTTTATTTTTACATCCACCATCTTTATCGTCAATGAATTTATTTGCAGTAAACCATCTTTTAAGTTCATCCGGCTTAATTCCGGATTTTTCCGAGAAATATCTCTGACCATAAAGTGAATAATTACTTTCCAGAGTATCAATAAATATTTTCACACCTTATCCCCCCTGATGCTTATTATAATTTTAAAGGAACCTTTGAGATTACAAACCTTCTTTTTCCAGACCTTCCGGAAAGTGGTATTTCATCCACGACATCTATAATAATTTCCATATCATCCCCCATTTTTTCCTGAAGCCTTTCTTTGATTAGATAATAATCAGAATCATTAAAGTGTTCATTTTTTTTCAATTTAATTAAGATTTTATTCTTCTCTTCCTGTATTACCTGAAACTGATCCACACCTTCAATATATTCAAAAAATATGGTAAAGAAATGGACCACAAAAATATCACCCCGGGGTGTTATTATTATATCAGAATCCCTGCCTTCAATCTGTTCCATCATTGAAAGACATCTTCCGCAGCTGCATTTTTCATCAGAAGGTTTCCCCAGATCATTTATTTCATACCGTATGAACGGCATAGCATAATTATTCAGATTAGTAAATGTAATATTGCCGGTTTCACCTGTGGAGACTTCAGAGCCTTCACGAAGGAACTCCACAATTACATCTTCATCTGATATATGATACCCCCTGTGCTCCTCACATTCAAAAGAAACAGGTGTTCCTTCCCCGCCATATGCATCAAATACCCTGCAATTAAACTGCCTCTCTATAGCATCACGATAATGAGGAAAAAGCATATCCCCGGTTGTTGTTATGGATGCACCGGAATATTCAATATCTGACTTTTCCATCAACTTAGCTATTGCATAAAGATGAGAGGCATATCCACGAATTATTTTGGGCCTGAATTTCCTTATTTTTTCGATTTCTTCGAGTATAGTCTCCTCATTGAGCTGAAGGGCATAAACATATTTTGTCTTTAAAAGCAGATCCTGCATTTTCTTGTGGGCACTGGTCCTTGGGTTCAGACTTATTTTGACATAATGGTCACCAATTTCATATCCTCCCCAGCCCCAGCAGCGGAATGTCTGTGCCCACCCCGCAGAATATGAATTTAAATCTAAGAAATATGAAAATGGTTCTCCGGTAGATCCACTACTATAGGTTTTCATAATTTTAGAAGAAGAGATATTTTGTGCAAGCAGATCATTTTGATTTTTTCTGATTATATCTTTTGATAAAACAGGTATTTTTTTCAGATCCAACTTGCATTTTATATCATCGGGCTGTAAATTATTCTCCCTAAACAACCGGTGATAATAAGGAACATTCTCATAAGAATGTATTATCATGGCACGCAGCTTTTTTAACTGAAGCTTTTCAAGATCTTCTGCCGACCACCACTGCGTAGTTTTTATAAAATCCAAATGACGCTGAATACATGTATGAGAATATCTCTCCATGACAGGAAAAGTAACTTTTTTGAAAAATCTGGTCATATTAATCCCCCACATTCATGAAAGCTATCCGGATAATGTTCAATAAAATACGTCATCCATTCTGCAACATTTATCTTGTCTTTTATAAGGACATCACGTTTGATCTGCCATTCATCCTTTGAATTCTCATTTTTGAGAATCTCAACACCTTTTTTTAGTGCCTCATCGGATCTTGCAAAAAAGTACATTATATCATACCTGTTTTGCAATTCTGAAAAGTTGCCAATAAACTCTCCGGTAGGCCTGCCGGATGAAGTTGATTCAATATGAATTGACGGTGTTCCCAAAACCGCGGCTTCAGCAGCCATTGTCCCGCCTTCACCGATATACAGTTGAGCATAATACAGGAGTGAGTGCATTTTTTCAGGAGAGATATGCAGCCTGTATTTATCCAGTTCGCTTCCAAGTTCTCTTTCAGATGTAACAAATACCTTACCAAACTCCTCAAGAGTTTTAATGAATTCCAGTTCTTTCCCTCTCTCAATCCCCTGCAATCCAATGTCATGAGAAGCCGCCCAGGAAATAAAACGAAGGACAATATATCTCTCATTTTCCAAAACCCCGATGCTTTTCAGAACATCGGGATCAGGAACGAAATTTTCAGGGTGAAGGTACGCAAGTTCCTTATATCCGTTTATTTTCACATGCTTTCCCGGGTCTACCTGCTCTTTAAAGCAGGAAGGCGTACAGATTACTGTTGCAAACGGATATGTCAGAATTTTTGCTATTTTTACATTTTCAGTATCATTAAAAATTATTGAGGGTTTTTTCATAATTTTGGCAACATGAGCAATGTATGGATTGTGAACGCCTGCCAGAATATCCGGATCAAATTTTTTTGCAATATTATATAATTCCAAATCAATTTTTATCATACCAATTGCCTTTTTAAAAAGGCCGTTATATGCTTCACCCCTGTTTTCATATGGAATTCCATACGCATCCAAAAGGTCTTTTGTAATTTCCTTATTTCTTGCAGTTACTTTTACAGCATGCCCCCCCTTTTCCAGATTTTTTATGACATTTTTAAAGAGGTGAATATGGGCAGGATGACCAATATCAAAAAGTACTCTCATATTTCATACCCCCAGTCTCATAACCCATTTAATTACTTCAAATGCCTCCGCATATTTTTCTTCAATCTGCGTCCCCCTTGTCAGAGCAAGCCCTCGTATGAAATTATCTGATAAATATGACCTATCCTTTTGAGTTTCATAGCACTTTAGTGCCTCAATTTTTTTCTCCAAATGCTCTTCATTAAGAGAGATAAAAGCTAGCGTATTAAATGTAATATTGTTCCATGGCTGTTCATAGCCTAGTATGGTACATTGTTTAAATGCTCTTAAAGTCTCCTCCCGTGTTGTTTTATGATCCTGATGAGTATCATAAGTTGAAGGAGTGAATACCAGATCTGGTTTTATTTCATTTTTTAAACTGATCAGTACATCAAGAATCTCCTGCCTTAACCGTGGAAATTCCCGTACATCAAATCCATATAATATGGGTTCATCGATTCCCAGAACCTTTGTCGCTCTTTTAACCTCTGTCTTTAAAATATCCGGCGGACATTCTTTGGGAACAGACTTCTCACAACTTGATAATGCCACATAGCTGACATCATTTCCTTCTTCTACAAACCGTGCGATCGCCCCTCCGCACCCCAGTTCCCCATCATCTGTATGAGGACTTATTATCAATATTTTTTTCATTCAAACCCCCCTAATGAAGATATATTGCGATGAATCAGACAGATATTCTCAGGTGAAATACCGGCCATAAAATCTGTCCCATAGCATACATCACTTATTATTGCATATGTGCCACTCTTCTCTATTGTTTCTATATCAGAAATTTCAACTGAATTCCTCCATTTTTCTTTAATACTACTCAAATCAGTACAGACCAATAAATCATAAAATGAAGGAACAGATGCAAAAGATTTCTGAATATTATATAGCATATTAATTAAATTGTTATACTTATACTCAATTTTTTTAAAATCCTCTCCATTATTTTTTAAAAGTTGAATTTTATCACTGATATCGGAAGTAATGGAGGATATTTTATCATTTGTTGAATTGTCTAATATATCTTTTATTTGAATTTTAAATGAATTTTTCAGAACACAAAGTGAGTAATAATGAACAGCTCCAATATAATAATCATTTGAGAACCAGGATAAAATTACAGGGATGTTGTATTGAAAAGCTTTTAAGATTTCATGTGAGATTATTCCATATTCCAAAGAACCCCCTTTACCTGAAATATAAAGGCTTTCTCCCAATCCTTCTGAAAACACTATATCCCTCATGACAGCATTCAACCCCATTTTGTCATAATACTTTTCAACCCACTCATATTCACTTCCCAAAAAAAGATTATGTTTTTTACCACATGTTAGACACTCTCCAACAGAAGAATTATCTGCACCAGCAAATAATGGAATTTTCCTTCCACATTCACAGTGATACCAAAGTGGAATCTGAAATTCAGCAGCTTTTTTAATATTCAACCCCCTACTTTCAATCGCATTATTATATACTCGATTATATTTCTCCAAATTTTGTAAAATCCACCTGCATTCATCAACAAATAACTTTTCATTATGAATGTCCGAGTATCTAAAAAAATTTATATTCAAATCCAATATTTCCCTGCAAAATTTTGAATAGATAAAAGCATTAACATCTGAGAAATTACCGGCTCGTTCATAGCTTTTCCAGAGCAATTCATCGATATCATCAATATTATTAGTCACTGTAGGAATTTTGGAATTATTTTTTTTTGCGTATTCGAGATAGTATTCCTTTATCCCATTAATTTCCTTTTCCCATAGATCGTGATCAGGTTTGTTTATTTTATTAAAACATTTCCAACTGGAATCCTTACCAATATTAAACCCTATTTTCTTTTTCCCGGTTTTTTTAAAGCCGGGAATCTGATTCTGGTATAGAAGCGAGGCAGTTGATAAATTCTGGTCAAGAAATCCGTAAAGTGCAATAGCATCCCCTTTTTGCTCACCAATTTTTTCCCGAAACCAGTCCAAAAGAAATGCTTTTTTAAATGTACCCGGATATGGAATAAAATTTGGCTGATGGCTTGATTCAAGTACAATTGTATTTTTATCTATGACCAATGAATTATTTAGACCCAAATCTGCTTCTTCATGGAATTTATTTGAAATTTCAACAATTTTATTAAGATTTCTCTCCTGATTTTCATTTAAACTATGATAAGTGGTCAAATCCTGAATCAAATCATTTTTTTTCATCATGATCCTCCATTTTCAGATATTTGCCAATCCCTGATGTGGATTTTAATAAAGACCAACTTTTTAAATCTCTCTCTTTATGAGGGATATTGATGGGAATTTCATAAATTATACCCATATTTTTTTTCCCATTTTCTTCTGAAATTTCGTTTTGACTCTTTTCATTAAATTCAGACATTTCGTCTTCATCAAGCTCAGATTTGCTGTCTTTTTGATCGGATTTTATTCCTTTCGTTATTTCAGGCTCTATTCTATCTCTGATTAATGAAATGTCAAAAGTCTCCATTCCCATTTTTCCATTTCTTTTTTGATCAAAACGCCTTTTCAAAGAACTTTCAAGATATGATATCTCCAGTTTCCAAATTCCGGTAGCAATAGCCGTCAATAATAGAATCGTGATAAAAATATTTTCAGGAGTTGTATCTATACCAAGTATTATGTCAATAAAAAGAACTGACAAAATCACTGATACGATACTTAAAACAAAAGAAAATGCAATTCTCTCCAAAAATTCCCTTTCTTCTCTAATTGGAAATAATGCCCACGTGATAGCATAACCTGGAATGAATAATATTAATATCAGTCCAAAAATTGCCCTTAAAATACCCAATACATCCATTTCATCCATTCTCCATCTAAATATTTTTCAAATCGATAATTCACCTGATTTTATCCTGGAACTGCAAAACCAATAATGCAAAATATTGCAGTCAAAACATACATGAAAGATGTTGCCTGCTTTTCAGTTAATCGGAAATAATATGGTAAAATCCATTTTAGTGTTAAAGGATTTGGAACTTCCAAAGTACCATCATCACGTATTTTTCCGAATTTTACGAGCGGGTATTTTTTGCTGCTTAACCGCCAGTACACATATAAAAGGAAATTAACCGTGTGCGGTATTAAAATTATAAATCCACTAATCAAATATCCTTCAACAACTATTGCTGCACCAATTGCAGCCCCTACTGATAATGCACCAACATTCCCCCAGAATATACGTGAAGGATATCTCTCAAAAAGATAATAACCTGCAAGAGCACCGGCCATACTGACAATAAAAAGTATTTTACAGACATCTCCATGATATAATGCCTTTATTATCAAGGTTATGATTATCATCAGGGATAAACCGGGTGCCAGACCATTGAAGCCGGAGTGCATATTAACCAGATTTGCCACAACCGGAACATAAAGAGGAATTATAATCTGAAGAGCAATTATACCAACAGTAAAAGTACCTATGAATGGAATACAACAATTTATATTATGAGGTATAAATGGCATCAATGAATAGGCACAATAGTATAAAAGTATTAATTTTGCAGGTCTTCCAATATCAATTACATCATCAAGTATTCCAAAAAAAGCAAAAAGAGAAACAACTGTTATAATTGCATAATTAACATCTTCAATATATCTGCTGTAAAATAAAGAGATAATTGATATTGACAATAGTGAAAGTAAAAGTATAACAAGACCTCCGTTTAATGCAACATCGGGAAGGTCTTTTTTGTACATATCTTTTGAAACACATCCCTTATCCCTCAATTTATGAATAATATTTGGCATTGAAGCTAACATCATAAAAAATGGTACAAGGAAAAAAGTCAATACCATAAAACCGAGTGAATTTACCAGTGTAGCCAGTTCATCTATCAATGGTGTGTTTTATACACACACACATATATATAGATAATTGTTAGGAAAGTATTATCTTTTATTTATTATTACTTACATCATTATTGACTAATATTCAGAATCCGATAAGACTTCATGAATAATTAAATTGAATATTCAGGCTGCTTCATGTAGAACTTTAAAGGCCTCTCTATGAATTTCTATTTTGCTTCAAAACAACTGATTCCTGATTTATTTCTATTAATTTCCAGCCACAAATCTGACGGAAGAAATCTACAACGCATTAATTTGAACATTCACAGTTCAATTTCCTGAGGATGTCTTTGGAGACGGCTATTAAATGTTATAATATTGCAATTTTGTATGATAATATAATTTAGGAATTGATTATTCTAATGAGTCATATTGTAATAAAACTAATAAATCAACCAAAGCCAAGTACTCAATAAAACTCTGTTATTTTTACTAACATAGATATATCCCGGAGGATTTCACTGTTAGATCTATCTATAACCAAAAATCATTTCTGATGAAAAATGTATTATTACATCTCCGGGAAAACATTTCTCCAACCAAAACAGGAATGAAGGTTTTTAGAGAAGTGCTGTAATTATTTACCCATTAATTTATATATGAGAATGACCTCCAATAAACGAGTGGGGGTTTAAATGGCTTTTTACACAAAAGATGAAAGAGAAAAATATTATGGATATTACCTGTTATATGAAAAAATTTCAGACCTTAGCCTTAAAAAGAAGGTTTTAGTCGGATGTAATCTGGCAACAAAAAAAATTGATGAAAAATTTAACAGGACAAACTTACTTTTTCGACCAACAGCAATTCAAATTGAGCCAACTACAAAATGTAATCTGAAATGTAAATTTTGCTTATCACCGGTATGGGAAAGAAAAGGAAAAGATATGGATATTGGGGATTTCAAAAAAATTATTGATCAATTTCCTTTTCTTGTAAATGTACTTCTACAAGGTGTTGGAGAACCTCTTATGTGTAAAGATTTTTTTAAGATGATTGAATATTGCCATCATAAAAAAATAAAGGTTGGTACTGTTACAAATGGAACCCTTCTTGATAATGAAACCGTAAAAAAAATTTTGGATTCCAAAATTGAATGGCTGGCCATATCAATTGACGGATCAAAACCAGAAACTTTTGAGAATATTCGTATTGGAGCAAATTTTAATCAGGTTATAAGCAATGTCTCAAATTTGATAAAGATGCGGGGGAACTCAAAAATACCCAGAATTCCAATACATTTTGTTGGAAATATAAATAATATGAATGAACTTCCCGGTGTTGTGCGTCTCGCAAAAAATATTGGTGCCGACGGAGTAGATATCGTTGGAATTAATTCATGGGGAGGTCAATATGAAAATGTTAAATCCATTAATCAGACTGAGAAATTAAAACAGGATGTTGCAGAAAAATATCTAAATGAGGCATCTGCACTGGCCAATGAAATTGGAATTACATTTGATGCTGTTGGAAAAGATGGGGGGTATATGTGGTACCAAAATGAAAATATTAAAAAAAATCCAATTCACTGCCAATTTATTTTTAAATCCTGTTTTATTACTGTTGAAGGTCACGTAACACCATGTACCAACTGGACAGATCGTGATAATATTGCCTTTGGAAATATTTTAAAAGAAGATTTCAATTCTATATGGAACTCTCAAAAAATTATCGAACTTAGAGATTCATATATTAGGGGAGAAATTCCTGAACCTTGTAGGGATTGCACTGAACCACATTTGGTTAGATAAATTCATAATTCACTAATTTTTTTACTAAATCTGCAAAATCAGAATTATTTCAAGAATTTGTACATTTATATTGTTTACAGGCGCCGGCAATATATTTATAATATCAGCCAAAATCACCTAAAATGTTCCAATATAACTCAGTATTGTCCCTGCATTTGGAAAAGCAGCTGAATAATATAAAATAATTCAGGGAACAAAACAAAGGTTTGCGGATTATACATGAGGATGTATACAGCGGGTATATTTGAGAAAAAGAAGAACGGATTTTTAGCAAATTGCGGAGCTCATTTCATTTTTTTAGCCAGATACTTTGCAGATTTATAGATTGTTGATTTATTTTTTATCATCATATGGTATGGATATAAGTCAGGATTGAATTTGGATTTAAATCGTCTTAAACGACGATTATCCCCGCCATCCATCTGATCCAAATATAAAAAACCATTATTGTATGCCCATTTTATTGATTCCCAATAAATAATTTCATTTGCCGATATGCCTTTAAGATCTGATTTAGGCACTCCAATCCAAAAGTATACTATATTGCTAAAATAAAGCAAAACAACCCCCCCTATCAGATTCTCGTTATATTCTGCCATGAATATTTTCATATTTTTTCCATAAAATTCATCATATAGATCAGATAAATAATTCCAGTTATCCAGTTTTTTTACTTTCTTTTTCTGATCCTGAAAACGTATACTTAACAATTCGTAAATATATTTTAAATCGCTCTTGTCTCCGTCTTTTATTTTAATTCCCTTTTTATACATAGCGTTGATCATCTTTCTTACAGGTCTGTTAAATTGATTCCATAATGAATCAAAACCATTTGACAGGTCAAGACGATATGTATATGATGGATTTACCTGATATCCAGCCCACTGATATGGTCTTGAGTCTTTCAAACCAGGAGACGAATTAATTCTGACATAATTACAACCAAGTTTTGAAAAAATATAATTATCAGTTTCTCTCTGAATTTCCAGAAGATAAGTCTCCCTTTTACTTTGTTTTAATGATTCATAATCAGGAATTACAGGACCGAGATACAAAAGAAATGTCCTGTCAGGCGGAGATACTGCCTCCTTTAAAAAAATTGATTTTCTGTAAAAAATCGGAAAAACAGATACAAGGGTTTCACCTCTATTGATTATCAAAGGAAACAAAGTATAATTAGTATTTTTTTCAACGATTTTCAGCCATTTCCAGGTGTGAAATATTGAGCCATGAGCAGATGAATTAACAGCATTATTCCAAAGATCAACCATATTTTCATCTGCAATCTGAAGATTAAAACTCATACCAATACCAATATATTATAATTATTTTTAGGAACCTATCAATCTCAATACTACTTTACTGTATATAGCATTTTTTGAGATATAAAAATATAAAAGAAAAAAACATTCAATATTATAAAAGTCACCAATCACAATTAAGGATGTAATATATCCAATCCAATTATATATTTATCTCCTGAATTAGGAGATTCTTCTCTCTAAATATATTTATCTGAACTGGTTTCACTAATAGAATAATGAAGATGATGCCTAAAGAAATAATACCAAAAGACAATCATCCATATGGTAAAAAGAATCCACCCGATATGAACATGAACATGTTCGATTACTCCTTTAGGCCCATACAAATATCCACTCAGTGATATAAGCGTAATTCGTCCAATATTTGAGATATATGTCCCTATATATCCAATAAAAATTAGAAGTGCACTTTTCTTAGAAATTGCTTCAGGAAATGTAAAAAGTACTATTATTGCTGCAATTGTAAATGTCCCAAGTGACCAGATCCCAGTACAGTCAGTTACTATGGCAAGATAAATATGCTCACCTGATGTAGATAAAAAAGAGATTATATTTCCATCGATTTCCGGATTAATTCCAATAATATTCAAAACCAAATTCGTGAAATATATAGTAGGTGGTATAAGAGGTTCAATTATCCACTCCTGATTCCTTAAAAATAGTTCATATATTTCAAATCCAAAAACAGCAAGCAAAGGAAATAATGCAGGAATAATAAGCTTTTTTAATTTAAGCAGACTGAAAATAATAATACTAATTCCTGAAAGTAAAATTGAAAATTCTCCAATAGAATAAGGAGGATTTCCAAGGCCTAAGGGTATATTCAAAAAACTGAATAGGCAGACAAATATCCCCCCCATAAGATATAGTTTCTGTTTCCCATGATCAATTATGCTTTGTTCCTTTCTCGAAAGATATATCATCGAAACACAGGATAGTGCCCAGATAATTATTGCATCCATTTTCAAATAAGTCAGAGTTGTAAATATAAAATAAAGCGTTAAACTAGTTAATACGGAAATTACCCATATCCATGCAGCCTTTTCTGGTGATATTTCCCTCAAGTGCATAATTTTCATATTTTCAGATTCCAAAAATATTAACCTTATTAAATGAACACTTTCTTAAATCATTTTTGAATGCTACAAATACAACACCGCACTATAAAAAATTATTTATACATATGGGGCAATTAGAAACCAGGGTTGTGTTATCTAAAAAAGGTCTAACTAGCTATTCAATTTTAAAATGTTTAATTCAAAATCTTATAATTCTTATTTCATGAGTATAAAACTCATTTAAAGTATAACATTTTCCAAATCTAAAAAAAATTGTTTAAAATTTAATCTTTTTCATATATTTAAGACTCTTTGATAATTATGAACTAAATATATATATTATAAATTTTCATATCCTAGTGCATTCAAAATATATTTTTTATCATTAATACAGAGGGGGATTTATAATGGAAATTAAAATAGCAAATGAGGAGGATAAGACAAAATGGGACGATTTGATTTTATTTTCAGAAAACGGGACACTCTACCATACGTGGGACTGGCTTAAGTTAATGGAAAAACATTCAACTAAAAAAATTTTTTCGCATCGCCTTAAAGCAACTTTGTATCCCATTATGGTTTTTGACGGATCTTCGTTATATGGTGTAATTCCATTATATCTATACAAAATTCTGTCAGTCAAATTCGTAGCTTCGCCCCCCCCTGGTGTTGAAAACAAATATCTGGGACCTGTCATTCAAAATAATGATAAAATAAAACTTCACAATAAATATTCAAAATTTATTAAATTTCAAAATCAAATTGATTATTTTATAAAAAATACATTAAAATCAAATATTGTAAATATCGATCTACCACCTTACCCTCAGGATCCAAGATCTTTTATCTGGAGCGGATACAGTGTTGAACCCCGCCATACAAACATAATCGATTTAAAAAAGAGGGAAACTGAGATCTGGAACAATTTTAACAAAAAATTACGCAATGAGATAAAAAAAGCTCATAATGAAGGAATCATAGTTGAAGAGGGAACAAAAGAACACATTGATTTTATTTATACTACTATGTCTGAAAATCAAAGAATATATTCTTCTAAAGAATTTATTCAAGAAATATATGATGTTTTTTACCCTGAAAATTTAAAAATATTTGTTGCCAAGAAGGACAACAAAGTTCTAAGTGGACTTATAATAACAAACTATAAAAATAAAGTTGATGCCTGGATAGGAACACCAAAAGTATCGTACAAAGGCATAAGTCCAAACCCTTTAATTCACTGGGCATGTATTCAGTGGGCATGCACAAATAAATATAATTTTTATGAAATTATCGATGCTGACAATCCTAATTTTTTTAGATTTAAAAATAAATTTAATTCTGAACTAATACACTATTATTCAATGAGATGGTACTCACCAAAAATCAGAATCAGTAAAGGTATATATAGGGCAATTAAACCCAGGTATAAATGAGATCATAATTTTTAAATTACGGAAAAATAGGGGAAATTTTAATATTTTCAGAGAATCCCTGCACCCCATAATACTGCTGCATCAAAGATTTCCCATCCTTCAGATGTAAGTTCTGTTGCAGAGTTATCTGAAAGGAATAATCCTACACGACGTTCAGGTGCTGTTATTCCTACCATTTCAGCTCCTTTCTCATATCCAAATACTGCATAAAGCTCAGGATAATCCGAAGATGCTGCAATCTTTAAACCTCCATCTGATGGAAGTCCGAGGTTTTCTTTATTTATATCACCTAAAACCGCAACTGTTCCGGAAAGTCCTCCGGAAAGCGGGTGTTCGCTGTCAGTGATTATAATTTCCGTCTGTTTGGGAATTACTCTGTAGTCTGCCCTCCCTTTTGTACCTGTCATCTTCATATCATCGTAGATATATGACTCCCAGGTCACAACAGGGACATTTACAGTCATGAATTTTTTACTTACGAAGGTAGGGCTTGAAGTTGATGAGATGATTACTAGCTCTTTTCCTTCTGCATCCTCTGCCTTTGAAACCGTGTCATCGATTATGGTTACTGTGTAACCCATCTCCTCAAGGTGTATCTTTACTGCACTGTCGCCTGAATTCAGGTTGGTATTTCCTACAATCATAACAATTTCACCCTTCACATCAGGTACCGGTGTTGGCTCAGGAGTCGGAACTAATGTTGGCTCCGGTGTAGGAGGTACCGGTGTTGGCTCAGGAGTCGGAACTAATGTTGACTCCGGTGTAGGAGGTACCGGTGTTGGCTCAGGAGTCGGAACTAATGTTGGCTCCGGTGTAGGAGGTACCTGTATATCTCCTCCGATTGCCCATATTACAGCCGCATCAAATAATTTCCATCCATCTGCCGTGAGTTGTGCTGCGGAGTCATCTGAGAGGAATAATCCCACACGACGTTCAGGTGCTGTCATTCCTGCCATCTCTACCCCTTTCTCATATCCAAATACTGTGTAGAGTTGCGGGTAATTCGGACTGTTTGCAATCATTATGCTGTTGTCTGATGGAATTCCTGTGTTTTCAGCCATCCGGGCTCCAAAAACTTTTACAGTTCCTTTTAGTCCTGCAGAAAGTTCATGTCCTTCACCAATGATTGAAACTTCAGTCTGGTCGCGAATAATTTTGTAATCCGTACCTCCCATTGTACCTGTCATTTTCATATCATCGTAGATATATGACTCCCAGGTCACAACGGGGACATTTACATCCTTGAATTTTTTGCTTACAAAAGTCGGGCTTGAAGTTGATGAGATAATTACAAGCTCTTTACCTTCTGCATCCTCTGATTTTGAAATCGAGTCATCAATTATGGCTACTGTGTAACCCATATTCTCAAGGTGTATTTTTACTGCTTTATCTCCACTGTTTAAGTTGACATTTCCGACAATCATTACAATGTTGCCATGCTCTTCAGGACCCGGTGTCGGTTCAGGGGTTGGAACTAATGTTGGCTCCGGTGTAGGAGGTACCGGTGTTGGCTCTGGTGTAGGAACTAGTGTCGGCTCGGGGGTTGGAACAGGAGTCGGAACTGGTGTTGGCTCCGGTGTAGGAACTAGTGTCGGTTCAGGGGTTGGAACTGGCGTTGGTATGGGCGTTGGTTCAATTGGCGGAATATATTCCGATCCAATTGCTGAGATTACATATGCACCGAATTTTTCGCCTGTGTATATGTACCCGTTGTATCCAAAGACATCCATATACATTGTTCCGGGGATTTCAAGAGATTTAATCAACTTAATATCCGCCGGATTTGATATGTCAAATGCCCTGATATCCCCGATCGGACCCCCTGATGCGTACACGACATTGTCAAGCACACTTAATCCGTAACCTACCCACTGACCCGGATAGCTCACTTTTCCTATCGTTTTTGGAGCCTGGATGTTTCTTAAATCAATTGTAACAACATCATTTCCTGTAAGGGCCACTGCTGTGTCACCCAGCACTTCAACATCATAGAAAGGTTTTCCTGCCTCATATGTTGCTATAACAACTGGATTTTGCTTGTTGCTGACATCGATCACATGAACTCCTGTATAGCTGCCGAGATATGATGCAACCAGCAGGTAATTGTCCTTATATTTTGCAAGGTTTCCATTGAAGTGCGGGTCTCTTGCAATGTATGCAGGATTATACGGGCTTGAAATATCAACAATTCCTGCGGATGTGTATACATAATTGCCGTCAGGCAGTACTGAGGCAATATTGTCCTTGTAATCAACAAATACCTTCACCGGCTGTTCCGGATTGGAAATGTCGATCATATTCAGGCCGCCCCACTCTCCTGCGCCAAAGAGGTAATTGCCCTGTATGCTGACATCGTTAAATCTTCCGGGAGTCTCAATGAATGCAGATTCAAACGGATTTTCCTTATCCTTTGTATCAACCACCCACATTCCGTCGTTGTGTGCACCGATGAAGAGATAATCGTCCTTTGCCACTACAGAGTCAACGCCGCCCACCACAGGGACATTTACAATCAGAGATGGCTGCTTTGGATCTGAAGTATCATAGATCCCGAATCCCATTGATTCGCCTGCAAGGAATGTGTAGTAATCTGTTGGGAAGATTCCCTCAATATATCCTGCAATTTCTGTACCCTTTCCTGCAACGAATGCCTGGTTGGGATTTGAAATGTCAATTACACTAAATCCCTGGTAACGGACAGAGACATATGCATAATCACCGAGAATTTTAACGTCATTTGCATCGATTCCCATTATATTTTTAACCTCAACCGGATGTGATTTGTCGGATATGTCAATGACCCTCACACCGTTGTGGTATTCTGTAACATATGCATAGTTGCCCTTAACCGCAACTCCGGAGAAACTGTCAAGTGCTGATGTACTTGCGGTGTAGCTTCCAACAATCCTCGGGCTTTTTGGATCTGAAAGGTTAAATATGTCCAGCGTTTTGTCGGTTGCCCTTGCAACGTAAAGATAACCGTCTGCTATGGAAATCCTCCACGGTCTGTTGTAGCCGTTCAACTTTACAACATTTCCAAATTTCGGATTGGAAACATCGGATATGTCCACTATCTGTATACCGATATTGTATACTGAAAGATAAGCGGTGTTTCCGTAGACCTCAACATCCCTTATCTCAGTTCCGGGAGGATGCGGGCTTTTAAGCGAAGAGATTTTGACCGGGTTATTTGGATCTCTTATGTCGACGATGATGTACCCTGTCGTATACCCTATGTGAAGGTAAGGATACTCCATATACATGCTTTTGACATTCTCGCCTACATAGATCTTTGAGATGTAATCCTTCCATGTAAGATCTTTTACAGTGGCAGGGTTTGTAACATCATAAACCCTTACCTCGCCGCCCTGTGCAACGTAAAGATATCCTCCCTCCTCGACAACATCAAAGGAAGGACCGTTTGCCAGGTGACCTACTGTGTCCAGCGTCGGATGAGTCGGATCCGGTGTCGGCTCAGGAGTTGGAACTGGTGTTGGTTCCGGTGTAGGAACTAATGTAGGCTCAGGGGTTGGAACTGGTGTTGGTTCCGGTGTAGGAACTAATGTAGGCTCAGGGGTTGGAACTGGTGTTGGTTCTGGTGTAGGAACTAATGTAGGTTCAGGGGTTGGAACTGGTGTTGGCGGGATGTATTCCGATCCAATTGCTGAGATTACATATGCACCAAATTTTTCCCCTGTGTATATGTAGCCGTTGTATCCGAAGACGTCCATATATGTTGTTCCGGGGAGTTCAAGGGTTTTAATCAGCTTAATACTCGCCGGATTTGATATGTCAAATGCCCTGATTGCACCTATGGGTCCTCCGGATGCGTACACGACATTGTCAAGCACATTTAATCCGTTACCTATCCACTGGCCCGGATAGCTTACCTTTCCTATCGTTTTTGGAGCCTGGATGTTTCTTAAATCAATTGTAACAACATCATTTCCTGTAAGGGCCACTGCTGTGTCACCCAGCACTTCAACATCATAGAAAGGTTTTCCTGCCTCATATGTTGCTATAACAACTGGATTTTGCTTGTTGCTGACATCGATCACATGAACTCCTGTATAGCTGCCGAGATATGATGCAACCAGCAGGTAATTGTCCTTATATTTTGCAAGGTTTCCATTGAAGTGCGGGTCTCTTGCAATGTATGCAGGATTATACGGGCTTGAAATATCAACGATTCCTACGGATGTGTATACATAATTGCCGTCAGGCAGTACTGAGGCAATATTGTCCTTGTAATCGACAAATACCTTCACCGGCTGTTCCGGATTGGAAATGTCGATCATATTCAGGCCGCCCCACTCTCCTGCGCCAAAGAGGTAATTGCCCTGTATGCTGACATCGTTAAATCTTCCGGGAGTCTCAATGAATGCAGATTCAAACGGATTTTCCTTATCCTTTGTATCAACCACCCACATTCCGTCGTTGTGTGCACCGATGAAGAGATAATCGTCCTTTGCCACTACAGAGTCAACGCCGCCCACCACAGGGACATTTACAATCAGAGATGGCTGCTTTGGATCTGAAGTATCATAGATCCCGAATCCCATTGATTCGCCTGCAAGGAATGTGTAGTAATCTGTTGGGAAGATTCCCTCAATATATCCTGCAATTTCTGTCCCCTTCCCTGCAACGAATGCCTGGGTGGGATTTGAAATGTCAATTACGCTGAATCCCTGGTAACGGACAGAGACATATGCATAATCGCCGAGAATTTTGACGTCATTTGCATCGATTCCCATTATATTAGTGACCTCAAACGGACGTGATTTGTCGGATATGTCAATGACCCTCACACCGTTGTGGTATTCTGTAACATATGCATAGTTGCCCTTAACCGCAACTCCGGAGAAACTGTCAAGTGCTGATGTACTTGCGGTGTAGCTTCCAACAATCCTCGGGCTTTTTGGATCTGAAAGGTTAAATATGTCCAGCGTTTTGTCGGTTGCCCTTGCAACGTAAAGATAACCGTCTGCTATGGAAATCCTCCACGGTCTGTTGTAGCCGTTCAACTTTACAACATTTCCAAATTTCGGATTGGAAACATCGGATATGTCCACTATCTGTATACCGATATTGTATACTGAAAGATAAGCGGTGTTTCCGTAGACCTCAACATCCCTTATCTCAGTTCCGGGAGGATGCGGGCTTTTAAGCGAAGAGATTTTGACCGGGTTATTTGGATCTCTTATGTCGACGATGATGTACCCTGTCGTATACCCTATGTGAAGGTAAGGATACTCCATATACATGCTTTTGACATTCTCGCCTACATAGATCTTTGAGATGTAATCCTTCCATGTAAGATCTTTTACAGTGGCAGGGTTTGTAACATCATAAACCCTTACCTCGCCGCCCTGTGCAACGTAAAGATATCCTCCCTCCTCGACAACATCAAAGGAAGGACCGTTTGCCAGGTGGCCTACTGTGTCCAGCCCCGCAGACGCGACGGCCGGCACTGCAATCATTATCAAAATAAGACCGATCAGGAATTTTACCGATCCTGTCTTCTTTCGAGAAATACTGGTTGGTGTATTCATTTTTTGAAAACCCCCCACGGGTTCCCTTAGCAGCATAAACTGTTCGAGGGCATCCCCGTGTGATAGATGTATATGAGGAGAGATAGTATTTAAGGATAAACTCTAATGATAATCACTGAAAATATCGCCAACGACAATCATAAGCCGAGTGAAATTATTTTCCATATAGTCTGAAAAAAAGAATATTATTCACTACAAAGCAAATCACATCTCATACAGAAAAATGAAATTGAAATTTCAGATTTTTCAGACAGAATCCATCTCCCTCCTGCCAGAATATTTGTTTTAACTGAACAGACAGCCATTTTACAAGGGAATATTGAGAGTGATTTAAATCTCCTGAAAAGTATTGAAACCTCCAGGTAAAGGATCTTAGTGGTCCGGAGATAATAGTTTTTGAGTCTGCCGGATCACAAAGGAAAATTCAGAAAATAACCACTCACAATTCTGTATAGAGAAAATTAATCCAAATTAAAAAAAATCTGATGTAATTATTCAACAATCAGGCTTTCATCGTACCTGTTTTCATTCGCAAGTGTAAATTCACTGCTCATGTGAAGACAATTTGCAGGGCAGACATCATTGCACTGTGAACAGAAAATACACTGGGTAACATAAATTCTGACTGTTTTTGTCTCTTTAATAAACTCAATTGCATTTGCCGGACACATGCGTGTACATATCTTACAGCCTATACAGGCATCCCTGTCATATACAATTTTACCCCTGAAATTTTCCGGTATAGAAATTGTCGGATTTATTTCAGCTTTACCCTCAGACACCTGTCCCAAAAATCCTGTGACGGACCGTGGGAGGTACTTTGACGGAAAAAGATTTGTGGCAGGCTTCTTTAAAAACTGCTTTAATACCTCACCCATCGTAGGAAGAAAACTCATACAAAAATACCTCCTGTCAAAATCGCATCAGCACCTATCAGAATCAGAGCCAGAACACCAATTAACGCCAGATAGCCCCAGTAGATTGTAACTACATGATTAATCCTGAAACGTGCCATACTTACCCTGATGAGACTGACCGATACAAAAAGAACAGCAACCATCTTCAAAACGAAGAAGGCAAGATCTGCAATTAAGCCAGCTTCAGGGCTCATTGCAACAAACCATGAAAGATTCCAGGGAAGGAATACTGCAACTGAAAGGGCAAGCATTGCAACCGTTTTGACACCCCCTGCAATATAGAACATAGCAAGATTTCTGCCGGAGTACTCAACAACAAGACCACCGCAAAGTTCGGTTTCAGCTTCGGGTGTATCACAAGGGACTCTTGAAAGCTCTGCCGGCGTGACCCATGCAAGCACAATTAAAAGAAGTATACATCCGATAATCCCGAGAGGACCTGCAACACTCCAAATTGTAACACCGGTTGCAACGCCGGAAATTGTTGCCAGCGAAAAAGGATCAGAAATTCCTGCAACAGAAAGCCTCCATGCAACTGCAATTATTACAACTGCAAGCGGAAACTCGTAGGCAATCATAGTTACCATTTCACGCTGTGCACCAACAGATGCATAAGGCGAACCGGATGCAAAACCTCCCGCAACCATAGCAAGCGCCGGAACAGTTAATAGATACATTACAAGAATTATGTCGCCGTAGTTTCCAAATACGGGCGCAATACTGCCGATAGGGATATACAAAAGAACCGTTATTGCTGATGCCAGCGCTATCACCGGTGCTGCATTGAATACGGACTTTATTGCATTCTCAGGCACAACACTGTCTTTTGCAAGAAGCTTTAGGACATCAATAAAAGGCTGCCTTATTGGAGGACCCACCCTTGCCTGCATATGGGCTGCAAATTTTCTGTCGATTCCAAGAAGAAGAAGACCCAAAACCATTCCAAATACAGCAACGGCAACCGTACCTGCGATCACCCCGGCTCCGGCAGATATGATTGTCATTTAATTAAGCCCCCTTGTTTTTTCAACAGACATCCTGTGAAGCTGTTCTTTTGTGAAAATTTCAGAACTGTTCTTTCTGATAACTGAAACCCTGTCAGTACAGGACATGCACGGATCAATTGATGCGACAATAATCGGAATGTCTGCTATCTGCTCACCCTTAAGAATTTCAAGCCATGCAAGCTGATTGGAGTATGTCGAAGCCTTTACCTTCCACATATATGGAGCATCGGCTTTTTTCATACGTACATAGTGAATGCACTCACCGCGTGGTGCCTCAACCCTTCCAACAGCCTCTCCCCCGGCTTTTTTGCATGCTGAAAGAAGTTTTGGCATTTTCGGCTCCCACAGGATATCACCTTCTTCCCCGGGCATATTCTTCAGGCACTGACGTATGATTGAAACAGACTGGGGAATTTCAAGGATTCTTACAACTATCCTGTCATATACATCCCCGTTGGTTTCACTCAAATAACATTCGGGAAGAACCATGTCAAAATCAATATCCCCATATGCCCCATAAGGAGAATCAATCCTTACGTCAAATTTTAGTCCGGATGCACGTGCTGTAGGACCAACAGTACATAATTCAAGGGCCGCTTTTTTTGTAAGAATACCCGAACCCCTGCACCTCATGTTGATGGTCTTGTCATGCAAAAAGAGTTTCAGCATCTTGTCAACAAGCCCTTCATAATATGAAAGAGCCTCTTCAATACGCGGGATCTGCTCCTTTACAATATCACGTCTTACACCGCCGATCTGAATAATGCCATAATTAATCCTGTTTCCGGTGATGTATTCTATTACATCCAGAGACTCCTCACGTACCCGCCATGCAAGATTAAAGAGTGTGTCAAACCCAAGCTCATGGGCTGCGACACCTGCCCAGAGCAGATGTGACTGAATACGTTCAAGTTCTGCCATAATAGTCCTGATATACTGGGCTCTTTCAGGCACTCTTATTCCGGCAACCTGTTCAACCGCTCTTGAAAATGCAAAAGTGTGCGTTACACCACAGATTCCGCAGATCCTGTCGGTCAGGTGAACTATCTGAACAGGATTTCTGCGCATACCCATCCACTCTATGCCTCTGTGGACTTTTCCCGGAGAAAAATCGACCTCTTCTATGACTTCACCGTTCATTTTAAAGGTGAAAAGGATAGGCTCTTTTAATGCCGGATGGATAGGCCCGATGGGGATTTTGTATGGTGCATTCTTTTTATTATCACTCATTCCCCTTTCACCTCCGCCAACTCGCAAGGCTTTATTTCAGCCTTATTTTCTTCATCGGATTTTTCAGGGGGCCAAACATCATTTTTTGGAGCAGAATTTTTTGTCTCATCTCCTCCGGATTTTGCCTCCTTCTTTGGTTTTGGCTTCACAGGCGGATTTGGTCTGTCTTCAGGTCTTCCGACAGCCCAGAGATCCTTTACCATCCCCTCCTTTATTCCTGCATCATCCTTTCTCCAGGGATAAATCCCCTTAGGGAAATCATCAGGCAGGAATAATCCTCTTTTATCAGGAATGTCTGCCACTTCAACTCCCATCAGCTCTCGTTTCTCCCTTTCGGAATAAACGGCACCGGGTATCAAATCTGAAATTGTCGGAATAATTAAATCTTCTTTTGGAAGAGCAACTTTCAGAGTAATCTCCACTCCTTTTCCCGGACAGCCAAAATAGACATACATGTGATACAGGAGTTCAACAAAATCCACCTCATCAACTGCTGATATAACACCAAAATGAGGATAATCAATTGATATAACTTCCTTCACTGCATCATGAAGGATGCTTCTTTCAATAGTAATCCATACAGAATTAACAGGAGTGCTTTTTGCCCCTTCTGTCCACTGCCTTATAGAAATATCACTGATTTTTCCTGCAAATTTATCAGAGAAACGATCAGCAATTTCATTTGCAGTCAGCGGAGTTCTCTTAATATCACTCATCTCTTATCCCCCATAAGACGCTCGAGTTTCGCAATCGCTTTTACAACTCCGTAAATTATTGCCTCAGGCCTTGGTGCACATCCGGGAACATAAACATCAACAGGAATTACTTCACCGACAGGCCCGTCAAGATTATAGGAATCAAAGAAGGCACCTCCCGACTGACCGCATGCACCCACACATATGACAACCTTTGGATCAGGCGTCTGCTCATAAACACGCCTAAGGCGGTCTGCCATTGCATGAACAACAGGCCCTGTAACAAGCAGTACATCAGCATGCCTTGGAGAGCCTACAAGTTTTATTCCAAATCTCTCAGGATCATATCTTGGCATTAACGATGCGACAATTTCAATATCGCACCCGTTGCATGAACCAGAATTAAAATGAAAGACCCAAAGAGATCTTTTTAGTGAATTTGTAAGCTTCATATCATACCGCCTCCGATAACAATAACCATCACAATTGCAATGACACAAAGGAACCAGATCATATAGTCAGTTAAAATTCCAGTATGCAGGGGTATTAAAATATCATAATAACCTTTAAGGGCCTCTGTAAATCCCCAATACATGTTTCCGGCACGAACATGAACATCTCCTTTTTCAGGCTCCGCATTCCCTGAAAGATATGGTTTTATCTGTTCCGTATCTTTGTGATAGTCAGATTCACCCAGTTTCCAGATCAGCCAGGCTATCAGCAATGATATTATGAATGCAACAATCCAGGCGAGAGGGTTCCATGAACCAAACCCTGTGTAAAGGCTTTCAGTAAGTGCCATTTCAGGCACCTCCGAGTACAGCAGCAATATAACCGCTCTGATCAACAAGTGCCGATGCCGCAGGCGTTACTATGAAATCCACAACCGGCTGCGGGAATACTCCGAAAAGCACTACAAGAAGGGCTAAAATACCCATTGCAATCAGCATTGGTTTTGGCACTTCACGGACTTCACTATATTCGGGAAGCCTCGGGCCCGTGAACATTGAGTGGAAAACTTTCACGAACGATGCAAGGGTGAGAATTGACACAACCATTGCAATTACTGACAATGCAGGATTAAACATGAATACAGATTCATATATCATCAGCTTTGATTCAAATCCGTTGAAAGGCGGAATACCTGCAATCGCAAGTGCACCAATTACGAAAAAGAGCATGGTCCATTTCATATCATGCCCGAGACCGCCCAGTTTATTCAGATTCCTTGTGTCTGTCTGATAGAATATTGCTCCTGCGGTCAGGAACAAAAGGCCCTTGTACATTGCATGGTTGATGATATGGAAAAGACCTCCCTGCATTGCTGTCATTCCAAATGCATTCATCATGGTTTCATCTCCCAAAACAGCAAGTCCCACACCAACACCCAAAAGCATGTATCCGGTCTGTGAAACCGCATGGTAAGACATCAGGCGTTTTACATCCTTTTGCGGAATTGCCATCGTTACTCCGATGAACATTGATAAAACACCAAGAATTATGATGACCCATCCTGTTGTAACGTAATCAAGAGTTACATTATAAAGTGTAAATAAAACCCTGAAAAGACCGTAAAGGCTGGCCTGACTTGCAACAACCAAAAATGCGGTTATTCCTGATGGTGCCATTGAATATGCATCAGGTGTCCAGAAATGCATAGGAACAGCACCTGATTTCATTGCAAGTGCAACCAAAAGAAGCACAAGTGCGACTTTATCAAGCATCCCAAACTGCATGTTCTGAGCTATTACGGCAATATTGAGTGCATCATACTGGCCGTAGAAGAGACCTACGGAAAAAAGAACTAAAAGTCCGCCGAGTGTGGATAAGACTGCATATTTAAGACCGGCTTCGACTGCAACACCCATGTCAATTCTTGATGCGACAAGTGCCGCACCTGCAAGCGAGTTTATCTCCAGGAATACGAAGAAATTGAACATATCGCCGGTGCAGACCATACCAAGTATTCCAACCTGCATCAGCAAAAGAAGTGCAAAGAACGAGTCTTTGCCGGACATTTTCTTAGAGGCGGTTATTGAATAGAGGGATACTGCAAAACCGACAATACAGGCGGAAATCGCCATGAAAACCGACATTGCATCGACTGTAAATATAATCCTGAACGGAATACCTGCTGAATCAGCGGGAATGGCAAGTGATGGCTGTGCCGCTCCAAATGTATATACAAGTGTGCCGTTAATCAAAACCTCGTTGGTAAGAAGTCCTGCGATTACTAGTGTTGCAAGGCTCACCAGCATAACCCATGTGTTCCTTGCAGAATCACTGACATGTCCGAAGAGAGGGGTTGCAAACGCTCCAAGCATCGGGACTGCCAGCAGCAGTGCAGGCAGGTTTTGTAAAATCCAGTCAGAAATCATCCCTTAAGCCTCCCTAAATCAGTTACACTGGCTGATTTGTATTTTTTATAGATTACCATGACAAATGAAAGGAGCATTGCAGTGGTTGCAATACCGATAACAATGTTTGTTAAAGTCATTGCCTGAACTGTGGGAAAAACCATTTTTAAAGAGGCTGCATTCGTAAAGATCGGTGCAGAACCTCCGCTGACATAGCCTGTTGCAACAAGGAAGAGATTTACTCCTGCTTCGACAAGAGAAAGGCCCATAATTATTTTTATCAGGTTTTTCTTTGTTACCATCGTGATTATGCCCAAAATTATGATAATCACGGCGGCAATGTATGGCAGATTGTATATCATGTTCAGGCGTCCTCCCTTGAAATTCCTGAAAGCATGTAAAGAATAATTAGGCCCATTGCTCCGAGAACCTCAATTCCCACTGCAATATTCATTATAGGGATCGTTCCTGCGGTATTCAAAAATCCGGGATTGGAACCGTATGTTACAGAGTCGCCAAAGATGAATCCTCCGTTTGCAAGCCAGTTATAGAAGAATGTCGAACCTGCGATTATCGCGGCTAAAGCCATTATTATAAAAAGCAAAAGTCCTAATGTCTCGGTATTTTTTAAAGCTGATGAAGTAAACCGGCTTTTGATATCCGAATATCTGTTTGCCGCAAACATCAGGACAATTCCTGTTGCAATCACGGCCCCTCCCTGAAAACCTCCACCAGGGGTCAGATGTCCGTGTATGACTATGTAAAAGCCGAATACAAGAATAAATGGAAGCATTATATTTGCTGTTGCACGGACGATTTTACTCATAGTCATAGTCTTCATCCTCCTCTTTCCTTTTCCGAAACATCATCGAAATCGCCAGAACTGCGGTGAATAAAACTGTGGCTTCCCCGAGTGTATCAAATCCACGGAAATCAAAGACAACACCTGTTACAATATTGTTTACAGCCGCCATTTCCTGTCCGTTCTGAATCATGTAATCATCCATCCCGGTATTTTTCGGACTTCCAAATTCAAGGTCAACGGCAGTCATAAGGAAGGATGCTGCAAGAATGGCAACAATAAGTGCGGTTGCAATATCCTTTGTTCTCATTGTTCATCCTCCGTATCAGAAACTTCATTCTGCTCTGTCCCGCGAATAGCAATCATGAAGATGGCTGTTGTAAGCCCTGCACCGATTGCTGCCTCTGCAATTGCAACATCGGGCGCCTGAAGCAGATAAAACTCCAAAGAGAGAAGGAAACTAAAAACACCGAATGCAATTGCCGCAGAA
This sequence comes from Methanoplanus sp. FWC-SCC4, assembly GCF_032878975.1. Lineage (GTDB taxonomy): Archaea > Halobacteriota > Methanomicrobia > Methanomicrobiales > Methanomicrobiaceae > Methanochimaera > Methanochimaera problematica. Next base: position 1,277,144 of record NZ_CP043875.1, read on the forward strand.
ATCAGATCCTTTTGAAGATAGACCATAATTCCGGATAAAATAAGACCGGCCAGTAATATTACCTGCATTATAAGAAACAGATCCATCATTTTTTTGCCTCCAGTCTGTCAACAACCGCATTTTCCGGTTTCTGGCCGGATTTGTAGGCAGCCCTTGCAATGGCATGTGAACCTGTTGCATTTGTAAATGCCAGTGCAACAAGGACAACAGCCGTGCTTATTCCAAGGTCTATATACTGGCCGTCTCCTGATGACAGATAATTCAAAAGGCAGTACAAAAAGACAGCCAGACACAGGAATATTGTCCCGAATGTTGTCATCTTTGTTTCTGCATGGAGCCTTGTATATACATCGGGGAATCTCAATATTCCAACAATTCCAAGTGCGTTGAAGATTACCCCTATTGCTATAAGAATAAATATCAGGGTATCAGACAGCATTAAAGCTCACCTCCCAGATATTTAGCCACAAACAAAGTGCCAACAAAGGAAAGTAATGCATAAACAATTGCCACGTCCACAAAGAAAACCTCTTCAAAGGCAATTGCAAGCATAATCATTATTGCAACAGTAAGAGTGTTTATAGAGTCAAATGCAACTACCCGGTCAGGTGCAGAGGGGCCTGTAAACAATCTGACAAGTGCAAGAAGAATCAGTGCACAAAGAATTACCGCAACTAACATCCAGATTGTTATCACTCTGCAATCCTCCTGATCCATTTTTTGAGATTGAATAGGGAGAATATATCCTTTTCATCAGCGATATCCTTCTCTTCAACACCGGTTCTTAAATTCAGCACATGAATGAAAAGGTCACCTGATTTTTCATCTACATCAACTGTCAGGGTTCCGGGAGTAAGCGTGATGGAATTTGCCATCAGAAGAATTCCCAGGTCTGTTTTGAGATCAGGAGATATCCTGATAATTCCCGGGCGGATTTTCCCTGTAATAACCCTGTATGCAACATCAAGATTGGCCTTTGTCATTTCAATAAAAAATGGAAAAATGCAGTAAAATACCAAAAGAAGCCATCGGAATGGATTTAACATTCTTAAGCTTCCTTCTTTTATAAAAAATTTCTCTGAAATTGCTCCGACAACCAATGCAACAATAAAACCCGCATATAACTCAAAAAAAGACCACAGACCAAGAACTTCAATACCGGAACCTGCAGTCAAAATGAGATATATAATTAATGCACAAACCGCTGTCAGAATAAAAGGTAGCATTCATTCACCCGTAAGAAGACAAAAAAATCATATGTGGGCCCCCTTCATCAAAAAATACAAAATTTTTTGTATATTGATTTTTATATATTCCAATATATCAGAATTCATCACGAACATTAATACACAATAGATTAATATAATTGTTTTGAACGAAAAAACCAATAAAAACAAAATACCCGGTATTATGAGACTTTGAAAAATAGAATAATATTATAAATTTGAATTTTTCAGGGATTAATTACTATCAGCATTTAAAATTACGAGGTCTGAATATTCAAGATTTCCATTGAAATCTTCTGCAGAAATGCCAAAAGAATACGTAATTCCCGGTATTTTTCCATATGAAATACGGGTAGTTTCATCAACAGTTAAAGTTCCCAATAAAACCTCCAAATAATCATCGGATTCCTCATCATAAACATAAGTGTATGTCTTCACAACATCTCCGGATTTTAGGTCATCAGTATCCCAAAAAGCGGATCTTTTGAAAAGTTCGGAATCCGGTTCATAAGGATCAACAGACATCATGGTTTCATGGGTTTTTGGATTTGCTATAACTGTAATCATAGCAGATTCAGTACTTTCACCTCTTGTAACCTCTATTGACGACTGATATTTTTCAAAGCCTTCCGCAGCATTGCCAATGTGTTCAAGATAGAGGTTTGCATAATCACCGTTTTCATTCTCCAGATAATACAGCTTTCCATCCCATACGGAAATATAATATCTGCCGTTTGTATCCGGAATAATATATTTATCGCCGACAGGGAGGGATTCAGAATCACTTTCAATGAAATACTCAGCCTTAACTTCTGCCACACCCAGATTATCGGACACTGTGAAAGTATCGTCTTCATTGTATGTTACCTCAGGTTTGACATTATCAGAAGATTTTATCTCCACATAATTTTCAAAAAAATCATACCATTCATCAGATATTTTTATATTATCTTCAATTGAGGAAAGCTTTTGAGAATCAATATATCTTGGGGAACAGATTGATACACCTCTAGCATTATCAAAAAAATCGTCATGTGCAGAGTATAATACAAAAGAATTTATGCCTGCAAGCACCAGATCGCATTCATCTGAAGCTGATGGAACCCTTGCTTTAATTCCAGATATAAAATCATAGAGATCGACTGAAGTCTGCTCTTCCTCCTGGGGAAAATAGCCAAATTTTTCTGCATATCTGTAAGGCTGCCCTACTTTCTCAAAATTACCGGCAACAATTTCATTTTTTAACTTATCTGAGAGACAATCCAAATTTGATATTAAATTATCGGTTTCTTTCAGATTTACAATTGAAAGTGTCTTTTTATCATCCTCACTTTTCATATAAGTGTCAACTGCAACCTTTCCAAAACCCTCAGGTGATGTTTTCGGATTTTTTGCCTGATAATCAAATAATAAATCATACATCCAGCCGGAACCCGGCTCAAGTTCTTCTGATGCAATTAAATAATCAGCATGGGATTCAAAGACACAAGCAACTTCAATCATACCCATAAGGCATGCATCAAAACCTACAATATTAAAACTACTCTCTGAATTAATCATAGCCTGCTTTATTTCAGAAAAATTAAGCTCGTCCTCATAAATTTCATCAAATCCGTAGCCGTTGTATCCATTGCCATGATCCCAGAATATAAGATATTTCTGATCGTATCCCTTCTGCAGCATTATATAATCAAGGAATTTTTCGAGGGTTTTTTCATCACCCATGCTGGCACCGGAATCACGTTCAGTATAAAAGTTCTCATTTCCAAAAATACCATCTTGCGAATCCTCTTTAAGCTGACTCATTGTTGCAATTGAGATTCCTTCCCAGCCTGTGACATTTGCACCTCCGTAACCGACTATAACATTGAATTTTTCAGGATCTGAATCGCCATAACCCTCAATCATTGTGTTAAGATCATAGGTGCCGGCTTTATGCTCACTTTCGAGATCACTGCCAACCATGTAAACTGCAATTAATGTTGATTTTTCCAGAGGGTTGTCTGAAAATAAATTAATATTATCATTATTCAACTCATTTGATTCAGAACACCCTGACACAAAAATAAAAAAAGCCATTAAAAACAGACAAAAAATTAAAAAATAATTAGCAGATCTCTTTATCATATAATACACTCTCAAAATTTTCTAAAGATACTATACAAAAAGCTAAATTAAATAATAAATAACCTGTTATTTTGAACCGGTTTTTTCAAAAAATATCTTTACCAAAAAAAAGACCAGATATTCTCCAAATCTCTAAATCATAAATTAATTCATAAATTAATTCATAAATTAATTCATAAATTAATTTAATTTTTTCAGGTGGATTTTAAAAAATATAAACTAAATCATTCCATTATCGGTTTTTCAGACAAAATGATCCAGTGGTCTTCTGGGATGCTTAATATATCGATATTTTATTTCTTTTTGGTTTTTTATATCATCAAGAACTCTTTTTACCTCATTGAAAAATGTAAGCTCATCATAAAACGGAGTACCTGTTATGGTAAGCCAACCCTTGGAACGTGTCATTCCGATGTAAAGTTTGTTCCTTAATTCAATTCTGGAATCATATTTTGCCACCACTTCAAGATCAGTCAGATATACAACCATACCCTCGTTCCCTTTAGCTGATTCCACATCAGAAATAGTAATCCCGGAGGGTTTTACACTATGATCATCTTCTGAATCATCATTATCCGGACAACAGGTAAAAACTCTGCAATCGGTTATATTTTTTGCATTTAATGCTGATCTGATACTTTTAATTGCTTCATCCCCTTTAAGTGAAACGATTAAAATATCCTCGGGCCTTACATTATCCTCTTCAATATTTCTTATTACAGATTCACAGAGGAATGCATATTCCATTTGTTTTGAATTAAATTTTCTAAAATTAATCAGTGATTCGTCACAGAAATCAATTATATCATTTGGGGTCTTATCCACCTTTCTCGAAAGTGTAATCTCATTTCCCGGAGAAAATTCACCTTTTACCGAATATCCCATCTTCTTCCAGGCTTTCTTACATGTCGGGCCTGAGAGCATTCCTTCATAATGGTACAATCCCATCCCGAGTGCATGTGCCGCCATTAAAATATTTCCAGGCGTACGGAATGAAATATCCATTATTGACAATTCTGAAAAACCGTTGACTTCATCCTTGAGCAGATCATCCTGTCCATAAATCTGACTGACGGTCGGAACTTTTTGGGAAAAGACTGACTGATATTCATCAAAAGACCAGACAAGTCTCTTTCTCTCAGGATTTTCAGAATCAAATGAACTAAGAGACTCATGCAAAAGCCAGAAAACAGGCTGTTTTCCCTCATATAATAGTTCATTTTTAGAAACAAGTATGTCTTCCGCACCATCAATGAAAATTACGTCATATAAAGGATCTATGATCTCATTTTCAAGTATTTTTTTACATGCATAACCGAAACAATCCGCAGGATCGTTTTCAAAACGCCTGCATTCAGAGACTGTCATCGGCTTAATTCCGGAATAATCACATACTTCAGAATAAAAACCGAAATTATCATTATCTCCCCATAGCTCAGCTGCAACAAGATTACCATCCGGATCTTCAGAATCCCACTCAACACCGCAAACTGAAGTATATTTTTTCAATAGTGAAACCATGCGACCTTTAAGTGAGGGATTTGAGAAAAAAACACCAATTCTCCACTCAGGCTCAATGGAATGAAGATATGCAGCCCGCTGACAAATAGATTCAGTTTTCCCGGAACCTGCAATCCCGCGAATTATCTCCGGTCCGTTTGGTAATTCCATTACTTTTGCATTGTCACCAAAACCAGGGTTTATTGATTCAAGTCTTGATGAAATCAAATCTCCAATCAACTGCCCACCACATTTATCCTGATTTGTACATATTTTTGAATCGATCATGTTACCTTCCAAACAAAGCCTTAAACAAAATAATTCTTATTTTAAATTAGAAATTCATTCATAATTTTTAACAGAATCCGGCTTTAGATGTTTAAAAGAAATCAAATTAAATCTTATCGGTTCTCACAGATCAATAGTCCAAAACTCTTAAATATTGTTTTTGAACAGGATTTTTATTCAGATTTTATTTTTAATAATTCCCGCATATGATCTGTTCTTGTTCTTGCTTTTTCCATTTTCAAAAACAAAATTATCAGACAAATTATAAAAAATCCAAAAGAAGATGAACAGTAAGTTAAAAAATCTCAAATATCCAAATCCCGCAATTTTAAAGGAGTTAGATTTATATTTTTTATAATTTTAAAATTAAATTTTGAAATGAGAATCTGAAAAAATAAAATATTAAAGGCCCGTTTAGGACTTTACCAGCAGATTCCTTCACTATCTGTTATATCAAGAATTCTTCTGCCCTCGATAATTACCCTGTCTTTCATTAGATCAAACTCTGATGACAACCGGGAAAACTCAGGCCATTCTGTCATGACAAGACAGCCGTCTGCATCGGTTAATGCATCCCCTGCTGTATTAGAGTAATTTATTGCAGGATATATTTTCCTCATTTCAGATGAAGCCAGTGGATCATATGCCGATACAAGGGCTCCTCTTAAAATAAGTTCTTTTATTACCGGAATTGATCTTGACTCCCTTATATCATCAGTATTATCCTTAAAGGCAAGTCCCAGAACCGCAATTTTTTTTCCTTTCAAAGAGCCGGTTTGCTTCTCAAGAATTTCAACCATTTTTAAAGGCTGTGTTTCATTTACATCAAGTACCGACTTTAATAAAACAGGCTTTTCTCCTATTTTTTCTGCAAGGGATACAAGAGCCATAACATCCTTTGGAAAACAGCTTCCGCCAAACCCTGCACCTGCATTGAGAAACATGGGAGAAATTCTTTTATCCATCCCGACGCCCCCCATGACTTCATATACATCAATTCCAAGTTTTTTGCAGATATTCCCAATCTCATTTGAAAATGAGATTTTAGTCGCCAGAAATGCATTAGAGGTATATTTTATCATCTCCGCCGCAGACAAACCTGTTCTAAGAATCCTCGCACAGAGATTTTCATACATTTTTTCTGCAACATCCCCTGCTTTTTCATCACTACTTCCAATAACAACCCTGTCAGGATTCATGAAATCCTCAACAGCAAGACCTTCCCTTAAGAATTCAGGATTCATTACAAACCCTACATCTTCCTGATTACCGCCGGTTTTTTCCAAAACTGCCTTTGCAACAATATTTTCAGTTGTACCCGGTGGAACGGTGCTTTTTACCGCAACAACATGGTAGTGTCCCGGATTTTTTTTAATTTCGCCCCCTATTGATCCCGCTGCTGATTTAATATAAGATAAATTTGCAGACCCGTCTTTTAGGGGAGGTGTTCCTACACAGATTACTGATATATCTGACAGGGAAATGTCATTATAGTCTGATTTTGCAACCAGATTTTTGCCGGAATGCTTCTTTAACAATTCTTCAAGTCCTTTTTCGTATATCGGAGGAACTCCGGCATTTATCATATCAACCTTTTTTGAATCAATCTCTATTACTGTAACATGATTGCCCAGTTCCGCAAAACATGCCGCAGACACAAGCCCCACATAACCTCCGCCAATGACTGTAATTTTCATTTTTATCCCTTGTTGTCTGAATATAATTTATGTTGATGAGGATTAAATAAATGATTCATAGATATTCACAATTTAAAAATGCACATAAAATCAATTATCTATTTATACCATTCCCCCTAATATCAAAGCATTAGGATTAAATTAAAGCCAATAATGAGAGGATTCTAAATGACACTTGAAGAAATGGTTGAAATTGCATATCCACAGCAGCCGCATTGTCCTACAATACTTCTCCTTGACATATCAGGATCAATGACAATTTCTGAAAAGATTGTGCAGCTGAATGAAGGGATTAAAACATTCAAAGAAGAGATTGAATCAGACGAACTTGCAAGAAAAAGGGTTGATCTTGCAGTAGTGACATTCGGACAAAAAGTGGAAGTTGTTCAGGATTTTACCTCAATAGATGATTTTGAACCAAAAGAACTTGTTGCTGACGGTCTGACTCCGATGGGAGAAGCAATTAAAAAATCAATAGAGATCCTTGAGAACAGAAAAGAGTGCTATAAAACAGAAGGAATAGACTATTACAGACCATGGATTTTCATGATCACGGATGGTGAACCAACCGACATGCGTGAAGGAGATCCCATGTGGGAAGAGGTCATCTCTATGGTTCATCAGGGAGAAAAGGACGGAAAATTCCTGTTCTTTGCTGTGGGCATGGACTCTGCCGACCTTGAAACATTAAAAAAGATATCTCCCCAGGGAAGAGCTCCGATAAAGCTTAAAGAGAATCACTTTAATGAGATGTTCCTCTGGCTTTCACGTAGTCAGGCAAAAGTATCGGCATCCAATGTCGGTGATCAGGTTGTTTTGGAAGATCCCTTTGGCTTAAACGGATGGGGTGAAATACCAACCATCTGATTTTATTGAAAAACCACATAATTTGTTATTGAGAATCATTTAGCAAAAGACCCCAGTGTCAATATTGCCGGTTTAAATTAACTCTCTCTATTTACAGGATCATTAAGAACCGGAACTTAAACCAGGAAGTGATTATCGAATGATTAAACCTGATGAAAAAAACAGGCACAATAAAATATTTGTTTTTGGATCAAAAGTCACCGGACCATCCCATCTTGTAAAAAATACTCCCTGTCAGGATGCCTGGAATTTTAAAATACCAGTAGATAACACAGCAATCATTGCGGTATCAGACGGTCTTGGAAGTGCATTGCATTCAGATACCGGATCAAAACTCGCAGTTAATACAGCAATAGAATCAATATCAAATCATTTCCTGATCCGTTACGAAGACGGAATATTTTCAGCTGACATTACAAAAAACAATTGCCTTATAAAAGATGCATTTCAGGATGCAGTCTCAAAATTAAAAGATTATTCAGGTGAGAATAATATTCCCATAAGAGATCTTGCATGCACACTCATTGTAATATTTATTGATAAAAATGAGATCTGCATAGGGCAGATTGGAGACGGGGGAGTTGTCGGAATGTGTGATGCTAAAAGCATAATCCTCTCTGAACCTGCACAGTCGGAATATATAAACGAGGTAACTCCGATAACATCAGCAAACTGGAATGAAAAACTAAAGATCAGTTCACATAATAAAGATATAAGAGCATTAGCAGCGTTCACTGACGGATGCCAGAGAGCAGTGCTTGTAAAAAAGAACGAGATATATGAACCGTTTGAACCGTTTTTCAAACCACTTTTAAAATACAGCCTTTCAGCAGAAAACGCAGAAGACGCATCAGAGGATGTCAAAAATCTTCTTTCCTCCGGAAAAATGACTGAAAACTCAGATGATGACAAAACACTTGTTATCGCAGCAATTGACAATATTTGAGCAATATGTGTCCCGTGCATGAATTAACCGTATTTGATCAGGATAATAACAAAATAATACTTAAAGGTCCGGGCAGAAAAGGTGGCGAGGGAGAAGTACTAAAGATAAAAAATAATGACTTCCTGTGTGCCAAAATATATTATAAAGAAAAATTAAGCAGCACTCTTGAACAAAAAATCAGGGCTATGGTAAAAAATCCCCCTGGTGAAAACTTAACAGAAAAAAAACAGGGAATACGGGCAAGTTCAATTGCATGGCCGGTTTCATTACTATATTCCTCTGAAGAGAGCAAACGTGAATTTCTCGGCTTTACAATGCCTCTTATAGACACAGGACTTTTCAGGGAGGCACATTTGTATTATGACCCCGAAGACAGACTGAAAACATTTGGCGGGTCTTTTTCATGGCTTTATCTTTTAACAACTGCTTTTAACATATCATTTGTTGTTTCATCAATACACAATAAAGGACACTGCATTGGTGATATGAGCGGTTCAAATATACTGGTTGCAAGAACTTCTGCAATCTCAATTATAGACTGTGATTCATTTCAGATATCTGACAAAATAACAAATAAAAAATACTATACAAAAGTGGCAACAGGAGATTATCTTTCCCCTGAAATGATGGGCAGAAATTTCAGGACAGAGGATATAGACAGGTATTATTCTGATTTATTTGCACTTGGAATACTGATTTTTAAATTTCTTATGAACGGGGTTCATCCGTTTCAGGCAACCGGAAAGGCAGTCTGGGAACTGCCGACAACCGAACAAAAAATCAAAGAGGGCCTGTTTCCCTATTCAGGAACTTTTAAAGATGTAAGTCCTCCAAAATATGCACCACCATACAGGATCATCCCGCCGGACATTCAGGAATTATTTTACAGATGTTTTGTAAAAGGGCATAAAAATCCCAAACAAAGGCCTGAAGCATCAGAATGGGCAAATGCACTTCAGCATGAAATTTCACATATTAAAAAATGTAGTTCAAATGAAAATCACCTCTATGCCGGAAACCTGGAATCATGCCCCTGGTGTGAATTAAAAATTACCGGTAAAACAAATTCTGATTTATTCCCTCCTCCGGAAAAAACAAAAAAAGAAAAAATAAGATCCGGCGATATATCAGGAATTAATTTTCCATTAAATTTTCACAAAGAAAAAAAACCTGCAAAAATTCCAAAACCCCAGTTAATTGTAAATCCCGGAAAACTCTCATTCGATATAGAAAACAATGATGATGAGACTTTAAAAATATTAATTCAAAACTCCGGTGACGGAACACTTTCAGGGACCATTACATCAGAGCAGTCATGGATTAAAATAAATGAAAAATCCTTTACGATTCAGAATAAATCTGAGAATACAATAACTATAAAAAAACAAAAGTTACCATCTAAAATTCACGGTATTAAACATACAGGAAGCCTCCTGATAAGATCAAACGGCGGGACTCAAAAAATTCCGGTTAATGCCGGTCAATCTTCTTTACCGTTACTTGAAGTATCGGAGAGCCGGATTGCCATAACAAATATTGAGCCGGGCAAAACGGTGATATCAAAAATCGAAGTGAAAAATAAAGGTAACGCCATACTTACCGGCACTATAAAGACTGACAGGGAATGGCTTTTATTATCAACAGGCATCATCAGTGCATCAGATACACAATCTGTTGACATAATTGCAGATACTTCTAAAATGGATTTGAAACCGCTTCATTCAGGCCATATAATTATCAAAACAAACGGCGGAGAGGCTTTTGTCCTTTTGGCACTGTCAATAAAAAAACCGATATAAAAACGATCCATACTCAGCATACCGATATATACATTCAGCATAATATTGAAAAACAAAGGTGTTCATAATGTTAAATCTAAAAAAGGCCTCTATTATTTTAATATCTGTTTTAGCCCTGGTTTCTGCTGCATCCGCCCTTGAGTTCAGCACTCTTGAAATCTCTGTTGAAGAAAACGGGGACAGCACAATTTATTTATCATATAAACTGTCTCTGCCCGAATTAATCGGATACTACACAAAAATTGCAGACCCGACAACAGAGATAAAAAAACAGTTTGAGAAATATTCTGAAAATCCCGTAGATATAATTAGTGTTTCAGATACTCATTTGAATTTTTATGTATATAATTTCGCAGAAGTAAAATCTGATAACGGCAGCATAACATATATCACCCCGTCAATGGATTTCAGCAATGCGGAAAAAATACTAAAAGAACACTGGATCTCAGCTATTATCAGCTTCGACCTCTCACCTGAAAAAAGCAGGGTCGTATTCCCTGACAGTTACTTTGAAGATTTTAGAGGACAAATCAAACTACCTTCAATAACTCATAATACCTGAATAATACCCGTTTTTTTTAACGAATGCAAAAAATGTATTAAAATAATTCTCCCCATAAACAAAAAAAGATCAGGGTTAATAATTGTTTATAGCTTTTTTTCTCCTGTGCTTTTTATGAGAGTTAAAATGTTTTTTCCATCACTGTATTCATATATTATTTTGTCAGTCAGCTCTTTAATCAGGTGAACACCAAGACCACCTATTTCCCTCTCTTCTGGAGGGCAGCTCATGTCAGGTTTGGGAGCACTCAGTAAATTGAATGGTTTTGCCTTGTCTTCGAGAGTGATTTTAACAATTTCATTCTCATAATCAAATCCGATCTCTAAAAATCCGGGTTTTCTGCCGTATCCGTGTATGAGGATATTGGAAACGGCCTCTTCAAGCACAAGCTGAAGTTCATAAGAGATCTTTGCAGGTATATTCAAATCCTCAAAATGTTTTGCCATCGACTCAATAAGATCAGATATTCTGTTAATATCTGCAAACCTCATATGAAATTTAAAGCCTGTTTTTTTCTCATCCATAAAGATCACACTCCTTTTAGCACCATTACTGTAATATCATCAAACTGGGGTTCACTGCCGCAGAATAAATTCACATCCCAAAGGATTGCATCCGATATTTCTTCTGCACTTTTACTGTGATTATTCAGGATTGTCCTTTTTAATCTTTCCTCCCCGTAAGCCTCTTCCGTACTGTTTATTGCCTCTGTCACCCCATCGGTGTAAAATACCACACAATCCCCTGTCATTAGTCGTATTTCACCAGACTTGTAGGTCATATCCTCCATCACACCAAGTGCGATTCCGGTAGGAGGCAGTGTTTCAAATCTGCCGTCACTGTTAAGGAAAACAAAAGGAGGGTTGTGTCCTGCGTTTGTATATGAAAGAACACGCGATTTTTCATCAATTATTGAATAAAAGAGAGTAACAAACATTCCGGAATCGGATTCGGAGGATATCAGACTGTTTGCCTCCTCAATTGCTTTTGTTACCGTTGTGTGCCATCCGGCACTTGCACGGACAATTGTTCTTGAAAGAGCCATAAAAAGAGCTGCCGGAACACTTTTCCCTGACACATCAGCTATTACCAGACCGGTTTTTCCCAATCCCAGTGGAATTACATCATAAAAATCGCCACCTACTTCTTTTGCAGGATGGGTCTTTGCAAAAAGATCAAAGCCATTAATTTCCGGGATATTTTTTGGGAGAAAATCTCGCTGGATTTCAGCGGCAATTTCAAGCTCCGCTTTTTTACGGTTTAGTTCAGACTCGTAGGCATCTCTTTCCCTCCGGGTCTTCCTCTCATTAATTACATTTGACAAAAGATATGCAAAAATAAACATCCCGATTACATTTGCAAGAATTAACGGAGCTGATGTTATGGATACAATTTCATATGCAAGTTCACGCGGCTCTACCATCAAATATGCAAGAACCATATGAAAGCTCTCCATTAAGAAAGCAAAAAGAACCGCAATTTTTATCCCGACAAATTTCCGGCCCATAAACAAATAGACTGCACTTCCAAATATACCACTCAGAACAGTTGCAATTGTGCAGGGAATTGCCGTAACTCCTCCCTGCATTAATCTGAATGCACCGCCGATAAGACCCGAGCCAATCCCTACAACAGGGCCGCAGAAAATACCGCCTGCCATAGGTCCCAGATCACGGACATTTATTATGGCACCCATAAATTCAATTCCACCTGCAGTTCCGTATATTGAAAGGATTCCAAATGCCAACGCCAAAACTGTCTGATTTTTTAATGTCAGTCTGCCGTCAAGCACTTCCTTAAAGTATGAAGATCTGGTGATAAATATTGAAAAAATAATAATTACACAGATCAATCCGAAAAGAGAGAAAAATATTTCAAATTCAATCATTACGCCGGCAATCCAAATGCTTTTATTTTATCCTGAAAAACTTTCTACAGCCTTTTTTTCATCATCATATATCTCAAAGATATCATCAAAACCGGATATTCTGAAAACATCCATTACAAATGGTTTCAGACATGCAATTTTAAGTCCTCCTTTGGATACTTTGAGTTTTTTAAGAGTTGATAAAAGAACCCTCAGACCTGAACTGCTGATATAGTCAACTCCGTCCATATTAATCAGCAGATTTGTTTTTCCGTTGTTAATTATCTCTTTAATCCCTGTTTCAAGTTCAATTGAACTTTTTGCATCAATTCTCCCCGAAACACGAATTACACAAACCGAATTTTCATCAAAGCAGTCTATCCGCATAAATACTTTTTAGAAATATGTTGCTGATGGGGGTTATAGATTATTGTCAGAATAAATATTTAAAATCTCAAATTTTCGGGCAAATTGTGTCCCAAAACAAAATTGTACTACTTTTATATTCTTTTTTTGTTTCTTTGGACTCCTTAATATTATATCACATTAATAATGAATAATATCAGACAAAAGGTGAGATAATATTTCCATAAATTCAATGAAAGCAGTCGGTTTGGCATTAGAAGATCTTGAAAAAGAATTTATCGGGCTTAGCAGCTACCCTGAAGAAGAGCTTGAAAAAATAATAAAAGAAGTTGGCTTTAAATGCACAATGTGTGGCAAATGCTGCACAAAGGAGTTCAACGATCACGTATTCCTTCTCCAAAAAGATCTCCGGCTGATAAAGGAGAAAAATCAAGAGGCAATTGTTCCGGCACCATATTTTGAAATCTGTGATCAAAACGGTATTTTTTATGTTTCAGGATATGCTCTCAGATGCAAAGAAAACGGAGACTGCATATTTTTAAAAGATAACCGCTGCACAAGATATGACTTAAGATTCTCAATATGCAGAATTTATCCTTATATGCTTCACCGCGAAACCGATGAAAATGGAAAAACTGACTGGAGACAAATATCGGGCCTCAATCAGCACGGAGAATACAATGACGAAATTTCCGGTGAAGAATGCAAAACAATTGCAAAAGAAACAATAGAATATGAAAAAGAATTTCTTTTGCAGGAACTAAATTTTCTAAAAATTTTAAAAGAACACTTTTTGGAAAATAATTTAAAACCTTTAAGAAAAGTCTATGATGAAAAAATGAGGGATTTTCAAAAAGGCAAAAAAATTAGAGTAATGGTTTTTAACGGCGAAGATTTTGAAAAATGCGAGATAAAAAAAGAAGATTACTTCATGAAATTTTAAAACAAACCAATATTTTACAAATCAAAATAAAATTTATCAGGGATTTTTTTTAATATTGATATTCCTGAAATAATAATTTAATTAATGTTAGACAATCGTCAGGATTTTTTTAGTAAATATATCTCCTGCTTTCCTGAGATCTCCATATTTTCACTTCCAATACTATATTTATCAGAACTGAATATTTTTTCTGCCAGAATTCTGTTCAGCCTGTCGTACTGGATTCGCCTGTTTTTGGCATCAGTTACATACCTGAGTCTTAATTCAATCCAGTTGTCAGTAATTTTTACATATACAAAAGGTTCGGTTACTTTTTTTGGAAGATAATATTTTTCTCCAAGTCTTTCTATCTCCTTTTCAGCACTAAGGGAGATATCCCCGGTTTCACTTCTAACAATGTTCAGAAAATCACTTATAGCCTCTTTCCAATCGCTGTCATAGGTTAAGGGAATGGTAATTTCATCCCAGATAAAATTGTGATCCTTTGTGTAGTTGTATACCACTTCACTGATCACAAATGAATTTGGCATTACCGATATCCTCCCCGTTGGCTGTTCACCTGAATCCCAGTCGGACAATTCCATCATTGTCGTACTCATAAGACCGATGTCCATTACATCGCCGAATGTTCCTCCAATCTCAACACGATCTCCTACCCTGTATACGCTCATTGCTGCAATTATTATCCCTCCAACAAAATTTCGGAATACATCCTGAATAGCTATAGCAATTCCGGCGGCAAGAATCCCATATGAAACTATAAGTGATTCAGTGTCTTCAACCCATATTCTAAACAAAACAAATAATCCGACAACAAATGAAACAATCATGATTCCTTTGTTAAAAGAGTACCTGGTACGTTCATCTTTTATGAATCCGGGTGAAAAATTTTTTGTTATAATGATATATCCAATAAATATCAGTGCAAACAAAAGAAATGTCCACGATAACTGATAGAATTCATTTATGAAATAATTAACACCAATAAACCATGAAAATGAACTGCATAACAGCAAAATTGCAGGAATAATATAATCACGGAGCATGAAGACAGATAATTTTGGAAATATATAATTTTATGCTCCCTTAAAAAAATCTGATCAGAGGATTTTATTAAGAAATATTGGTATTTTAAAAAACATTATCAGAATAATATTTAATCTGTGTTTTTTATTTGGATCTTGTCTTTTTCTTCCGGAAACCAGACTGTTCTTTGAGGGAATGGTATCTCAATTCCGTTTTCTTCAAGAGCAACCTTGATTTTCCAGAGCATTTCTGTACGAACATCCCACCACACAGAAGACGGAGCCCAGATTCTTACGCTTATATTAACACCGTTTTCACCAAGATCATCTACAAAAACAGACGGCTCGGGACTTTTAAGGGCAAAAGGATGAGAATATATCATCTCTTTTATTACAGATATTGCTTTTTCAGCATCATCCTGATATCTTATTCCTACGATATACTCAAATCTCCGGGCAATATGGGCTACAAAATTTGTGATATTTGAAGTAAAAAGTGTCTGGTTCGGAACTCTTGTGTATATTCCGTCATATGTTTTTATGATGGTTGAAAGGATTCTGATATCCTGAACAGTTCCAAGAATATCTCCGATTCCGATATTATCCCCGATTTTTATCGGTTGTTCTATAAATATAATTATACCGGAAAAAAAGTTTGAAATGACAGTCTGACCTGCCAGACCCAGAACAATACCAATAATTCCTCCTGCAACAAGAAGACCGGAAAGATCAAGATTCAGATATGGAAGTGCAATTAAAAAACCTGAGACTACAATTACAAAATAAATAATTTTTACAATAAGTTCCCTGTCATTGACAGGCATTTTGTCATTTATCTCTTTTCTTATCTTTTTTGAAAGTAAAGTCCCGATTATAAAAGAGATGAAGAGAATTGTTAAAAAAAACAGGACATCCCTTAATACTACTTCATCACTTCCAACAGGAATTTCAAGAAGATATGTAAAAATTTCATTCATTGTCAGTATCCCCACTCCATCCTGAATGAATTGCGCACCACAGGGATCTTTTTTGAAAGATAAAATTCATATGATTTTGCCGAACCTGCAATTATCGGTACATCGTGAAATATGGTTTCGGCTTCATTTTTGGGAAATATTTTCATCTCCGCAGACATTGTGACATAAAAATCATTGTAATATATTTTCATGGCATAGCTGTCAAAAACAACTCTTGATATTTCAGCAATTTCTTTTTCGGGATTTATAATCAGCAGACTTATTACACCCTCTCTTAAGGGATCTGTTTCAGGAACTTTGGTATATAAGCAACTATTGTACCACCGTACAATAACACCACCAACAGGACTACCATATAATGAATATTTTTGGGGGACAAGTGAAAATATATCAATTATCGAGAGAGTTTTACCTGCTCTTAAAAATGACCCGATTTCTACAGGATATTTTAAAAAAAACTGTTTTTCGGATTCCGGAGAAATATAGATTGTGTCAAACTCAATCTCAAGATATCTTGTAATTGTTTTTGGAAGGTTTACAGGTTCAACCGGATTTACAATAACTTCGCCATCAGGTGATGATAGTTTTACTATTCTTTGGTCATTGCAACAGTTACGCCTGTATAAGTAAACGCCATCATCATCAGATACACTAACTCTCAATGATTCGCTGACTATCTCAAAAGGATACCTGTAAACCCCATACATGACTAAAAATAAATTATACAGTATATATTACTATCCTGCCACATAAAAAAATCATATTTTTCCGATATTCAGTCTACAGACCAAAATATTCGAGACCTGCTAACACAGACAAAATGAATACCAAAAATACAATTACAACTATCCGGCTGTTAAGATGTAATGCCTCAGGAATAGTCTCAGTCTTAAATTCTCCCCTGGCGAGTATTTTTTCATAAATTGACGGGTAAATCCATGCAAATATACCGGCACCGATGAGAATTCCAAAAACTCCTCCAAAAAGTGCATCAAGTGATCCTCCCCCCACAGCACCTGCAACTGTCCCCGGACAATAGCCCAATACCGCAAACCCTGCTCCAAAGATTATACCTCCCAAAACCGTTGAACCAAAGGATCCGGGTTTTGGATGAAGTTCAACCACTCCTTTGCTTTTCATTGCATACACTCCAATCATCCCCACAACAACTGCTGTCAGCATTATTTTAATTACGGTAAAATCAGTCAGCAATAGCTGTCCGATAATAACATCATATTTTGTCACACCTCCGATGAACAATAATGAGCCAAAAGCCATTCCTATAAAAAAACCGATTATAAGCTGAGCCTTTTTGTTTTCATGAAGTTCTGAGAATATCATTTCAAACCCCCGGTTACCAGATTACCCCGTATAATAACATTGCCGCTGTTATACCGGAAATAAAAAAGACGATTACAGCAATCCAGCCTGATACCGCAAGCTGAAGTGTTCCGCTTATCCCGTGACCGCTTGTGCAGCCCCCGGCCCATCTGGAACCAATACCCATTAAAATTCCCCCGACCAAAGCAAATATCAGACGAAGTATAGGATCATATCCAAATTTTTCCTCAAATAACCCGGGCACCCAGCTTAGAGCAAAACCGCCGGTGATAATTGCGGTTGCAAATGAACCAAAAAATATCCCGAGAACCAACATCCATTCCCAGTCAATTTCAGGTTTGAACTTTTGATAATAAGGATTTTCTTCGACATGATTTCCTGAAATCAGGCTTTCGAGCATCCCAAAAGTCCTTGTATATGCAGTAGAACATCCAATGGCTTTGTTTGAAACTAAAAATGCAAACCAGCTTAAGACTCCTATCCCTGCTCCTGCAATATATGGAATCCAGTTCATTATACCCCCGACATAATAACCAGATCATCCTGTTTTCAAAAAACCTGCGGCTATATAACCTGTAATTCCACCTGCCGCATTATAAACTTCACGAAATCCCTTCTGCTTTAAAATGCTGCATGCAAGGCTTGAACGGTGCCCCGTTCTGCACATGGCAATTACAGGCCTTTTCGGATCAATTTCCGTGTACCTTGTCCGCAGATCCATTGCCATTATATTTAACGAGCCTTTGACATGGAAAGCATCATATTCATCCTTTCCACGAACATCAAGAAGAAGAACATTTCTGTCTTTGATCTTTTCATACACTTCGTATGGAGAGAGCTGGTGGACATGCTCTGTTTTATAGCCCTGTGATACCCATGCATGAGTCCCGCCTGAAAGGTAGCCATAAGTTCTGTCCAGACCGACTCTTCTAAGCAACAACACCGCCTCATCCACCTGCACAGGATTATCACTAACAAGAAGAATGTCCTTATCAGGCGGAAGCACCCACCCTGCAAATGTTGAGAAATTACCATTTATATCAATGTGATAACTCCCTGGGATATGCTGGCCCCCGAAAGTTGCATAATCCCTGATACTGACAACTATTGTATTTCCGTCATTCATCTTTTTGTAAAACTCATCAGGAGTTAGTTCCAGAGGAGAGGGGAGGTTGCTGATCTTCCCGGGTCCTTCCCTGTTGATCTGACTACACCTGCCAAAATGATCTGGTGCAGGCGGCATATCTGTCGTAAGTGAAGCGATAAACTCATCCTTTTCTTTTATCAAAAGTGCACCATTGTATTTTTTTTCGTATCCGATTGTTGAAATTTTCATGGCACCCATAGACTTTCCGCAAAGGGAACCCGCACCATGTGCCGGAAATACGAGGCATTCGTCCGGAAGTTTTTCCACTTTCAGGTGAATGCTTGAAAATAATTTATCTGCAAGCTCCTCTGCCATACCGGGGAAAAGATCTGGTCTCCCGACATCCCCGACAAACAGGGTGTCACCTGTAAAGACTGCAACAGGCTCATCACCCCTCGATTTATCTATGACAGAATAAATAACGCTCTCAGGGGTATGCCCTGGTGTTTCCGATACATGAAATTCAATGTCCTCAAGAGAAAAAACAGAATTATCACTCACAGGAATGTGGTCAAATTCACATTTACCGGCAGAGGGGGCATAGATATCTGCACCGGTTATTCCTGCGAGATCAATGTGCCCCGATACAAAATCGGCATGAAGATGCGTTTCAAGAATATGTGTGATCTTCAGCCCCTCTTTTTTTGCAGATTCAATGTACCGTTCAACATCACGAGCAGGGTCTACAATTGCACACGTCTTTTTCCCTCCGATAAGATAGGAACTGTGAGCTATCTTTTCAATAAAAAATTGTTTGACTAATATATTCATCCCCCCCTTTTTGGATATACAAAAACGTAATATTACACGAATAATATATAAATTAGACCCACAGCAACCAAAAGGAACAGGATTGTCATAAGTCCCCCTGCTTTTAGATAATCCGAATTATGATAGCCTCCGGGAGTCATCAAAAAAGCATTTACCTGGTGAGTTGGCAATATGAATGAATTTGACGCACATACGCCTACAAGAAGGGCAAGACCCCGTGGATCAATGCCTATTGATGAACCAAGAATAATTACAAGAGGTACAAGAAGTACAGTTGCCGCAACATTTGACATGAAGGTGCTGAAAAATGTTGTCAGTATTGCAATTATAAACAATATCAGGATTGGATTTGTATCCCCAAAATAATGAATAAGATTTTCTGCAATAAATGCTGCAGTTCCTGTCTTGTCCATCGCAATTCCAAGAGGGATTAATCCTGCCAGCAAAAAAATGGTCTTCCAGTCTATTGCAGTGTAAGCCTCGTCTATTTTGATGACTCCGAGAAGAATCATTGCAAGTGCTCCCGATAAAAGACCGATTGAAATAGGCATTCCTGTAAAAGTCAGAAAAATTCCGCCTGCAAAGCATAAAACAGCAGTAAGACCCTTTGATTTTTTAAGTTCTTTCTCTTCAACAGGGGTTATCAGTAAAAAATCAGAACCTTTCTTGATTTTTTCAATTTTATTCCAGGGTCCGTAGACAACAAATGTATCCCCCTGAGATAAGGGAATATCAAAAAAGTCCTTTCTTTTTTCGCCTTCGCTGCTTAGAAATAAAATAATTTCAAGACCATAATTTTTTCTAAAGGAAATCTCCCTTAGTGTTTTATTGATCTGAGCAGAATGAGGATGTACAATTATCTCGGCAAATCCTGCATTCTCCTCACCGATTATTTCAGTCAGCCTCTGCTGATTCTTTTCAGGAACTAAAAAAAAATCATCAGCGAATTTTATTACATCATCTTTTTTTCCAAGAAGAGAGACAATCTGTCCTTCGGAAAACACTGTGTACCGCCAGGGGGCGTATAACACATCCCCGCCACTTATTATTGCCAGAAGATGAATGGAATAGTTGGATTTCATTGCGATTTCATCCCGTGTTTTCCCTACAAGCGGACTGTTGCGGGGGATTTTATAGTGATACATCTCTTTTGGGAGATTCCGGATCTCAATTAGGGATTCCTGAGTTTCTTCACCTTCAGCACCGGAATTATTGACAGGCAGAACTCTTTTTCCTAAAAAAATGAAATACAGAATTCCGGTTGCAAGAAGCACCACACCTATCGGTGTTACAGAAAAGATTCCAAACGGCTCAAGGTTTCCCTGAAGCATAAGGTCATTTAACAGAATAAGTGGAGAAGAACCAACCATACTGAGAGTCCCCCCAAGAATTGCAGAAAATCCCATTGGCATAATCAGCCTTGAACGTGGGATTTTTGTCTTTTTTGAGATTCTGATAATTGCGGGAAGAAAAAGAGCTGCAGAACCGATGTTTTGCATAAATGCAGATAATAATCCTACAACTGATGATATAACCCCTATAAGCCTTGTTTCACCAGGCCCTGCAATAAGTACTATTTTTCGTGCAAATTTTATCATAACCCCTGTTCTGTCAATTCCATATCCAAGAATCATAACGGACATTACAGAAACCACAGCATTGCTTGCAAAACCCGAAAATGTCTCAAGCGGAGTTACAAGACCAAACCACCCCACAGTAAGCATCACTAGTATGGCAATTACATCGACCCTCAGTGCTTCGGTTGCAAATAATACTACGGTTAAAATGAGAATTATAAAGACCAGTATTATTTCAGGGGTCATAACAGAAAATCACCTCAAAGGTCGCCTGATGGTTAGGATATAGTTTGACGAATATAAAATGTTCTATCATATAACTATTCAGGCAATTAATTTTGGACATGGATATTTCCAAAATTAAATTGTGAATAAAACATTTGTTCATTTAAAATCAGGTTTTAAAAGAAGATACATTTCCGGCCATAAATATATTCGATAAAAAGAATGTTCAGATTTATACAGGATTTATTTTATTCGGGCATTATGACAGATATAATATTACGGATGATCTTCTTCTCCGTTTTCTTCCAGGAATATTTTGTCAATTTCATCGATATGTTCTACAAGGGTGACTATCATTATCTCATCGCCCTGAAGAAGACGGGGATTTTCTGAATAGAATATGAAGTCAGTCCCACGATAAAGACCGATATATCCACTTTTTTTTGGCAGAGCTATTTCGGAAATATTTGTTCCTTCAACTTTTTTTCCGGCTATCACACTTATTAAACGAACATCCCCTCTAATCAGTGTGGACAACTCAATCGTATCAATTCCCCTGAGTGCATGAAGAATAATTGTTGAAGTAATTTCCGGCGGATTTACAACATGGTGGAACCCGAGCCTCTTTGCAACTGTCATAAGCTGTAAATCCTCGGTTTTTATTATAATTTCAGGAACTCCAAAATCCCTTGCTATAAGCCCGATAATTATATTGTCCTGATCGTGATTTGTACATGCAACAACTGCATCCGCTTTTTCTATCTCCGCTTTTTCAAGAATATCAGGCCGTGTTCCTTCAGCATTTATTACAGTGCAGTCAAGAGTTTCTGAAAGATCCTTTGCAACTTTAGGATTTTTTTCAATAAGTATTACTTCATACCCTGAATTTATTGACTTTTCCGCAAGATCTAACCCAAGAGGAGTTGCCTCAATAATAATTATCCTCATATCCCGTCTACCTCTCAATCCATGTTCGCGGGAGGAATAAAATAAATATTGGTATAATTTCAATCCTTCCCAAAAGCATGTCAAAAATCAAAACAACTTTCAATATATCAGGCATAGCCGCATCTGTTACCCCGCATGAAAGACCAACTGTTCCAAGAGCACTTGATACCTCAAAAACAGCATCACAAAGTCCAAACCCATGCATCATAAAGATAAAAGCCGAGATAATTATTACGGCAAAATACAGAAAAACAAGTGTAAGAATATTGTAGACCATATCACATTCTACAACATCGTCTCCGATTTTAAGGGGCGTCAGGGCCTCCCGGGGCAGAAAATATCTGATGAATACAATGTGGATTATTTTTAACAGAATCACAAGCCTGATTATCTTTATACCGCCTGCTGTTGAACCGACACTTCCTCCAATCCACATCAAAACAGTAAGAATTGCTTTTGGGCCTTCTCCTAATGAACTTACATCAACAACAGTAAAGCCCGATGTGGTAAGTGCGGAAAAGGCTTCAAAAAAAGATATTAAATATATGTTTTCAGGACCGGAAACACCATAAAGAGTAATATAAAGAAGGATTATTCCGGCTATACCGGATATCACAAAATATTTCAGCTGAATGTCCTTAAAAACCGATTTTGCACCACTTAAAAATCCGGGATACATGCTGAAATTCAAGGCACCCATGATACAGCCGACAATAACAAGAACAGGCAGTATAAACCCCTGATATCCTCCGAGAGAGTCAGGATTTGTTGAAAACCCACCTGTCGAAACTGAAGACAATGAATGGCATAAGGCATCAAAAGGGGACATTCCTGCTACCATTAGCAAAACAAATGTGATTAAAGTGAGAGCAAGATATACCCTGAAAAGTATCCGGGCAGTTGCTATGACTGTCGGCCGAAGTTTTTTTTCGGAAGTGTTTATGGCATAAAGACGGTACGCACTTGTCCCCGGATTGACAAATATCATTACCGCAATAACCAGTATTCCAATACCGCCTATCCACTGAAGCCATGACCTCGAAAACAAAAAGACAGGATCCACATCTTCAGGCGCAAGGGAGAGGCCTGTTGTTGTTATACCGGATACGGCTTCAAAAAATGAATCCAAAAATGGCATCCCCGATAAAACCGACAAAGGAAAAAAGCTCAGTAATGCTATGAAAGGAAAGGTAAGTGCAGCAATTACGAGCGCTTCTTTCCACTGAAGTTCTTCTTCAGGAAGGAATTTGTTAAAAACAAGACCAAGACCGCAGATAAAAGAAGCGGTCATTAAAAATATTAATGCAACGAAAAACTCACCATAAAATAATGCCGCTATCAGAGGCGCCAGTAAAACAACCCCCATACCAATCATAATTTTTGCGAGATATTTGATAACAACAATCAAATTTACAGGTGAGACCAGTTCGTACATAGCGATGAAGGGTAATTATAGTCAGGTACAATATAATCTTTCACCAGTTTTTTAAAAAAGAGCATTAAACATAAAAAAAATTGCAGGCAAAAATGGCTAAAAAGAAAAACAGAAATCTGAAAATAATAAAGAGGATTTCTATAAACCCCCCTCAACCACAAGTACTTTATTTTCCCAGATCGATCTTTAATTCATGAGTAATTTCACTAATTTTGCAATAAAAAGTGAATATGAGCATATTGCTGAATTGGGAGATCGATTGGGTGAAGTTGAAAAGATGATTGACTGGGAACAATTCCGCCCTATCATCAAAGAACTATATACAAACCAAACTGAAATTGGAGGCCGTCCAAATCTGGATGAGGTTCTGATGATTAAGATGCTCGTCCTTCAGCAATGGCACGGTCTCTCTGATCCTGAACTTGAAAGACAGGCTAATGACAGGATTTCTTTCAGACAATTTTTGGGTTATCCCTTAAAGATACCTGATCGTTCTACTATCTGGCTTTTTCGTGAAAGACTATCCAAATCCGGAAAAGATTCTCTAATTTGGAATGAATTACAGCGACAACTGGATCTTAAAGGTCTTTCAATTAGAAAAGGTATGATTCAGGATGCAACATTTATTCACTCAGATCCCGGACATACAAGAGTTGATACTCCAAGAGGAAAAGAAGCAAAGACCAGAAGAAGTAAGGACGGTACATGGACAAAGAAAGGAGGGAAATCTTACTTTGGATATAAGCTGCACGTAATTATTGACAGTGATTATGATCTGATTCGAAGGATTTGTACTACTACTGCATCTCTACACGACAGTCAGATTGATTTATCTGATATTGATGAAGTTGTTTACCGGGACAGAGGCTATCAGGGAGCTGAATGCAAAGGATACAATGCCACAATGTTGAGAGGAGCAAGAGACCATCCAATAGGTATCAGAGACAAACTTCGTAATAATAGAATCAGCAGGAAAAGATCCAAAGGGGAAAGACCATTTGCTGTGATTAAATCAGTTTTTGGATCAGGCAGTGTAAAAGTAACCGATTTGAAAAGAGTGCGGGTGAAAAATATGTTTTCAGCATTTTGTTTTAATCTCTATCAAATGAGAACAATTTATGGACATTGATCAAAGAGCGATAGCTATCTGAAATTGAAAGAAATATTCAAAGAAATGAAAAAATAAATCGGAAGAACAAACCTTTGATCTTATTGATTCAGTAAAAATTGGGATTATAGTAATTCTCAATTAATAATTATGACATTATCGGAATTGAGGAGATAAGGGATGGCTCCGGTTCTTCAATACAAAAACTAATGGAGAAAATTAATTCAGGCGGCTCAGAATACAGCTATGTAATCAGCGAAAGGCTTGGACGCACATCAAGCAAAGAGCAGTACGCATATATTTTCAACACAGGAACAGTCGAACTTTTGGGAAACCCTGTTACCTATCCTGAACCCTTCGGAACAGATCCTTTTCACAGGGAACCATATATTGCCTCTTTTCAGTCAAAAAAAGGGATATTCAATGCAACATTTGTAACAATTCATACAGATCCCGATGAAGCAAAAGAAGAAATTGACGCACTTTACGATGTTTGCGAATATTCTAAAAATCTCAGAAGTGTGGATGAAAATATAATAATTATGGGTGATTTTAATGCAGACGGAAGTTACTTTGATGAAAACGGCTTTACACCTCTCAAAAAACCGGGCTATATGTGGCTTATAGGAAATGAAGAGGACACCACTACGAGATCAACAAAATATACATACGACAGAATAGTTCTTACAAAAAATGATTTTTATATCGGAGAATCAGGTGTTTTCAGATATGACACAAAATATGATCTTACTGATTCGACAACGCAGGCGGTTTCAGATCATTATCCTGTCTATGCTGTATTCAGTACTGGAAATAATAACGACTACACATATGCACCTGAAGAGAACAAAGATTTGAACCGGCAGACTGTTACATAAAACCAAAAGGTCAGGGATATTTCCGGTGTCCGTATAACCGGGATTAATCTTTTGGATGAATGGGTTACAATTGAAAACAAAAATCACTATGATGTTGACATCAGCGGATGGAGAATAAGTGATGATAAAGAATCAAATTCATATATTTTCCCTGAGGGCCGGATTATCCGGTCAGAAAAGATGATTACAATATATACAGAACCGGGCAGCAACAATAATAATGAGCTGTACTGGGGAATTAACAAGGATATATGGAATGATTACGGCGACACAGCACTCCTTTATGACAAAGATGGAAAACTTAGAGATTCGATGACAGTTCAAAATCAAAATGGCATATCCGAATTTAAATAAAATTCATAACACTTACCAGATAAAAACCGATCTAATTTCATTTCAATTGAAAAAGAGAGGAATTTTATGACTCCTAAAATTTCAGATAAACTGATGAAAGTTGATGAAACAGAGAGGCAGGCTATAATCTCATTTTTTTCAACAATAATACTGACATTTTTCGGATTTTTTTCAACGGTTTATTTTGCACACAAACTTGGTGCGGAAGTTTTAGGTGAATACGGAATATTCATTGCATATTTTGGAACATTCACTCTTTTTTCAAACGCAGGTTTTGGAAGTGCGGCAATCAAAAAAATCAGTGAAGGGAAAGAAAGGGATGAATATTTCACTGCATCTGCAGTAATCAGATTATTGCTGCTTTTTGCAACTGTAATTGCGGCAGTTATTGCTGCACCTATATTTGTGGATTTTTCAGGAACCGGACTTTACCCGTTTATGATTGCTGCCCTTATAATTTCATACTTCGGAATCACCGTACAGTCATCGGTTTACGGAACAGGGAAAGTCGGGTTAAGTGAAATTGCCAGACTTTCAAATGAAATTGTCAGGATAGCCCTTCAGATTATTTTTGTTTATGCTGGTTTTAAAAGCGGAGGTCTTGCAGGGGGATTCATTGCAGGAATGCTTGTTGCGGCGTTTATTAATCTGAAAAACAATGATTTGAAACTAAAATCCTTTAAGATTGTTCACCTCAGGGAGATGTACAAATATTCTTTCTGGATATTTATGGCATCGGGGGGTGCAGTAATAACTTCTTATGCAGGCACTGTTTTAATCGGGTATTTTAATGCTAACTATGATGTGGGAATTTACACAACCGTTTATCAGTTTACAACAATTGTGGCATTTGCCTCCGCCGCACTCCAGACCGCGTTATATCCGAAAATCAGCAGATGGCATGCAGAGGGTAAAACCGGATACATAGAAAATGCACTTTCACGTGCGATAACATATTCACTTTTACTTGCATTACCTGCCTGCGCCGGGGGAATAATGCTTGGAGAAAGGCTCCTTTATTTCCTTTACGGTGCTGATTTTGCAAAAGGAGCACTTGCACTGTCATTACTTCTTGTTGCACAGATATTCTGTATTTTTGTAAACCTCGGAGCATCTTCATTAAATGCAATCAGTCATCCGGAAAAAAGTTTTAAGGCAGGAATTGTTGTTTCAGCAATCTGTCTTTTATTAAATCTTATTTTAATCCCCGTTGCAGGAATAAACGGTGCAGCGGCGGCAACACTCATCAGTTTCCTTGTTGGTTCACTTATTTTTGGATATATTATAAAACAATATGTAAAGCTGAAATTTCAAAAAATTATTCTCAGGAATATTGTTTTTTCAACAGCCGCAATGGCAGCTGTAATCAGTGCATCAATGATACTTATTAAACCTTCAGACTGGCTTTCAACACTTCTGCTGGTTTCAATTGGAGCATTTGTATATGTATTAGTGCTTTTGAAGACTGACAAAACAATCTCTGATGATTTAAAAGATCTTTTGCATGATCTAAATATACCTGTACCAGGGCTAAACTAATTGGAAAAAAAATATAATTCACTTTTCGATATCAAGAATCGCTTTTGTTGAAAGCTCAACCATATCTTCATTTTTGTCAATTCGTGCAATGTCCCTTACTGCTTCAAGACTGTATACAGACTCTTCGAGAAAACTTAAGATATCAGCAGGAAAGAGATCGATTCCATATTCATCAAGCAAAAATTCACTGATCTGCCTGTGATTAAGTCCTGTCATCCTGAGTTCAAGAATAGTCTTTGCGAATTTTCTTTCAGGGCATCCACAGAGAGGGCACTGTTTACAGCTGCAGTCCAGAAAATCCCTGAAAAAATTTATTAATTGTTCTTTTAAGCGGTGATCAAGCCGCTGATAATCAGCACAGGCGCAGACTGCCTCAAGAAATGCTCCATTAAAGGCAAACTCCGGTACACGGTAACCTACAACTTTCTGAAGTTTCTTTGCAGCCCTGAAACGCGCCCTGTCTGCAATCAAATTCCTACTCCGAATTCCTCATCAAATTTCTTTAATGATTTGAGTGCCTCGCCCATGTCATCAACCTCAACGAGCCAGTCGTCAAACATTGCAGGGTTCTCAAAGTCACCACGCAGATATTTCCCACAGCATGAATCACCGTCAATTACTTTTGCACCGATTGTAGCTGCAATTTCAAGGGCTTTTTCAAGATCCTCATCACCAACACTGCGGCCTTCCTTTACAAGATCCTTTATTGCTCCCTCTCCGATATCTCCGTTAATAAACTTCTTGCATGACATGAAAAGCACTAAAAAGCGCATCTGAACACCCTGAATGATGTCATAGAGCTCATTGTCAGGAGCCTCTCCCATTATGATCTCTTCGACTTCATTGAGTTTTTGAAGAGCAGTTTCCGGAGTATAACTTCCGTTCTGGAATACTTTGACTACTTTAAGAACTGCAACATTGATATCTTTTGTAAAGTTGTCCAGGGCAGAAAGTCCTTCGGGCATCTCCTCTGATTCGGGATCTTCTTCAAAATCCAGCTCAAGAAGAGTTTTAATCCAGTTATCCCATCTTTCCTGCGTATAGAAATAATACAATACTGATTGTGGCTCAACTTTATCCGCTTTCTTTTTTGCCATAGTTACTGATAATTTCTGGCTCGGACTGTTAAAAGATATTTCTATCATAACTTACAGGAAGCTAATATTATGAGACCGCCAAATTAGTAATTACAATTATGAACATGACCGTGATGGCCAGATATGGAGAAATTTTTTTAAAAAGCGACTCCGTACAACGCCACTATATAAAAATAATTTCAAAAAACATCAGGAATGCACTTCTGGCACAGAATCTTGAACACGAACTTGAAATTCACAGGGGCCGCATACTTATAAACGGAAATAATCCGGAATATATCGCCGAAACGGTTTCAAAGGTATTTGGAATTGTAAGTGTCAGCATCGCAATCCGAACAGAGTCGTCAAGAGAAGAAATTGAAAATACGGCGGCAGAAATTGCCTCACTAAAGCTCAAACCAGGAATGTCTTTTGCAGTGAGGGCGCGGCGATCAAATGTGAAAGGATTTACAAGTCAGGAACTTGGGGCATCCACAGGCGACAGGATCTACGACAAAGTAAAGGATCTGAAAGTTGATTTGAAAAATCCCGATTATGAGATCTTTGTTGAAGCAAGAAGAGAAGGCGGCCTGATTTACGACAGTAAAATAGAAGGACCAGGAGGCCTTCCTCTTGGAACGCAGGGTGCTGTTCTGTCACTCATGTCGGCGGGGATTGACTCACCTGTTGCATCATGGCTTGCAATGAAAAGGGGATGTACTGCCTCTTTTGTAAACTTCAGCGGTGGTAGATACATGGGAGGGGATATTTTAAAGGCGTCTCTCGAAAATCTTGCAAACCTTTCAAAGTGGACAAAGGGCCAGCCACTCAAATTGTATGTAATGAATATAGAGCCATTTTACGATGCTCTCATGAAAGTCGAAAACCCCAGAAACCGCTGTTTAATCTGTAAACGGTTTATGCTAAGAGTTGCATCAAAGACTGCTAAAAAATATAAATATCTCGGCCTTGTAATGGGAAATAACATAGGGCAGGTTGCATCCCAGACACTTGTGAACATGGCAGTTGTCGAATCTGTGATTCCTTCGGATCTGCCCCTTATCCAGCCTCTGATTACATACGACAAGGAAGAGACCGTTGTTCTTGCCAGAAAGATAGGAACATTCAGGGACTTTGCAGGAGACGTTTCATGCAGTGTGGTGCCAAAGCATCCTGCAGTTGCGGCAACCATCGAAAAAGTTCTTGAAGATGAGAAAAATATTGATATTGAAAATCTTGTGGAAATATGCAGTAAGGATTTTGTCCTCTACAAAGCATTGAACGGGGAAATAATCACTGATTAATTCACATTCAATCCATTATTTTCTGCAACTTCTATAAATGCATTAGAGAGATATTCAGTTTGTTTCTGTGTAAGCCCGTAGGTATTATACTTCCATACTTTTGTTGAACCGGGTATAACACCTGTTATTCCTTTTTTCTTCAGTTCACCTGACAGGAAATATCCTCTTTTTTTATGGGTTTCTGCGACCTTGTCAAAGGATTCGATTGTATTAACCCTGGTAAGAGTATGTTCACGGGGTGTGTCACTCATGCACTTTGTTCCCTCAATTGAGAGGAGAGTGTCTGCAAACATCCTGCTGTGTTTTATTTCCGTATCCCAGTTTTCGACACGTTTTTTTACGGCAGGGAATGATGCGGTAAGACCAACCATGGTAACTCCCATAAGCGAGCATCCCATCAGTTCGACCTCTTTAATTCCAAATGTCCGCCCGGTAACATCTCCTTTGACTTTTGTCGTTCTAAATACCTTTTCAGCGTATTCATCGGTTGTTGCCACAACTCCCGAAGGTGCAGGAGCCGCCATGCTCTTATGTCCCGAACCCACGATGAAATCGACACCAAGCTCTTTTCCGTTTACAGGCATTGTACCTACTGTGTAGGCCCCGTTTAAAAGAACAGGTATATCATACTGGTGTGCTGCCTTTGCAACGCCTCTGATGTCGTGTATGTTTCCGTACTGGTAATCAGCATGCTCAACGTACAGCAGTGAAGGTACCTTCCCGTATTTTTCAACAACTTCTTCAATTTTCTGACTTGCGTTTTCACCTGTGATATGCTGATTTTCATCAGCCGGAATTTCACACGGAATTCCGCCGGACTGCTCTACAGAAACAAACTCAGTGTAATGAGACAAAGCTGTCAGGATTACAGGGTCCCCTTTCTCAACAAATGTGCTTGCAACAGCCTGAAAACCCCTTCTTGCTCCGGGCACTACACGCAGCTGTTCCATACCAAGCCATTCTGCACATTCTGAATGAAAATCTGCCAGAGGTGGCTTTTTGATATAATCAAGCCTGAAAGGTTTCAGACAGTTGTCACAGACAGAGTAACCATCAGAATAAGCCATTACTGCCTTCTGGGCCTCCGGCGTAAGTCTTCCGGCTGCCTGAATCGGATCGATGTTTATGTACATCTCCTCAACTTCACGCGCCTCAATATTTGCCGCACACTGCATTTTTACAAGACCTCCTTTTCAAGAACAGATATCTGTTTTTTTAATTTTTCAATTACTTTGCCTGCTTTTTCCTTGTCGGATTCATCAAAGTCGTGCATAGGAGCATTTTTGCGGAAAAGCTCCCTCATATCAGTTAATAAAAACATTGCCTGAAAAACGGCGTCAACTCCCCTTTGAGACATAAAATCACCTTATTTTATTTCTATATATATCGTTTTGACAAACTATTAAAGAGTGGATATTTTAAAATATTTGCCAAAATCCCCTTTTTTTAGACATCATAAATTCAGATTTAAAAAAATATCACCAGTCTGAACTGACCAAATCCTTAGAATATAAAAAAAATTAAGGATTTAAACAGGAGATAATAATTTCACTGTTTTCAAAAAATTTTCATTAAACAATACACACAGACAACATGAGAAATTATTACAGAATGAAAGCAACAAAAATGAAAGCGCCCAGTACGGAATTCGAATCCGTGTCGCAGCCGTGACAGGGCTGCATGATAGGCCACTACACTAACTGGGCATACAATATGATTTTACCATACTAGATTGCAGCTATCTACTATTTAATCCTTCGATTTTATTTTCAGAGAAACAAAAATAATATTTATTCCTGTTACTGAAGAGATAGACCAAAGCAATAAGGAGTTTTTGTAATATGGACGAAGAGAAGGCATACATAAGAGCAAAAGAGAAAGTAGGAAATTTAAAAGAATTTTATTCACATCTCTCCGCATACATCATTGTAAATGTAATTCTTGCCCTGATAAACCTGATAACATCACCACAGTCACTCTGGTTTTACTGGATAACATTATTCTGGGGAATAGCCGTTTTAATCCACGGATGGAATACTTTTAGTTCAAATTCCCTTCTTGGAAAAGACTGGGAAGATCAAAAAATTAAGGAATATATGGAAAAAGAGAGGAAAAATTAATTTTTTAATTTATCAGAAAAACCGGGAACACAACTACATTTTTTCAGGAATATTCAGAATATATTATCAGAAAAAGGATAAACCATAAATTCAGATTAAGCTCCCTTTTAGTCAAAAACTGCATAAATAGAAGACTTAGAAATTGTTTCAAAAAACGAAAGCGCCCAGTACGGAATTCGAATCCGTGTCGCAGCCGTGACAGGGCTGCATGATAGGCCACTACACTAACTGGGCAATTAAACATCCACACCTGCGTTATCCAAAGATCCCGCCTCCCGGAGTCGAACCGGGGACATCGCGGTAGCCGCGCAGTTACCCACAAAGCTTTTGGGTAAACCAAACTACAGCCGCGCACTCTACCAGTCTGAGTTAAGGCGGGTGTGGTGCTCTACAATATTAGATAGACTAGTTTTTAAACATTTTCTTTTTGATCTGTCTGATTATTTCACCAAAAAAATCAATATATAAAGCCATTTTTAAGAAAAGGCTGCAGATTATGCCCAAAACAAATACTGACACTGATGATTCCTGTTTTCAAAATACAGACAAAGTATCATCCTGCGCATTGTAATTTGCAGTTATGGAAAATACAGGCTTCCACCACATAATGCACAAACGGAATTTTTCAGGGACAACAGGATTCTTAAAAATAATTCAGAAAAATTGCCATGAAAATCACTTTGTGGTTTCTCATCAATGTTTGAAAACTTCATCTGCCCAAATTTTATTGCATGAGAATTAAATTTTCAATTTAAAAAAAGACAATAACCTGAAAAATTATTCACATGCACCTATATTGGCAAATTTAAAAGAATACCAGGACGTTCATATTTGCCAGCAGAATATGTTTATAATTAATAAATCAGAAAATTTTGAAAAATCAAAAAAAATTATTAAAATTACAAAAAGATTTAGTCTGCAACAGGGTTTCCACCCTGCATCGCAGCCTGGATCTGCTGCTGGATCTGCTCAAACTTTGTCTGAAGCATCTTCTCCTGTTTTTCAAGGGATTTTATCCTCAGCTCAAGAGTTTCTATTTTGTCTGCAAGATCTGATGAAACAGACTCCTTGTTCTTCTGCATCATCACAGTGCCTATTGTAACAAAAACATCAGCATCCTCACTGACATTTCCAAGTTCTTCCTGTGCCTTCTTTGCCTCTTTTGCAGCCATCTCAAAATTTGATTTCTGCTGCATTATAGTCTGAAGCTGCTGCTGGACCTGCTGTAACATCGACAACTGATTCTGGACTTTGGGTGGAATATTATTCATTAATTATTACCTCCTGCATCTCTTCTGCAATATTTATTAATCTTAACCATGTATTTAACGCAGCGCGAAGAGCAGACAGGTCCTCTGCCTTTACAGTCAGAATCAGGGTATTATTACCCGACAATGAGACTTCCGATTTTGAACGTCCCATATCTTCATTTTCCGGCCTTACAGCCTCATAAATCCTTTCTGCAAAAGGTGTTTCAAAACTAAAAACAGCTTCATGAACCATCAGAGATTCATGAACCGGCAATAAGTCTGAGGACATACCTTCTCCCCTGCGCACCGTCAAAGATTAGGGTATCAGACCCGCAATCTGTCTTTTGAACATTCAGATATTGTCTCAGTTTATCATAAACCGTTTGGTTACCGGTAAAAAGACCCTTTGAGATGATGCCTTCACGTTTATCTACAGAGTATGATGAAAACAAAATATCTGTGACAAACTCCTCATCGTGATAAAGTTCAATCAAAAAATTGCGTCCTGACCGTGATACAATTAAAACATCACTGTCAAATTCAGCAACTGTACCAAGCCCTGCCTTACCTCTGGGGGAATAATGACATCCCAAAGAAAATGCAAGGTCCTTTGAGAAAGTTCTCAGGACCGGTACAGGTTTACGCGAAGTGGTTACTTCCATTATCTGGCTTTTACGGTTTTTATACCTGCCCCGCGTTCCTTGAAAAGAATACGGTGACCACAGTATGGACAGCGGACATTGATATCAATATCCACTTTTTGCTTACACCTTGCGCACTTATAACCTGACATTGAATATAACTCCTTTACTCTTTGATTAATGAACGTTCAATTGTACGGAGTGCAACCTTCAGGTTTGGTGTCTGTGGGACATATGCTCCTCCGGCATATTTGTGTCCGCATTTGCGGCATTCCCAGATACCTGTACCCTTACGGGATACTGCTTCTGTTGCACAGCGTGGGCATACATGTTTTGCCTTTGAGACTTTTTCGATCTCATTTACGCGTTTTCTGATGAAACGACCGTATCTTGGACCAAATCTACCTGCGCTACCTGTAATTCTTCCTTTTGCTCTAAGTTTACCTGATTTTGCCATATTTACTATGCCCCGAAATTTAGGTCTGTATATATTACTCTTACAACCTTATTAATTCTGACTAATCCTGACTGAGAATTTTTACTTCCCCGTCACCTTTTGTCAGGCGGTTGATCATATTGTAGAAATCTTCCTGAATACCTGCAGGTATTTTACAGACACATATCCAGGAACCATCACCCTGCCACTCTTCCTTCTCAATTGTCGTTGAAGATTGTATTTCCCCATATGCTTTTGACGCATAATCAGCAGGAATCTTAACAACAAATCGCATTTCTGCAAATTTTATTGGAAGGATCGGCCGGAGTGCCTTTACAACATCCTTTACCTGTTCATCAACATGCTTGAAAGGATCTATGTTGAACCTTGCTTCTTCCATAGCCATTTCAATTCTTTTTGGCGGGTGAGGAAGTTTTGTCTGCGGATTAATCGCGTTTCTGGATATGAAAGTTATAACCTGATTGCGTCTGTCCTCAACCATCTGCTTTCTTTGTTCAGCAGTAAGGTGGATCTCACCTTTTATGATGATTCGTTCTGCAATAGGCTCAAAATCTGTTGTACTGAATACTTTTTTAAGTGATTCCTCGGATGCCTTATCAGTCTTTGATGCGTTCTCAAAAACATATAAAGCCGCAACGGCATCTTCGATATTCACTTTTTCACCCTGACGTATGCGCGCAGCCTCGTCTGGATCCACGAGGATTTCAAACCTGTCCCCATGGCTCTCAAGCCTTGCGACAACTGCCTGCTCAAGAGGTATCATATTACATCACACCTAATCTTCTGTTTCTTCCTTATCTTCAGCAGCAGAATATTCTGCTTCAAATTTTTCAACATACTCACTGACTTCTTCTTTGCTCATCTTCCTGAACATCCGGTCTGTAAGGGTGACAACACCTATCTCAATGTTACTCACATCAAATTTCCCTTCTGTTGCAGCATGGAGAGCTTTAAGTCCCATAGGCACAGCCTCTGCAATTTTCATTTCTTCAAAATAATCCTGTTCGAAGACCTTCATAACCGCAGGGCGCCCTGTGCCTATTGCAGTTGCTTTGTACTCAAGAAGTGTGCCGGAAGGGTCAGTTTCAAAGAGACGTGTCTGTTCATCACTCACACCTGCAATTAAAAGCGCAGTACCATAAGGTCTTGCCCCTCCGTACTGTGTAAGCGTCTGCATGTGATCGCAAAGCTTCTTTGAAAGTGTCTCAATATCGATTGATTCATTGTAAGAAACACGATTGATCTGTGCTTCAATTCTGGCCCTGTCTACAAGTGCCCTTGCATCACCGACAAGACCGGAGGATGCAACAGCAATATGGTCATCTATCTTGAATATTTTCTCTATTGAGGACTGTTCAAGGAGCCTGGAACTAACACGCTTGTCAACAATTAAAACGACTCCGTCAGAGCACTTAACGCCGACCGCTGTAGTTCCCCTTTTCACTGCCTCTCGAGCATACTCTACCTGATATAAACGGCCATCCGGACTAAATACCGTAATAGCACGATCATATCCTCCCATTTGAGCATTCATTGGTTGCATTATAGCTCCTCCAGATCATCTCTGGTAAAATACAATGTATCTTGGTGTTTAATTCCCTCTTTATATAAATCAACCTTTTCACGCGAGCACCTGAAAACCGAATATGACTCCTCGCCGAGAAGAACTATTTCTTCTTCCGAACATTCCCCGGTTTGGGAAATCCTCTTTTTTAAAGAAGCAATTGTTCCGGATACAGCAACAGGCCTCAATCCACAGTTTATACCACTGATTTTGTAAACTGTTGCAAGAGCCGTTTTCAGGAATTCCTCCGAACCTCTTATGCAACGCACGATTACATAATTATTCTCCGAGAATACAACCGCCATATTAATCTCTGCCGCCTTTGAATCCCCAAAAAGGGAGACAACAGCATCATAAATTGCATAATAAAGCGATTTTCCGTCATATCCTGCATTATTTGGAACAATTCTTAACAGGATATACCTTCTCTTTTCCCGGAGTGTCGGCGGCAATGGTTTCATACGCTAAAAAGCACCTCCACAGGAGTCTTTGGATTTAACAGTTCATCAACTGAAGAGAGCGCCTCACAGACCTCATCTCTGCTCATTCCAAAAAGACTACAAATGCTTGTTATTTCATTTACAGAACGAAGGCCCATGTATGAGCGGGCCCCGGTTGAAATCGTCAGGGGGAATTTATACTTTCTTTGAAATTTTAAAATCTCACCGTAACAGGTCAGCGCTTTTTGTCTGATTATTCCACGCTGTTCAATAATTACGGATATATCGATATCTATGGCAATTCCATTTTTAATTGCGCTCCTTGCACAGACATCATCAAAAGCCTTCTTCGGAGCCAGATGGATGTTCTTCAAAATATGCACCCTGCCTGAGTTCAATACGGAAC
The DNA here is from genome assembly GCF_032878975.1 of Methanoplanus sp. FWC-SCC4. Taxonomy (GTDB): domain Archaea; phylum Halobacteriota; class Methanomicrobia; order Methanomicrobiales; family Methanomicrobiaceae; genus Methanochimaera; species Methanochimaera problematica. The sequence goes on from NZ_CP043875.1 coordinate 1,313,915, forward strand.
GATTAAATCCCGCATCTCCTGCTTTTACCATGATGATATCTGCATTCTTCTCTTTTTTAAGAGCCGAGGTAAGATTTCTGAAATTTTCAGCGGCAATAAAAGCACCTGAAACTACCTTAACCCCATAAAAATCACCTGTAAAATCAGATTTTACACAGACAAGCCGATCTATTCCGAGATGTTTTGCCTCCAGAGCCAGTCTGCGCACAGAAGTACTGCCTGCCGGGTACGGATATACGCAGGCGTCAGAATATGCCATTATAATAGAATTAGAAAAAAAAGAAGAAAATTATTTTCCTCTGTTCTGGTTTGAACGGATACTTGGGCGGGTATGCTCGGTACCTTTTCCTCTCTTGCGCATACCACGTCCCTTTATACCTGCACTGGTCTTTCCACGCTCTGCACGACCTCTCTGCTTTGGAGATGACATCCATGAAAGATGAGTGTCGTTTTTGATTGCAGGGTGATGACCGTCTACGAGAATAACCTCATACCACTTTGATCTTCCGTCTTCGCCTACCCAGTAGGAGTTAAGAACTTCCATGTTCACATATCTGCGTGTTGCACGCTCTTCTGCGATTCTCTGAATGCTCTTTCCCATTGTTGCACGGCGCATACCCATACGGGCTGTACGGCGTCCACGGATATAGCGTGACTTACGGCGTCCTCCACGGCGTACCTTTGCACGTACAACGATGATTCCCTGCTTTGCACGGTAACCAAGGTTTCTTGCACGGTCAATCCTTGTTGGGCGTTCGATACGGACTACACTTCCCTCGCGACGCCATTCCTGCATGCGATTCCAGAGAAGTGATTTTACTTCAGATGCATCCGGGCGCTTCCATGCGTCACGGACATAGCTGTACATTGATTTTGACATGGTATTTCACCTAAAAGGTTCAGCTCACAAATTTATCTGAGCCACATCCCTTTGTCTAACCAGAAGAGATCCCAGATCTCAATGGTTCTTTACATATTGGCATTATGATAAAAAAAGTGTTTGTATAATCCGGGATTATACCTGGCGAAGGATACACTTATTCTTTGAAATTGAAGGATACGGATCTTTTTTTAATTTAACGATAATTAATTCTTTCAAAAATAAAGAAATTTCAGAAAGATAACCAAAAATTTGTCCCCTCAGATTCCCTTTTTCTTTTCAACAACGTGAATATCCTCTATACCGGTTTCAGGATACTGACCTTCCTCATCTTTCTCTGCTGACTTTACCATATCCCATATAGTCAGAAGAGCAACAGAAACACCGGTAAGGGCCTCCATCTCAACCCCGGTCTTTCCATATGTTTTAACAGTGCAGAATGCCTCGATATAATTCTCCTCGCCGCCGTCATTGAAATCAATCTCAACACCTCCGACAGGGAGCGGATGACACATAGGGATAAGATGATGGGTCTGCTTAACAGCCTGGATTGCAGCAATTCTGGCAGTTGCAAGGACATTGCCCTTAACCACGTCCCCTTTTCTTATTGCAATAAGAGTCTCTTCCCTGAGGTATATCCTTCCGGCTGCAACAGCCTCACGGCTCACATCCTTTTTTCCTGTTACATCCACCATGTATGCTTTATCGTCTTTTATATGTGAAAATTCAGCCATTGTTAATTCCTCTTATATTTACTCTTAATTTAATCCATTATAATCCTCTATAAAGTACTTCGGAAATCCTTTCTGTTATGTCCCCGGCCATAAGACCGTCACCGTATTTTTCTGAAACAATTTCCCCACATCTCCCGTTTGCATATGCCGCGGTGCATGCAGCTTCAAAAGAGTCCATCCTGCATGAAAGTGCACCCAAAAGACCTGCAAGAACGTCCCCCGTACCCCCTGTGGTCATTGAAGGACAACCGGTTTTGTTAAAGCGTACACTGTCGCCATTTGAAATTATGTCAACATTTCCCTTTAGAAGTACAGTTACATTGTTTTTTGAACAGAACTCACGAACCTCACATGCACGCTCATAAACCGATGAAGAAGGAGCTTTTCCTGATATTCTCTTAAATTCACCCGCATGCGGAGTATATATTGTATCTTTTCCTTTTATTAACGGCCTTCTCAGGCCGTCTGCATCAACAACCGCTTTTTTAAAGTAAGGCGAAACTTCTTCCAAAACCCCGTGGCTGTTCTCTCCGAGTCCGCACCCCGCAACGACACAGTCGGATTTTTTTGCAAGCATGGCAAGCCTTTCGGTGTGTGATTCATCAATCACATCGCCTCTTAGTTTTTCAACGATTAAATCGGGATAGTCCATAACAACAGGGGAGGCAATCCTCACAATATCCGCTCCTCCCCGCAGTGCTGACAATCCCGCAAGATATGGTGCACCGCGGTAAGGACCGCCGCCGATAATAAGCACTTCACCCCCCTCTCCCTTATGGGAAAGTGATTCTTTCTCAGGAATGAGTGTAAGATCACCAGGGCCCGTAAACACCTCTGCCGCAAGGGGAATACCGATATCGTATACTTCCGAGCCTTCCGTTTTAGGACGATGAAAAGAAATGATCCTGTCAGCATTAATGCCGGGAGTAGGGACATCTGCGGATACGACCTTTGCAGGAGAAATATTTGACATTAAAACCATATCGGAAACCGGCTCACGCAAAGCACCCGATGCACCTGTCCCCAGTATTGCATCCACGATGCAGTCTGCCGTATTAAACAGATCAGAAAGCCTCCTTAAATCATCAGCACCAAAAACAGGGTGTACTTCGACCGCACAACCTGAAAGGGATGACAGATTTGCCTGTGCATCAGGAGTGGAGGGTCCGGGCACCGGATATATCACATGAACATCAGCAACTCTCTGAAGATAACGTGCCGCAACAAACCCGTCACCCCCGTTATTTCCTCTGCCACAGAGAATTAAAACAAGACCGGGATTCTCACTCATTACAGCCTGTGCAAGTGACCTTCCCGCACTCTCCATAAGCAAAAGTCCCGATACTCCAAGAGAGATTGCATTTTTGTCAACAGCACGCATTCTTGCCGGAGAAATTATCCCCTCCTCTGCAAATTCAATAAACTTTTTTACACTCATCATTTCCACCCAACTACAGATTTTCTGCCTGATAATATCCCTTTCCACAATAACTATGATAATAGAGCAGGATTTATTTTGATATTCCTTTTGAAATTCCCTGGTTGATTTTGCCTAAATATAATGGACAAATATTGTTTTCCATCCCAGCCGGCTCTTAATTTAAAATTATAAAAGTTCAGGCATCATTAATATTTCCTGAGATAATCATCCTCTTTGGTGGCATTTTTCAAGTTTCACAACATAAATTTATAATGATTACAATGGGTTTTGCAAATGAGGTCTCAGAGGTTTCAGAGAAAATAAAGGATGCTGAATCAGTAACAGTCATATCCCACATAGATGCCGACGGCATAGCAAGTGAAGCAGTTCTGCGTCAGGCAATAGCAAGATGCGGTATTGATGTAACCTCTGTTTTTGTAAGACAACTCGAACCCATCACAATGAAATATATACCTGACAACAGTTCGCTTAAAGTTTTTATTGACCTTGGTGCAGGACAACAGAATCTTCTCGAAGAAAGGGGACTAAGGGAGAATGAAGTTGTTATAATCGATCACCACGTTTCACAGGATGTGGATACCCCTTATCTCCAGGTAAACGGCCTTCCTTACGGCTATGAAAAACTTTCAGCCGCCGGTACAGGATATCTTGTCTCAAAGCAGATAGACGACTACAACACAGATCTTGCAAAGATCGCAGTCGTCGGCAATGTAGGGGATATGATGGCAAGGGAACATTGCGGACTTGTAGGCCCTGCACGGGGGATCGTGGAAGACGGAGTGGAATGTGGAAATATTGAAATTGTGACAGACGACCTCAACTGTTACGGAATATCCACAAGACCTCTTCATTACTGCCTCTCTTTTTCAGATGACCCGTTTGTACCCGGAATTACAAACAATCCCTCCGGGGCACAGGATTTGATTGAGAATGATGCAGGGATAGATCTTAAAAAAAGAAACGGCAAATGGCGTGTCTGGGAAGATCTATCCCCGGAAGAAAAAAGGACTCTTATCGGAATACTTGCTCTGCGCCTTCATAGTGCAGGCGAACCTACAAAACGCCTGAAAGCAGAGCACTACATCTTCCCTGATGAAATGAAGTACACTCCGCTAAGAAATGCTTCCGAATATGCAACAATGCTAAACGCATGCGGAAGATGGGTAAAACCAAAAATCGGAAGCTCAGTCTGCTGCGGTGACAGGGGAGAGGGATACAGGGAAGCTGAAGTAATGCTGCGTCATCACAGAACCGTTATCAGGGAAATGATGGAATATATTCTTGAAACCGGAGTTACCGAACTTTCAGCTCTCCAGTATTTACATGTGGGAGACAGATTCCCGGACACAATAGTTGGAATAGGGGCAGGAATGGCTCTTTCTAAACTTAACTGGAAACTTCCGATCATGATTTTATGCTATCTCCCCGACGATCCCGAACTCATAAAAGTATCAATGAGGACGAATGAAAGGATGGTTCAGGCCGGCATGGATCTACAGGCTGCATTAATGAAAGCAGCCGAAGCCGCAGGTGGCGGAGGCGGAGGGCATAAAATAGCTGCGGGCGCATATATACCAAGAAGTGCCGAAGAGGGGTTTGCAGAAAGTGTCAACAGAATCCTTGAAAAACAATCATCTTAAGCGAATAAGAGTAATTGCCGACTTTCAGTTCGGAAAGAATACGGGAGAATATCTCTTCCCCGATGAATGCGAGTTCAAACTTTCAACCACAAAAAGAATCAGATATGTCCTTTTAGACGGCGACAGAGTCGCAACAGTCAGGGCAAATGACGGCAGACTTACATTAAGCAACAAGGGTGCCTCAAGATTATATGAATGTTTGAAAGAACCAGGATACCGTGTGAATATCAAATCAGAAGTCTCATCTTTTGTAGAGAGCGGCAAAAACGCAATGGCAAAACATGTGGTTTCTGCTGATGAAAATATTCGTGCAGGCGATGAGGTTTTAGTCTGCGATGAATCAGGAAGACTCATCGCAACAGGGAGCGCTCTCCTTTCCGGAGAGGAAATGACTGCATTTAATTATGGTGTAGCAGTACAGATTAGAAAAGGGAGTTAAGATAAAATGATTCCAGGCGTCAATCCAAAACAGATGAAACAGATGATGAAAAAACTCGGCATGAAAATGGAAGAAATCGAGGATGTCGAGCGTGTCGTGGTATACACAAAGAAAGGAAATTATGTCTTTGAAGGTGCGGAAGTTGTTTTAACAACAATGCAGGGAATGACAACATACCAGATTCAGGGAGCCGAGCCTGTCTTTGAAGAGGCAGAAATACAAATCCCTGAAGATGATGTCAAAATGGTTGCAGAGCAGGCCGGCGTCTCAGAAGACAAGGCTCTTTTAACATTAAAGGAAACAAAAGGCGATATCGCCGAGGCTATTTTAAAGCTTTCAGAATAAATTTAAAATCACCACACTTTTATGATCAAAGAAAACGACAGAGTCCTTCTTATCGGAGAAAAACGTGAATTTTTTGTCCGTGCAGGTGAAGGCGATCTATCAACAGACAAAGGCATAATCAAACTTGCAGATTTAACCGGCCTTGATACGGGAGATATAGTAAAGACTCATCTTGGTGTGAGTTTTAAAATCAGGATACCCCGTCCGGTTGACTTTTTCAGCTACGCCAAAAGAACAGGCGCACCAATGCTCCCAAAGGATATTGGGACAGTCATTGCCTATACAGGAATGAACAAAAAAGACAGAGTGCTTGACGCAGGTACCGGAAGCGGTGTTGCGGCAATATTCTTTGGCAGTGTTGCAGGTTTTGTCGATACATATGAAATAAGAGAGGAGTTCTCAAAAATCTGCGCAAAAAATATCGCAGATGCAGGTCTTGAGAATGTCAGAGTGAATGCAGGTGACTTTTTATCAGTAGAGTCTGATGAAAAATATGATGTGATCCACCTTGACATGCAGATCGAAAAGGAGCATGTAAAGCACGCATACGGACTTCTCAAAACAGGCGGATATCTTGCAACCTACACTCCGTTTTTAGAGCAGACATTCAATGTTATGGATGCAGCGGAAGATTTATTTTCAGAAGTCGTATGCCATGAATTAATCGGACGCGAACTTTCCAGAACAAAAAGGGGCACAAGGCCCTCTACAAGAGTATGCCACACAGGGTATATCACAATCTGCCGGAAATAATCATATCCGGTTTTAAATTTTTCATTTTTTCAATTTTTTTAAAACCCCCCGTTCCGGCTGAGAACAGGGAATTGACATCTTCTTTGTTCTCTGAAACTCCGGGCCTGTAAATAACCGGTTACTCCGTTATGAACAAACATAGATCAGATCAGTTTTTTGCCGAGCAAAACAGATCTGATTAAGATCTCCATATGCGCCATATAATATCGATCAAGGATTTTGGAAGGGACGAAATAGATGCCCTTTTAGAGAAAGCAGCAAAAATACAAAAACTTGGTAGTTATAAACGCACTCTCGAAGGAAAACTTGTTGCACTTCTCTTTTTTGAACCAAGCACACGAACGAGAATGTCTTTTACATCCGCCCTTGCCCGCCTTGGCGGAGACCCGATAACCGTAGACAGTGTTGAGGGAAGTTCAATATCAAAAGGGGAGACTCTTGCGGATACAGTCAGGGTCGTAAGCAGTTACGTTGATGCAATTGTTCTACGCCACCCAAAAGAAGGCGCTGCACTCCTGGCATCAGAATTTGCGTCGGTTCCGGTAATAAACGCAGGAGACGGAGCAGGACAGCATCCTTCACAGACTCTTCTTGACTTATTCACGATAAAAGAAAATATGCCACTTGACGGAATAGACGTTGGACTCTTAGGGGATCTAAGATACGGAAGGACTGCTCATTCACTCTCATATGCACTCTCAAACTATGACGTGAGACTGCATACGATAGCACCAAAAAGTCTGGAAATGCCGGCAGGTCATATGTCGGAACTGAAAAAAAGAGGAGTTGAAGTTATAGAGCACCAGGGTCTTGAAGAAGTCATAAACGATCTGGATGTCTTATACGCAACAAGAATCCAGCGTGAAAGATTCCCGGATTCCGCAAGTTATTCGAGAGTTGCAAACACATACAGGATAACTCCCGACACATTAAAGGATGTCCGTGAAAACCTGATATTACTCCACCCTCTCCCAAGAGCAGGTGAAATAAGTCCTGAAGTGGATGCACTCCCTTATGCAAAATATTTCAGACAGGCACAAAATGGAATACCTGTCAGAATGGCGATGTTAGAAGAGGTAATGCTATGAGCACCCCTGATTTTGCAAAACACGGACTTTTAATTAGTCCTATTGAAAACGGAACGGTTATTGATCATATAAAATCCGGTGAGGCATTAAATGTCCTGAGAATTCTTGGCATTACAGGAACAACTGACAAATCACTATCAATAGCAACAAATGTCCAGAGCAGCATCTCAGAAAAAAAGGATATTGTAAAAATCTCAAACATGGAGCTTTCAAAAGACGATGTAAATAAAATTGCCCTGATTGCTCCAAATGCCACCATCAATATCATAAGAAACTATTGCGTTATTGAAAAAATAGGCGTTAAAATACCGGATCTGCTAATGGGCGTTATAATCTGTTCAAATCCCGGATGCATTTCAAATTCAAATGAACCTATCGACAGCAAATTTGAAGTTGTGGATGGGAATCTGCATTGTCTTTACTGCGACAACATAATTTCAAGTGATATAGCGAACCATATAATATAAGGGATTATATTGGGGACACGCAGTAAAAATAAAAACCTGCTAAATAATTTTTTTAATTTTAAATATTACAAACTGGCGGCTGTAATTGTAATTACAGCAATATCCTTTTTGGCATCACTATTTGGAATTCTAACAGACAATTCACCATTATCTCATTTTCTGATAATTCCGGTTGTACTGGTTTCATTTCTCTATCCAAAAAGAGGATTACTATTTTCATCCATTACAGGGATTACGTTTTTATTCATATTTTTTATTATCAACCATGGCACAGAAGGATACATCCCCCGTGGAATACTCCAGATTACGATGATAATACTGGCAGGTTCAATAATATCATATATTACATTAAAATTTGAAGCAGCCGAAGAGAAATATCTCAAAACAATCAACGACCAGACAGAGATGATATACAGTTTCCGGCCCGGAGGAGTCTATACTGTCGTAAATAATGCCTTTTGTGAATATTATGATGTGGACAAAATAAAAGTGGAAGGTCACACTTTTTATCCAAAAATGCCAACAGAAGATATCAAAAATATCAGAAGTCTCCTGAAAAGTCTTGATCCTCAAAATCCCGTAAAAAGTATAGATCACAGAATAATACGGCCTGACGGAAGCATAAGGTGGGTCAGCTGTAATATCCGGGCAATTTTTGATGATGATAACTGTGTTAAAGAGTTTCAGACAGTTGCAAGGGATATAACAGACAGTATGGTGCTTCAGGATAATTTAAAAGACAAAATAAATTATGTCTCTGCCCTGATGGACACAATACCCGCACCGGTCTATTATCGTGATTTAAGTGGCACATGCAGGGACTGCAACAGTGCATTTGAAAAGTTATCGGGACTCAGTAAAAGTGATATTGTCGGGAAGAATCTCCATGAAATTTTTGAACCGGAGATGGCAGACTGCCTCATAAGGTATGACGAAATAGTATTAGCGGACAGAAAACAACAACAGTATGAAAGCGAAATAATAAATTCCGATGGTAACAGGCACTATTTCCTATTCAGCAAAATGCCAAGAGTTGGAACAGGCAAAAATGTAGCAGGCATTATCGGAACAGCTTTTGAAATTACCGCCAGAAAACAGGCAGAAGAAGAACTTAAAAAATCCCTTAATGAAAAGACAATCCTCTTAAATGAAGTTCATCACAGAGTTAAAAATAATCTTGCGATACTCAACTCTATGATTGGAATGCAGATGAACGGAATATCAGAAGGCTACTATTATGAAAAATTAAACGACACAAGAAACAGAATTATGTCAATGGCTCTAATTCATGAAGAGCTTTATAAATCCGACAGTATTTCATACATAAACCCGGATGTACATTTCAATACCCTTGCAAAAGAACTGATTTCAAATTTTAATATGTCTAAAGAGATAGGATTTTGCATAAAAACAGACGGATGCCTCTTTGATATAAACACTGCCATTCCGTGCAGTATTGTTGTAAATGAACTCATTACAAATTCAATAAAATATGCATTTGAGGAAAGGGATTTTGGGAATATTACCATTCACATGCATTCAGACAATGATTTTTATTATTTGAAAATTAGCGATGACGGAACAGGTATGCCAAAAGATTTCGATCAGAACAATACATCAACACTTGGAATGAAGCTCGTAAAAAACATAATTGAATATCAGCTTGAAGGAAAAATTACACTTTTATCAGAAGAAGGAACTACGTGGGATATTGAAATTCCAAAATCAACAGAATAAAAAAATTTTATTGAAAAAATAGATGCTCGATTATAATCAAACAGTACCTTAAACATTAGTTTCAGGCATCATTTTATAAATTAAAATGGATCAAACCATTATTTATTCAGCAGTGAACCGTGTGTATCTATCTCTCCCTTCCAGATTCTGGTGCTTGATATCCAGCGTCCGTCTTCTGCTAAAACGCATGTAATCTGGTGGATGTCAACCTTTTTCATTCCCTTCTCCTTTCGGATTTTGTTGATCTCCATTGCAGTTTTAAAGGTTTCTTCACTTACAACAATTGCATCAAAATCCTTATCGAGAGTTGAACCAAACCTGTCGCTGAGCATTTCAATATTCCATGCTGACCCGGGAAATTCCAGATTCAAAAATTCAACAAGAGCACCCTTTCTCTTTTCAAAAGGATGAATAGGATGGGATTTTCTGTTTGCAAATTCATCTCCTGAAAGGCCGATTATGACGCTGCCGTCTTTACCTGCAATTTCAAACGATCTTGCAAGAAGTTTTCTGTGGCCGTCATGAAGCGGATCAAATGTGCCCCCAACCATAACTTTCATTGAAATATAAATTAAACGTATTAAGTATTATGAGTAGTGATACCGGGGAGAGGTCTGCTGCCTTCATTGCAGACAATGCAAAAATACTTGGAGATGTCACTTTAAAAAAGGACACAGGAATCTGGTTTGGAGCAGTATTAAGGGCAGATAAAGACTCAATCATCATCGGAGAGGGATCAAATGTACAGGATAACTGCGTCGTGCATGTATCATCAAATAATCCCGTAAATATAGGCAAAAACGTGACGATAGGGCATGGTGCAATAATTCACGGCTGCACCATCAAAGACAGGGTACTTGTCGGCATGGGTGCAATAATTCTCAACGGAGCTGTCATTGGAGAAGACACAATTATCGGCGCAGGCGCTGTAATTACTGAAAACAAAACTATACCTCCGGGATCACTTGTGATGGGAGTTCCGGGAAAGGTAATTAAGGAAGTCAACGAAGAGCAAAAAGCTCACATAATTAAAAACGCAGAATCATACGTAAGCCTTGCAAAGGAGTACGCAGATAATGAGTGAAGTTGCGGTCATAGGAGCAGGTGTTGCAGGCATTCAGGCAGCACTTGACATTGCAAACCACGGAATAAAAGTCCACCTTATTGAAAAAGAGCCGACCATCGGGGGACATATGTCACAGCTTGACAAAACCTTCCCGACAAATGACTGTTCAATGTGTATTCTATCCCCGAAAATGGTAGATGCACAAAGAAATCCGAATATCATACTTCACACCCTCACAGAAGTTAAAGAGGTCAAAGGGGAAGTCGGGAATTTTGAAGTGAAACTTCTTAGACATCCGAGATATGTTGATGAATACACATGCACGGGGTGTGGGGACTGCATGGATGTATGCCCCGTTGAAGTTTACAACCACTATGAAGCAGGAATAGGAGTCCGCAAAGCCATATACAAACCACACCCGCAGGTGATTCCAAATGTCGCAATCAGGGATACAGAACACTGTATCGACTGCGGGCTCTGCTATGATGTCTGCGGTCCGGTTGCAGTGCTCCATGACGATGAAGATAAAGAAGAGGAATTTACAATAAATGTTGCAAGCATAGTCGTCGCAACCGGCTTTGAAACATTCAATCCTGAGAGGAAAAAGGCGCTCAATTACCTGAGAACCCCTAATGTAATTACAAGTCTTGAATTCGAGAGAATGATCTGTGCAAGCGGCCCTACGGGTGGCAGTCTTAAAAGGCTTTCAAACGGTGAAAAACCAAAATCAATTGTCTTTTTGCAGTGTGTCGGCTCAAGAGACATGACTATAAAAAAGACCTACTGTTCATGTGTCTGCTGTATGTATGCAATTAAAAATGCAATTCTCCTAAAGGAAAAAGATCCAAAGCTCGACATAACCCTTCTCTATATGGACATCAGAGCCTATGGAAAGGGCTACGAAGAATATTATGAAAGGGCAAATCAGCTGGGCATTAATTTCATACGTGGAATTCCCGGAGAAATAATTGAAGACAGCCAAAGCAATCTTGAAATCACAGTAGAAAATACGGAAAACGGAGAAATAATAAAACTCAAACCCGAACTTGTGATCCTCTCAGTCGGAATGGAGCCTGCAAAAAATACAGCTGCATTCGCAAACATTCTTGGTATTGAAACGGATGATACAGGATTTTTCAGGTCAGAAAACATGAAAATGAACCCTGTAGGAACAATAAAACCGGGCATTTACATTGCAGGTGCGGCCGTTGCACCAAAAGATATTCCTGACAGTGTGATACAGGGCGGTGCAGCTGCAATGAAAGCGGTATCAGATGCTCTAAAATCCAATTAAAAAAATTCTATTTTTTGGGATGACTCATATTATGAAAATAAATAATGATAAGACAATATTTTGGAATTATGACAAAAACTGCATAGAATTTGTAGAACAGACACTATTACCGGTACAATACAATATAATCGAGTGTGACAGGGTTGAAAGACTTGCAAAGGCAATAAAACGTCTGGAAGTCAGGGGAGCACCGGCACTTGGTGTTGCAGGCGCATTCGGAATCGCACTGTCATGCCTGGAGCATGATGACTGTAATATGGAAGCTTTTTTTAAACTTGTTTCTGATGATGCAAAATACCTGAAATCAACAAGACCAACAGCAGTCAATCTGTCATGGGGAATCACCCGCGTCCTTGATAAAATAAAATCATCCGGCACCCTGAAAGAAGCAAGAGAAACCGCTTTAATGGAGGCAGAGGCAGTTGCCAGAGAGGATGAGGCAATGTGCCATTCAATCGGAAATTATGGTGCAGAATATCTCCCTGACAAATGCACAGTCCTAACACACTGTAATGCAGGCGCTCTTGCATGCTATACGTGGGGAACGGCACTTGGCGTTATTCGTTCAGCTGTGAAAGCAGGCAAAGATGTATCTGTCATCTCATGCGAAACACGGCCTCTCAATCAGGGCTCACGCCTCACAGCATGGGAATTGTCAAGGGACAATATACCTGTAAAGACGATTACAGATTCGACCGCCGCATTCCTGATGAAAAAAGGTGAGATCGATGCGGTAATTGTAGGTGCAGACAGGATAACCCCAGATGCTGTTTTCAACAAAATCGGCACATACATGCATGCAGTCTGTGCCAGATACCACAATATACCGTTTTATGTTGCGGCACCCTACTCCACATTCGATGCAACGGGAAAGGAATCAGATATAATTATTGAAGAAAGAGACAGGGAAGAACTTGCATTTTGTGGGAACAAACAGCTTATGCCAAAATCAGTACCTGCTATTAACTATGCATTTGATCCAACCCCGATGGAACTTGTAACAGCAATATTTACAGAAAAAGGCGTTTTAAAACCTCCTTTTACAAAAGATTTTCCTATAGCATAATCCAGAGCTATTTAAATCTTAATTCCCAATTTATCCTAATAGATGTTACCGGAATCTTCCCTATGGAACAGCCTGATGATAACAATCGGAGAGCTGACTCTGGTTTTACTGGCCGGTTCTTTTCTGACCGCAATCTTCGTTGTCACAGTGTCATTCTATTCAATTAAAAGAGGGCATTTTTACTTCCCGAGACTTGTTAAATCAGGTCTTGTAATGAGTGAGGGGATGGTTAAAGGAATTTGCAATTTCTTCAGCCTTGATGACAAAGAGCTTACAGCATTTTTTATCCGTCTTCACAATACAATGAACTCAAAGGCATTTTCAAAGATTGAATCTTCCAAAAGAGCGGTTTTCCTGCCACAGTGCCTAAGAAACTCACAATGTCCGGCAAATCTGACACCTGAAGGCCTTCAGTGCAGGAGATGCGGAAGGTGTGAAATTGGGCAGAATATCGACAGGCTGGAAAACCTTGGATATAATGTATGGATAGCACCTGGTTCAACCCTGATTAAAAGAATGGTAATTAAATATAAACCAGAGGCAGTTATCGGAATCGGCTGTCTTGTAGAAGTAAAAGAAGGACTTGATCTTCTGGATAAAATAAATATTGTCGGGATGGGAGTCCTTACAATGAAAGACGGGTGTGTCGAAACCGCACTTAACTGGAATGATCTTTTTGAAGTAGCTCTTCTCGGACTTGAAGACAAATAATTATATTCTTGGATCGCGGAGGACTTTTACCTGTCTTCCAAGTAATTTTCCGGACATTATCTTTCCATAAACAAATATTGTCCCTTCACTTTTTACATCACCGACCTCGACTCCGGGTCTTAACACCACATCTCCTTCGGATTTGATATTCCCAACCTTTGCATTGTCACAAATGGTTACGTTCCCTTTTGCGTCCAGATTTCCACTGATAATTGCACCAGGCCCTATAACAGCATCTTTGGACTCGACATAGGATTTTACGGATGATTTGGGACCAAGATCAAGCTTTCCCAAAACATTCAGATGTCCCCAGAAATGAGTACCCGAAGGTACTATGAAGTCCCCGTTTATCTTTACGTTCCCTTCAAAATAAGAGCCCCGGGGGGCGATGAATGTGTCTCCATCCCGATAGATTTTCATTGCTAAATGAGATTTTAGCCAATACAATATAATGATTATCCTATTAGTACTGCTGAAATGATGAATATTAAAAGCGCAAGAAACATTCCCTTCTTAAGCAGCCCTGTTGCACCCGACTCCCTTAGAGATTCGGAATCATCGCAGGAAAGGCCCCTGAATGCCGCATAAAGAATGATAATGTCTGCTATTGAGATCATTGCAATATATGTGATTCCCCAGAACCTGAAAAGCGGCAGGAAACTTGCAAATACGGCTAAAAAGGCCATCAGGAATGCAAGCACCCCTGTTTTTTTCACACCGATTATCATGGGGAGTGTTTTTGCTCCTCCCGTTTTATCACCTTCAATGTCTTCCGCGTCCTTTAGCATCTCACGGGAGAGCATTGCAAAGAAAGTAATTGCTGCAATTACAAAATTCTGAATCAGACCGCCCGGTCCTGCAATAGCGCCGCCGAACAAAAATATACTGGCAGAAAGGTATGATACTGCAAGATTTCCAACAAGCGGCATACCTTTTAGCTTCATTGCGTAGGCTATAAGCAAAAATGAATTTAAAAGGGCTAGAAAAAGACAAAGATAGTTTGCAAAAAGACAAAGCAGAATTCCGGTGATAAACAGGACAGTGCTGAATATTAATGCCCCTTTTTCTGAGACTTTTTTTGAAGGTATGGGGCGTTCCGGCCTGTTTACTGCATCAATTTCCCTGTCAAAATAATCATTGATGACATTTCCTGCCGCGGTTATGAGAGCAACAACCGGTATCAGAACAAGTGAGTCCAATGCGACTGTGCCGGATGCGATAATCACTCCCAGCAGTACGGCAAGACCTGCAATTACAGAATTTACCGGGCGCGTTATCTGCACATAGCCTTTTAGCATAATCAGGAAAAATTTGTTTCAATTAAAGAATAATGTTTTCAAAAAACACCGGTGTAATTACACATAAGGAAATTCACAGAAATAAGAACTATTCTTTTAAAAAATAAAGCAAAAGCGGGCTTGAGGGGATTCGAACCCCTGACTTTTAGCTTAGGAGGCTAACGCCATATCCAGGCTAGGCCACAAACCCTTTTTTATTACGCAACTGCGCCTATAGAAATTGTACAGGATAAGCTATAAGATTTCCTAATGGTAACATTATCCGACAATGGAACTCGTTGAAATAAAAGAGGGTAAAAGCAGATTTTTAGTGCCGGCACAAGATGAAAACCTTAATTTCCCACCCGGCAGCGCACCTGTTTTTTTCAACAAAAGAATGGAGATTAACAGGGACTTAACAATTCTCCTGTTAAAATGTCTCGATGCTGAAAATTATCTTGATGCAATGGGCGCTTCGGGTTCAAGAGGGATCAGGGTTTCCAAAGAATGCAATATTCACGCAATAATAAATGACAAAAGCGCAGAGGCAATTTCATTAATTGAATACAACAGGGAAACATATGCGCCTGAAGCCGAAGTCACACAATGTGATGCAAATGTCATTATGAGTGAGAGAAGGTTCGATGTTGTGGATATTGATCCGTTCGGAACCCCTGCACCCTTCATCGACGCTGCGGCAGGCTGCGCCAAAAAGTACCTGTTTATTACCGCAACTGACACAGCACCTCTCTGCGGGGCGCACTTAAAAGCCGGAATGAGAAGATATTTTGCAAGACCACTCAACAACGAATATCATAGTGAAACCGGCCTCAGGATTCTCTTAGGCTTTGCCGTCAGGGAGATTGTAAAATATGATCGCGGAGTGGAACCGCTTTTTTGTTTCGCGAAAGAGCACTTTGTAAGACTACACCTCAAACTCACCTATGGTGCGGGACGTGCGGATAAAGCAATGGAGAACATCGGTTACATCCACCAGTGTCCAAAGTGCCCTTACAGAACAGAACAAAAGGGCCTTTTGCCAAAGACTCTTTATTGTGAGGAATGCGGAGCACCACTGACTGCTGTCGGACCTCTGTGGACCGGTCCTGTAAGCAGAACGGATATAATTGAGCAGATGCAGGAGATGCTTCCGGATTCAGAGCTGGGAACCCAAAATAAAATAGAAAAACTCCTTGCAACATGCAAAGATGAACTTGAAACATCCTCATTTTACGATTATCATGTTCTAAGCCGTCACTGGAAGGTATCACCGGTTGCAATTGAGACAGTAATCGAACGCCTTAAAGAAAAAGGATTCAGGGCTTCAAGGGTTCATTATGCAGGAACAGGAATTAAAACCGATGCACCGCTGTCGGAAATAAGAGAATCCCTTTCCTGAAAATCAAAAAGAATATATTTTTTTAATTATTTTTTCAACAGATCACGCATTAAAAATTCGCACCCTGAAGTTCGCTATATGTCGCCTTCTTTAACTGCATGACATCATTTGTTGCAGGTTTCGCAGTCTTTTCCGCCCTTGGATATCTTGCACATACAAACGGCGTTGCGGTAACCGAGGTTGTAAAAGGTGGAATTGAACTTGTATTTGTTGCATATCCGGCAGCAATAAGTGCAATGCCGTTACTCCCCGAAGTTTTCGGAATAATGTTCTTCTTAATGATTGTAATGCTTGGAATTGATTCGGCATTTTCAATGGTTGACTCAACTTCATGTGCACTTCAGGATTACATCAAAATCCCGCCTCTCCTGACAACCGCAATTGTATGTATTGTCGGGTTCATTGGATCAATGCTGTTTGCAAGCGGAGGAGACCTTTACTGGCTCGATATTGTCGACCACTATGTCTGGTATTATCTGGTAATAATAGTAGGACTCCTCGAAGCACTCGCAATCGGATACGTATATGGTGCTGACAAACTAAGAGAATATTTCAATCAGACAACTGACCTCAAAGTTGGAAAATGGTGGGATATTATGATTAAATACATAACACCCGCAATACTTGGTCTTCTGCCGATATACTATATTTACGACGGGATTGTCCACCCTTACGGAGGTTATGAATTCATACCAACACTTGCCGGATGGATGATAGTAATTGGAACAATTGTTGCAGCTTTTGTTACGGCCCGTATTATGCGTAACAAAAATCAAAATAATAACTAAAAATTTTTTTTCCTTCTTTGTATTCTCACACAAACATTTCACAAATACTTACTGCATACTAATCTATCAGGAAATGTTTTAAGGAAATAATGCAACAGAGTAGAAAAAAGGAGGTCAGAAAACGAATTCCACAATAGAATCCATTATATATTCCTATCCTGATGATCCCCGTTATCTTCTTCCGATTCTTCAGGATATTCAGGAAAAGGAGCATTACATATCAGTAGAAGCAATGCAGCAGGTTGCAAAATCATTGAAAGTGCCCGAAGCCCAGGTTTATAGCGTTGCGACATTTTATAAGGCTCTGAGTCTTGTTCCGCAGGGCAAATATGTCATAAAAATGTGCAACGGAACCGCCTGCCACATCAGAGGTTCAATCAAAATACTCGAGGCCTTTGAAAAAGAACTTGACATCAAAAATGAGGAAACCACAAAAGACGGAATGTTTACACTTCAGACAGTAAACTGTCTTGGAGCATGTGCTCTTGCACCGGTTGTTATGATAAATGACCGTGTGTTCGGCAAGGTAAAAGTCAAGGATGTCCCTGAAATTATTAAGGAGGTCTTATCTGATGATTCTGAATAATCCCGCAGAGCTCGAAAAATACCGTTCATCACTTACAAAAAAAGGAGAAGGTGCAAAGGCAAGAGTCCGCATATGTGCAGGGACAGGATGCCTTTCAAGCGGAAGTGCAGCAGTTTATGATGCATTCATAATTGAAGCACAGAAAAATGATATGAAACTCGGAGTGGACTTTGTCGCCGATTCAACAGGATGCCACGGCTTTTGTGAAAACGGACCGATTGTACAGATAGATCCGGCCAACATATTCTACCAGCATGTAAAAGCAGAAGATGTCAGGGAAATATTTGAAAAAACAATTTTAAACGGCGAACCGGTTGAACGTCTCCTTTATCGTGACGCGGAAACGAAAAAAAGGTGTTCAGATGAGAGCAGCATTCCTTTTTATGCCCATCAAAAGAGGATAATTCTGCAAAGAACAGGTCATATCGATCCAAAGGATATCAATGACTACATTTACTCCGGCGGTTATGCAGGTCTTTCAAAGGCATTATCAATGAAACCTGAGGAGATAGTCAAAGAAGTCATCAATTCCGGCCTTCGTGGAAGAGGCGGGGGAGGATTCCCGACCGGCATAAAATTCGAATCCGCACGTATCGTAGAATCCGAAGTCAAGTATGTTGTCGCAAACGGTGATGAGGGAGATCCCGGCGCTTTCATGAACAGAAGTCTGATGGAAGGCGATCCCCACAGCATAATCGAAGGGATGATAATCGGAGCTTATGCAGTAGGTTCAAATTATGGTCATATTTATGTAAGAAATGAATATCCGCTTGCAGTGACTAACTTACGTACTGCAATAGAAAATGCACGAAATCGGGGCCTTTTGGGCAAAAACATTCTTGGAAGCGGATTTGATTTTGACATTGACATCACTCGCGGAGGAGGCGCATTTGTCTGCGGCGAATCAACTGCATTGATGGCTTCAATTGAAGGTACGGCAGGTGTCCCAAGAGTGAAGTACATCCGCTCAACAGAGAAGGGTCTCTGGGAGTCTCCGGCTGTCTTAAACAATGTTGAAACATGGGCCAATATTCCATACATAATCCTTAACGGCTCGGAATGGTTTTCAAACATTGGAATTGAGAAAAACACAGGAACAAAAGTGTTCTCACTCGTTGGAAAGGTTAAAAACAGCGGTCTTGTGGAAGTTCCTCTCGGCACAACCCTCAGGGAGATAATCTTTGATATAGGCGGAGGTGTCATGAACAAACGGAATTTCAAGGCAGTCCAGAGCGGCGGTCCTTCGGGAGGCTGTCTCCCTGAATCTATGCTTGATACACAGGTTGATTTTGACCATCTGAAGAAGGCAGGTTCCATGATGGGTTCAGGCGGACTCATTGTAATGGACGATCATACATGCATGGTAAACGTCGCACAGTATTTCATCGACTTTCTTGTGGATGAGTGCTGCGGGAAATGTGCACCATGCCGTGAAGGCCTCAAAGCCATGCAGACACTCCTAAAAGGACTTACTTCAGGAACTGCAAGGGAAGGCGATGTAATTCTTCTCAGGCAAATTGCAGAAAAAGTCCAGGTTACAGCATTGTGTGGTCTCGGACAGACTGCAGCAAATCCTGTTCTTTCAACAATGAAATTTTTCCCGGAGGAATATCAGGAACATGAAAAAGAGGGTTTTTGCAGATCAGGCGTATGTTCCGGTCTTTACACATTGGAAATTGATCCGGAGGAATGTACGGGATGCGGACTTTGCGCAAAAATCTGCCCTGCAGAAGCTATTTCAGGCGAAAAGAAAAAAGTGCATATGATCGATAAGAAAATCTGTGTCACATGCGGTTCATGCATTGATGCATGCAAATTCAATGCGATCAGGGTTTTAAGGGTGGAAAAAGATGATTGAAATTACGATTGACGGCAAAAAGATCGAGGTTGAGAAGGAAACCAAAATTCTTGAAGCAGCAAACAGGCTCGGAATTAATATCCCCACGCTCTGCTATCATGAGGGTCTGCCTCCGGACGGCAACTGTCGTCTCTGTCAGGTAGAGGTAGTAAAGGGGGGCAAGAGCAAACTGGCTATCGCCTGCATGTTTCCGGTAAGAGAACCTATGGAGGTTTTCACCGACAATGAAAATGTCATGGAAGCCAGAAGATCAATAATAAAGCTTCACTTAAACCGCTGCCCGCAGGCAAAAATCCTTCAGGATCTTGCAGAAGAATACGGAGTCGAACCTCTTGATGAGCGTTTTGTTGCAGAAAATCCGGATCTCTGCATCCGCTGCGGCCGCTGTGTAAGGGCATGTGAGGCCCTTGGAAACAACTGTATAGGTTTTTCCGGAAGAGGCTGGAACAGGGAAATAGTTCCCCCATTCAATGAACCTCCGGAAGGATGCCTTGGGTGTGCCGCCTGTGCAGAGGTCTGCCCGACCGGTGCTATTGTCGTCAGAGAAGATAATGATACTAGAGAAATCTGGGGCAGGACGTTTAAGCTTGTAAGATGTAAAAGCTGCGGAGACCCGATTGGAACAGAAGAATATATTGAAAAAAGAGGTAAAGAAGAGATTGAAGGAATGGACCTCTGTCCCAGGTGCAAAAAACGTGACGAGGCTGAGAGGGTAGGTAATATATAATTTATCTGATCTCTTTTTTTTAAGAATATTCAACCAGTATTTAATTTTACTACAAAGTAAATCCAAATTGGTTTTAGAATATTTCAGGATTATATTTTATAATTGGATTATATCAGGCACAATGCCATAGGGATACAAAAGTTTATTAAAGTATCCTTTCATCTATTCGTTTGTAACGTCGTAGTGCTGAAAATTAAATTGCACTACAACAGGAGTTGAGAGCAATGGAAAAAACCAGCAAGCTTCTGATGATTTCACCGGAAAAATGTATCAGTTGCGGAACGTGTGAACTGGCCTGCTCACTTGCACATGAGGGCGAGTTCAGACCTTCAAAATCCAGAATATCCGTTCACAGGTTTGATATGGGTGTCACAGTACCCATGACCTGCTTCCAGTGTGATAGTGCAGCATGCGTTGCAGCATGTAAAACCAGCGCACTTGTGAAGGATACTGAAACCGGTATTGTGAATGTTAACAGTCAGAAATGTATCGGATGCAGAATGTGTGAAATGGCATGCCCGTTTGGAAATATTTCGTACAATGCTGTCACTAAAACACCAATGAAATGCGATCTCTGTGATGGTGATCCGGAATGTGCCAAATATTGTCCTACAAAGGCAATCGAATATCTGAATGCCGACAGTTCAACAATAAGGAAGAAAAAAGAATTCTCTGCTAAAATTGCTGCGGCACTCGGGGAGGTGAATATATAATGTACGGATGGACAGGAACTGTGCTCCGCGTAAATCTTACAAAGGGAACAGTACTTAAAGAACCACTGAAACAAAAAGACGCTAAGGAATATATAGGCGGCAGAGGTCTTGGAACCAAGTATTTCATTGACGAAGTCGATCCAAATGTTGATTCTCTTAGCCCTGAGAACAAGCTAATTTATGCAAACGGTCCCCTTACGGGCACAATGAGTGTCAGTGCAGGACGTCATGACATAATTTCGAAGGGTCCTTTAAACGACACTATTGCATCATCCAATTCAGGCGGCTATTTCGGTCCTGAATTAAAGTACGCAGGATACGACATGATAATTATTGAAGGTAAATCCGAAAAACCGGTATATATCTTCATTTACAATGAAAATGTCGAAATCCGTGATGCAGGCAGTCTGTGGGGTATTGATGCCCATAAGACAACAGAAATGCTTCTTGAAGAAACCGATCCTGATGCAAAAATTAGCTGTATCGGTCCTGCCGGTGAAAACCTGTCACGTATAGCTGCAATAATTAATGACAAACACCGTGCAGCGGGAAGAACAGGAATCGGTGCAGTCATGGGCTCCAAAAATCTCAAAGCAGTTGTTGTTCGCGGGACAAACGGAGTTAAGATTGCTGACAAGGCTGCGTTTATAAAAACACTGCAGGTGGCACGCCAGAAGATTAAGGATAACCCTGTCAGCTCAGGCGGACTGCCTGCCTTTGGAACAAATGTTCTGGTAAATATCATAAACGAGGTGGGAGGTTTCCCTACCCGGAACTGGCAGGAGGCCTATTTCAAAGAAGCTGATATGATCAGTGGCGAAACGCAGGCAAAAGATAATCTGACAGGAACAAAGGGCTGTGCAGGTTGTGCCATCGGATGCGGACGTGTGGAAAGAGCACACGGCAAATACGAATCTTCAGGCGAAGGGCCGGAATACGAAACAACCTGGGCTTTTGGTGCAGACTGTGGAGTTACTGATGTGAATGCCGTGATTAAGGCAAATTTCCTGTGCAATGAACTGGGTCTGGACACGATTTCAATGGGCAGCACAATTGCATGTGCAATGGAGCTCTATGAAAAGGGAATCATTGACCGTGAAACCACCGGATATGATCTCAGATTCGGAAACGGAGAGGCAATGGTCAAACTTGTCGAGGATGCCGCATACCGCAGAGGATTTGGTAATGATATTGCTGACGGTTCATACCGCCTTGCAGAAAAGTACGGTCATCCCGAACTTTCCATGACTGCAAAGAAGCAGGAGATGCCGGCATACGACCCGAGGGCAATTCAGGGAATCGGTCTTGAATATGCAACATCAAACCGCGGAGGATGCCACGTCAGAGGATACACAATATCTCCGGAAGTCCTGGGACTCCCGGTTAGCATGGATCCAAAAGTGACTGAGGGAAAACCGGAAATTCTAAAAATCTTCCAGGATTTAACAGCTGCACTCTCATCATCGGGAACATGTCTGTTCACCTCGTTCGCAATAGATGCAAATGATATTGCAGCAGAGCTTGAATCAGTGACAGGTGTAAAATACACCGGAGAGGATATAATGAAAATCGGTGAGAGAATATACAACCTTGAACGTCTGTTCATAATGAAGAACGGTTATACCAAAGCAGACGATACTCTTCCACCAAGACTTCTAAACGATCCAATTCCGGCAGGCCCGGCGAAAGGTATGGTAAGCCACCTTCCCGAAATGCTGCCCTTATATTACGAAGGTCGCGGATGGGATGAAAACGGCGTACCTACAAATGAGAAACTCGAAGAGCTTGGTCTTTTGGACTATGCCCTCTAAAACCAAATAATTATTCCAAAAAATGTCATGAAAATAACTTTTATGGTATTTTTTTAAATTTATTTTTAAAACAGATATATTATTGATAGAGATATTTGTCAGCCTTAAAAATGGGATTATATTTCAAAAAGCCTCTTTTTCAGGCCCTTGTAACAATTGTCAGTATATCATTGTCTTCGAGAACATGGTTCAGGCCAACACGCTGGGCATCGTGCTTTACCGAATTTCCCCATACTTTGGAATATCTGAATTTTTCAACAAAATCACGGTGGAGTTTATTACAGACGGATTCCACTGTTGCAGGTTTTCTGATGATTAAGGGTTCATCCATATCCGGCTTTCCGCCGACAGGCTTTAGATAAATACGAATGAATCCGAGATGATCGTATATTTCGTCCTTGAGTGTTTCAACATTGTAACCGCTGTGGGCTGAAAGCATGATCGGCGGTCTTCCAAATCTTTTGGTCACGTCTTTAACAATATGCTGCCTTGTTTCCTCATCAACAAGATCGACTTTGTTAATTGCAAAAAATGCAGGGATATATACACGGTTACCCATCATTGCGTCAATGAAGTCATCCTGAGTTACTTTTCCACGTACCAAAACATCCGCATTGACAATTTTGTTTTCTGCAAGTATTGCTCTTATTTCTTCAAGGTCAAGTCCGGTATATCCGACAGTGTTAAACCTGATACCACCATTGGATGACTTCTTGATTGTAATATCCGGCTTTTCCCTGTTGATCCTTATACCTGCATCATAAAGTTCGCTGATTAAGACATCGATGTGCTTTTCATTATAGACATCTCCTAAAAGAAGAATCAGATCAGCACCCCTGACCACAGCAATTACTTCTTTGCCGCGTCCTTTCCCCATCGCAGCGCCTGCAATCAGACCAGGTATATCAAGAATCTGAATGTTTGCACCCTTGTGCTCCATTGCTCCGGGAACAACAGTCAGAGTCGTGAAGGCATAATGACCTTCCTCACTCTCGGCACCGGTAAGCTTGTTTAACAGTGTAGACTTACCAACAGAAGGAAAACCGACAAGTACAACTGTTCCGTCTCCTGACTTTTTAACAGAATATCCTTCACCGCCACCTGCGGATGCCATTGCACGGGTGACGGCTTCGTCCTTAATTTTTGCAAGCTTTGCTTTTAAACGCCCGATATGGTGGGATGTAGCCTTATTGTATTTGGTGTTCTGTATTTCGTCTTCAATTTCTTTTATTAGATCTTCAGTGGAGGACATTTTGTGTTGTTATTAATGGGGTTTATCAGGTACTTATTGGTAATGTCTTATTCAAAAGATAATTCTGTTATATGCATGATAAAAGGTTTTTTTAATGCTTATTATCTGCGTGACGGATAACATATGTCTGATTCAGGGAAATATTGAATAATTTTTTTAATCCGTTTTTTAAAGAGAAATATGATTTTTTTAATTTCATAAGGGTTTAAAATCAAAAACCGGTTAAGACGTTTTACACAAAGCAGCTGTAATAGTCCGTTAGCTGATAACCCCGACAAAATCTGCCGATACCTCCACAAACACTATCTATAATGAATATTTATATTCGATTGCTGTGAATGAAAACTCCCCTGACATACAAGAAGTGAAATGGCACACTAAAAATTCCGATGAAATAGCCGGAATTCTGAAAGTCGACATGCAGGGAGTTTCTCCAAAAGAAAGAGAAAAAAGAATAGGGTTGTACGGGCATAATGAAATAAAGGAAGAGGATAAAAAATCCCCGGTATACATTTTTTTTAAACAATTTAGGAGTGTCCTTATTGGAATACTCATAATTGCAGCATTTGTTTCCCTTATTGTAGGGGAAATTATTGATTTTTTTGCAATAATATTAATCGTCCTCCTGAATGCAATTCTCGGGTTTTTCCAGGAGTGGCAGGCTGAACAGGCAATAGCTGCATTGAAGCAGATGCTCGGACTCAAATCTTTTGTTCTGAAAAACGGAATTGAAACTGAGATTTCCGCTTCAGATATTGTTCCGGGAGATATTGTCGTACTTCAAAGCGGAAGAAAAGTACCCGCTGATCTAATAATCATTTCAGCAACAACACTTGATATTGATGAAGCGGCACTGACAGGAGAATCAGTCGCACAGGAAAAGTTCCCCGGAATAACAGATGAGGATACACCACTTTCTAAAAGAACAAACATGGCGTATATGGGCACAACCGTCACCAACGGGAGGGGAACGGGCATTGTTGTTGCAACCGGTATGAATACCGAATTTGGTGAAATTGCAGAGCTTACGGAAAGCATCGTCGATGACCAGACTCCACTTGCAAGAAGCCTTGACACTCTCGGAAAAAACATCAGCGTAATATCCGTCATAGTTGCTTTCCTGATAGTAATGCTCGGAATTATTCAGCAAAGGGAATTAATTGAGATGTTTATGACAGCCATATCCCTTGCAGTGGCGGTAATTCCCGAGGGTCTACCTGCTGTTGTCACCCTTACACTTGCAATAGGCATCAAAAATATGTACAAAAAAAGATGCCTGATAAGACATCTGAGTGCTTCAGAAACACTTGGGTCTGTTTCGGTAATATGTACCGATAAAACCGGGACTCTTACAAAAAATGAGATGACTCTTACCAAAATCTATGTTCCGGAAAATACTTTTGAAGTGACCGGGAGCGGTTATGATCCCAAAGGAGATTTTTTTCTTAAAGGGGGAGAAATTGATCCAATATCGTATCCGGATCTGTCCCGAATTTTAAAAGCAGGACTCATGTGCAATCATGCAATTCTTTCTAAAGAGAATAATGAATGGAAAATTGTCGGCACACCAACTGAAGGTGCACTTGTTGTAGCTGCACACAAGGCATGGATTCCTGAATATGAACTTCCTATTCAGTCAATTCAAAAAGAATTTTCCTTTGATTCGTCACGAAAAAGAATGACAACCGTGTATAAGGAAGAAACAGGATTTTTTGCATACACAAAAGGCGCCCCGGAATTTATTTTATCGCTTTGTACCGGACAGATCTCAAACGGAGAAGAAATACCTATTTCTGAAAAAGAAAAAGAGCATTATAAAGATATTTATGAAAGTCTTGCAAGCGAAGGTTTAAGAGTTCTTGCAATTGCTTATAGAAATCTGGGTTCTGAAATTTACCAGACCGCAGAAGAAACTGAAAAAGATCTTATATTCCTTGGTTTTGCCGGGATAATGGACCCTCCAAGGGAAGAGGTTAAAGAGTCCCTTGATATCTGCAAATCGGCAGGTGTTGATGTAATTTTGATTACAGGTGATTCTGCAATGACTGCAAAGGCTGTTGCAGACGGGGTCGGGCTTGAAAGCAACGGTGTATTAAAAGGCCAGGAAATTGACACACTTGATGATGATTCACTTGCAGAAAAACTGAAATCAGTTAAAATACTTGCAAGGGTTACTGCCGAACACAAACTCAGAATTATTGAGATACTGAATAATGAAGGCCACATCGTTGCGATGACAGGGGACGGAGTCAATGACGCTCCCGCACTTAAAAAGGCAAATGTCGGAATTGCAATGGGAATAAAAGGAACAGATGTTGCAAAGGAGTCAAGCGACATCATCCTCATAGATGATAATTTTGAAAGTATTGTGGAGGGAATTCACGAAGGAAGACGTGAATATGATAATATACAGAAATTCACAAGGTATCTGCTGTCTTCAAATGTAGGTGAGGTAATTGCAATATCGGCAGGTATGATAATGAATCTGCCCCTGATTCTCATGCCGCTTCAGATATTATGGATTAATCTTGTAACTGACGGCATTTCAGCCCTCTCTATCGGACTTGAACCGGCTGAAAAGGATATAATGCAGCAAAAACCTAAAAATCCAGATGAAAAACTGCTTAACCAAAGTGCAGTTACAATTATTTTTAGCATAGGGGCATTCATAGGATTAACAACAGTTTTTCTCTTCATATGCTGCCTGAACAATGATGTTGCCAGGGGGAGAACTCTTGCATTTACAGGAATAATCGTATTTGAACTCATAAATGTTCTAAATTTCAGATCATTTAGGGGGACACTTGGTTCAATAGGATTTTTGTCAAACCCCGCAGTAATTATCGCAATTGCAGCAAGTTTGATAATACAGGTAATTGTTGTATATCATCCATTCTTCCAGGCACTTTTGAAAACAGTCCCGCTTTTAGCTACAGACTGGATTTTAATATTCCTCTTAGGACTGCCTCTTCTACTCGCAGGAGAACTCTACAAATACCTAAGAACCAGATCCTCACAAAAAGAAAAGTCCCACACGACAGGAATATAGAATATTTTTTTGTCAAAAAAATTTATTCAGAAAGGATTTTTTAGTCATCCCTGTTTATCACACTGAATAAATCCCTGACAGCTGACACATAACTTCCGGTTCCTTTTACAAGAGAACCGGTATTTGGTTCGGATGCCAGAACATCCTCATCAAAAGGCAGAAAATGAACAGAAGAAAAAGATTCAGATTCAATTAATCTTTTGCTTTTTTCAATATCATCTTCGTTTCTGATTTTGTTTACAACAAGATGCACATCAGATATTCCAAGCTCTCTTGAAAGCTTTGATGAATGAACCGCAACAGAAAGTGAATTGTATGAAGGCTCGGATACAATGACTGACTTTGAAAAGCCCCCGGACATTGCCCTTCCAAAATGCTCAACACCAGCCTGGGTGTCCATTATTATAACTTCATCGTCTCTTTGTCTCATGTGTCTTAAAATGCTTTTTAGCAAAGCATTTTCAGGGCAGAGGCATCCGTTTCCGGCAGAAACAACACTGCCCATTACAAGAAGACCGAGATTGTCAGTTATCCTGATACCGAATCTTTCAACAACATCGGACACATCAGGATTGAGTTTCATTATATGACCCCATCCGCTCCCGGGTCTTGCTCCGATCTTTTCCTCTATGTAGTCATGATTTTTTGAAAGCGGAATCAACTCAGATGATTTTTCAACAGGATAACCTAGTGAATAGGCAAGATTCTGCTGCGGATCCTCATCGACTGCAAGAACTCTTCTTCCCTCCTTAAGATACAGCATAGACAGAACCGAAGTGAGAGTTGTTTTACCGACACCCCCCTTTCCGGCAACAACGATGCGGCTTTTAGATAAACCGTCTCCATCTTTTTCATGACCGGTTCTGAGGCTTAATTTACCGGATTTTAATCTGTAATTGACAGCCATTTCAACTCATATTCCAAGCTCTTTTCGTTTATTTTCAATATGACTGATGATCAATTCAGCAGCCAATTTAGGATCAGGTTCAACGGCAAATTTTGCATTGACCACTGATTCAACATCCTTTGTCAAAAGGTCCACAACATTATTGCTTCCGGCAATTTTCGGCATGACTCCGAGAACTGTATATACCCCTGATGCAACAAAGTAAGATCCGATAGAAACCGCTTTTTGTGAATACCATTCCGGTGCAGCCCCTGCAACCGGAAGCTTATCGATTCCGACATTCAGTGCCTTTGCAAGTTCTGCCAGCAGGACCAGAATCCTTGAGCAGTCTACACAGGAGCCCATGTGCAGAACAGGCGGCATTCCCAGTTTTTTACATACAGCCTTTAGTTTTGGCCCTCCAAGGAAAGCCGCATCAGGCGTCAGAAGACCTGCTTTGCCCGACGCAATTGCAGCACATCCGGTTTCCACACAGAGAATGTTATTTTTGATAAGTTCTTTTGCAAGAGTCACATGACCATAGTCATGCTTTATTTTTGGATTGTTGCAGCCGACGACTCCGACAGCCCCGAATATGTCGCCTGAGGCAATTACATCTATAAGCGGTGAAAATGTTCCCCCGAGAGCTTCTTTTATTGCCTCCACTGAAAATCCGCTGTATAGTTCAACAGGGTCTCCCGGAATGAACACTTTTTCCGGAATTCTGTTTGGATAATTTTCAACCGCAGTCTTTACAATTGCCCTTGCGGTTTCAACCGCATTTTCCGGTTTGAAATCAAAATGGTATGAACCCGTCATCTTTGATTTATCACTTGTCGAGATAATTTTTGTATGATAGCAGCTTGCCGTTCTTGGAAGGGACGGGAATATGCACTGGTAGTCGACCACCATTGCTTCAAGTGCACCGGTTGTAATAATCAGCTCCTGATTGAAGTGGTTTCCTGCCATAGGAATTCCTTTTCTCATCAAAAGTTCGTTTCCGGTACAGCATAACCCGACCAGATTTATCCCCTTTGCACCGTAGCTTTTGGCAAGATCAATTAATTCCTGTTCACCGGCTGCCTTTACAATCATTTCCGAGAGCATGGGATTATGGCCGTGAAGCGAGATATTAACGTAATCCTCATCAATTACACCGAGATTGACCATAGATTTGTTTATTGCCGGCGTTCCAAACAGAATATCAGAACATTCGGTTGCCATCATTGATCCGCCCCATCCGTCTGAAAGTGAAGTCCGAAGACCGTGTATTAATATATTGGCATAATTCGCACCGACACCCATATGAACACGGTGCATCGCCTCAACAACCTCTCTGTCAACGCTTCTCGGGGTTATTCCGGCTTTTTCCCAGATTTCCCTTGTCTGTTCAGGTGCACGCGAACAGAATCCAAGGGAGTTTTTTATCATTCCGAATTCGTCAAGCAAAAAATATCCAAGGGATACTGCAATTTCATCATTGCTTTTCTGTGATGTTTCAATCCCAAGCTCCTCTGCTATTCTTTTCAGCTTTGCTTCATCTGATATCAGATACCCGGGTGCTTCTCCCTTTCCGGTTTTATAAAGGGTTTCAACAATGTCTCTGCCGTGATCAGAATGCGATGCCGCCCCTGTTGCAATTGTGTCAAGAAGATTTCTTGAAACGACAAGATCAGCATCCGCACCGCACACACCTCTTTCCCGGTGGTGCTCGGAAATTATCCGGCAGGGACCCATTGCACAACGGCTGCATGAGAGACCGTCTGAACAAAAACGGCATGCAGGTTTCTGCATCTCAGACCTGTCCCAGACGGTTTCAATTCCTTCCCTTAATGTATGCATCAGCATCTCTTTGGCTGAATTGTCTATTGTTCTCTCTTCGGCCTTCTGCCTGATTAATTCAGGATTTAAAAGAGCCATTTTTGCACGATCAAAGTCGCAGGTGTCAAATTTCTCTCCGACCAAATCCGGTTTTTTTTCATTCATTTAAGTATTTACCCCCCAAATAATATTTTAAAGACCGGTCAGCCGGTCATTTTAAAGCCCACATTGTATAACATCACATATATTATTTGTCCTGTTTTGCTAAATGGACAGATTTTGCCTTCAAACCATTAGATTTTAAATTATCAAACCCAGGCTTATAAACACCATTTCAAAAAATATCAATACAACAATGTATATATATGTGCAAAGACAACTACTATTCCAGACCATGACAACAATTACAAAAACCAAAAAGGTGATGCCGGTGGAATGGATACCGGAAGAGAACTAAAAGAAGACATTTGTGAATTCTATCCTGATATTGAAAAATTTAAAAAAATAACAGAGGGAAACAAAAAGACTCTGATTCCTGTTTACAAAAAGATTCGGGATACTATCCTCTCTCCAACAGAGACGTATGAATCCCTAAGGGAAAGTTACGGATTCTTACTCGAATCAATGCAGGGAGATGAAAAAATTGCGAGATTTTCGATCATCGGCACCGGGAAGCTTGTTAACCTTACAGCTGATCCTTACGTAAAAATCTCCGGCAATAGAGATTATTTTAGAGACTTACCTGAAATAAACGGATCTGATCCTCTTGACGCACTGTCCCTTTTAATCAAAAAGATGAATTTTAATCTCCCCGATCTTTTTGGATTTTCGGGAGGGCTTGCCGGATATATCTCCTATGATTATGCACTGAGAGCAAATGAAAAGTTAAAAGGAAGTCAGGAAAAGTCAGACTTTCCGCTGGCTGAATTCATGATGCCTGAGAATTGTGTGATCTTTGATCATGAGGAGAAAAGCACCACAATTCTGACATTCATAATGGCAACAGAAAAATCCGACAATGAATGCAGTTACAAAGATGCGGTTTCACGCATTAGAAAGACTGAGAATAAAATATTTTTGAAGACTTCTGTTTCAGACGAATCAGGGACAAAAACAAAACATGATTTTACAAATTCCCAGGTTGGATTAAAGTGCAATCTTTCACGCGAATCATTTGAAGAGATGGTCCAAAAGACAAAGGAACACATTTTTGACGGGGATATTTTTCAGACAGTGATATCAAGGCAGTTTGAATGCCCTTTCACAGGTGACCCCCTGAATATCTACAAGGCGCTTCGAATCATCAACCCAAGTCCCTACATGTATTACCTTGAATTTGGAAAAAGGAAGATTGTTGGTGCAAGTCCTGAAATGCTTGTAAAAACAGAAGGGAGAAATGTAACAACAGTCCCCATTGCAGGAACAAGAAAAAGGGGAGACACTCCAAAAGAAGACGCATTACTAAAAAAAGATCTATTGGATGACAAAAAAGAACGTGCCGAACATATAATGCTCGTTGATCTTGCCAGAAATGATCTTGGAAGAGTATCAGGGTTTGGAAGCGTCAAAGTAACAGATTTCATGCAGGTTGAGAAGTTTTCACATGTCCAGCATATTGTATCAACCATTACCGGTACACTGGATGAAAATTCAGATTCATTTGATGCATTCAGATCATGCTTCCCGGCAGGAACAGTCTCGGGAGCACCAAAATTACGTGCAATGCAGATCATAAACGAGCTTGAAAACAGCAAAAGAGGGCTTTACGCAGGTGCTGTCGGTTATGCAGGCTTTAACGGAAATATTGATTTTGCTATTGCAATACGAACTGTCGTTGTCGAAAACAACAAAGCAGTCTTTCAGTCAGGTGCAGGTATAGTTGCGGATTCTGTCCCTGAAAACGAATATTTAGAGACTGAAAGCAAGGCGGCAGGCATTCTTTCTGCGATAATTTCAGCAGGTGATTTTTCATGAAAATAAAGCAGTATCAGGAATGTTCTGCCGGAGATGAACAAGTTTGTTCATCCAATTCCGCGGTAAAAGTCCTTGTTGTCGACTGCTACGACAGTTTTACATACAACCTTTGCCAGCAGACAGGAAGTCTTGGTGCCGAGCCGGTCGTTTTGAAAAACGACACTTCAATTGAAGAACTAGAGGAAATTGATTTTGAAAGGATTCTTCTCTCGCCGGGCCCGGGAAAACCCGAAGACTCGATGCTGTGCCTTGATGTTTTGGAGAAATATCATAAAAGTGTTCCAATCTTAGGGATATGCCTCGGACACCAGGCGATAGTCCACTTTTTCGGAGGAAAGGTCGTAAGAACAAACAGACCGGTTCACGGGATGGCATCAGAGATAATACACAATTCATCAGGAATTTTCTCAGATGTAAAAAGCCCCTTTAAAGCGGCACGCTACCACTCCCTTGCGGTGTTTGAAGAGACACTTCCAGACTGCCTGAGTGTCACTGCACGAAGTGCCGATGACGGCACTGTGATGGCTGTTTCACACAAAAATTATCCTGTTTTCGGGCTTCAGTTTCACCCTGAAAGCATAATCACAGAATCCGGCGACAAGATCATTGAAAATTTTCTTAGAACAGGGAGTGTTTTATGATCTCAGCATGCATCGGAAAGATTACTGAAAATCTGGATCTTACATTCTCAGAGGCAAAAGCTGCAATGGACGAGATAATGTGCGGGAATGCTACCGACAGCCAGATAGGATCGTTTATCACTGCCCTTAGAATGAAGGGGGAAAATGCAGAGGAGATTGCCGCCTTTGCAAATGCAATGAGAAGATCATCAGTCAGAATAACCCCTAAAACAAGGGGAGTGCTTCTTGACACCTGCGGCACGGGAGGCGATAAAAAAGACACATTCAATATCAGTACAGCTGCCGCCTTTGTTGCAGCAGGTGCAGGTCTAAATGTTGTAAAGCACGGTAACAGCAGTATAAGCAGCAGATGCGGTTCTGCTGATGTGTTAAAGGAAGCAGGCGTTGCAACGGATATTTCACCGGAACAGGTGTGCCGGATTATTGAGGAAAACGGCATCGGCTTTTTGTATGCACAGACCCACCATCCGGCAATGAGATACGCCGGAAAGGTCAGAAAAGAGATTGGTATCAGAAGCATTTTCAACCTGCTTGGACCTCTCACAAATCCTGCCGGTGCCGATGCACAGCTAATGGGAGTCTATGATGAATCACTCACATTAAAAACAGCTGAGGTCCTCAGGCTTTTAGGCACCAAAAGTGCGATGGTTGTCAACGGTGACGGCTATGACGAGATTACAACAACAGGGATTACAAAGGTTTCAGAGCTTAGAGAGGGTAAAATTACCTCATACGAAATCAATCCTTCCTCTTTCGGATTTGAAAGGGCCTCTGAAAGCGATCTCAAAGGCGGAGATCCAAAGAAAAATGCAGAAATTCTTTTTGATATTTTAAACGGTGTCGAGGGACCCAAAAGAGACATTGTACTGTTAAACGCCGGTGCCGCAATATACACGGGATTCGGTGCAGATTCGCTTGAAATGGGAATCAGAATGGCTGAAAAATCAATTGACTCGGGTAAAGCCGGAATGAAACTTGAAAATTTAATCAGACTTTCAGGAGGCAGGAGATGATTATTGACGATATTATAAATGAAGCAGGGATACGTGCATCAGCCCTGAAAGAATCCGGAGGAAAAGAGCGGGAAAATGATTCCGGCTACAAACCTGTAAGCCTTAAATCCGCGATAAAAAAATGCAGTGACAAAAATGCAGTGATTGCTGAGATTAAATACAGATCTCCGGCAGAGGGAAATCTGAAGACTACTCTTGCACCAGGGAGCATTGCAAAGGTCTACGAAAGCGGAGGATGCACTGCGATATCAGTCTTAACAGAAAGCACATATTTCGGCGGAAATCTCGAAAATATCAATCTTGCCAGAATAAGCACACGCCTCCCAATATTACGAAAAGACTTCATCGTTGATGAGGCTCAGATAATCGAAACAGGAAAAACACCTGCTGATGCTCTGCTGCTGATTGCAGGAGTGGTAAAGGAAAACCTGAAAGATTACATAGCCCTTTCAGAATCACTCTCACTTGAGGCTCTTGTCGAGGTTCACACAGTAAAGGAAGCTGAGGAAGCGATAAAATCCGGTGCGGAACTGATCGGGATAAACAACAGAGACCTGAAAACCATGAAGACAGACATCAGCAAAACTGCGGAGATATCCTGCCTCATTCAGGATGCAGGTGTTTTAAAAGTCAGTGAAAGCGGCATAAAAACCCCTGAAGATGTTATAAAACTAAAGAAGCACTGTGATGCCTTTTTGATAGGGACCTCGCTGATGAACTCTGATTCTTTAAAATCAACACTGGAGGGATTTGTATTCGCATAAAAGTCTGCGGTATCACAACAAAACGAGATGCCCTCATAGCAGAAGAAGAAGGTGCAGACGCGATAGGTGTTGTGGTATGCTCTGAGTCCAAAAGGAGTGTTACGATCAGAAAAGCAAGAGAGATTTTTGACTCACTTGCCCCAAATACTGAAAAAATCTGTGTTACAAACACGGAGAATGAATCTGATATAGATATTATTCTCTCCCTTAAACCGACCGCAATTCAGGTTCCGGTGTCACTTAAAATACCAGAAGGCTCACGGACGAAAATATACCGGGTTATATCAAGAGGAAATGAGTGCCCTCTAAACTGTGATGCCGTTGTTATTGATGAAAGCAAAGGCAGAGGCGTCCCCTTTGATCAGGAATTTGCAAAAGAGATTATTGAAAAATCAGGTGTTCCGGTTATACTTGCAGGAGGCCTGTGCCCTGAAAATGTCGGACAGGTGATTGAAAATCTCTCACCTTATG
Source organism: Methanoplanus sp. FWC-SCC4 (assembly GCF_032878975.1). Lineage (GTDB taxonomy): Archaea > Halobacteriota > Methanomicrobia > Methanomicrobiales > Methanomicrobiaceae > Methanochimaera > Methanochimaera problematica. Next base: position 1,348,606 of record NZ_CP043875.1, read on the forward strand.
CGGTTGATGTCTCATCAGGCGTTGAAACAATTCACGGAATTAAGGACAGAAAAAAATTAACTGAATTTGTCAGGATTTGCAGGGAGGCATGAATATGGCTGATAACGGATATTTTGGAAAATACGGGGGACAATATGTCCCTGAAACACTAATGGCGGCACTTTACGAACTTGAATCAGAATACAAAAGACTAAAAGACGATCCTCAGTTTGTATCAGAGCTGGATTATTTCTTAAAGGAGTATGCAGGCAGAAGGACTCCTCTTACATTCTGCAAAAACATGTCAGAATTCTGCGGATGCAAAATATACCTCAAAAGAGAGGATCTCCTCCACGGCGGTGCACACAAACTGAACAACACCCTCGGACAGGCTCTTCTTGCAAAAAAAATGGGAAAAAAACGCCTCATTGCAGAGACTGGTGCAGGACAGCACGGAGTAGGTACAGCGATGGCAGGCGCCGTTCTTGGCATGCCTGTTGAGATATTCATGGGAGAAGAGGACTGTGAAAGGCAAAAGCTCAATGTATTTAGAATGGAGCTTCTCGGTGCAAAAGTCCACCCTGTTTCAGGCGGAACAAGAACTCTTAAAGATGCGACAAATGAAGCACTCAGGGAATATGCGGCAAGTGTAAACGATACGCACTATCTCATAGGATCAGTTGTCGGCCCGCATCCTTTCCCCACGATTGTAAGGGATTTTCAGTCTGTAATCGGCAGTGAAACAAGGGATCAGTTTATGGAAAAAGAAGGGCGTCTTCCCGATGTTGCGGTTGCATGTGTCGGGGGAGGCTCAAATGCAATAGGGATGTTTCATCCGATGATTAAAGATGATGTCAGGCTGATAGGTGTTGAGGCCGGCGGAAAGGGAGCCGGTTTTGGTAAAAACGGTGCAACTCTTACAGCAGGAAAACCCGGTGTTCTTCACGGTGCACTCTCATACCTTATTCAGGATGATGACGGACAAATCGGAGAAACCCATTCAATATCGGCAGGTCTTGATTATCCGGGAGTCGGCCCGGAACACAGCCATTTAAAGGATCTAAGAAGGGTTTTGTATTCATCTGCAACAGACAGCGAAGTTCTGGAGGCATTTTCATTCCTCTCAAAAACGGAAGGGATTATTCCTGCACTTGAGTCGTCGCATGCAATATCGTATGTTCTCACTCACAAAGACGAGTTTGAAAAAGACGACATGGTTGTAATCTGCCTTTCAGGAAGAGGCGACAAGGATGTATCGGCAGTAGCCGGGATACAGGGGTGAATCAAAAAATGCTATCCGAAAATTCACAAAAAATCTCTGAGAATCTGAAAATCCAAAGTAATATTGGCAAAAGCAGACTGTCGTCTGCATTTAAAAAACCTGCATTTGTTGCATATACAGTTGCAGGCGATCCCTCTTTTGAGGCATCAATTGAGGCTGCAAAGGCATTAATTGACGGCGGATGCACTGTTTTGGAACTTGGAGTCCCTTTTTCAGATCCAGTTGCAGACGGCGATGTGATTCAGCGTGCCGACAACAGAGCCATCAGGGCAGGAATTAAAACAGGGGATGTATTTCGTCTTGTAAAAGAGATTAGAAAATTTTCTGAGATTCCGATTGTCTTTTTGGTCTACTTCAATATTGTTTACCAGAGAGGCCAAGGAAATTTCTACAGAGAGGCCAAAGAGGCTGGTGTTGACGGGATACTCATTGTCGATCTTCCTCCTGAAGAAGCAGGTTTTGCATGTGAACTTTCCCGCAAATACGGAATTGACCAGATATTTCTCGTAACCCCGACAACCTCTGATGAAAGGCTTGACATGATTGCAGGCCTTGCATCCGGTTTCATCTATCTTGTATCATCCCTCGGGGTTACAGGTGTCAGGAAGAACATTTCAACAGATGCCTTTCTTGTTCTTAACAGAATAAAGGAGAGAACAGACATCCCTGTTGCAATAGGCTTTGGTATTTCAAAACCGGAGCATGCAGCCAAGATCATAAGAAGTGGTGCCAACGGGGTGATTGTCGGAAGTTACATTGTCTCAGTTATTGAGAAGAACCTGAATAATCCTGACATAATGTGTGATGAACTGCGCCTTTTTACAAAAATGATGATCAAAGGAATTGCCGGAGAACAAATTTAAAAATAATCCGGCATTTTTTTGAATCAGCCACAGGATCAAATGATTAGAATTAAGTAGTTGGGAAAACTACATTAGTTGCACAATTTTAGCTGATATAGTGTAGGGGACAATCATGCAGGACTCTCACTCCTGCGACTGGGGTTCAAATCCCCATATCAGCACTCCTTTCTGAAGTTAAGAGCTCAAACGATTTTGACGAGCAAAAACTGTCAGACTCTTTTGAATTATTCATCCGGAATAATTCTGATTATCTTTTAAGCAAGAATTCAGACTCCAATTCTAAAATTTCCAGGATGCAGGAAATGGATATTCTAAAAGCATGATCAAGACGATGATGTAGAACAGCATAAACACAAAGGAATTTTTGAGACATACCTTCACCTGTGCAACAAGGATATTGACAACAAAATTTTCCCTAAAAAACGGCATTATCACATACCTAATCAAATTGAAAGCAGAAGGCCTGATGCTGTTCAGTGTAAAAACTGCAAAACTGTTTACCAGGGAACATTTTCCGCATGTATAAAGTGGAGAATGCCGCCTGAAAATATACCCAATGACAAAAAATGCGTAATGTCACTTCAACCAGAACCTGAGAGTCATATATTCTGAAGATCCTATAAAGCGGCATAGTGAGTTCATTCAAAAATGCGTGAGCCATACTTCGCTCTTAAGATATGCAAACGTTACCAAAAATCAGGGATTACCCCATCATGAATCAAATGTTCAGATTCCTTAATCCTGTTTATTCTGAAATTTCACGTATTTGAAGACCTCCATGCTCACTATTATTAGAGAAGCGATTGCAAGCAGCGAAATCCATGTATGAAGACTCACCGCTTCGATATCAAGCAGATCCTGCATGAACGGCGTCATCATTGCCAGAATGTGGATTCCCTGCGCCACAACAATTCCGAATATCAGATAATAGTTATTCTTCAGCGGTATACTGAACAAAGACCTGTATTCTGACCGACAGTTAAGTGCATGGGCATTTTCAAGAAGAACCATCAAAAGCACTACCACGTTTCTTGCCGAATATTCATCCCATCCCTCGGATATCAGCAACACATAGGCGGCAAATGCAATAAGCCCGATTATGGTGCCCGCAATTATAGTCTCTTGTATCATCAGCGAATTGAAAACGCCTTCTTTGGGATTTCGCGGTTTTCTTTTCATCGCTTCAGGTTCCCCTGCCTCGAATGCAAGTGCAACGTCCTGTATCCCGTTCGTGACAAGATTAATCCAAAGGAGCTGTACTGCAAGAAGCGGAAGCGGAAGTCCAACGAACAGGGCAAGGGTAAAAAGGATTATCTCGGCAAAACCGGTGGAGATAAGCAGATATGTTACCTTTCTGATATTGTCATAGGCAAACCTGCCCTCTTCTATCCCTGCAACGATTGAAGAGAAGTCATCATCTGTGATGATCATCGAGGCGCTGTCCTTGGCCACATCAGTTCCGGAACCCATCGCAACTCCAATATTTGCCTTTTTAAGAGCAGGTGCATCATTTACACCATCGCCGGTAACTGCCACGAAATGACCGTTTTTGACCATTCCGTCCACTATCAGAAGCTTCTGAACAGGGCTGACACGGGCAAAAATCCGGCTCATGCTGATCCTTTCAAAAAACTCAGGCAGTTCCAGTGATTCTATTGCATCAAGTTCACTGCCAGTAACTACGGCGGATTTTTCATCAGCAAGACCAAGTTCCCTTCCGATCGTAAATGAGGTTTCAGGGTGGTCTCCTGTTATCATTGCCACATCCACCCCCGCCTTTTTACACATTCGGATCGCTTCACGCACATTGGGCCTTATCGGATCTATAAAGCCAATTATACCAAGATACGTGAGCGGGGGACAGACCTCTTCGAGTTCAAGGCTGCCTTTTGGCATCTCTTCAAGAGTGCCTTTAGCAATTGCAAGGACACGGTAGCCGTTTTGGGTCAGTAAACGAAGGTGTTCATCCGTCTTTTTTTTCTCAAGCGGGACTCTTGTACCCCCGGCCTGCATATCATAGCAGTACTGTAAAAGGACTTCATATGCCCCCTTTGCACTCACCCTGATTATTCCGGACTCATCGGTGTAGTATACAAGAGAATAGCGCTGTTTCGGTTCATAAGGGATCATCCTCATTATGCGAATATCATTGTGTATCCTGTCCGGTTCGACTCCTGCCTTGTACCCGAAAGAAAGAAGTGCAACATCCATCTCATCCCCGTCATGAACCCAGGAACCTTCTTCAAGGAACAGGCTTCCTTCATTGCAAATTGCCGCGTTTAATGCAAGGTTTTGTAGCAAAACTACCTGAGACGGGCCCGGATGCTCTCCATCCAAAAGCAGTATCTCTCCCTCCCCCACATATCCTGCACCTGTTATATCAAAAATGTCCCCGGAAGGAAGAATAACCCTCTTAACCATCTGTTCATTAACGGTCAGGGTCCCTGTCTTGTCGGTGGCGATCATCGTACAGCTTCCAAGACTTTCTACTGCGGTCAGATTCCTGACGATCACATTCCGTTTTCCCATCCTGCTCGCCGCTATCGATAGTGCCACTGTGATGGCAACCGGAAGCCCTTCCGGTATTGCTGAGACCGCGAGTGCCACGGCAAGAAAAAAAACATCGGTGACCGGAGTGCCCCTCGATAATGATACGATGGCCATGAGGGAGCATGCACCTATGACTATAAATCCGATATCGCGGGAAAATTTCTCCATCCTGATCAACAGAGGCGGTTTTGTGACCCCTGCAGCTGCTAACACCTTTGCGATCATTCCCACTTCGGTTTTTATGCCCGTGGCGGTTACGATTCCTGCACCCCTCCCGGTCATGACAACAGTCCCGCCGAATGCCATATTCTTCCTGTCGCTGACTGGGACGTTGTCTTCCAATATCGTGATCTCTTTCTCCACGGCAACAGATTCCCCGGTGAGAAGTGATTCGTCGATTTGTATGTTAGAGGCATGTACCAGGCGGAGGTCAGCCGGGACACGAATGCCTGACCTGAGCATCACCAGATCACCTGGAACGAGTTTGGAAGCGTCAATTTGTACTGTTTTTTTGTCTCTGTGCACGTGTGCAGAAATCCTAAGCAGACCCTTAAGCCTGCTTGCACTCTGTTCTGCCTTCCACTCCTGTACCATACCTATTAAAGCGTTTAACACCACGACAAAAAGGATAAAAAAACCATCCTTGTAGTCCATAAGAATAAAAGAGAACAGGGCAGCGATCAGCAGAATATAGATGAGAGGGCTTTTGAACTGAGAGAGAAATATTCTAAAAATACCAGGGGGTTTTCGCACAGGCAGGCTGTTTGGGCCATACTGCTGCAATCTTTTTGATGCCTCTTCGCCAGTAAGCCCGTCAGGGCCGGTGCTAAGCTTTTTGTAGACGTCCTCAATAGTCAGAGAGTGCCAAACAATTGAATCGCCTAATTCTGATTTGACCATATATAAGATGAGATAAATATTTTGAGATCGTTGATAGCCATAAAGGATATAAAATGATAAAAACATTTGCTGAAGCTTAATTTTTTTAAAACAATTTCATTCAATATCGATGTATTCTACAAATGCGAAAAAATGCTGATTTTATGCTGTAAATTTTCTAAAGTCCCTGTATCTGATTCAAAAATATACAAAATCCCTAATTAATCATGTCCAAAAAATAAAAAAATCTGAATGCTTAACCGTGGATAAGGGACTTAATTCAGAATAAATTCATCGAAATATTCTGCAGATTAATGGTCAGAAACTGTATTTTCAATGATTGAGATGAAATATGGAGATACTCTTAGTTCCAGGAAATACAATTACCAAAAATAGGAGATCATAAGGCCCTGATAATAGTTACTTTGTAATCAATTTCCCATATCGGAAGATTCTTCAGATCCTTCTTTAATCTCAGGAATCTCTGCAGCCAGTACCTTATCAACACGGTTTCCATCCATATCCACTACCTCAAACCGGAATCCTCCCTCGTCAAAGTGATCGCCCTCCACCGGAATCCTCTGGAGGATATACATGACCATACCTGCAATAGTATCATAATTGCCCTCACCTTCTCCCGTCAGTACAGCATTAAGCGACAGCATTTTCTTGACGGTTACAATATGGGCCATTCCGTCGATCAGCCATGAGCCGTCCTCTCTCAGGACAACAGGCATATTTACCACCTCCCCTGATTCACGAAAATGACCCACAATTGCTTCAAGAATGTCATGAAGGGTTACGATTCCCTGGATACTGCCATATTCGTCATTCACCAGTGCGATATGAAGCCCGCTCTCCTTAAAGGACTCAATGAGTTTTGGAACACGGAGAGTTTCCGGAACGAAGAGCGGTTTCGTTACAGCCGACCGGATATCAGGTTTTCCCGTCTCCAGCATTCCTGAAAGAACATTCTTAACTGAAACCATCCCGACAATATTGTCGAGATCATCCTCATAAGCAGGGAAGTTGCAATGTGCAGTCATTTTCATTTTAATGAGGTTTTCCTCATTTGTATCTTCGAGATCGAGTGCAACAATATTATGACGGCGGGTCATCAGGGATTCCACACGGCGGTCGCCGAGATCGAACACCCCTTCAACCATTTTCAGTTCAGCCCTCTCAAAGACTCCTGCTTTGGTACCCTCTTCAAGCATGATTCTGACCTCATCTTCGGTCACAGGAGGTCCGGTGCTCTCCCGCACCCTGAGCAGTTTCACAACAGCCTCGGTAGAGTAGGTTAATATGAATACCAGCGGAGCAGCGGCTTTGGAGAGAAACATCATAGGTTTTGCAACTCCTGATGCGATATCTTCAGGATTACCAAGTGCGATACGCTTTGGAACGAGTTCTCCAAAGACGAGATTAAGATATGTTATTACGAGAACTACAAGGGTAACACTCATAATTTCACTGTATGGCGCAAGAAAGGGGTACCCCGTGAAAAAAGAAGAAAGATTTCTTGCCAGTGTTAGACCGCCAAATGCACCTGCAAATACCCCGACAAGCGTTATACCTATCTGTATAGTCGACAGGAAAGGGGTCGGGTTTTCGGAAAGCCCAAGTGCGATTAAGGCTCCGGAATCCCCTTCCTCCGATCTTTGAAGAAGCCGGGTTTTTCTGGAAGAAACTATCGCAAATTCTGACAAGGCAAAAAGGGCATTGAGTCCGATCAGGATTGCGATGATTCCGATCTCGATCAGGTAGGACATTTTCAGGTGATCATCTTGCAGACTTCATTTGATAAATAGCTATGCAGGATTTTTATTAATTCTATTTACCTCCCAAATTCACTTCACATATAAAAACCTGGTAGAAAAGGCAGCCTTGAGATTATAACTTCCTGTATCCCCCGTAGATGTCAAAGATCTCAACGATAAAATACGGGCTTGTAACAATCTTCGATTCTATAATTTTGCGGTAACATCGTTGAGGTTAGATCCTCTCGTATGAGCATTCCCGGGTCGAATCCTCCAAATCCCCTGACTTCAAAAGGTTATTATGTCAGGTTTTTTATCAAGAGATTCAGCTGTTTTTCGGGAGATGTGCACAGTTTAAATCTCTGATAATAAATATCCGGCTTTTCAAAAACTCGCAAAAATCACCTGCTGAAATTTTATTGAAAATCCGGTCTGTATTTGATTTACTTTCATCTGCATAAAGTACCGGAATGATATCTGACACAAAAATCACAGGAACATTTACCACCCCTGATTTTTCTGCTTCCGCACTTATTATTCCATGAATATCGTTTATTGTTTCATTATCAACATCTGCTTTTTCATATATTCCAACAACAATTGTTCCAAGGAGATTATAGCCGTAGGAAATCACAGGCCCTTCAGGATAAAAATAAGGATAAATATCTGAATTGGTATTGTCAACAATACCCTCAACCGTCCTGTACCACTTATGCCGGGATTCATTATCAGAATTACCCAAAATTCCTCTGTATGTCACAACACCATTCTGATCATAAACCGGAACATTACCAAAGGAGATTATAAGCCAATGTGTATAATCCGCCGATACTCCCTTAAAGGCTTCATCACGAAGTACATCGGCACAGGCAGTTCCAGGTATAAAAGCAACGGATAAAAATAAAATTATCAATGTTCCAAGTTTTAATTTTTAATCATAATCCAGCCCCATAAAATTTCATAAATATCATAGAATTATCAAAGATTTTTATATTTTTTACATTTTATCTTCTTACATTGTCTATATGCTTATAAAAGATAAATCTAACAAAATAATTAGATCAAAAACTAACAAAAAATTAAAGTTTAAATAGAATTTTTCTTTTGGAGATTAAATAACAGAATAATTGTCTGAATTATTATTGCACCAAGTCCGATTGCAAAAAGCAAAAAGAAGGGATCTTCAAAAATAGGAAAAGATAACGGTTTTGAATGCAATCTTGGAATTGTATAATATGTGTAAAGGGCTGCAAAAGCCGTAATATAAGTCAGTGCAGATGACAAAATAACAGAAATTTTCGTATTTTTATCAGGATTTAATATTGCATTTCCCTTGTCAGATATCTCATAATATATCCATTTATTCTCTGTATCCATAGATTTTACAAGGCCGGATTCTTCTAGTTTCTGAAGGTGGTGATGAGTTGTTGAAGCCCTGAGAGATAGCTCTTTTGCAAGTTAGGAGTTTGTTTTTCTCCGTGAATTCAGAGATTTCAGAATCTTTATTCTGGTATCAGAAGATAAAATCTCAAAAATATCTTTATCAAGTACAACTGTTTCTTCTTTCACTGAATTTTATTTATAATCGCAATGATATATATCAGGTTCTGTATCCTAAAAATAAAAAAAATCTTAGTTCTTCTCATTAACATAAGAAAAATCATATCTAAAAAATCTGCCGGAAAACAAGGAAATTTACGTAATAAACTCTGATTTGAAAGTATGAATTTTAATGGAACATCTCAAAGCGAAGATAAGTCAAATTCGGCCACCGAGACAAATATCACACTCAACCCCATAGGAATTATAAGAAACAACACCACAAAACCGGTGCTTTTCGCAGATGAAAAAGGACTAAGAATAAACGGTGACAATAAAGCTGCAATTGAAAACTTTCATGAAGTACACGAAGGAATTTCAGAAATTGTAATAAAAGATGAATTAAGTGAACTCCTTGAAGGAATAGAAGACTACTCACATCTCATAATTATTTACTGGGGACACGGAATAACAAAAGAAGGCCGTTCCCTTAAAAGAGTCCATCCAATGGGAATGCAAAAAAATCCCCTTACAGGAGTATATTCAACATGCAGTCCGGCACGCCCAAACCCCGTTTTGATGACAGTTGTCCGTCTCCAAAAAAGGGAAGGAAATGTATTAACAGTGTCAGGCCTGGATGCAATCGACAAAAGCCCTGTGATTGATATTAAACCATATGTAAGCAAATTTTACCCACAGGATGATATCAAAATCCCCAACTGGATGCAAAAAATCATAGAAGAATATTAAAATTATTTCTTTTTTGAGAAAATCATGTATTTAATTTTTTAGAAAATATCAGATTCTCCCGAATTTTTTATCCATAAATATACCTTCAGCCGAAATTCCGGTCAGGGTTTTTGTATTTATATCAACATGATAAAAAAAGGATTCTCCGTCCATACAGACACTCAGCCCATAGATTTCTTCATATGAATTATCAGTGTCACCGTACTTTTTCACATTTATGGATATTGGATACTCCCATTCCAGATTATATTCAGATACCTCACTACTGCAAAGATCCCTGACTATAAATTTTCCATCCCCGCTGCCTTCTAAAATCATTTTTTCACTTACAGTGCATAAAACCGAAATGTTCTGCTCAGCATCGTAGATATAATGGGAATAATCACTTCCGTATGTTCCTGAAAGAGAATCCATATCCAGCGAAACAAAAGAACCAAATCCCTCAGACAAATCTCCGGAACTCCCGGAATTGCCCTCCGAAAAACCGGTACAGCCCGAAGAAAACAAAACAAGTACCAAAAATATGACAGAAAGTCCTTTTTCCATTCATTAAGGATTGCATCAGATCATAATTATCCTTTATGAGATTTTATCCAGGAAAAAGTCAGACTTTAATCAAATCTTCGCCCCCAGGTTTTTGCAAATCCCCTGCATTATTATTATAACGGTAAAAAAACAATAAAAGAACAGAATGAATGGAAAAATTCTAAAAGGAATTACGAATATTGAAACAGCAGTTTATTTTGTATTAATGATAATTCTGACGTTTGTCATCATTTTTTCATTATTTGAACTTGCATTAATGATAATTGAGAAATTATTATATGACAACACACCATACATCCTTGAAGCCAAAGGCATACTGCAATTCTTCGAATTCTTCCTGCTAATTTTAATTGGACTCGAACTTATGGAAACAATAAAATCCTTCATTGAAACCAAAAAAATTCAGGTTGAAATAGTTTTGATTCTTGCAATCATAGCAATATCAAGAAAAATAATTGTAATTGATCCTGCAACGGCATCTGAATTTGAATTAATGGGAATAGGTCTGGTAGTTATCGGCCTTACAGCAGGGTATTATTTCATAAAAAAGGCAGATAGTCTCAAATATGCCAAAAAATCATAATGCACTAAAAAAGCATTATCAAAATCCTATTTTCAAATCCTAATATCAAAGAATAATTTAAAAAATGAAGTTGTTCTAATATTTTTTTAGAATTAAAAATCAGCAGATATTATTTTAATCAGACTCTCCCATAGACATCCTCAAATCTTACAATATCATCCTCACCGAGATATTCACCAATCTGAACCTCAATAACCTCAAGAGGAATTTTACCATTGTTAAAAAGCCTGTGTGAAACTCCGGCAGGAACAAAAGTGCTCTGCCCGCGTGTAACAATTTTTGTTTCTCCGTTTAATGTAACCTCAGCAGAACCACTGACAACAACCCAGTGCTCACTCCTGTGATGATGCAGTTGTAAAGACAAAACATGCCCTTTTTTCACTGAAACCCTCTTTATTTTGAAGAAAGGCTGTGTTTCCAGAACAGTATAAGATCCCCAGGGTCTGTTTACGGTCAGATGATACCTTGCAACATCATCGTCCCTATCAAGATACATCTTAACAAGATCCTTTACTGACTCGGAATTGTCAAGATTGCAGACCAAAAGTGCATCACCGGAATCAATGACTGCAAGGTTATCAACACCTATAAGTGCAACTTTCTTGTCTTTTGCATGGACAAAATTTCTCTTTGATTCTATGAAATCTGCAGGCCCGCAATTTCCGTTTTTGTCATGCTCCTTTATATTATAAATTGACCTGAAACTTCCAAGGTCACTCCACAAAACATCAAGGGGCATAACAGCAACCCTCTCTGAAAACTCCAAAAGACCATAATCTATTGATACTGATTTTAAAGAATTATAGTCAGGATCGCCATTTGAAAATGCTTCATACAATTCAGGCTGATATTTCCCGGTTTCTTTTAAAAATACTTCTGATGAGAACAAAAATATCCCGCTGTTCCAGAGATATCCGTCCTCAACATATTTTTTGGCAAGAGGCAGATCAGGTTTTTCCTTAAATTCATCAACAAGATATCCCGGAGACAGTTCTTTTCCCGGTTTTATATATCCATACCCGGTATTTGCCTCGGAAGGATTTATTCCAAAAACAACAATATTTTCTTTTGAAAGAGGAACTGCACTGTTTATTACATCAACTGCACCGTCATCGAGTATATGATCGCTTGGAAAGACCAGAATATCAGAGTCACCTGATTCAGCACAGATAGTTTTTACTCCCCAGAGTATTGCCGGAAGAGTATTTTTCCCGACAGTCTCCTTTAGCACATGCTCTTCTGGTATATTATATCCAAGCTCTTCAATCTGATTTTCCACAATAAAACGATAATTTTCGCCGGTTACGACATATATATCCTCAGGATTTGAAAATTTTAGTGAACGCAGCCATGTTTTCTGGAAAAGTGAGTGCGAATTCATATATAAAAACTGTTTTGGATAGGATTCACGGGAAAGGGGCCACAACCTGGTACCTACACCGCCTGCAAGAATTATTACCTTCATTATATCGTTTATCTCCGTTTCTGCTGAATGAACAGATTTTCTGTAAAAATTACAGATTATTCAAATTTTTATTTAATCCCGGGATGCATATAGAGATCTTTTTTAAATATATACTCCCATCAGGATTAATAATGTATTGAAGGAGAACTTTAGTATGAATGCCAAAACACCCTTTGCAGTGCTCGCCATATGCATGATACTTATACTGTTTACTGCCGGATGCACAACAGCCACTGAATCTGAAAAAGAACTTTCAAAGATAACAAATTTTGAACATACAGTATCCCCGCCGGAAAAGCATTATCGTGCTGATGATACATGCTACTATGAGTCTTTGGTCGACATCAGAAACAATGCACAAAAAGACGAAAAAAATGTTATCGTCAGATGTAATCTCATAAACGTCAAAACGGGAGAAATCAGCGATACAGTCACACAATACTTTGAGGTCATAAATGCAGGTGATCACAAGGCATTCACTGTAAAACTAAACGGCGACTGCGATTCAGACTATTCAATAGAAATTGAAATATCGGAGGATAAATCATGAAAATAACAGGAATATGTGCAAGCCCAAGAGGAAAAAACAGTAACACCCTTGCACTTGTAAAAGAAGGTCTCAAAGGAGCAAAAGATGCAGGTGCAGAAACAGAATTAATTGACATCTGTAAAAAAGACATCCGTTACTGCACAGGATGCTCGGTCTGTTATGAAACAGGAAAATGCATTATAAAAGATGACTTTGAAGAGATTTTAGATAAACTTTGTTCAAGTGACGGGATCATACTTGGATCTCCCAATTATATCAATTCAGTCACAGGCCAGATGAAAACTTTCCTTGACAGGATGGCTGACTGTATCCACTGCCAGAGACTTCTCGGAAAATACGGATTTTCAGTCTCAACAGCCGGAGGATCAAATTCGGTATTAGTAGCCGGATACCTCAACCAGACACTAAATGTTCTCGGTGCTGATACAGTGGGACTTGTTTCAATCGACATTGGTGTGGATCCGGATCTGTTTCAGGAAAGCATCGATTATTCATACAATACAGGGATCACTCTTGTAAATGCCATTAAAGAAAAAAGGGTATATCCGGAACAGAAAAAGTTTCACGATGAAATGAAAAGCAGAATGAAAATGCTGATTCTGGCAAACAAAGATAACTGGATTCATGAGTACGATTACTGGAAAGATATGGGATGGATTTAAATCATTATTTTTTTAAGGAGTCAATAAGTCTTTTTTCAAGATTCTTTGCATGTGTCCCCATCCAGTATAATCTCCGGCAGTTGGGGCACCAGCAAAAATCCTTTCCTATTTTATACCGTGGTGCATAGTCTGAACTTTTTATTTCATCACAGGTTGCCCTCCGGAGAACCGAATTGCACAAAGGGCAGCGCTTCATTCTGATGCACAATGAATCTTCAATTAAACCTGCCTTATATATCTGCTTCATCTGATCAAGAACATCGTCTGATAGAAGGTGCAATGCCCCGATATCCGCACCACGTCCTGCGAGCTCCCTGTCACGTGTAAGCAGGAATCTTTTTTCCTTCCTTGCCATCTCAAGAAGGATGGAATCCTCACGTCTGTTGCCGGATGCAAGAGAGTTTGCACTTTTTGTGTCGTATCCCAAAAACCGAAGATAACGTGCAAGCGGCCCGAGCATTCTGTCTGTTAAAAACAGACAACATGATGAGGATTTCATGGATGAATAACAATCGGGATTTTCTCACCGCATTTCTGACAGTAACTGCCTTTCAAATCTACATTACGCTGGTTATAGCCGGAACGCTGAATCAGGAGCGAACCGCATTCATGACAGTATGTGTTGCAGTATTTATGATCCATAACATTTCCAAGATAAGGATATTTTATACCCATATCACGTGCTGTTTCATATATTCTCTCAAGAGTCAAAACAGGAGTGGAGGCCACATCAGTCATCTTATAGTCGGGATGAAAACGTGTGAAGTGCATCGGGGTATTTTCACCGAGATTTTCCAAAACCCAGGCAATTAATGATTTCACCTCATCTTCGGAGTCGTTAAGTCCCGGAATTACAAGATTTACGGTTTCAATATGCATCCCAAGTTCTTTTGCAATGATTGTTGCATCCAGAACAGGCTGAAGCTTTGCTCTGCATACCTTATGGTAAAACTTCTCTGAAAATGCCTTTATATCAACGCGAAACGCATCAAGCATTACAGAAAGTTCTCTTAGTGCCTCCTCTGTCATATATCCGTTTGTAACATAAATCGTACCAAGATTATTTTTTTTGGCCATCCGGCCCATGTCAAGTGCATACTCATGCCAGATTGTAGGTTCGTTGTATGTCCAGGCTATGCTCTTGCAGTTATTTGCAATTGCCTTTAAAACCCCCTTTTCAGGACTAATCTCCTGAAGATAATCAAAGGATGTTGTCTGGGATATCTGCCAGTTCTGACAGTGAAGACACCGGAAATTACAGCCGACACCTCCAAGTGAATACACATCTGTTCCGGGAAGATAGTGAAATAGGGGCTTTTTTTCAACAGGATCAACCGCTTCAGCACTTACCATACCATAATTTTTTGAAAATAGTTTGCAGCCATTGTTTTCCCTGACGCCACAGATACCGGTTTTATTTTCTCCTATTAAGCACCTGTGACTGCAAAGGTTGCATTTTACAAAACCATCCTCCCGGCAGTCATATAAATGAGCTTCATGCATGTCCAAAACCTGATCTCTCTTTGATCACTCAATGGTATTTGATTTTTTTGAGTAATATTAAAATATCAAAGATCTAAAGAACAGCATTTAAAAAAATTTAGAAAAACGGGTTTTTAAAATCACTTTTTACAGTAATCAATATCAGTTACCAGGATCTTTAGAAAGAATATATGCTATTGGATACAATATTTTTGTCTGGTATGAAAAAAATTGTTATATCGCTTGGCGGTTCTATTCTCGTTCCATCGCTTGAATCAAATAACATCTCCAAATATGTGGATGTTTTAAAGGAATTATCAAAAAAATACCAGATCTTTGTTGTAATTGGAGGCGGCGGAGAAGCCAGACGATACATCAATGTTGCGCGATCACTCTGTATAGATGAGGCAACATCTGATGAACTCGGGATTATGGTCACAAGGATAAATGCATCTCTTCTTGCATGGGCTCTTGGAAATTATGCACACCCCTGCATTCCGGAGAATTACACCCAGGCCCTTTCATATGCCGAGTCAGGTAAAATTGTGATAATGGGAGGAGTGACTCCCGGACAGACGACTGATGCAGTATCAGCAGTGCTTGCAGAAAGGACAAAGGCTGATCTTTTAA
Organism: Methanoplanus sp. FWC-SCC4; assembly: GCF_032878975.1. Taxonomy (GTDB): domain Archaea; phylum Halobacteriota; class Methanomicrobia; order Methanomicrobiales; family Methanomicrobiaceae; genus Methanochimaera; species Methanochimaera problematica. The sequence goes on from NZ_CP043875.1 coordinate 1,364,126, forward strand.
TCAACGCAACTTCTGTTGACGGAATATATTCAGCAGATCCAAAGAAAAAACCAGACGCTGAAAAATTTGATAAGATGACACCCGATGATCTTATTGAGATCGTTTCAGGTGGAAGAATGAATGCGGGCTCCAACAATGTAATTGATCTTGTAGCTGCCAAAGTGACACAGAGAAGTGGCATTCCCATGGTTGTTTTACAGGGCACAGACATTGATAATCTCAAAAATGCACTTATATCAGGCGAATTCACAGGAACCACAGTAAGTTATTCCAAAGAAAAGCCACTTCCATTATAGTGTTTTATAATAATATTAAATCGGCACCTTTTTTTACCCAGGCACTGACATATATGATGTCGCAAGCGGGGTAGTAGGGTAGCCTGGTCCATCCTAGAGCGTTTGGGACGCTTTGACGGCAGTTCGAATCTGCCCTACCCCATTCTGGTTTTATGCATTCAAAAACTGCATGCAAAATTTATTCTGTTCTCGCCAAAATTTATCTAAATAAAGATACTAAACTGAATTTTCTTGATTTTGACAATCCATACCAGATTCTTATTATGACAATTCTGTCTGCACAAACAACGGACAAAACCGTGAACTCAATAAAAGGCAGACTTTTTGAAAAATATCCGGGGCCCGAAGATCTTGGCCATGCAAATCAGGAAGATGTTGAAGAGATTATCAAAAGCACCGGTTTTTACCACGCAAAGGCAAAAAATATCATCTCTTCCTCAAAGATGATTTGCAGTGACTTCAACTGCGAAATACCAAAAACAATATCTGAACTTACAAAGCTTCCGGGAGTCGGAAGAAAAACGGCCAATATTGTCCTGAATCATGCATTCCGAATCAATGAAGGCATCGCAGTAGACACGCATGTAAAAAGGGTCGCTTTTAGAACAGGTATGACAGAAAATACTGATCCTAAAAAAATAGAAACTGATCTGACAAACCTGTTCCCAAAATCAACCTGGGAAAAAATAAATTTTCTCCTCATTTCACATGGAAGAGCAGTCTGCGATGCAAAAAAACCGGCATGTGATAAATGCGAAATAAAGGATTTATGCAGATATTATATGGAAAAAAGTACCTGAGAAACAATCTTTCAGGGATAAGTTAATTAAAACAGCAATGTCATTTTCATCTAAAATGGTAATTAAAGCAAATTTTTCACATTTTCACACATTCATGACAGTGAATCAGAACATGAATTTAACAGTTATAATTCTTACAAAAAAGTGTTTTGGATGAATAATACAGGATCTAATTTTTGCTTAAATATGCATTAATTCTCTCGCCGATATTCTGCTCAAGGTTTCTGTACCAGAATGCATAGTCATAGCGGTGATAAACACCTTCTGAATATGGACCGATATCAAGATTTTCCCCTTCAGGTATCGTTGTTGTCAGTGCACCTGTTTCCATATTAATCTGTGAACCACTGTAATTTTTCACCTCACGCAGAAGTTCACCTGTTGAATCGTTGTAAAACCTTGCACCGAGATTCAGAGAAGGTGATGCATATGTTGAATCTGTTTTCCAGTTAAGAGGATTTATACAGTTTGCACCCTCCATGAGCATCGGACCCCCGGCTGATGTTACGGACTGTGTATTATATGTGATCACAACTCCGGTATCATTGGCACCCTCTGCTGCACTAAGACCTGCTTTTTCCAGATCTTCATCAGTTACTGTGTAACCAATGAGATAAGCTGCCACAAGGCGGTTTCTAAGTTCTTCATCATCCCCGAAGCGGTTCCTGATAAGCTCTATCAGGGTCATTGTTCCCTGACTGTGACCTGCAATAATAAAGGGACGGCCTTCATTGAGATTGTCGATATAATATTCAAAAGCAGACTCAACGTCAACTGCACCTTTTTTAAATTCTTCAGTATCTGTTGCCAGCTTTGCTCCTGACATATCAACAGATGTTGACATCTGCCTGTAATAAGGTGCAAATACATTGGCATTGGATTCAAAAACACTTGCCTGAGCTTTTAAAATTCCCTGTGCCAGTGATCTGTCAACCGGATCCGTAATATCCATTGCCCCTGATTCATTGCTGCTGACTGTCGGGTACACATAAAATACATCCACAGCCTTTTCTGTTTCAGGCAATGAAAGCCAGTTGTATGGGTCTTTGTAATTTATGCTGTCCTCAGTAGCAGGCACATATGCATCATTTTCATTTGATGATGAATCTGCACTGTTTATACATCCACACGTAAGAATTAAAGACAAACCAACTGCTATAAGAAAGAAAGATCTTTTATTCGTTCCTGAAATGCGAATATGATCCCATATCATAAATAAAATAGACTAATCTGATTTTTAAATATGATCATTTGCAATATAATAAGTTAAAATTAAGCAATTCTCATTTTTTTTGTAAAAATAACATTATAGCAGAATTTTAGGAATTTAAATTTTTATCGACAGCACGCTGGCATTTAGGGAAAAATGATATTTTAGAAATACTCTTGTAAAATTGGGACAGAAAGAACGATCTTACAGGAGTTCCAATATAATTTTACGACAAATATTGAGGTATTTTGAAATAAATGTTGCAAAATGGATATATCTGCCTTATAAAAATCTTTCAAGCAGTGCTGATTGTTAATTTCAAAGTCAAATAACCAATACTAAATATTTTTAAAAAAATATTTTTTTTAGAATAACTTTTTTGGTTGTGATATGGTGAAAATTCATATAAGAATGCCTGTCGGTCATTTTTTTAGGGAAAAATTAGCAACTTTTGTGATTTTAACTATATTTCTTGGTTTTTGTGTAATTCCGGGATCTGCATCACTGTTTAATATCCCTTTAGTAAACGATATTCCCTCAGTTCTTGATTTGGATATAAACAATAAAAATACAATACAGGGCGGAGTGGCCTTAGGAAATGAAATAAAGGATGAAAACATCCTCCAAAACATTTCAATATCCATGCACTCCTTTTCATACAATAAAAAAACAGGTATGTGGAATGCATACAACCCAAAGGAGGATATAAAAGTCTCCACAGGTGTTCCGGGCATATTTACCATTAAAACAAAATGCGGATCGTTCCAGATGTTTTTATCAGGCTTGGGGCGCGTATTTTGTCTAAAGGAACCCGGAGATGGCAAATTTGAGGCAGATGAAAACTGCCTCAATGTTGTTTACAAAGGCTTTACCGAGTGGTACAAAAACAGTGATGGGAGAATAGAGCATGGGATGACTATTTTTGAATCACCTCCCGGTGACGGAAATCTGGTTGCAGAATTTGTGGTATCAGGGGATTTTGAGCTGTCGTCTGCAGGTGGCAACATATACTTCTCAGATGATTACGGGCGTGTCTTTGAGTATGGCAGGATTTCTACATTGGATTCCTCCGGAAAGATTCTTGATTCAGCAATTATCCTCTCAAATGGCAGAATATACTGGGAGATTGATGACAGAAATGCTGTATATCCAGTAAATATTGATCCCATACTGACGCAGGTGAAGACTCTCACACCCATCAACAAAGGCAATGCTGACCAGTTTGGCTGGTCTGTTTCTATTTCAGGTGACACTGCAGTTTTCGGGGCACCGAATGCCAATCCAGGGACTATGCCCGCCGATTGCGGCCAGGCTTATGTTTTTTATAAAAATCACGGCGGCACTGACAACTGGGGAGAAATCAAGAATCTCACAGCATCCGACAGGGAGGCGAGTGACCATTTTGGCTGGTCTGTTTCTATTTCAGGCGATACTGCGGTTGTCGGTGCTTATAGTGCAGACGTTGGCGGCCAGGCATATATCTTTTCACGAAACAACGGAGGTCCTGACAACTGGGGACAGGTTGCAATCCTGAACGGCTCTGACACTACGGATGGTGACCAATTTGGCTATTCTGTTTCTGTTTCAGGAGATATTGCAGTTATCGGTGCCAAAGATGCCGATCCAGGGACTTTACCTGATAACTGTGGCCAGGCTTATGTCTTTTCAAAAGACAACGGGGGTCCAGAAAACTGGGGGCAGATTGCGATCCTTAATGCTTCTGACAAGGCAGGTGCTGATTATTTTGGATGTTCTGTTTCTCTATATAATGATACAGCAGTAGTCGGTGCTTATAATGCAGGCGTTGGCGGCCAGGCATATATCTTTTTACGGGACAGCGGTGGTCTCGGCAACTGGGGACAGGTCAGGATACTGAATGGCTCTGACACTGCCCCTGTTGACCGGTTTGGTAATTCTGTTTCTGTTTCAAGAAATATTGCAGTTATCGGTGCCTATGAAGCGGATCCAGGAGCTTTACCTGATAATTGTGGCCAGGCTTATGTCTTTTCAAAAGACAACGGGGGTCCAGAAAACTGGGGGCAGATTGCGATCCTTAATGCTTCAGACAAGGCAGATAGTGACTTCTTCGGCAATTCCGTTTCTGTTTCAGGCAACATTGCAGTAGTTGGAGCTTGGGGTGCAAGTGGAGGCGTCAATTGCGGTCAGACCTATGTCTTTTCCGGGGACAGCGGAGGCGCAGGCAGCTGGGGGCAGGATCAGATACTGATTGCTCCCGATGGTTCAAATTGGGAGTACTATGGCTGTTCTGTTGCTTTCAGTGATGATACTGCAGTTGTCGGTGCTTATGAAGCAAATTCAGGAGTATTGGGTATGTGGGGTGGAAAGGCCTATGTTGTCATAAACGTTCCTGCACCTACATTCACATCTATCGTGCCTTCATCTGCACTGACAGATAATGCATCTGCCGGTGTTACGATAACAGGATCAAATTATTTGGGAAAGCCCGTTATAAAGCTGGAAAAAGCCGGACAGGCAAATATTAACGCAAAAGAGGTTGTAGTTTCTGCAGGAAATACAACAATCACCTGTTCGTTTGATCTTACGGGCGCCGCAGCAGGTGCATGGGATATAAATATCACAAATCCCGACTCGAAGTCTGTTACAGCCGCAGATGCATTCACAGTGACTGCCGCACCGACAGAAGCCCCATCAGGAGGACGCACAAGTTCAGGCGGCGGCTTAAACACTGATACTGGTGTTTGTTCAGCAAAGAACCTGAATGCAGGCGATACCGCCTCATTTGGTTTTAAAGACAAGGGTGCTGTATATGGTCTCTTAGTGAAAGTCAGTGAGGACACACCGAATATGATGGTGACTGTTAAAAAGCAGGGCTATACACCCTCATCAGTTGAAACACCTGATACTAATGTATATGAGTATGAAGAAGTGAAGACATACCACGCTGATAAATCTGCAGTGACACGCGGAATTTTTGAATTCAAAGTTGCACAAAGCTGGCTTTTCACAAAGGGCTATACTAAGGGCGATATCGTCATGCTCCACTACAAAGACGGTGAATGGGTGAGCCTTCCAACGGTGTTTATCCGCGATGATGCCGGTTACTATCACTACACCGCCGAAACACCTTCGTTTTCCTGGTTTGCAATAGGAATAGGTGAAGGAGAAACAATCCTTGCCGATGAGATACACAAAATAACACCGAAGGAAACAGTCATACCTGCCGTTGAAACAACAGTACCTGTTCAGACAACGGCACCCAAATCACCTGAATCTGAACATGCTGATTCAAATACAGGAAGTATAGCGGCGTATCTGTTAGTTATTGCAGTAGTCTTAATTATGCTTGCAGCAGCTGTAATATGGCAGAGAAAACAGAAAAAAAAGTATCCTGACTGGTGGAATAAAAAATTCTAATTTTTTTGACATTTACTTCTTAAATTGTATTACAATAAAATATCTGCCGGTATAAGCATTATTTGAGATTTGTAAAAAAATAAGACTTTTTTGTAAAACAATGCCTAAACTTTTTTTTAAGCACTTAATTATTTTTCCACTCAGTAATTCATATATCAAACCGGCTCGTATGGGTTTTTGGTATCCAACGGAACTGCAGCCACAATCCCGATATCCATCCTGTCAACATTTAACACCAGATTAATTGCGACTTTCACATCAGGGGTCTCAAACATGATAACTGTATCATACACTCCCCAACCGTCCATAAGATGCCAGAATGTTTTATCCGCTTATTTGCATATGATCTATGAATATATCTGTGATGACAGAGAGGCGAATCTGCAGATTATGCTTTGAGATGATTGAAAGTCCTGACAAGGGAAAATACAAACAACGAAATCGTTTGGAATATGTATTTTCGATAATTAAAAGAAATATCATGAAGCTCTGCAGTAAAGAATATATTATACCAGTTTAAGGAAATCAAAACAAGAATTATTTATACCAATATACTGCCTAAAATTCAGGTTTTCTACATAGTAAAAAACATCAATTTTTCAAAAAATTATGCCATTTAAATTAAAAAATATTCAGTTATTTGTAAAAAAAATTTAGAGAAAAATTACAGAATAAACCAGATATACAAGACCGGATACAATTGCAGCACAGGGGATTGTCAAAAACCATGCGGCAACAATCTCACGGACATTACTCCATTTTACAGCGGAAGTATACCCCCTTGTTGTCCCTGCACCCATTATTGAGCCGCTTATTGCATGAGTTGTTGATACAGGAACACCAAACGAAGTCATAAGAGTCAGAACTCCGCTGCCTGCAATACCTGCCGCTATTCCCTGGTAAGGTCTGATCTTTGTAATCTTGTTTGCCATCTTATCAATCACCCTCCACCCTCCAAGAAGGGTTCCAAGCGATATTGCAAGACATGAAGAAATAATTACCCACAAAGGAACATCAAAATCAGAAATAAGACCTCCGGCAACAAGCATTGCCGTAATCATACCCATTGCATTCTGAGCATCATTTGCACCATGACCAATTGCCTGAAAAGAACCTGCCAGTATCTGAAAAGGACGGAATCTTCTGTTTAACTTTGTCGGGTTTGATCTTCTGAATATGCGCATTATAATGAGTCCCAGAATATATGCAGATATCATTCCAAGAACAGGGGATACGACAATGAAAATTACAACCGCAAGAATACCTTTTATCTCAAGAACACCGGAGATTATTAAAAGCGGTATGGTAAGCGATATTCCGGCGAAAAAAGTTAAAAGGAAATTTTTTCTCCAGTCCTCTTTCATAAGATAACAGAATAGTGAACAAAATACTGCAAAAAGTAATCCGCCCACAATAGTGTATGCAATTAGCAATGCAATAGTAGTAAGGCCAGGCCACATTATCGCACCGATGCCGCCCATGGCAACTCCGGCTCCCAAAAGGCCTCCTACCAGTGCATGACTGCTTGAAACAGGTATTCCGAAATATGATGCAGCAAATACCCACAGAACAGCACCGACCATTGCAGCAAGAATAAGGTGAGTTGTTAGAAAAGAGGATTCAACAATTCCTTTTCCAATTGTTTTTGCAATTGCAGTCGAAAACAAAAGCGGCCCAATCATATTAAAGAATGCGGCAAGGCCAACTGCCTTTAACGGCGACAATGCTTTTGTCGCAACGATGGTTGCAATTGAGTTAGCCGCATCGTTGAGTCCGTTTACGAAATTAAACATGAGGGCAAGAATAATTCCGACCACTATTACGATTATATCCATGATTATCAGGAATGCCTTATTGCAATATCTCCAAGGACGTTTGCAACTTCCTCACATTTGTCAGTTGCAATCTCCAGTGTTTCATAAATATCCTTACGCTTTATAATTCTCAATGCATCATCAGTCGTGAAAAGCTCCTGTATTGCATGCCCCAATACGTCGTCAGCAAGATTTTCAAGCCTGTTTATCTCTATGCAATGCTCCTCAATAACCTTCGGGTGCTTTAGATCCCGTATTCCATAAATTGCCTTTTGAAGTTCTTCCGACTGTGCCAGAATAAGCCTCGTAAGCTCAATCATGTATTCATCTGTTTCATCCAGATCGTAGAAATACATCTGGCGGGCAGTGTCGTCAATGTGGTCAATGATATCATCAAGACCTGATGCAAGACGCGAAATCTCTTCCGGCTCAATTGGAGTTATGAAACTGCGATTTAATAACTGGTATATCGAGTGTGTGATGTCATCTCCCTTGTGTTCGTAGGTTTTCATTTTGTGGCATTTGTTTTTGACGTCATCAAAATTCTGAACCATATAATACAAGTGGTTAGCCGCTTTATTCACCGTTTCAGCCTGTTCCTCAAACAAATCAAAAAATAATTTATCCTGTGGGACAAGCCAGTCTTTCAAACCCAATTCAAGATCACCTTTAATGTAAATTAGTTTACTCCTGAGTAGAAAAAGACTTTTTGAATCAGGAATAATATACAAAAAAATAATTCATTAAATTAATGTTAATTTTGTTAACATAATTCTCCCTGAAAATGAAAATTAATAAGATTATTTATTCAGATATTTTCCGGAGATTAAATTTTTACCTTTATTAATATCCAGATTTCTAAAAATAAATGCGCCTTGAAGAAATGCTATCCCTTTGAATTGGGTTTAGAGGAAAAAAATATGATTATAAACCTATCGCGAGACATGAAAAAAATCAGTCTTAACTCCAAAAATAAATTCTGAGGATGATTTCACCAGAACATATTATGTTGCCTTTAGTAGAGCAAAACGACACCTTTGTTTGGCAATACCTTCTGCAGATCAAAAAGTAATTAAAAATGCGAACAATATGGGGATCATTACTACAAATTTTCGATCTGAACCACAAAGTACATTGTTCGATTTTTAACAATACTTAGCTAAAGGATTCAAATATTTCATCATTTTACACTTGCATTTCAGACAATAGAACTCACATTATACCCATAAATCTGAGCAAAACTGCCAAATTCAGTACAGAAATTTTTGAGATTTAAGGACACAAAACACCATTATACACCAAATGGAAAAATTGACTAAAAAAATTTAAAAAATTTAAAAAATCCAAGCTACTTATGCAACGTGGATGTATTCAGCAACAAGTTCTGCAATAGCTTTGTCGTTTCCGTAGAGTTTCTCGGAGAGACCTTCATCTTCATATGCCTTAAGCATCTTGATCCTTGCGTCAATCATTGCTGCAGGGAAAATACCATTTTCCTCGAAAACTGCACGCTTTTCAGCAAGAACATCAGCTGATTCCCAGCATGAAACAGGGAGCTGTTTGAGCTGTGCAAGGCGATCCGCGTTCTCCGGTGCGAAGATGTTTACGCTGACGTAGAGATCCTCTGCCATCTTGAGACCGTCTTTCATGTTGATTCCGTGGAGAGCTCCGATGATTAAACTTGCTACAAGGAGATAAGGATCAGCTGAACCGTCCCCTACACGGTATTCAAAGGTCTGCTTTGATGGTCTGACTAATGAAATTGTATCATCACCGGGGTTTGCATCCAGTGTCATACTGGTTAAGCCGTTCCATCCAAGCGGGACACGAATAACAACTGAACGGTTGCGGTCTCCCCAGCAGACGTTTGTTGGTGCTTCCTGGTGTGGAACCAAACGGAGGTATGATGTAGGAACTGTGTTTCCAAATGCTGTGATTGCGTCACCGATGTCAAGAACGCCTGCAATCATCTTCTTTGCCATATCACTAAGTGCACCGTTTTCAACGAGGAGGTTTTTACCGTCCTTTTCTGCAAGCATGTGGAAGTGAAGACCTGATCCTGCCTTTCCGACCGTGATCTTCGGAGCAAAGCTGATTTCAACACCATATCTGTACCCAAGCATTCTGACCATCCACTTTGCAATGATAAGTGACTCAACAGCTTCCTCAGCAGGCATTGGGAGGAATTCAATCTCGTGCTGTTCGTTATATCTCTCACCCTTGGTAAAGCATCCTACTTCAGAGTGACCGTATTTAATCTTTCCGCCTGCCTTTGCAATGAGCTTCATTGCTTCGGTACGGATTTCTTCGTATTTCACAAACGGCTCAGCAGAGTGGTAACCCTTCTGGTCAACAGCCGGGAATGTTTCATCAACATCACCGATTACATAGTATTCGAGTTCTGCAAGGCACTTGAAGGTTGCACCGGTCTGCTTTGTGAATTCAGCATTTGCCTTTCTAAGAATGTGCTCTGCGGAGGTTTCCAGTGGCTTGCCTTCATTATCATAGTAAGAACAAAGAATCTCAAGTGTGGGGATTTCTGTAAAAGGGTTAACAAAAGCGGTTCTGTAACGGGGAATTACATAAAGATCACTGCTTTCTGCTCCAACGAATGAGAAGAGACTGCTTCCGTCAACTCTCTCTCCGTCTGTGAGAATTGTGTCAAGGTACTCCTTTGATGAAATGATAAAGTTAAGCATCTTGAGCTTTCCGTCACCACCTTCGTAGCGGAAGTTGACCATCTCAATACCTTTTGCTTCACAGAAAGCAATAATATCGTCTTTTGTGAATTCTGAAGGAGATTTATTCAGAAACTGAACGAGATCGTTCGGATTCATTGCAATATCATTTAAGCTCATATTATTCTAAAATTTAATTCAGCTATATATAAAGTATAATCATGTGAGATTAGTAAAATATGTTTTGGAAGGAATATATATATATATAGATCTATAGGAAAGAACCTTCCATCTATGCAGAGGGCGGAAGAATTATTCTTACTTTAAAAAAACATACGGGTAATAAAGCCATATGCCCACTTTTTTTAGACATATAAAAATAATCAGAATTTTTAGTTTTATGTAGCATTAATGGGAAATATGCTTATTTTTCTCAGAAATATTTATAAAATATTTAGCAGAGGGATTAAATTACTTTTACCAGAATAAAATAGAAATATTTTTGACAGCAACACAATTCATGAAACTGGTTCTAAGATATCTGACAAATGAATAAAAATAATTTATAAGTCCATTCATTATCCGGATAACAGATAACAAATGATCAGAATACTTAATATTAATTAAATTCTTTTCAATAATCCTGAAATAAATGGCAGAAATATTACATCAGCAAAAAAGTTTTAAAAAAGCTGATTATTCAGAGAAAGAATGGTTTGACACAGAGTTTGAGTCATGTAAATTTACAGACTGCAATTTTTCCAACACCAATCTGTCAAACAATGATTTTCAGGATTGTCATTTTAATAACTGTAATATGAGCACTGTGAAATTCAACAATACAGGGCTTAAAAATGTGAATTTCATAAACTGCAAAATGGTAGGTATTGACTTTGGCTGTTGCAATGATTTTCTTTTTGCGGCGAATTTTGAAAAATGCAACCTAGAATACTCCGTATTTTACAAAAACAAATTAACGAAGACAAAATTTGATGACTGTATTATAAGGAATGTAAATTTTACAGATTCTGATCTCAGGAATGCATCATTTAAAAACTGTGATTTATTAAATACCATTTTTGACAAAAACAATTTATCAAAAGCTGATTTCAGAACATCATATAATTACTCTCTTGATCCTGAAAATAATCTGATTAATAAAGCAAAATTCTCATATCCCGGCATAACAGGTTTGCTGGACAAATATGATATCATAATAGAATAATTATTTTGCAAATTGTAAGGATAATTCCAAAATATATATTTCCGGATTTATCCGGATATTTTGTTTATGATTGCTTTAGATTCCTCAAGGTATTTTTCCGCTTCATCAAATTCATTATTTCTTTTCTCAACAAAATCCCTTACTGATTTTTCATACAGTGTTTTTGAACCATATGTCTCGGTTTCAATCATCCTGTCACAATAACTGATTATTGAAATTGAAGTCTGGATATATTTGTCAAGGAAGCATCTGCATTTGAGCTGGGAAACCAGATATTCCTCAGAAACATTGAGTCTCATAAGTTTTTTTCTCTCTTCAATACCAACATCCCGTATTTCCTCAGCATCACTCATGAGTCTTTCAACTCCTGCTTTGTATCTGAATTCAAAATTTAATTTCTCCCTTAGCTGACAAATATTCTCACCTGAACTCTTTATTAATGCGGGCAGTTTGCCATCCTGGTAGATGATCTCCTTTACTTCTGTACGATACGGGTTTGTTGGTGCAGGTGAAGGCGTTTTGATTTCATCCGGGGTGGCAGGGGTAACAGTCTGAACTTCTGAATCAACATATATAAAATCTGCATCATAATATTCATTAACATCAGGCACATTCCCATAATTCTCACTTCCTTTATCAGCCTGACTTAAACATCCGGAAATGACAACTAAAGAGATGATAAACAATGCAATTAGAAATCCTGATCTTACAGACATAACTGCCCATATCAGCACAAGATAAAATATATTTTACGGCATATTTTTATGTACTGAATAATCAGAGTTACTGAAAATAATTACTGAACATTAATAATTACTGTCCGTGACTTGAAAATTAATTTAATATACAGCTTTATTGAAAAATGCCTAAAAGAAGAAATGGACTGGGCGGGAATTGAACCCGCGGCCTCTACCATGCCAAGGTAGCGATCTTCCCCTGATCTACCAGCCCGTCAGATTATTGCACTAATTAATTAGTATCCCACTGGTTAAATATAGTTTGTTTTAATCGCCCGGTTCCCGACAACTTTGAATAGCTTTATTTTAAAAACAAAACATAACTCAGACTTCAATGAAAGAAGTGTACAGACAGTTATCACATATGTTCTTCGGACTTTTAATCGCCCTTTTCATCTACTTCGCAGATAAAACCCTCTCAACAGCCATAATGGGACTTGTCGTATTTGTTTCAGTCATAATATCGGATGCGATTTCAAAAGGAATTAAGATACCTCTCTTCTCATACATCATAAAAAGACTCGAAAGAGAAGTAAACGTCCCCGGAAAAGGCACAATAGTTTTTTTCATAAGCACTCTGTTTTGTCTTCTCTTCTTTGAAAAATCAGATGTTTTTTTGGGAATTCTGGTCCTCGCATTACTTGACAGCTTTTCAACAATAATTGGAATAAAATTTGGAAGGACAAAAATCTACAAAGAAAAATCCCTTGAAGGAACAATCGCGGGAATTATTGCATCTTTCATAGCTCTTGTTTATTTCACCGGACCAGTGACGGCATTAATTGCAAGCACGGGTGCCGGAATTGCCGAACTCATATCACCGGTTGATGACAATCTTGTAATTCCCGTAGTGGTATGCATCATTCTCTCAATAATATAAAAGATCATTATAATCAAATTCCAAATTTCCAGATACTTATTTTGGATTTTTGGACAAATGTTCACGGATAAGTTATATAAATCATCAAAGAATTCTTTTAATTAATACAACCAGAACGAAGGATTACAAATATGGAAGAAAAATCATTACTAAAATTTTTAATAATCGCACTCGTTCTCCTTACTGCATCCGTCTCAGTCAATATACTATTATACACAAATCAGGGAGGAGATGCTGAAAACGGGCAGAATAACCAGGTTGAGCCTTCAGAAAAAACAGTAAAAACCCTTCCCGAATCAATATCATATCTTGATTACACAAATGCTTACCTCCAGGGCGCTGACCTTGCAAAGATTAACGCATACAAGACAATTTTCATAAATGCAAACTTAAGGGAAGCAGATTTACACGGTGCAAAACTCACCCTCGCTGACCTCACAGGGGCAAACCTGAAAAATGCGGATTTAATAGGTGCAAAACTGGACTACGCGATACTTGTAAACGCAGATCTTGAAGATGCAGACTTAAGTTATGCAGATCTCCGGGGTGCAGATCTGACAGGGGCGGATTTACGAGGCGCAATAATTGAAGGCGCAGACCTAAGATGGATAAAAGGGGAATATCTCAGATAAATATTCATTCAGTCATATTTTGAATTGCCATAAGAACTCTCATACGGGACTTGTTCATATCCGGCATCGACAGAATCTGTCCGTCCTTCATAAATATTTTAAGCATCGGTTTTGTATTCTCAGGTGCAGGGGCACCTGCCGGCAGAAGAATGTGATTTCCATTTTCAAACTCATACACTTCCTTAACACCACTCTTCTTCCCCCTTTTTGACACAGGCTTTCCTTCTATCTCGACAATGTCAAGGGAAAAGTCCACAACAGGAGCATTGGCAATTGCCCCCCCGACACCAAAGGCGTCCACAATGTCCCGAAACTCCAGAATATCACCTGCACCAAGGCCGCCTGAGAGAAACAGCCTTACATTTTCAAAGCCGTTCACGTCAAGTTCCCATCTGACTTCTTCAAGAATGGATCTCATGTCACCCTTTCTTGAACTAGGAGTATCAAGCCTGATTGCAACCGCCCCTCTCTTTGCGGCGGAAAGTGCCTCTCTTTTTTCATCACAGAAAGTATCGCAGAGCATGACCCTTGGAACATCTTCAGGGGCATGCTTTGCAAACGAAACCCAGGAATCTTTTGGATTGTCATAGCACATGACAAAGGAGTGTGGCATAGTTCCTATCAAAGGAAGCCCTGATGGGGCACATGTGTTGCTGACCCCGTCAACACCACCAATCCATGCCGATCTTTCAATCATCTCTGCAATAGACGGATGCTGCCTTCTTGAACCAAAAGAGTACACCGCCCGCTCGCCTGCACATCCCTTAATCAGTGCAGCAGCGGAAGCGATACCGGATGCATGACATAAAAATCCGAGGAGTGATGTCTCAAACCTGCAAAAATCACGGTAATTCCCGACAATTCTGATTACAGGCTCTCCCGGATAGAACATACTTCCTTCAGGCATTGCATAGACATCAATTGGAAGACCTTCCAAAAGCCAGAGAGCATCGGAGAGACCACACAATATCCCCCATCCGTCAGGAAGGGAAGAAACTGTTATTTCCGCAGTCACTTTGGGATTTTTGTCCTCAGCAGCCAGTATTTCTTCAGTCCTTATAAAATAGATATCAGTGCAGTCCCCTGCCCGTATTATTTCGTCATCTATCGTCTGAAATATTCCCATTGGAGAAATAATGCGTCAATAACCAACATAAATACTTTGTATCTCTGACAGGGAAGGAAAGGAATAGCCAAATCTCATTTCAGGGTGCATATAGAGAAACGAATTCATTTAAAATATTCTTAATACAAAGATTATGCCGGATATTCAAAAATTTATAAAAGATGCTTTTAAATGGAGAAGCACAGTTCCGGATTTTATTGACTATCACAAATAATGAGGTAATCTTATGCTAGGAATCGTAGGCGGGACAAGCCTTTTGTATGCTGATCTTCCCGAACTTGAAAAAAAGACAATTGCAACACCTTTCGGACCATCAGAAATATACCTGGGAGAAATAGCACTTCTGATGCGCCATCAGTATCGCACACCGCCGCATAAGATAAATTATGCCGCATGCATCAGTGCAATGGCTCTGTCAGGTGTTGACAGAATAATTGCATTCGGATCCACGGGATCACTAAAAGCAGAGATTCAACCGGGAACTATCGTTCTTCCGGATGATTATTTCAGCCCTTATTCAATCCCGACAATACATAACAATGCAATAGGGCACGTAGCACCTTCAATAGACAAAGAGTTAATCAAAAAACTCTCTGAAATAATTCCCGAAGCAAAAACCGGCGGAACTTATGTACAGACGGCAGGCCCCCGTTTTGAAACCTCGGCTGAAATAGATTTTCTTAAAAATGCAGGGGATATTGTAGGGATGACAGTTGCAAGCGAAGCAACAATCGCAAACGAACTGGGAATACCATTTGCGGCAATCTGCTCAGTTGACAACTACTGCAACGGCCTTTGTAAAGATGAACTGAGCTATGAAGCAATACTGGAAAAATCAAAGGCAAACAAGGAAAAAATAGAAGATATAATCAGCGAA
Source organism: Methanoplanus sp. FWC-SCC4 (assembly GCF_032878975.1). Classification (GTDB taxonomy): domain Archaea; phylum Halobacteriota; class Methanomicrobia; order Methanomicrobiales; family Methanomicrobiaceae; genus Methanochimaera; species Methanochimaera problematica. The sequence continues at coordinate 1,379,797 of NZ_CP043875.1, forward strand.
GTAATAAGCAAAATATGATATTTTCTAACTTCCAATTGTTAAAAATCAAATAATTTTTACAAATTTCCGGATATTTGCCACTTTGGATTAAAAAATATAATTAGGAGCAAAATTATGTCAAACGAGATTAACGAAACAGATATTTTCAGCAGTAATTCATCAGTTCTTATAAGGGGAACCCTCCTGAACGGAAAAAGACAGGATATTTTCATAACAGAAGAGGGTAATATCGGAGAGATCAGCGAAAGCATATCGGGGGAATTAAAAAACGAAGCCGAGTTTATAATTGACGGCTCAAAAACAGTTGCATCCCCCGGATTCGTCAACACCCACACCCACGCTGCAATGACTCTTTTAAGAGGTTATGCAGATGACATGCACCTTCAGGAATGGCTTTCTGAAAAGATCTGGCCGCTTGAGGCACACCTATGCGGTGAGGATGTTTACTGGGGAACAAAACTTGCCTGCATTGAGATGATAAAATCCGGAACCGTTGCTTTCAACGACATGTATTTTTTCATGGATGAGGCGGCAAAGGCAGTTGACGAATGCGGAATGAAGGCAGTGCTTTCCCACGGTTTCATAGATTTTGGAAGTGAGGAAAAACGAGAGTCTGAGATAAAAGCAACAGAGAAGCTCTTCTCGGATGTCAAAAAGATGAACAACCAAAAAATCAGGGCAGCTGTCGGCCCCCATGCACCCTACACCGTTGCACCGGAAGGACTCTCATGGTGCTCGGAGTATGCAAAGGAAAATGACAGTCTTTTACACATTCACTTAAGCGAAACTGAAACAGAGGTCAAAGACTGTGTAAACCAGCACGGAATGAAACCTGCAAAACTTCTGGACAAGTGCGGATGTTTGTCTGAAAATACAGTTGCCGCCCACTGCTGCTGGCTCGATGACGAAGAATGTGCACTTCTTGGCAAAAGGGGAGTCTCAGTCTCACACAATCCGGTCTCAAACATGAAACTTGCAGTAAACCGTGCAATGCCCTACCAGCAGCTCATCGATGCAGGTGCAAACGTAACTCTGGGAACAGACGGATGCTCTTCAAACAACAATCTTGACATACTCGAAGAGATGAAGACAGCCGCAATTCTTCAGAAATTCTTCTGGAATTCAGACACACTCCTCCCTGCACATGAAGCAATCAAAATGACAACAGAATCAGGTGCAAAGGCGCTCGGGTTTGGAACAGGCAAAATAGAGACAGGTGCTCCTGCAGATATCGTTCTCCTGAAGACAAATATCTCATGCATGACCCCTCTGTACAATCCGGAATCAAATATTGTCTATGCGTGCGGTTCAAATGCGGTTGACACAGTTTTATGCAGCGGAAGAGTCCTGATGTATGACGGTAACATCCCCGGAGAAGAGGAAGTCTATCAAAAGGCCGCAGAAACTGCATTTAATCTTGTAAATAGAAAAGAAAACGCAGACAATTAAACAAAAAATAATACAAATACAACTTTTTTAATTCACGACAATCAGGATTTTTAAAATTTAAACCAGATTTCCAAAAAAATTATTTGAAATAATTATTAAGAAGAAAGATTTTCAGGCAGTCTCTATCTTTGCCTCAGTCTCAAGACCAAGTTCTGCAATTGAAATCTCCCGCATATCTCCCTTCTTTATTTTGCCTGATACAGTCATTGGGAAACTGTCTACAAACTTGACATATTTTGGAATCTTATAGCGGGCAATCTGACCTTTGCAAAACTCCTTAAGCTCCTCTTCAGTCATTTTTAGGCCTTCATGAAGCTTTACCCAGGCAATAAGCTCCTCACCGTATTTCTCATCAGGAACGCCTGTAATATAGACATCCTCAATCTTTGGGCTGGTATGCAGGAATTCTTCAATCTCACGCGGATAGATGTTCTCTCCGCCGCGTATGACCATCTCTTTGAGTCTTCCGACAATCTTGACATAGCCTTCCTCATCCATGATTCCAAGATCTCCGGTATGATTCCAGTGATCAGAATCTATTGTCTGACGGGTAGCACTCGGATTGTTGTAGTAGCACTTCATGACAACGTAACCGCGTGCACAGATCTCTCCGGGTTCACCCCTTGGAACAATCTTTTGAGTGACAGGATCAACTACCTTTAACTCAACATGAGGAAATGTTCTGCCGACCGTTGTAACCCTTCTCTCAAGCGGATCATTTGTTGTCGTCATCGTAACACCAGGTGATGTCTCAGTCTGGCCGTAGACAATGACAATGTCCTTCATGTTCATCTTTTCATTTACAGCCCTCATATACTCAATAGGGCACGGAGAACCTGCCATAATTCCGGTTCTCAGAGTGTCATATTTGTATTTGTTGAAATTCGGATGCTTAAGTTCGGCAATAAACATTGTCGGGACACCGTGAACAGCGGTGCATTTTTCATTGTCTATTGCCTTTAAGACAGCCTCGGGATCAAATGCAGGGGCCGGAAGAACCATTGTGGAACCGTGTGTTACCGATGCAAGATTCGACAAAACCATTCCAAAGCAGTGGTAGAAAGGAACAGGGATGCAAAGACGATCCTTTTCTGTAAATTTCATTCCCTCACCTATCGTAAAGCCGTTGTTTACAACACTGTGATGGGTCAGGACAACTCCCTTTGGATACCCTGTCGTACCGCTTGTGTACTGGATATTGATTGGATCATCAAAGCTGAGGGATTCTTCACGCTCCTTTAATTCCTCACGGCTGATGTTTTTGCCTTTTGAAATAAATTCATCCCAGGTAAACATCCCGTTGTAGGGGACATCCCCCATAAATACAACATTCCTGAGGAACGGGAACTTTTCAGTGCTTATTTTACCAGCGCGTGACTCGATTGCCTCAGGACATGCCTCATAAAACATTCCCACATAATCCGATGTCTTAAAACGTCCCTGAAGAATGAGTGTATGGACCTCAGCCTGTTTTAAGGCGTATTCCAGTTCAAACGTGCGGTATGCCGGATTTATATTGACCATTATCGCACCGCATTTTGCGGTTGCAAACTGGACAAGAACCCATTCTGCGTAATTCATTGCCCAGATACCTACGCGATCACCCTTGTTGACGCCAAGTGCCATAAGGCTAAGAGCAAGCTCATCCACTTTCGAGAGGAATTCACTATACGTCCACCTTATGTTCTGGTCTACTGCAACCAGAGCCTCATTGTCGGGGTATGTCGCGCTGATGCGCTCAAGCATCCCGCCGATAGTCTCTCCTATCAGCGGTACGTCTGACAACCCGCTCGCGTAGCTTATCATAGCCATATCCATATAAGTTGTTTAACAGAGGAAATATATTTGACGGCAATCTGCCTGCATCCGTCTGTTAAAGTAATTTTGAAATTTGTCAATTTCGATCTTATCATCTCCTCTAAAATCGCAGATAAATAAATTTGAAGCTTTTAATTAAGCCAATTAGGGTTATTTCAAATAGGGTTTAAGCGGCTCTACACAAAAGATCATATCCCTATACTATCCCTGATGAATGCAGGCCCGGGTCTTTGTAAATCTTAGAAAGATATCCAAATTCTTAAATCATATTACGGGTTATTTTATTATAGATTCTGGAGGGGTCGTGGCCTAGTCCGGCATGGCGACGGGCTCCAACGGTCTTTGCGTATGATGAACAATGGGTCTGCTGATTTGATGATGATCCGTTGGAGCGCTGATGCAAACATGTCTTATGATCTGATCATAAGATGACCGGTTTGATGATGTAAATCACGCTTGAAAATGTAACGCATGTACGGAGAGACCCGTCGATCGTGAGTTCAAATCTCACCGACCCCATTTCTATGAATTTTCTTTTCTAAAGTTAATGTTTATACGAACCGTTATGCTGCGCATTTCACTTAAAATTCGCAGGAAATTTTTACTGATAAATATTCCAAAGTGATTCTTTTTCTATCAGTAGCACCCATATTTAAGACAGGTAGGAAACCTCTATGTATTTAATTGGCGAAGCACTCGAAGGCGAAGGCGCAGAACTTGCGCACATCGATCTTTTAATCGGTGACAAGACAGGTCCGGTTGGAATGGCATTTGCAAACGCAGCATCACAGCTATCGCAGGGACACACCCCACTTCTGGCAGTTATCAGGCCAAATCTTCTGACAAAGCCTGCAACACTCATCATTCCAAAAGTAACCCTTAAAAAAGAGTCACAGGTCAATGCAATGTTTGGTGCAGTCCAGGCATCAGTTGCAAAGGCTGTTGCAGACTCATATGAAGAAGGCGTCTTTGATGAATGCGATGCTGAAGAGACTGTTCTTTTGGTTAGCGCATTCCTCCACCCCGATGCAAAGGACTACAACAGAATTTACCGCTACAACTACGGTGCAACAAAACTCGCAATTGAGCGTGCATTTAACAAATTCCCAAGCAAAGAAACACTCATGCATGAAAAGGACCGTGCAGGACACGCTGTTATGGGATTCAAGGTACACCGCCTTTGGGACCCTCCATACCTTCAGGTCGCTCTCGACCTTGTTGACATGGGCTCAGTAGAAAAGGTCTTAAAAGCAGTTCCTAAAAACGACCACGTTTTAATTGAAGCAGGAACTCCGTTAATCAAACAGTTTGGTCTTGCAGTAATTGGCGAGATCAGAAAGATCAGACCAGATGCATTTATCATTGCAGACTTAAAGACACTCGACACAGGAAACCTGGAGGCAAGGATGGCAGCAAACGCATCCGCTGATGCTGTTGTCGTATCAGGTCTTGCACCTGTCTCAACAATTGAGAAGTTCATCAAAGAAGCAAAGAAGACAGGCATATACTCAGTAATCGATATGCTCAATGTAAAAGAGCCTGCAAAATTAATTGAAGAGCTTGCAAAAGTCAATGCAGTACCAAGCATCGTTGAGATGCACCGTGCAATTGACAACGAATCAACAGAATACAACTGGGGAGACATTCCTGCAATCAAGGCAGCAGCAGGTGGAAAACTCCTTGTTGCAACAGCCGGCGGTGTCCGTCAGCATGTTGTCAAGACAGCTCTTGCATCAGGCGCAGATATCATCGTCGTAGGACGTGCAATCACTGCAAGCAAGAATATCCAGAATTCAGCAGAACAGTTCCTTGAGGAAATGAACAAGGAAGAGATTGACCAGTTCAGGGTCATGACTGATTTCTAATCAGAAATTCTTTTTTTATAATTTTTAAGCGCTTTTGAAGATTTTTTAATATATCTTTGAAAGATGCGGATTTCATCCGAAATTTAACATATGTTCAATGAGACGGTGAGAGGATTTAATTACAGGGTTTTTATTTTTGTGCGTGATTTCTATTTTGTATATATATCTTTTCTTTATTTGCTTAAACAAAGTAAAAACAGTTCAATGACATAGTGAGAGAATTTTTTAATAACCTGTTTTATAGTATCAATTGCAGCCCGATAGAGAGGGTTTTGCGGTGAAATTATGAAGAAATTTTTGATTATGCTTATAGCTGCAGCTATGCTTATACCATTCGCTGCAGCTGCAGATGATTTTGGAACAGATGCGGCTGCCTTAAATGAGGGCTACACGATAACATGGATTAATTCCGAAAAACAAAATGACTATCAGACAAAGTCAGTCTATCAGACTATTACCCAGGGAGAAACAGACTGGATATATAAATATATAAACAGTCTTACAACACAATTGCATATTGACTTAAACTGGGGAGATACATCAAATTCCCTCAGATTAAAGGTTTATTCCCCGGACGGCCATACTTTTGGCTATTATTATGATAATTCCGATGGATCTATCAACGGAAGAATTCAGTTTGACATAAATAATCCGAATGGTATTGCACAGGGGAAATGGCGGTACGAAGTTTACGGGTATAGTGTTTCAGGAATTGAGGATTATTATATATAAAAGATATATGATAAACAGATCATGAACATTCAGCAAAAGACAATTCTAATTATTTTTTTATCAGCCGCTTTGTTTGTTCATGCAGGATGCTGTGAATATACGGTTACTTTTGGCGAAATCACTGAGCCTGATGCCGATGTTTCAGGAGCAGACGGGATTGAAACTTTCTGGGATCTGCCATTATGGATTCAGGTTTCATGGATTTCATCAACTATAATCGGATCAGTTGCTGCAATCAAATTTTTTCCGCTTATTGCAGGAAAAATCAGATATGCACTTGAAAATGCAAAAAGACAGAAAATTCTTGATTACGTAATAGAATATCCGGGAAGATGCATAGAAGAGCTTTCAGATGAAATAAATATTAACAGGGAGACTCTTAGGTATCATCTCGGATGCCTTGAAAATAACAATCATATAATTATTGAAAGTTCAGATCATTTTAAGAGAATTTTCCCGAATCATAACACATTTTCAAGTCAGGAAAGAAAAATTATCAGCATCTGCCACAATCCCGTTCAGGTTAAGATTCTTGCATCAATTCTAAAATACCCGGGGATAAGAAACACCGATCTTAAGGATGAACTAAACCTTTCAAAAAGTGCTGTAACATGGCATATTAAAAAAATGGAGAGTGCAGGCATTCTGTCTGTTCGAAAATCAGGAAGATCAGGGCACTACTACATCAAATCTGGCCTTGAATCTTTTGTAGCTGAAAACCTTCCTGATGAAATAAAGGAAAATCTCGAATTAGAGAGAGCAAATCTGACTTAATGCAAAAAAATATTTCAGTGAGTATTAATTTTAAATTCTAAAGGCGCAGAACAGAAAAAACCATTAAAACACCTCTTTTTTCCAAAATAATAAAACTCAGCCAATTTAATTCCTGAAGAGCAGATAAAATAATTTTCAGTATATATTATTTTTCAATTTTTTAAGAGAACAGTTCAAGTACATAGTGAGAGAAGTTATAAAACCTCCAGTCCTATTTTCAACCGGGGAAGAATGGGGGGATATTCATCCTTTTATCAAACCTAAAAAATCAACCAGGTTAAAAGAAATTGGAAAAGAAGAGAAGATCTAACCAATCCTTTTCCCTTCTTTTCCCAATGATTTATTACCGATTGATATAACCGGCATTTAACATAAGATGCATAATTGCAGATTAAAGTTTGCATGCCGGTTTTAAAGGAAATTAATGAGTTAAACAATGAAAATCAAAAAAGGCATGCGGGCTTTTTGCCTGCTTATGGTAATGATTTTTGTCGGGGCAGTGTTTGTTCCGGCGGTTAGTGCGGAAAGTATAGATTTGAAAATATCAAATGATGGAGAAATTCAACTTGCTATTCCCCCGGGAGTTACTCTAAACATTGATAATGATGCCCAGTATAGGGAATCATTAACATACATCAAAGAATACCTGTTAAAATCGGATATTGGTTCGAAGGAATATTCAGAGATCCTTAGGCTAATTAATGAAGAGTTGATGAAAACAGAAATTGCTATGGAAGATTATATTAGCATACTTAACCTTGCAGTTCCATATATGCCTGACCCTCATCAGACCAATGCGAAATGGGGAGGGAATATTCATAAGGCTATGGCTTATGATGCAGCAATTACCAGAGGATTATCATCTGCAAATGCACAGATTTTGTATAATTATGCCGATGATGCCGATCAATTAGCTCCACCATTAAGTTCATGTAACCACTACGCTAATACTTTAGGTCCATCAAGTGCTGAATTATACGCAGGTTGGGCTATTGACAACATTAACAATAATAACGAAGTACAAGGTTACCAAGATCTAGCATATGCGCTACATTTTATGACTGACATGTCAATGCCTTTTCATAATAATTATGTAGATCTTATTAATCATCAGGAATATGAGTCATATGTAGGTAGTAATTGGGCAAACGGCAAAAATTTTCAATCAGCAATGGTTGATTATTATTATACAATAAATGACGTATCTGACACTGCAAGTTATCTGAATTCAATTACTTCGGGATATAAAATTTATATCTCAGATTTAATCAATTATAATAGACCTAACGATGATTGGAAAGATGATCCTACTGTAATAGCTAATACAATGCTGTCTATAGCAGCAGGTTCACGTTATAATAACGGCCTTGTGAAATATGTCCAGGACAGGACATAACAAATTAAATTTTTAATGACCTATGGAATTGAATAAAAATTATACTATTGCAGGGGTATCGCTGATCGCAGTAATAATACTGATCCTGATGATGTTCTCAGGAGTATTATTTTCACTTCCCAGGCAACTTTGCGTTATATTACTTGGGACATTCCCCCTAATCATCCTGACACTTTTGGTTATTGCGTTAAGTGCACTGATGACAAGCAGATCCAAAAATACTTCAGATAAGATAATCAGCAGTACTGTTATCATCGGACTATTGGTAATAATCGCAGGAATCATTGTTCCGGTTATTTTTTTTGAGTCTTTCGTTCACAACCAAGGACAGGGCAATATTAAGTATATAGTATCAGTGACAGGACTTGAAGATAAAAATGGGAATTATCTGAATGATGTTATTGTTCCACTGCCTATGCAAAACGGAGAGTATCTTCTACCTCTTGAAGAGATTGACAACAGGTACTTTGGAGAATGGCATACGGTAATAGTCGGATTTCCGGATAGTGACAAGAAGATGCTCGCGTTTCAGCATGCAGGGGTGAATCTGACAAATATAAATGCTGAATTTAATCAGTATCTTCCTGACGGTCTAACTGTAGACAATGGAAAACAGGTTTATCTTTCTCCGGTTTTAGATGGTCAGAATAAATTGACAATGAATTTGGAAGACATGGATTATAGTTACAAAACGATGGTTGCATTACCCGATAATCTTAAAAATGAATCTGATTCAACAGCTGAGAAGATCAATTTTAATATTATTCTTTGGGTAAGTACCGGCAAGACGGGGTTCATGACGAGAGCGGTTGATTATAGATTCTCAATAAATGAATCTTTAAGCATGTACAGTTCCGGATTTACACAGGTGAATGTGACCGTTCATGCCTCATAATTCATCTAATGGCCAACAAAATTTTATAAATTCTCAAAAACCGCAATTCTAATTTAAGCTTTTTAAAATCAGTCTTACTTTTAATGAAAACAGAATTTACTTTTATTATAATAATAAATGAGGACTCACATTCATTTTTTGAATATTTACGAGAACAGTTCAAGTACATAGTGAGAGAAGTTATAAAACCTCCAGTCCTATTTTCAACCGGGGGAGAATGGGGGGATGTCCATCCTTTTATCAAACCTAAAAAATCAACCAGGTTAAAAGAAATTGGAAAAGAAGAGAAGATCTAACCAATCCTTTTCCCTTCTTTTCCCAATGATTTATTACCGATTGATATAACCGGCATTTAACATAAGATGCATAATTGCAGATTAAGGTTTGCATGCCGGTTTTTAAAGAAATTTATGAGGTAAAAAATGAAACTAAACAAAGGCATGCGGGCTTTTTGCCTGCTTATGGTAATGGCACTTCTTGGAGCGGTTTTTGTTCCAGTAGTTAGTGCGGAGGAAATTAAAACAACCAATGAGACGACTGGAATTAGTATTTATGAAATACTGGAACTCAAGGAACCGATCATTACTAAAGGTTCCCAATGGCAATCTTACAATCAGAACTCAGAAAATGCAGTTAAATTAATTTCTCTTTCGGGTTTAAAGATTGAAAATGATCAAATAATTGGTTACATTGAGGGTGAGAATGAAAAAGCTCTGCTCTATAAAACAGGTGAAGATAATTATTACATTATTTTGGAGGATAATGGCATAATATCTATTGATAAAGCAGAATTAAAGGATTTAGGATCAAAAATTATAACCAGTCCTGTTAAAGGTGGCCTGCCTGAAACTACAACCGAATATCTATTAAAAGAGATTAGTCTTTCAAATACAAAAAGCAAGGAATTCAGTTCAAAAAGTGTTTATTCCGCAACAATTACCAGAACGGATCGCTGGGTTTATTTAGGATATACCAGTGCAACTCTATATACAAAAGGAACATTCACTTATGATTACGGGAATCAGATATTAGGTATAAGTGACAGTTCATATACATCTCAGGACGTAGGTTTTGCCAAATGCAGCTTTGATCACTCAACCAGAATTACTGGAATCACAGGTTATGTAGAGGCTGATGTTATTTGGTCGGTTTATTCCGTCTCACCGCCTAAACATTCAGTGGATGCCTGGATAAGCTGTAATTACTATGGAACAACAGGTGGAGATTCTAATCACAGCGACTGGGTTGCTGTAGGTGGTCTGGGTTGTTTAGCTTTACCCTGATCATTAAACAGGAGGTAGAATAATTGAATAAAATTATCAAAAACTCACTCTTTATTTTGATTAACCCTTTCTCTACAATCAGGAGTGTTAAAAGCGGTTCTTTGAGGGAAGATCTTTTATTTTTTATTTTTACCGCATTTTTTGGGTCTTCATTCTATTTACTGGCATTTTATATTGGTAATACCGATGTAAATATGTCAATCGCCAATAACAACTGGTTTTTAGGCGCTCTTCTTTTATTTGCAACTAATTTTATTTCATTCATTACAGGCGGCATTTTTCTGATTCTAATTATAAGTCTGATTATTCATTTTCTTCTTCTTTTTACAAAAAACGGAGCAGGTAATTATGAAGATACTATTAAAGGAGTTATTTACTCAGCGTCACCTGTAATACTGTTTATATGGCTCACAAGTTTCATAGAAGTGTATTATATAATATCATTGCTTTTAGTCTGGTTTGCCGTATTAACATGCATATGCCTCAGCATTTTAAAGGATAAAAATAATGTTGAGTCAGTTTTGGTTACCCTTTTCGTAAGTGTTGTCCTTTTTGGCATAATATATTATAATTATGGAATGAGCCGGTGCCTGTCATGCATGGCATAAAACGGAGTTTATAAAAAGTGAACTGATGAGGAAAAGAGGTTAAAATTAAAAAGACTTTTTATGACACTCCGTTTTTTAGGTCAAAGTGATAATCTGATTGCAATATTTTTGACTGTATCTGAAATAATGTGTAAAGTATTGTACCACAAGATACATATGTATTTTTTTATAATACTCTTTGGTGATAAATAAAGGGGATGTTCACTCTTTTATCAAACCGTTTTAAAGTCAATCGTGGGGAGCCAAAAAAAGATTCGGAAAAGAGGAGACTTCTCTAGCTAATCATTTTCTCTTCTTTTCCAAATGATTTATCCGCCGATTGATATAACCGGCATTTAACATAAGATGCATAATTGCAGATTAAGGTTTGCATGCCGGTTTTTAAAGAAATTTATGAGGTAAACAATGAAAATCAAAAAAGGCATGCGGGCTTTTTGCCTGCTTATGGTAATGATTTTTGTCGGGGCAGTGTTTGTTCCGGCGGTTAGTGCGGTTGATATTGAGAATATTGAAAAATATTCAGTATCCCAGAATAATGCATTCAACGGAGCAAAAAATGAGTTAAGTAAATTCATTAATGTCGGTGCAATGTCGAAGGATGATTATTCAATTGAAATGTTGAAAAACGAACCAACATTGATAAATCATAGAGTGGATTTTTGTAGGATGGTAATTTTTTAACAATAAATCCTTTTTTTATTATTGGAGATATTGTATCTATGACTAAATCAAAAAAAAAATTGATATCAATCGTAATTGTCCTGATGGTGGCAGTTCTGGTTGTATCAATTTATTGTGTTTTAATTGGAGAGAATTATAATCCGTTAATTACACCGATCAGCACCATAAACTATTCAGCAGAGAAGTACACATTTACAAATTCAGATGCAGAAACACTGGGTGAAAAATGGTACCCTGAACTGGTCTTTAATGCCAATATGGATTATCCTGATATTAAGTCCCTGATGAATGAATATTTTGGAGATGTGGATGTTGTATGGAAAATCTATTATGGCAAAAATTATGGCAAAAACCAGGATGAAAGCCAAAATTTGAAAGTCATGTTATGTTCCTGCAAAAATAATCCTGATGTAAACAACCGGATTGTATCATCCCTGAACAGGATAAATAAAGACTATGATACGATATTTGCCATCAGGGTAAATTCTGTAAACAGGTTTTGTGACCCGTATTATTACACCGCCAACAATTCAGGAAGATACTGGTATCCAATAATCAGTTTTAAAGCAGATACTACTGACAATGAAATCAACAGATTATTGAACAAAGAACTGGGTCATGATGCGTCATGGAGTACTATTGATTATAAATCATATGATATGAATTATTATGCTGCGCTATCTCCCGATTCAAATCAGATTCCTGAGGCTTTGAATCATTTTGTTGATATTTCAACATATGGGTGGATATTTTATGAAATTATTTGCTTTGACAACAGACAACCGGACTATTATCCTGTAAGTATCAACTCACTTTCAGATGAAAATGAGAATTTAATCCTTGATACATTAAAGGATGAAGGAATTGTTACTTATCCGTCCAGGCTTGTGAAGATTGAAGATATTACATTTAATGATATTTTATTTGAAAAATCCTATACGCAATATGAAAACATATCAAAATCTGATGATATAATCTTTATTGCCAAATTCTATCTAAGAGACGGTTAATTAGCTATAAACCGAAAGTATTTGATTATGAGTTTAACTTGTGACTGAATGGGATTAGGAGGGAGGATCAAAAGCATAATTGACTGGATTTCCGAAATTCCCAAACAGATAAATAATCCTCCAAATTGATATAATTAAAGATCTAAAACACGTCACAGGAGGAAAATACAAAACGTCATTTCCTTCTTATCAGTATAAAAATTCAATTCCCTGTTTTTAAAAATTTCCTAAAAAAATGTATACTAAATTTAAATTTTTTTTAATTGATCCGTTGATAGTTCAAGAACATAGTGAGAGAATTTATAAAGCCCCCTGTCCTATTTTCTATTAGGGGAGATAAAATGGGGGAAATTAATCCTTTTATCAAACTTTTCCTAAAAAAATTCAGTTAATTATGTGCAAAAGCATGAAATGTATCTGGCAGGAATTCATGTTGGAAATAGTGATAATTACGGAGCCTTGTTTAGCCCGATTTCAGGCATCATGAGTGATTTAGGCATAACACCCCTGACAAGGTAGAAGGCTATTGTATGGCAATGAAAAAAAATTCAACTATTTTTTTGGCATCTGTATTAATCTGTGCAGCATTATTTGGAATATTTATCATAACTATATCTTATAGTCAGAATAATTCCTCTGCACATGCGGAAGATTCTCTCATAAATGACAGTAAAAAATCTGAGACTGATCCAAGAATAGACAAGACAAAAAAAACATGTGTAAGCTATTATAATTCAAACCTGACAATTCTTAAAGAGTATGGAAACTGGTCAGAACGAACTTACTACGAGTATGAAAGCTGGAATGCTATCAGACCACCCCATTATGATTTTGATAAATACTGGTGGGCATCTAAAGGAGGACCAGTCAACGGATATGGTCCTGATTCCTGTTTAGGAGGAATTTCTGTCTGGTGGGATCCGGATATACCTGTCAACGAAACAATAATGGATGAAGTCTATTCACTATTCGCCGATAGTGCAAAAGCAGCCGGTATGAAAGAGCCTTACCTTACATTTATACCTGGAAAACTATACCCTGATTAATTTTCATTATAATTCCTGGAATAGTTCAAGAACATAGTGAGAGAAGTTATAAAACCCCCAGTCCCATTTTCAACCGGGGGAGAGTGGGGGATGACTATACGATCATTAAATAAAAAAATGAATCTGGAGCAAAGATCATGCAAAAAATAAAATTAATCTCGATTTTTTTTCTGAGTATATTTATCATTGCAGCTTTAGTTAGTGCGGATGAATTTCAGGGATATGATAGAGAAAATATTGACTTTGTTCATGTATCATTAAGCAATAATGGGAACATGATAATCGCAGGAGACCCGGAAAGAGGGATTCTGGCACTCATTACAAAAGATGGATTACCGGTCTGGGCCTATCAGACAGGAACAAACATTTCAGGAGTTGCAATCTCAGGAAACGGGGAATATATCTCATGTATATCTGAAGAGGGAAATGTAATTTTGTTCGATAATTCCGGGAACTTTCTCTGGGAATCATCAATAAAGGGTTGCAGTCCTAAAACTGTTATATCTGAAAACGGATCGCTTTGTCTTGTGTATAACGAGGATTTGCCAGACGACCCTTATACTCACACACTCCACGTTTTTGATGAAAACGGCACTGAATTCTTTTCAAAACGTATCCCTGCGATTGATTCTGTCGGGATCTCTTCCGATGAAGATTACTTTTTTGCAGGCACATCACATTTCACAAGAGGAAGTCTATATTCCAGATTCGGGGAATTGCTATGGGACTATCAAGCCAGACAGGCATCCTTCATATCAGCAAATCCAAGAACATCCATATCTGATGATCTAAACCTTATCGGAATTGTCGATCTCGGCGGAGTGATATGCCTTGATAAATCGGGCAATGAAGTAATCAATAAGTCTTTGACATATCTGGTTGAAGACAGGCCTGCATACGATAGGCCCCTCGTGTATATTGATGTCTCGGGAGATGGAAGCCGCTTTGTTACGGGAAGTGAATTTATTGGATATTGCCTGAATGATACAGGCAGCATATTATGGAGTTTTGAATTCGCAAATGCAACATCTGATGATATAGGGTCTGCGGCAATCTCTTACGATGGCAAACTCGTTGCAGCCTCATGCAGGGACAATCTGTTTGTCCTTGATGAAAACGGTAAGATTCTGTCAAAGCACCAAATTGATCTTCCGGTCAAACGGATATTCATTTCAGATAACGGAGAAGTAATCGCAGGCGGGGCACAGGGCGGAATATTATACCTGTTATCAGAAAAAACGAATTTGATTTCAATAGAGATTGGCAATCTCCCAGTAAAACCGGTACCTGCGAAAATAATTTCCCAAAATGCATCTCCAACAACCAGGAAGAGTACCCCGATAACGACTTTTCTGCCAATAATTGCACTTGTAATTACAATGGCTTTTCTAAAACAGGACTGGTAATCTTTTTGAGTAGTAAAGACTTGCATATAACTTGTAAAACCGGTTGCATTAATCCAGGTTATTTTAATCTTCTCGCCTTTTTGGTGCAATCAGCGAATTACATCTTTTAGGATTATATGAATATGAGTTTTGGAATCCTTTTCATAAATTTCTGAATAGTGATAAAACGGGGAACTTCTTTTAATTCCATAAATTATAAAATAATTATTAATTTTCTATTTTATCAGGCAACTCCGTTTTTTTCTAAAGTAAAAAAAGGATTCCTGAAATTTATCAGTCACCTCCAATATCAAATCCTCCAAGATCAGAATAACCGGATTCGGAATCAGAACGGGAATCATCATCTTCAGGTTCGGATTCATGGTCTAAATAAATCAGATTGTTCCTGTAGTTTCCCGTACCCGCGGAAGATCCTTCTTTAATCTTTTCAGACAGGGACGCACATATCAATATAGGGATTATGCATAGTGCGAAAAATATTGCCAAAAACAAAATACAAAACAAAAATGTATAACTATTATAATATTCAAGCAATCCAAACCAGGACATCACAGATTCCTTCATAGAGGGCATTCTAAATATCTGAAATCCAGCATATAGTCCCATAAGGTATATTGTCAATATAATTCCGCTGATACTTTCTCCATTAATTTCAGGCTCTTTAACAGACCTGTTTTTTTCATTTTCATCATCCATCATAAAATCCCCCACGATTTAAACGGATGAACCCTCAGTGCTGTTTTAAGAACATAAAATTATCCAATATATTATGGTGTGAAAAATATTGACACATATAGTCTGTACATACATTAGGATTATCGGGGGTGATTTATTTTGAGATAAATTGAATGGAAAAAAGATTCTTCCTCCCGGCTTTATCTCTTAAAATAAAAATCTTCAAAAAAATCAGGGTCATTTCCGAATACAATGCAAAAAAACAGGGCTGCCTGAAGGCTCATCCCATCTCAAACGATGTAACCCCGAAGATGTTTTCCAGCGGGAGTTTTGGGATCTCTTTTGTGTACATTCTTGCTGTTCCAAACACCTCTGTCATATTGTATTTTTTAGCAAGTGCAACAGCATCTGAATTCGGCTCAGGCGTGTCAAGATATACAGGCCCGGATTCAACAGAACCGCAAAGCCCTGAAAATATCTTCTCAGCGATATCCGGATTGTCTGCAAAAAGCGGTCCGATTTTATAGCCTTCAACACACTTTCTGATCATCCCGTAACCGTTGATGAGATCACCCTCACAGCTTACAAGGCAGGTGCTCTCTTTTTGGTTTACCCATCTTTCAAGAAACTTTTCCCTTACGACAGGAAAATGCCGGGCATCGTAGGACAACAGGCTTTCAAAGGGAACATCCTCCGCCTTTAAAAGACCGTGATTCTTCTCACCCCTTATCTCCCCTTCCCACCTGATATTCCGGTAAGCAAAGATTAATCCGTACTTTCGTGAGTATGTATCCTGCATCTCAAAAACCCCGTCAGCACCGCATATACTCCCCTTCGTATGTGCAAGACCGGTTTTCAGGAGTGCATCACCGATGCCCATATTTCGAAATTCCTCTTTTACAACCAGAAAACCTCCGAATGAAAAGTTATCATCATAATTTGAAAACTGAACAATTCCAACCATCTCTTCGTTAATCTCAGCCGCAAACCAGCCCTCAGGATCAACGGCATAATGGCATTCACCATCATAAATCCCCGGATTCCATCCCTCTATTGCTGCCCATTTTATTGCGGTTTTGATCTCAGCCGGGTGCAGATTTCTGACAATTACATTTTCAGCATTTCCGGAGGTATTCCCTGCCATGAAAAAGAATATGAACAGATAAATTAGTTTAAATTTTTCATTTTATATTCTGCATCATACAATGCAATAAAGCACGGATAAAATAAATTTACAGGAAAAAAGACATAAAAAATTATTTGAGATAATCACCGGTCTCAATCTCATCGCCGGGATTTAAAACCAGAACCTTCATGTCAGTCACCCTTTCAACTGCATCCTTAAAGGCATTGGCATCCTGCTCAATTGCAGGGAAGGTGTTATAGTGCATAGGGATCACAACAGGTGCCCCGACAAACTCTGCTGCAACCATAGCTTCAGAAGGGCCCATTGTATATCTGCTTCCAATCGGAATCAGTGCAATATCGGGATGATACATATCGCGGATGAGCTTCATGTCTGAAAAAAGCCCCGTATCGCCTGCATGATAAATCCTGACACCGTCAATATCAATTACAAACCCTGCCGCAGGGCCGCCGTATATCTTTTCATCCCCGTCGGTAATCTCCGATGAATGCGATGCCCAGACCATCGTAAACTTAACACCGTCAGCTTCAACACTCCCTCCGATATTCATCGGTTCTGTCTCAATCCCTTTTTCTGAGAGATATTTTGCAAGTTCATTCGGACAGACCGTGAGCCTTTTAAGAGTCAGCGTCTCCCCAAGGTGATCAGAATGTCCGTGTGTGACTGCAACAATATCAGGGCTGCATCCAAAATCGCCATACGGCATGAAAGGATCTGTTAATATCTTCTTTGAACCGTCGATAAAAAAACATGAATGTCCAAGCCATCTCAGTTTCATAGTGATTAAAATCGGTCTTTGAATGAATAAATATTTGGCTTTTAAAATATCCGGCCGGCTTTAATACAGATGCCGGCAGGAATTATTCATGAAAAATGTGTATTACCGGGGATTTATCACAACAATTTCAGGCTGTGACTGGTACCTTAACTCTATTCCAAAAAGACTTGAGGAGCCGATACCGCGTGTGATGTAAAGGGGTGTCCCTGAATCAAAATATCCGCTCAGTTCAAGAATTCCGTTGTCATTTAGTAACTGAATAAAAGGCGGCGCAAACTGCCCTCCGTGAGTATGGCCTGACAAAATCAGATCAGCGTCCCAGTCAGCCCTGCATTCAGGCTCATGTATCATATAAATTGTATATGCATCGGTTTCTGGCAGTTCCGGAGGATTTGAAAGACCCGCCCATCCGTCATCAAGGCCGACAATCATAAGCTCCTTTCCGCCTGCGTTTATGATGACATACTCATTTTTCAAAACATTCACGCCGGACTCTTCAAGTCTGGCCTCAAGCCCGGATGCAAATTCCAAATTTGTATTCTCATCCCTTAATGCACTCACATCATAACCTTCAACAGTTGTATTGGCTTTTATCGCGACATCAAGCATCTTATACTGCCCGTTTATCCCATGAATCCCCGACTGATAGTCGTGATTTCCCAAAACTGCATAAACCGGCGCATCAATCTCCTTCCAGACATCATGAAGAGAAAAGTCCTCTTCATCGCCATTTACAAAATCCCCCCCGATTAAAACAACAGAAGGGTTCATCTTGTTTATAATGCCAATAGCATTTCTGATATGATCCAGATTCTTTTCCTGAAGATGAGGGTCGGCAATAAATACAACAGAATCAGGTGCCCCCTCCAGTTTGAGTCCGGTCACAACAGGGCTCTTTGCCTCTGCAAGCATGTAGCCGGACAGTGACATGATTCCTATTAAGGAAACCGCCAGAATACTGTAAAACCTGAAGTTCTGTTTTGGAAATTTTGTCTTCATAAATCTCTTAATGGTAAAGATATTCTCAATTCGTCTCAATCAACTGGAACATAAAAGTATATATTACAACTTCTTGAGGCAGATTTGTAAAATAAAATTTTAAAAAAATATTTTTTATTTTTTCCCCGATCAGGACAGGTCTGCAAGTTCTGCTTCAGTTGCATCAATAGCTTCTGAAAGGCCGTCATTATTGAGGCCCCTTGTCATAGACTCGGTAAGATCACGGTCTTCCATAACATCCCTGATGCGCTCAAGGAACGGATCAAGAGTTGTGTCTTTCTCCTGCTCAATGACATGCCTGTATTCACGAAGTGTCGAGGGACTTACCCCAAGCTCCTCGCTGATATCTTTCATTGTCTTTCCGGAATCAAGAAGCTGTTCCATCAACTCACGCTCAAAAGGCATCTTGAAATCAAGATCGCGGAACAATTTCAGTCTGACACGTGCCCTTGCCACAGTCTTGGATAATTTCTCGTCTCCAAGCTGCCTTGCAATCTCAGTGTCATTTTTGCCTTCATAGTATCCGCAGACAAGGCATGCAAGATCCCTTGGCTTTAATTTTGTTTTGAAATGCCCCTGATCGAGGATTTCACGCATAACCAGAGCCACCTCGCGCTCTATTGCATCCTTATCGCGCAAAGTACCGTGGATCTTCTTCATTGGCTCTACAATCTCTGTCTTACCTGAGATATCTGCAAACAGATTCAATAGCTCCCGTTTACGGTCTGCTGTATTTATTTTCTTTTTCTTCCGTGGTGCTGCCATAACTGATCAATCCAGATTTTCCATTATAATGTTCACTATAATATATAATCCTATTGCCTATTGCAAATTCACAGCAGACAAATGAGTGATTATATATTTTATAATCTCCGGTCGAATTATTAAACCAATAATGAGCATTTAAAATAAGCAATAAACATTATTTTGAAATTTAGTTTGAGTGAAGCAAAATGGCTGACATATACGACAAAGTAATAGAGCTCGCAAGAAGGCGTGGGTTTGTATGGCCTTCATCAGAATGCTACGGTTCTGTCGCAGGATTTATTGATTACGGACCTCTCGGTGCAATGATGAAAAGAAAGATCGAAAATGTCTGGCGCGACTTTTATGTTGTGCGTGAAGGCTATTTCGAGATCGAGTGCCCGACAGTAGGAGAAGAGTCAATATACATCGCATCAGGGCACGTCAAAGGCTTTGCTGATAAAATGATTCAGTGTCCGCACTGTAATGAATATCAAAGGGCAGACCACATCGCTGAGGCCCATGGCATTTCAAATGCAGAAACAAAAACACTCGAAGAACTTACAGAAATATTAAAGGATCTCCCATGCCCTGCATGCGGTGAAAATTTCAACGGTTCAGAAGTTTATTACTTCAATCTGATGTTTCAGACAAATATCGGCCCGGGAAGCCAGAGAACCGGATACATGCGTCCGGAAACTGCACAGGGTATATTTACCGATTTCAACCGTCTTTTAAGATTTTACCGTGACAAACTCCCGTTCGGGGCAGTCCAGATAGGCAAGTCATACAGAAACGAAATTTCGCCAAGGCAGGGAATGATCCGCCTTCGTGAATTCACACAGGCAGAAGCTGAGATCTTCATTCATCCGGAGAAAAAGGATCACCCGAACTTTGCAAGATATTCAGACAGGGCTGTTCCGCTAAGGGGGATAAAGCAGCAGGAAGAAGAGACAGAGGCAGTCCTGGTAACGATGAGAGAAGCCGTTGATTCAGGTATGGTTGCAAACGAGTATGTTGCATATTATATTGCACTCACACACGATTTCCTCCTGACCTGCGGTGCTGACCCTGAAAAAGTAAGATTCCGTCAGCATCTTCCCGACGAGCGTGCCCACTATGCAACCGACTGCTGGGATGCGGAAATATTTTCCGGACGCTTCGGCTGGGTCGAGGCTGTGGGAATTGCAGACAGGACAGATTATGATCTCCGTGCACATTCAAAGGAAAGCGGCGACAAATTTACAGTCTTTGTCCCTTACAGCGAACCTAAAAAAGTATGGCAGAAGAGAATAGTTCCTGACATGGGAGCTCTCGGCCCGAAATTCAGGGGACAGGCAAAGGCAATCGCTGATGCACTTGAGAGTTCATCACCAGGTGAAAACGGTGCAGAAATCACCGTAAACGGTGAGAAAATGCTCATACCTCCTGAACTTTATGAAGTCCGCGAACAGGAGGTTGAAGTCAGGGGAGAAGAGGTCATGCCCCACGTGATCGAGCCGTCTTATGGCATCGACAGGATCATATACTCCATTTTAGAGCACACCTATGACGAAGAAGAAGTCGAAGGTGAAATCAGACGTGTTCTTCATATGCCTCCACGGGTTGCCCCGCTGCAGGTTTCAGTACTTCCGTTGATGACACGTGACGGACTTGACACACTCGCACTTGAGATAACCGACATACTTCAGAGTGAAGGCATACTTGCACAGTATGATGATGCTGGTGCAATAGGCAGAAGATACAGAAGACAGGATGAAATAGGCACTCCTTTCGCTGTTACAGTCGATTACGACACAAAAGAGGACAACACCGTAACACTCCGTGATCGCGATTCAATGAAACAGATCAGATGTGACAAAGAGATGCTTCCGGAGATTTTAGGTTCTCTAATAAAGGGCAAAAAGTCGTTTGAAGAAATTTAACACTAAATATGAAATATATCACTCATCCGCTGATCAAACCGGAATCGCTTGAAGAAAGACAGTACCAGCTTTCAATAGCGGTTCGTGCAATGGACGGAAACACAATGGTTGTCCTGCCGACAGGTCTTGGCAAGACCGCCGTTGCGCTTCTTTCAGCAGCGATGAGAATCAAATCAAAAGGCGGAAGGGTGCTTATGATGGCACCCACCAAACCTCTTGTTGACCAGCACCTGAAGATGTTTCAGGACCTTTTAATCGAACCTGAAGGGGACAATTTTTCCGGTTTTGCAATGTTTACGGGGAATACCAAAACATCAGACAGGAAGAAGATGTGGGAGGAGTCAAGGATGATTTTTGCAACCCCTCAGGTTATTAAAAATGACATCATTGCCGGCAGATATTCTCTGGCGGATGTCTCCCTTTTAATAGTTGACGAATGCCACAGGGCTGTCGGAAACTATGCGTATGTATTTATTGCGCAGGAATACATGAAAACAGCAAACAGTCCGATTATCCTCGCAATGACCGCATCTCCCGGCAGCAAAGACGAAAAAGTGATGGAAGTCTGTCAGAATCTCTCAATAGAAATCGTTGAGACCAGAAATGAAGAGGATGATGACGTCAGGCCTTACATTCATGAAAGGGAAGTCCATTACGTTGAAGTCGACCTGCCCCCCGAACTTGAATTTGCAGATTTAACCCTTAAAAAAATTCTCCAGTCACGCCTCGATATGCTCTCCGACATGGGATACATTGTTCCAAAAGAGAACAAACTGACGATGAAGGCCTTAAACGGCATCAATGCCCATATCCAGAGAAATATTCAGGCTCGAAATTCGGATGCATATCTTGCGGCATCGATACATGCCGAACTGATGAAAATCAGGCATGCCATATCACTTGCGGAGTCACAGGGAAGCCTGATTCTAAAGGGATACCTGAACAAGCTTGCGGCCGAAGGGATGAGTCCGTCAGGAACAAAAGCCAGCCAGCGACTCTGCCGCGACCCGCTTTTTGTTACTCTTATCGAAGAGTCAGACAAATGGGAATCCGAACTGCTCCCAAAATTCCAGCTGACTTACGAGATTGTAAATAAACAGCTTATGGAATTCCCGGACAGCAGGGTAATTATTTTTGCAAACTTCAGGGATACCGTTGGTCTTTTGACCGATTATTTAAATGACAGGGGAATAGAAAGCCAAAGATTCATAGGTCAGGCATCCAAGGATTCATCAAAAGGACTCTCACAGAAAAAACAGATCGAGACACTCTGCCAATTTCGCGAAGGTGAATTCAGGGTTCTTGTTGCAACATCCGTTGGAGAGGAAGGTCTGGATGTCCCTTCAACAGATCTTGTGCTTTTTTATGAATCCGTACCTTCAGAGATCAGAAGCATTCAGAGAAAAGGGCGTACCGGCAGGCACGGAAGCGGCAGCATTGTGGTTCTTGTAACCAAAGGCACATCTGACGAGACATTCAGGTATGTCAGCAGAAACAGGGAAAAGTCGATGAAAAAAGGCATAGGACATCTTGCAAACATTGCCAGAATCAATTCAAAGACAAATGAAACCCTTACGGGAACAATCGCCGCACCCACTAAAACAGGCCAGATCTCAATAGACAGTTTTGTAAGCAGTGGCCCTGCAATAATCGCTGACGACAGGGAGGCATCATCAGGAGTTGTCGAACATCTTCACAGGGCAGGAGTTGATCTTACACTTGAAAGGCTGCCCTTTGGTGACTATGCAATAGGAGACAGAATTCTTGTGGAGAGAAAGACAACACGGGACTTTATGGATACCCTTGTTGAGCGTGATCTCCTCGGCCAGATCAAAAATATGGCAGACGCGGTTTTAAAACCGGTTTTGATAATAGAAGGAACTGATCTTTACAGCCAGAGGAATATCAACCCCAATGCCGTAAAAGGTGCTTTGTCCGCTATTGCAATAGGAATGGGAGTATCCATATTCTACACGGAAAACGCAAAAGAGACTGCTGATATGCTGTTTGTGATTGCAAAGCGTGAAGACAGTGAGAGAGGCACGGCAGGTAAACCTCACTTCCACAAATCCTACAAGTCCAAAAAAGAAAGCCAGGAGTATATCATGTCTTCATTCCCCGGTCTCGGACTTAAAAATGCAAGGATACTGCTTACAAATTTTGGAACACTCAAAAATATAATGAATGCAGATGAGGATGAGCTAAAGGCGGTTTTGGGAATCGGTGAGAAAACCGCATCAGCCATTTATGAGATTTCAAGAAAAATTTACGAGTGAGGGTAATTTTTTAAAATTTACAGGCCCGGTAGAAACCTAAAAAAACCTGGCCTTTGCCGGCACGATTATCTCAAAACTTAACTAAGAAATCACTTATTCTTTTTTTTAATGTTAAAGGCGGGTTAAAAGACAAATTCAAAAAGAAGAGCCCCCTGAAAACCAAAATGCAACAAATAAAAATAACATATTTTGTTTTTTAAATTCAAACAGAAATTCCCTGAATCACTTTAGTGTTTTGAGGAGCTCAACCCCTGTTTTAATGGATTCCATAAGAGAAAGGCAGTCTTCGGGGCGGCTCTCATTTTGGCAGCGTCTGCACAAAACTATCACAGTCTCCTCAAGCTCCTTAATAAGTCCGGGTGACGTGAAACAGGGCGCCTCCAAATCCTTCTTAACAGAAATATCCGGTGCGGAATCTGTTTTTATCTGCTCCGCCTCCTTTGGCGCGGGTATGATTTGGGTACCCCTTTCTTTGCAGACAACACATTCTGTTACGCCTTTTACGACAAATAAGGGGGAACCGCATACGGGACACAATTTGTCGAGCATTTTTCCGCCTTTTAGCAAATAATCTGCCATTATATCTTCCTGATTTCTCATGAAATTATCACCAAACAAGTTCATCTTATATATGCGGGTACATAAATTAATAATAAGACGGTGATGTAAATGGCAGATCCTGAAAATACTATAAACTACTGTATTCAGATGTTGCAGGCTATGATGGAAGATACAACAATTCCACGCAACATCAGAAGAGTAGCAGACGAAACCAGAAAAGTCTTAATGGACGAAAAACAGGGTCTTGGACTTCGTGCCGCAACAGCAATATCCTTAATAGACGAAGTCTCTAATGATCCGAACATGCCGGTTCATGCAAGAACCCGCATCTGGGAACTTGTTTCACAGCTTGAAACAGTACCGCTCGACTAAAAAAGAATTGAATTCCGGATGACAATAATTGCCATCCGCCTAAATTTTACGGGATATTCGTTCACAGAATAATAATGCAGTGAACAAATTCTATTTTCCGATAATAGTGCAGTAAACTTTCCTTGTTCTTTTACTTCTGACATCAAGTTCAAGTAGTACAATCTGCTGCCACTTTCCCAAAAGCAGTCTTTCATCCCTTATGGGAATTGAGAGCGAAGGCCCGATAAGCGCTGCCTTCACATGTGACCTGCCGTTCCCGTCACCCCATGCAGCGTCATGATCATAAGGAATATTGTCAGGAGCCAGAACAGACATTGCACGCCTCAGGTCACTTAGAACACCCTTTTCGTATTCTATCGTGGTAAGAGCCACAGTAGAACCCCCCACAAAAAGAGATAATAATCCGGTTTCAACACAGCTTTTACTGACAATATCATCAACCTCTGATGTCAGGTCTATGATGTCGCCTTCGCCATTAGTCTCAACAGTTATAATCTCTGATTCAAAACAACCCATAAATTCAGGTCTCTTTTATTTCCGGGTATAAAGGAATGTCTCTTCGGCGCTTACACTTCCGCCGGTCGGTATTCCCACAGTCACCTTTACCTGTCCGACTCCTTTGTCATACTCTGCAAGATTCAGCTCATCATAAGCAACCCGAAGACCTGAAAGAGAGCCCCCTTCACCCTCATCAGAACTTGTGATTGTTGTATAACCTTTGTAAATCACTTTTCTTGGACTTACCTTACGGTTAAGTTTGTCAATATCGGGAGTATAAACATTAACCTCGGTATTCATTGAAGTGCCGGAAAATATCACTTTTCTGCCCTGCTCATCATAGAAATTAAAATGGATTACAATTCCATCGTTTCCAATCTCTGAATCCCAGTCAACAGGCTCGGCATAAAGATCCATGGACTTTATTACAGAGGGAGAAGCGAGCACCTCTCCGGCGTGAACATAACTGACACCGGGGGTGCCTGCCCCGTTTTGCAGTTCTGTCGGAACATATTGGGAAACCGGCTGTACAGTAGGAGTTGCAGTATCCGCCCCCGCCCCGCTGCCGGAATCATTGCCGGAGTACTTCATCATTATTATGTATCCGCCGGTGAAAATAAGGGCAATACCCAGAATAATCACTATGATCTCATTTTTTTCCATTGCACCCCTATATGAAGCATATTCATATAAATATACTGTTTCCAAAAAATTCAGACAAAAGAATACGGGAAAATTAAAAAAATAGGTATTTTAAAATTTATTTTACAGCGGATTTAATCGCTGTAATAAATATCATCTGATATTTCTTTATCCGGCACCTGTTCTTCGGTTTCACCGGCATCATCGGAAATCTCAAGTATTGCAAATCCGACCACACTGTCACCTTTATCAAGTTTCATGATACGGACGCCCCTTGTTCCGCGTTTCTGGATTGAAATCTCGGATACCTTTGTCCTCATCACAATTCCGGATTTGCTCATCAGAATTACTTCATCGCTGTCGTTGACGGCCTTTGAAGAGACCACCACACCGCTTGCATCGACCTGGATGTTCCTCACACCCATTGTCGCACGGCCGTGACCCATGAACTCATCAAACTCCGTTCTCTTTCCGTATCCCTTCTCTGTGAGAGTGAAAAGATGATCTTTCTCGACAACGGTGATATCCTGAAGGACATCCATAAACCTGAGCTTAATTCCCTTGACACCAAGAGCATTACGATGGCGCAACGGGATTGTTACAAGATTGAATCTCAGACTCTGCCCATGTCTGGTTGTAATTACAAGCTCTCCTGTCTCTGCAACATCCTTTACATCGACAAGCTCGTCCTCTTCACGAAGAGTAATTGCATTTATACCATTCTGGCGTGGTCTTGAGAACTCGACCTGCGGTATTTTTACAACCATTCCCTGTCTTGTTGCAAACAGGAAATATTTTCCTTCTGAAAATTCCGACACAGGTATTACAGCTGTTACGGTTTCATCATTCAGATTCAAAAGATTTACAATGGCTTTTCCTTTGCTCTGACGTGTAGCTTCAGGAATGTCATAAACCTTCAGCCAGTACGCCCTTCCCGAGCAGGTAAAGCAGAGCAGATAATCATGAGTTGAGGCAACGAAAACACTCTTTACAAAGTCCTCGTCCTTTGTAGCCATTCCGATAATTCCTCTTCCACCACGGCGCTGTCCCTTATAGGTGTCAAGAGGCATGGATTTTATGTAATTCTCGGAAGTAAGCGAGACTAAGACCTGCTTGTTCTCAATAAGATCTTCCTTGTTGATCTCTCCGAAATCGTGGGTAATCTTTGTTCTTCTCTCATTTCCGAATTTTTCACCCACTTCAACCGTCTCTCTTTTAACCTCGGCAAAAATGTGCTCATCGTCTGAGATCAGAAGTCTTAACCTTTCAATATCTTTCAGGATACTGTCCCTTTCGTCAACTATCTTCTGGTGCTCGAGTGCTGCCAGACGGCGAAGCTGCATCTTTAAAATTGCATCAGCCTGGATACCATCAAGGCCGAAGTTGGCAACAAGCTTTTCTGCTGCCTCTTCAGTGGTTGAAGAACCCCTGATTGTCGCAATTACTGCATCAATGTTGTCAAGTGCAACAAGCAGACCCTTTAGGATGTGAAGACGATCTTCGGCTTTTTTGAGGTCGAACTTCGTCCTTCTGAAGATAACATTCTTCCTGTGCCTTAAGAATTCGGAGATTATCTCCTTTAAATTCAAAACCTTTGGCTGATTGTCAACTATAGCAAGGTTGATCACACCAAAGGTAATCTCCATCGGAGTGTGCTTATAGAGCTGGTTTAAAACAACTTCCGGAACGATTCCTCTCTTAAGCTCAATTACAACGCGGATACCGTCCTTGTCAGACTCATCGCGTATGTCGGAAATTCCGTCAATTCTTTTATCTTTTACAAGGTCGGCAATCTGCTCGATTAAGCGTGCCTTGTTCACCTGATACGGAATCTCTGATATAATTATGGAAGGCTTTTTATCACCTTCGATGATTTCAGCAACTCCGCGTACCTTTATCTTTCCCCGGCCTTTGGTGAAGGCACTTGCAATTCCTGATTTTCCAAGAATTACACCGCCTGTCGGGAAATCAGGTCCTGGCATATGCTGTGCAAGCTCTGAAATGGTAATATCCGGATTGTCAATAGTTGCACAGATTGCATTGCACACCTCTAAGAGATTGTGCGGCGGCATCTTGGTTGCCATTCCTACTGCAATACCCTCAGAACCGTTAACAAGAATATTTGGGATCTTTGCAGGCAAAACGAGAGGCTCTTTTAATGACTCATCAAAGTTCGGACCAAAGTCAACGGTGTCCTTTCCGATATCCTCAAGAATCGCTTCGGCAACGGGATCGAGTCTGGCCTCGGTATAACGCATTGCAGCAGCGGAGTCACCATCAATCGAACCGAAGTTACCCTGTCCTTCAACAAGAGTCTGCCTGTACGAAAACGGCTGGGCCATCTTGACAAGAGTGTCATAGATTGATGCATCACCATGAGGGTGATACTTACCCATTACTTCTCCGACAATACGGGCACATTTTTTGTACGGCTTATCGTGGGTGTTTCCCATCTCACCCATTGCATAGAGTGTGCGCCTGTGGACAGGTTTTAACCCGTCCCTTATGTCAGGAATCGCACGTCCGATAATGACAGACATCGCATAGTCAAGGTAAGATGATTTCATCTCCTCTTCAATGTTTACCGGAAGAATTCTTCTTCCCTCGGAATCAGTCTGCTCAGATGTCAAGGTTTGTCACCTCCTTTGCATGGCGGGCAATGAATTCACGGCGTGCTTCAACATTGTCTCCCATAAGTTTGCTGAATATCTCATCTGCATAACCTGCGTCCATTACATCAACTTTTTTTAGAACACGTGTTTCGGGGTTCATTGTAGTATGCCACAGCTGTTCGGCATTCATCTCACCAAGACCCTTGTAACGCTGAATTGAAGTTCCCTTCTCACCGAATTCCTCGACAAGCTCCCTCATCTCTTCTTCGCGGTATGCGTAAACCTCCTTTTTACCTCTTGCAATGCGGTACAACGGAGGCTGGGCAATGTAGACATAGCCGTTTTCAATAAGCTGCGGCATATAGCGGTAGAAGAATGTCAAAAGCAGTGTGCAGATATGTGCACCATCTACATCCGCATCAGTCATGAGGATGATGTGGTGATAACGTGCCTTTTCGACATTGAAGTTCTCACCGATACCACAGCCGATTGCGGAGATCAGAGTCTGAATTTCGGTGTTTTTCAGAATTTTATGCGGACTTGCCTTCTCGACATTCAGGATTTTACCCTTAAGCGGCAAAATTGCCTGTGTAAGACGGGATCTGCCCTGTTTTGCAGAACCGCCTGCTGAATCTCCTTCCACGATGTATATTTCACTCTTTGAAGGATCACGCTCTGAACAGTCAGCAAGTTTTCCAGGAAGCCCCGAACCTTCAAGTGTGCTCTTTCTTCTTGCAAGTTCACGTGCCTTCCTTGCAGCCTCACGGGCTTTTGCGGCACTAAGAGCCTTTTCAACAATTGCCTGTATGACTTTTGGATTCTCTTCAAAATAGACAGAAAGATTCTGATAAACAAGTGAATCGACAATGCCCTTTACATTGCTGTTTCCAAGACGCATCTTTGTCTGGCCTTCAAACTGGGGTTCGGCAATTTTTATGCTTATAACAGCGTTCAGACCTTCACGGACATCATCACCCTTTAGGGAGTCGGATATTCCTTTAAGGAGATTGTTCTCCTTTGCAACCTTGTTGATGGTGCGGGTTAAAGCACTTCTGAATCCCTCAAGGTGAGTCCCGCCCTCTCTTGTATTGACACTGTTGACAAAGGTCATCAGGTTCTCGGAATATGTTGTGGTATACTGAAGGGCAACTTCCACTTCAACCTTGTTTGGCTCGTCCTTTGTATCCAGATAAATGATATCGCTGTGAACTGTCTCTTTTGCCCCTACAATATATTTTACAAACTCGCTTATTCCGCCCTCATAAAAGAACGTATCCCCGTAACCGCTTCTGGCATCGCTTATTATTATTTTTATGCCGCGATTCAGGAATGCAAGTTCACGCATCCTGTGACTTAAAATATCATAGTCAAAATTTACGGTTTCAAAAATCCGGGAGTCAGGCTTAAACGTAATCTTTGTCCCGTGAACCGGACCCTCAACACTTGCATTAGCCCTTGATGTAAGAGTCTTCAGCACACCGCCACGGGCAAAGCCCATCTCATAGATGTTGCCGTCACGGTAAACCTCAACATTCAGGTACTCTGAGAGTGCGTTTACAACCGAGACACCAACACCGTGAAGACCACCTGAAACCTGATAGGTGTTCTTGTCAAATTTTCCTCCGGCATGCAGAACAGTAAGCACAATCTCAAGTGCACTCTTTCCGCCCTGTTCTTCCATCGCATCGACAGGAATACCTCTTCCGTTATCAGTAATGGTGCATGAACCATCATTATTCAGTGTGACGGTTATCTCATCACAGTAACCTGCAAGCGCCTCATCAACAGCGTTGTCAACGACCTCATATACAAGATGATGAAGTCCTCTGACATCAGTGCTGCCTATATACATTGCCGGCCTCTCACGAACCGGTTCGAGTCCTTCTAAAACAGTAATGTGAGATGCATCGTAATTATTATCAGCCAATCTGTTGGTCCCCCGGATTAATGCGTATTATCCTTAAATAATCTGATATTTTTATTCAGATTCAGGAAATTTCCTTTGTTTAAAATCGGTACATAATTCAGACTAAAATACACATATATTATTGGGTCTACAGACACTTAAAGCATATCAGGAATTAGCTGATTTTTAATTCACGGATTTTTATTTTCCGGAATTATAAGAGATCAGCTATTCCAGAAATCAGTCATAAATCAGTCATACTTCCCGACCATTGCATCGGGAAATCCAATCTCTTTATCAAGAGCAACGACAAGGCGCTTTAAAACCCTGTACACTCCATCCAGATCCTCTTTATCCATCTGGCCGTTCTGGTGCCACATGATTTTCTGCCTCAGGTTCATATACAAATCCTCAACCTCTGTTCCCCTTAAATTATCAGGCAGCTTCATTTCCGTCAGGTGATCGGAAAGTCCCGTCCATGCCCTTTCCGGCGGCAGGCTCATGTGCTTTGATATGAGCATTATATTTGTTACAAAACCCCTTCCAAACTGACTGTCCATGAATATCATATAACAAAAACAGTTTTATAAATATTTCGAGGTCTGTTTCATGAAAGTATCATTTTTTTCAGCTCATTTGCCATAAATGCCCCTCCGGCCCTCATCACAGAAGGCCTTAGTGCGAGCTTTTTGATAATCTTTTTTGGAGAATCCATATCCCCGTATTTCACTATATCATTGGTAATGCCGGGGTTATCCATTGCCCTGCACAAAGAGTCAATAGTTTCATCATTGATTTTTTTGCGAAGGTTAAACATCTTCATTCCAAAAGAGAGCTCGTTTCCGATATCTGCCTTCCAGAGTTTTTCATAATTTTTCATCAGGGAATCGTCAAAACGGTTTTTTTCACAGCACAAAAGTGCTGTCTCTGCTGCATGCCGTGCTGTCCTGATCCCCGTGTAAATGCCTCCTCCTGATGTGGGCTTTGCAAAACCCCCGGCATCGCCAATAAAAAATGTCCTGTGTCCGTATGTTTTTGGCATAACCCCAAGGGGTATTGTGCCGGTCACATGATGCACATTTTCCCGGCCAAACCCGGCGATGAATGAATCAAAACGCTCCTTTACATTTTTTTCACCGCAAAGACCAACTCTGACACGGTTTTTCCCACACGGGATCACCCATCCGAAAAAATCAGGCGATGCATAAGGATGTAGTTCAACCAGATTTTCATTCATCTGATAAGGAATCTCGGCCTGGACTCCTGATAGAAATGTACCGGCACGTTTCATCCCATAAATTCTTGAAAAGATACTACGCGGCCCGTCTGCCGCAATAATCATTTTCCCTTTAAAAGACTCCTTCCCGTCAACACCGGTTGTCAAAACACCTGAGTCACTAACGCCATAAACAGAAGTCTTAAGCTTTATCAAAGCCCCTGCAACTGCCGCTTTTTCTGCCATCTCCCTGTCAAGTGCACTCCTGTCAACAACATAGGCCTTTGTTCTGCCGGCATCAAAAGAAAGCTCACTGCCCAGACCCGACACAACCCTGGCACCCGAAACAGTGTTTAATACACTCCTCTTTGAAACCCGGCACTCTTTAAAGGCGGCAGAGCTTAAAAGTCCGGCACACTGAACAGGCCTTCCAAAATCCGCATGCTCCTCTATCAGCAAAACACTAAGTCCTTCTTCGGCACAGAAACGTGCGGCGGAACTCCCGACAGGCCCCCCGCCTGCAACAATTACATCATACATATTTTGTGTGAATTAATTTTTGGAATCAGACATCATAATAACTCTTGGCAAAATGCTTTGACCCATTGCTATTTGAGAGACAAAAAACAAAACTAATGAGTAAATATGAAAGCAGAACCCGACTTCAAATATAAACAGTGTCTCATCATCAGAAACGATATAAAAATGAGCTGCGGGAAAAAATGTGCCCAGCTTGCACACGCAGCCGTATCAGCATACGAGAAATGCGATAAAATTACGAAAAAAAAGTGGTTTGACGAAGGGATGAAAAAAGTGGCCCTGAAAGTGAACTCACAAAGAGAAATGTATGAACTCAAAACAATTGCAGAAGACGCAGGGATTCCGGCATCATTGATAGTGGATGCAGGAATGACGGAAATTCCTCCGGGAACGGTAACAGCACTGGGACTGGGGCCCGCCAAATCTGAGGATCTTGACAAAATAACAGGGGATTTGCAGCTCTTATGATGAAAAGCCCGTATAAAAATGAGCAGATACTCGGGATGGAGTATTACATAACAGACACACCCGGCACAGGCGGGCATTTAAGAGAGACACCGGAAGATTTCAGGGTAGGCGAACTGTTCAGGGACGTAAAATTAACAGGCGGCCCTCATCTTATATGCGAACTTGAAAAAACAAACTGGGAACTTCAGCGTGCTGTCAAGGAGATCACAAAAAGACTTGGCATTAGTCATAAAAGAATCGGATGGGGCGGAACAAAAGACAAACGTGCCGTAACAACACAGTTAATCTCAATATACGGGATTAAAGCAGAAGATCTTGAAGATTTCCATTTAAAAGACATAAACCTAAAACCACTCGGGTATGCAAACAGCCAGCTTTCACTCGGAGATCTGGAAGGAAACAATTTTGACATCTGGATTCGTGACTGTGACGGCCCGGATATTGCAGGAAACCTTGAAAGTTGTGTTAAAACAGCACAGACAGGCCTCCCGAATTACTACGGAATACAGCGCTTCGGAGTCACAAGACCTGTTTCACACCTTGTCGGGATAGAGATGCTAAAGGGAAATTACAAAGAGGCTGTATTCAGATATGTCGGCTTCCCGTGTGATGACGAACACGAGGAGACAAAAACAGCCAGACAGGCATTTGAAGACAACCAGGATCCAAAAGAGACACTCAGCCTGATGCCGGTATATCTCAGGTATGAAAGGGCAATGCTTCACCACCTCGTTGAACAGCCCGAAGACTACAAAGGCGCCCTGATGGTAATTCCTCCTAAACTCCTCTCAATGTTTGTAAGCGCCTATCAGTCATACCTTTTCAACCGCGTTCTTAGCAAAAGAATTGAAAATTCGGACAACATATCAGAGCCTGAAACAGGAGACAGACTCATATTCCCCGATGGAAAAGAGGACATAGTCACTGAGAAAAACATCAGGACGGCAAAAGTCCACATGAAAAGGGGACGCTGCTCTCTTTCAATCTACATGCCGGGATCTGAAGATTATGAAATTATTGGTGAGATGGACAGGTACGCAAAAGAGATAATGGAAGAGACAGGAATCACTAAAAAGGGTTTTTCAGAAGTCACAGAGCTTGTTGGTGCAAGATTTAAGGGTGCATCACGCGCCATATCAATGAGAACGGAAATCGATTACAAAATATCCGAAAACAACATAAACTTAAAATTCACACTTCCCCCCGGGCATTACGCAACAACAGTCTGCAGAGAGATAATGAAAGCAGATCCTAAAAATATGATTTAATTATTATTCGGATTCGGCTGTAACATTTGAAGAAACAGCACCAATTTCCCCGGATTTATATTTTTTAAAATTTTTTGTATATTCAATTGCGGAATAAAGATTACCCATTTCATCCACAAGACCAAGCTTTAGTGCATCTTCACCGCGAATAAGCTGGGCCTCCTCGATTTTTTTCCTGTCTATCCCCCTCTGCTCAATAACATCGGAAATAAACCTCTCAAAACTCTCATCAACAATTTTCTGTACATACTCTCTCTCTTCATCAGTGAGAGCCCGGAATGTCGATCCCAGATCCTTTTGTTCTCCGGATTTCACTACCGATACCGAAACGCCTTCTTTGTCAAGGGATTTGCTGACGTCATAGAATGTCCAGATTGTTCCGATACTGCCTGTCATGGTGTCAGGGTTGGCAAATATCCGGTCTGCGTGGGAACTTATATGATATGCGGCAGATGTTGCGACATCTCCCATTGAAACAACAACAGGCTTTTTCTTTTTTGCATACTCAATGTCCTCTATAATCTCCTGCGCTGCTGCAGGAGAACCACCCGGACTGTTTACGCGAAGAACAATTCCATCCACAAGAGGATCGTCTGCTGCCTTTCTAAGCTGACTTCCAACCCACTCGCTTCCGGTGTACTCGCCGGTGTAAAAATTGCCGGTGACGATCGTTCCGTCCACCCTGATAACCTCAACACCCTGTGTATTGGAATATGGCATAAAGGAAATGGCAATAAGAAGCACTACTGTAAAAAGGAATCCCAAAAGAAACCATTTCACTCCGTTGCGGCGAAGTTTTTTCTTCTCAATCCTGCCTATTTCCCCATTAAGCCATGACATTTAATCATTCTCCGGAGATTACATCGTATTCCGTTACAAGATTAGTCCCGCAGAGATAGTGGTTTTTAAGAGACAGGCGAAACATCTCATCTTCGGATTCTATGTGCATTCCGCCGACAAGGGACGGAGTATCAGACCCGCCGACAATAAACGGCAGATGAATAAGACGGATTTCGTCAACAAGCCTGTGCTGAAACATATAATAATTCAGAGTCGGGCCGCCTTCCACCATCAGCTTTGAGACTGCGTAATCCTTTACAAGGATTTCCATTAATTGCGGAAGATCGACCGAATCTTTTCCGGCGACAACAACATCAACCCCTTTTGCCCTTATCGCCTCAATACGTTCTTTTGGAGCTTTTTCACACACTGCAATAATTGTAGGTGCATCAGAGCCAAGGACATTTGATCCAAGGGGGATGTCCGCCATACTGTTTGGAATAACCCGAACAGGACTCTCGCCTTTTACATGCCTTACGGTCAGAAATGAATTATCTATTTTTATTGTATTTGAGCCGACCATTATCGCATCATATTCAGCACGGGTTTTGTGAAGAAGGATATCTGTTGCAGGATCCATGTATTTCATCAGAATTTTGCTTGAAGCACCTTTTTTTAGTGTCAGTTTTCCGTCGACGGTAATCTCTGACATTACCATAACATGTGGTCTAATCTTTTCTGTTGCCATAGGAATCTTTCTTAAAGGTTTATTGTATTGATCAGCTAAAGAAGTTAGCCATATTTATGGAACATATGAATAATAGTGAAACCTTTTTGCTTTTGCCCCCAATAATTAAGAATAATGAATATTACTGCGCTGAGACCGAAATTTACCGGATGTCTGCAACCCATTGCAGCTCTGTTCGTAAAATTGAGGATTTCTCCAAATATGGTCTCATTGCTATCACTCATTGCGGGTATTTTTGCTGCATATCTTTTTTTCATACATATGCAGGCAGCAGGTGCAATCGCACTTTTGGTATCAGCGGTACTTGATCTGGTTGATGGAAGTGTGGCAAGAAAAACAGGCAAAGAAAGTAAGTTCGGCGCTGTTTTTGACTGGATTGTAGACAAATATGTAGACAGTATCGTGCTGTTGGGAATAGGGCTATCAGGTACAGCTATCATCAGCGGTATCATAAACCCTGCCGGTATAAACCCGCAGACCCTTGACTTTGCAATAGCCTCATTTGCAATTATCGGTTCACTGATGAACACCTTCATTAAACCGGTTACATATGCGGAAGCAGGGTTTGAGAAAAGGGAAGACGGAAAAATTGACGACCCGCTTGAAAGGGTCGGGTTCTTTGGAAGACCCGAGACCATCATCGTATTAATCTTAGGCGGACTTACAGGTTTTATTGGCCCTGCCGTTTTGATTGTGGCAATATGCACCAATCTCTCGGCATTGCAGAGGATTATTTACCTCTACCTAAATCTTTGACTTTTTTTGAATAAAGCGTGATTACACCGTCTGCAAACTCACCCAGACTGGGTATTATTGCAAACAGAATAAGGGCCAGGAATATCAGAAATACAAGCGCTCCAAGTTCCGCCATCACATTATGTGACCAGAAAAAACTCTCATAGCCGTATTCTCCGTTTGCGGCAATTTCAGGCAGATACTGAAACCACTGCCCGGAATATGCGGAGACGACAAAGACATTCCGAAAAAGGTTTAGAATGTAGATTACGGGAGCTATTACGAGAAATGAGAGGACTTTCTGTTTTATGGTGGTCGGGACGCACCAGGCAAGACCAAGCATTATCGCAATACTCTGTATTCCGGTGCATGCCATAATGATCTCAACCCTGAATCCGTCATTTTCCATCATATTCCATGCGATCTGGTTAACCGGCAAACCGAGTGCATGAATTAACCAGACAACCTCTGATGTAACTGCTGAAATCAGGAAATCACCGACTGCCGGAATATAGCCAAACGGGAAATATATCAAAAAGGCAATTGCAGCCCCGCGACTCAGATAATCGGTTATTTTATTATCTGCCATTATCTCAGGGATTGTAATTGCAAGAAACGGTATCCCCAAAATCCCCATAACAGGATATAAAAAATTATTTTCAACATTGATGTAGTATGGCAGATCCAAAATCAGGGACACTACAATAAATATCCATCCGGCAGAGGCAAAATACCTCTTAAAACCTGCCGGGACTGCCAGATATCCGAAAAATGCGATAGCTGACAGGAGAACAAAAACCGCTTCCATTACAAATATGATTTAATTTTCATGTGAAAATATCTTATGCTCTTTTACATGAGATTTAAGTCTCTTATTGACTCTGAAATGTAATGCCTTTTCCAAACCCCCGGGTGACATAATCAATAATCATTAATCAAATAGAAACAAATATTGTAACCGATGATGTTTTGTCCGGAATGCAAAAGCATGTTAAAATCCTGTGACGGAAAACTAAAATGCCCAAAATGCGGTTTTGAGAAAACCATTGAAGATAAATCACAACTTCTTAAAACAAAAGCAAGAGTGGAAAAAGAAATTACAATCGTTGATGAAGACGAAAACGTTCCAACACTCCCGACAACAAAAATCAGATGCCCTGAGTGCGGTCACGATCTGGCTGAATGGTGGCTTCGCCAGCTTCGTTCTGCTGATGAGAGTGAAGTCAGATTCTTCCGCTGTGTGAAATGTAAAAACACATGGCGCGAGTATGACTAATTTCCCCTAATATCTTTTTTAAAATTCACGTCTCTTCTAAAAAATTTCCTGTGTTTAACTTTTCAAATCAACCCTTGTTTCATACCCCGCATTACTGTAAACCGGTCTATTCCGAAAAAGGGCGGATAAATCTTATAAAACAACCTGAATCAGGAAAAATTTTCAGAATTATTTAATCGTAGAAAAATTTGGATTTTAGAGAAGTCCCGGACCTTTTACGCGGAACTTGCTCTGGAGTGTTCTTCCGATTACACGAAATGCTGTCTCAAGCTCTTCAAACGGAGGAACTTTGTTTTCCCTCAATATCTCTCTTCCACCGTTCATCTCCGCACCGCCTATTAAAACTGATACGACACGCTTTTCCGTTGCTTCGGAAAGCATCATAATCTGTTTTGCAAAGCGTTCGGAAGTTAAAACGAGGTTCGGGAAACCGATTACAATACAGATATCCCAGAGATCATCGTGCTTTGCAAGAACACTGAAGGTCTTTGCAAACCTTGCACCGTCAGCATCTCCCAAAAGATCAATCGGGTTTCCTTTGTTCCAGAATTCAGGCAGGAATTTATCCATCTCCTCAATAACATCAGCCGGCAGATCAACAATCTCAATACCATACCTTTCTGCATAGTCTGTTGAAAGTACTGCAAAACCGCCTGCGTTGGTTACGACAATTGCACGCTTGCCTTTCGGATAGTGTTTTGCATGTGAGAGGAACTCTGCTGCAAGGAAAGCATCTTCAAGATTTGTAACATTCAAAACTCCGGCCTCTCTGAATGCCTCAACGTATACCTCATAGCTGCCTGCAAGTGATCCTGTGTGGGATGCGGCTGCCGCACGTCCACGCTCGGATGAACCTGACTTAATTGCAACTACAGGCTTTGTCAGGGATATCCTTGATACAATGTCCATGAAAGCCTTTCCATTGTTGATCTCTTCGATATACATGATAATGGCTTCAGTGTTGGGATCAGCTTCAGCCCAGCGGAGATAATCAAAGAAATCAAGATCAGACTGGTTTCCTACCGAAACCACAACAGAGAAACCTACGTTGTGTGAAAGACTCCAGTCAACAACGGCGTTTACAATTGCACCGCTCTGGGAAAGGAATGCAATATTTCCGGGAGTTGGAGATCTCTGAACATAGGTTGTGTCATATCCCTTGTGAGGACTGATAAGTCCAAGACAATTTGGACCGACAATACGGGTGCCGTACTTTTTGGCAATTGAAACCATCTCTTCCTCAAGACGCTTTCCTTCCTCGTTCATCTCCTTAAAGCCGGCGGTGATTACGACAGCTACCTTTACACCCTTCTTCCCGCACTCTTCCATAACTCCGGGCACAAGTGCTGAAGGAACAGTAATTACTGCCATGTCTACATTGTCTTCGATGTCAAGAATGCTTGCATAAGTCTTAAAGCACATAATGACATCCCTTTTCGGATTTACAGGGTAGAGCTTTCCGGGGAAGGTTGAAAGCTTGTGCATTACGGCATATCCCATTTTCCCGGGCGTCTCTGATGCACCTATTACCGCGATTGACTTTGGATCAAAGTATTCTACCGGAACCTCTTCCTTCCCGTTTGAAAATTCTGTGTGTTTGTCGCTGAAAATGAATGCTGTATCAACTGCACATGCGCCGGACTCATACAAACGCAGAGGGTTGATGTCAAATTCTCTTAGTTCCTCATTTTCCTCAAAGGCACGGCATACATTCATTATGATTTTTACAAGTGATTCCTCATCCTTTGATACTGAACCACGGTATCCTGAGATAAGCTTGTATGAATTAATCTCATGAATCATTTCACGGACATCATCCTCTGAAAGCGGAAGAATACGGAGTGAAACATCTTTTAAGAATTCGACAAGCGTACCGCCTATACCAAAGGTAATTGTTTTTCCAAAAGCCGGATCAGTATTGCCTCCAATGATAAGCTCAACACCAGGTTTGGCCATCTCTTCAACAATGACACCTTCAATCTCCGCTTCAGGCATGCATTTACCAACATTTGATAAAATCTGCAGATATGCCTCCTTTGCCTCGTCAACATCATTTACACCTACAATGACGCCGCCCGCATCACTTTTGTGGAGAATCTGCGGAGATACAATCTTCATTACAACAGGAAATCCGATTTCCTCAGCTACAATACCGGCATCCTCTGGGGATTTTACGATCCCGTATTTTGGGACGGGGATATCATATTTTTAAGAAAATCATACCCCTCTGCTTCACTTAGCATCCATTCTGCCATTTATTTTTTCCTCACATTATGGATTAATATCATTTTTGCCGCAATATTTCCCGCATAAAGGAAATTTATAAGAACAGTGGTGCCCACCTGGCACCATCTGTTTATATTATATCATGCGACAGGATTTCAACAAATGTCGAAATTTCATTCGTTAGAATACTGTTTACCATCTATTGAACTAATGTATAAATAAAATTTTGTAATTGTTAATCGTGATAAATAGCATTAAATATAGCATGACTGTTGAAAATAACACAGATATACCCAACTATTTATATACCATATAAATCACTTTATAAATATGAAGGTCAATCCGGAAGAGTCACTGAAAATCGAAAATATTGTGGCATCGGCAAAAGTTGCAGAATCACTTGATCTGCAAATGATAAATGAAAAAATAAAGGATGCGGAATACAACAAAAAAAGGTTCCCGGGCGTAGTTCTGAGAATGCAGGACCCAAAGATCGCAGCGCTTGTATTTGGATCAGGCAAAGTTGTTCTCACTGGTGCAAAGAGTGTTGACAGCCTTTCAAAAGGTCTTGAAATCCTCGGAAAAAGATTAAGGGATCTTGACATAGACATCCCAATGGAGCTTGAATACAAGATTCAGAACATTGTTACGTCTGCGGATCTTGGATCTCCAATAAACCTGAACAAAATTGCTGTAGGATTTAATCTTGAAAGAATCGAGTATGAACC
Source organism: Methanoplanus sp. FWC-SCC4 (assembly GCF_032878975.1). Classification (GTDB taxonomy): domain Archaea; phylum Halobacteriota; class Methanomicrobia; order Methanomicrobiales; family Methanomicrobiaceae; genus Methanochimaera; species Methanochimaera problematica. The sequence goes on from NZ_CP043875.1 coordinate 1,419,880, forward strand.
CGAACAGTTCCCGGGTCTTGTCTACCGCCTTGAAGAGCCAAAAGTAGTCGTATTATTGTTTGGCTCAGGAAAACTCATTATTACAGGTGGAAAACAGCCTGAAGACGCAAAAGGTGCTGTTCAAAAAATTCTCTCAGACCTTTCAAACCTTGGATTGATTTAAAATTTACAATATTACTTTTTTAAAGAGAACAATTTTTCAATCATGTAACTGCTTCACAAAACGTCTTAAAAAAATACAAACCAAAACTTAAAAGCCATCCGAATTAAAAAAATGTCAAATGTTTCCGGCCTGAAATTTACAGCGGCATCGCAATATAAAATCTATTTTCAGGAGAGTTATTTCCCTCAAAAACAAAAGATATATCTACCTCCACAAAATACCAAAATGTTGATAAAAATCTATTTATAACATACTCGCGAAATATAGTGAGTAATTCTGGTGAGACCATGAAACTTGAAAAAGTGCTTACTTTCACAGAAAAGGAAGAAGAATTAGCAACACTTCTCACCGATGTAGGCCTTAAGCGCAACGTCGCAAAAGTGCTTGTATATCTTGCAAACACAAACGAGGCAACATCACGGGACATTGAACGCGGAACAGACCTCCGCCAGCCAGAAGTGAGCATTGCAATGCGTACACTCAATGAAAAAGAGTGGATTGAAAACCGCGAGAGTAAAGCTGAGAGCAAAGGCAGGCCTGTCAAGATCTACTGTCTTTCAAAACCAATGAAAGATATTATTGACATTATTGAAGCCGAGAAGAAAAAAGAAATTGAAAATCAGCTTAAATTAATTCAAAAAGTACGTGAAATAGTTTTATCATAGGGTTTTAACCCCATCTGTTTTACCTACAACCACAACTGTTTTTTCTCCAAATTCCGTAAAAAGTCCGCAGCTAAGTACTCCGGGAATATTATTGATCTCCATCTGAAGCGCTTTTGCATCCTTTATCTCTCCAAAGTCACAGTCAATTTCAATGCACCCGTTGTCAGTTATAACAGGACCATCCTTTTTGACACCTTCACGCACCTTTGGATTCCCTGACAGCTCCTTTAGCCTTTCAACAACAAGCCCGAAAGAAAACGGAATCAGCTCAACAGGAACGACTGCAGAGAGAACATCACAGAGTTTTCCTTCGTCTGCAACAACAACAAACTTTTCCGCCGCCTGTGCGACACAGCGTTCGCGTGTCTGCGCTGCACCTCTGCCCTTAATCATACACAGATTCGGATCAATCTGATCCGCCCCGTCAATTGCAAGATCCAGTTTTGGATAGTCATCAAGTGTGGTCAGAGGTATCCCGTAATCACGTGCACGCATAGCGGTCTGAAAAGAAGTAGGAACACCTTTAATATTAAGACCCTCTTCTTTTATTCTCACAGAGAGCCGCTCCATTGCATAAAATACAGTGGAACCTGTACCAAGACCTATAATCATACCGTCTTTAACCAAATCAGCCGCATAATATCCGGCATTTTTCTTAGAAATAACTACATCGTCTGACATAAACTAAATTCCAACCCAACTATTAGTCACACCTGATAACAAAAGAATTTTTCATTTTAATAAAAAAAGGATAAAGACAAATGTCTTTTAAAAAAATGATTCCGAAAATTATCTGATGATATAATCTATTGAAACAGATGCTGTGACATCAACTGTATCAGCCTGAATAGGTGTCTCACGGGCGGCACTATCAAAGGCTACACCCTTCATCATGTAATTTTCCTGATAAACAACGGGCACATAGCTCTGCCCGACATTTACAGTCTGAACGCCCAGAATCTGAACACCAAGTGCCAATGCAACGGAATCTGCATCCATACGTGCCTGATCCACTGCGGCTTTTACTGCCTGTGAGCGAAGACTGTTGCTCTTTTCATCAGAGAGTTTGAATGAGATATAGTTGACATTGTTTGCACCGTTTGCTATTGCCTCGTCAATTATTTTACCTGCCATATCAATCTTTCCGGTTTCAACAAGAACAGTGTTTGTGACACGATATACTTTCTTTTCCCCGCCAAAAGGAGAGTCGGAGTCTGTTGTGAAGGAGTAGATGTTGTATCCGGTGGTTTTAATCTCATCTTCTGTGAGTCCGGTTGCTTTTAAGGCATCGATGCAACTGTTCATCTTCTTTGAATTTTCCTGCTGTGCAACAAGAGCATCGGTATTCTCAGTCTGAACAGCGATTGAAATTTCAACGAGATCAGGGTCAGTTGTAACTTTGCCTGTTCCGGAAACATGAATCAGCTTTTGGTCTTCCGCTGCTGATGCACAACCAATAAGGGTTGTCATTGAAATCAGCAGAACAATTCCAACAATAAAAAATTTAGATATTTTTGACATGCCAATTCACTCTGTTTTAAACTATATTAATCCTACCCATGACTTCGAAAAAATTCGAACTCATAACGAGTTTATTTTTTAAAAAACATGCATGAAACCAATGTTTTCAGTAACTTCATGATGAAACAGGGAATTCATTTTTCATATAAAAATGATAATATTGCATTATTCAAATGAACATATCATAGAAGATGCGAAAAAACAGGAAATTTTATGTTAAGCCTTTTTATCAGGATGTCAAAAAGGCTGAAAATTAACCTGACTGTCCGGTAATTATTCCAGTTTTACTGTCCCGACAACCCTTAATTTCCCGGCATCGAGATGATGAAGAATTGCTTTGTCACCGGAGATGTAAACCATCTCTTTCTCAAGCGAGATTACAACTTTTGGCTTCCTTTTATCTTCTGAATCATCAACAGACTCGATTTTTCCCGAGATATACTGCATCCAGTGTCCAAGATGAATGACCATGCCTTCCACAACCGGAGTCTGCCAGTATTTCACCATATCAAGAGTGCATGTGAATCTGTCAGAGACTAAAACCTGGTCATTGTTTGTGAGTACAAATCCCCTGTCAAGCTCCTCTGAAGTTATGTTCTTTAATGCAAGACCCACACGATCACCGACAGTTGCATCAGGGCAGTCTGTGTCATGCCTCTGTATTGACCTGACCTGAGCGGTTTTTTCGGTAGGGAGAACTTTTAGCATATCATGGGTATGAACAGTACCGGCCTCAACTCCTCCAAGGACAACTGTACCGATACCCTTTACATTGAAGTGGTGATCGACTGAAACAACACCCGGTGCGTCAACAACATCCCTTGGTTTGTTTTCGGCATCCAAAAGAAGCTGTTCACGAATGAAGATTGGATCATCCTCAACAAATTCGTAGTTTTCAACAACGGTCCCCTTAATTAGAGGCATCACCTGTGATTTGTCAAGGTAGTTCCTGAGAATTACATATCCTTTCTCAACTCCAGCACAGTCAAGCATTACAACAGTCTCACCAAATTCAGGTGTTATCCCTTCAACGACAAGAACCGCCGAATCAGCCATGGAAGCTGCATAAAATAATGGCGGAAGCCTTTCAGGATACCTTGAGGGTTCAATCATTGTAACCGTATCTTCGCCTTTTTTCAGGTTATAAAATATTATATCAGACTGGGTGCCCTTCTTGCCCACTTCTTTTGCATATTCGGGCACTCCGACAACTGCTACATTTAAATTTGGCATATTGCCTTAGTGTTTGATTTTTTAAAATAATGATAGTTGTTATTGCAGACCGGAAAATTTGGGATTCATCATCAATCTTTAAAATCCGGTTGACGAATGAACTTAATCAGGTTCATCCCCGCAATAAAGCTTAAAATTGTAGTGCTTCATAAGAAACTGCCTTATTTTCTCGGATTCAAGACAACCCAAATCAAGTTTTTTAACAATCTCATCGATTTTATGAGATTCTTCAATAATTATACGCGAATGATTCGTATCATCCAGCGAAGACAGACCGACAATAACTGCAAGTGGATTTCTGATATTATCATTTAATAACGACATCTGTTCAATATTTTTCTCAATCTGCAAAAGCGCAGACATCTCCCTTTTTTGAATCTCCTTCTGGCTTGAGATATCCCTCACAAGCGACAAAACAATCTCCTCACCTCCAAGACTAAAAATATGTGAACTTACGATAACAGGTAATTTCAACCCGTCCTTTCGGACAAAAGAGGTTTCAAAACTTACATAGCCGGTATCAAGAAGTCTGTTAAGCCTTGCCAGATCATGCTCATAAACAATCACTCCGCTGATCTGTTCACCATTAATTTTACAGAGTTCAGCCTTAGACATTTCAAAAAGAGAGCATGCGAAATCATTGACATCAATAATTTCACCAAGAATTCCTGATTCACTAATCCTGTGAAGAATAACCCCGTCTTTGATATTGTTGAAGAGTGTCCTGTATTTATGCTCACTGGAGCGAAGGGCATTTTCTGAAATTTTATTTTCTGAAATATCCCTGATTATTAACAGCCTCCCGTTATTTTCAGAAGACCCGGCAAACAGAGGGGTTATACTTACTGAATAGCACCTGAAAACACCATTATGATAAAATTCAGCCACATCATCAATGGTATCACACCCGGGATACCTGTTTTTTAGATCATGCATAAATGAAAAAAAACAGTATATTTTCTGACCTACGAGTAAGTCCCTGTTTTTTCCCGTAAGCAAAACTCCGGAAGGATTTACATCTACAATTGTATCACTTCCATCCAGAACAAAAACACTGTCCTTCATTACCTTTATCAGATTGCCGTAAACAACAGGCATTATCTCAGGGGAATTCTGTCTGAAAACACCAGTATAGACAATGACACCTGTCAGAAGGAAAAAGAACGGAGTTATATCAAAGAAAAGTCCCGGGATCATCCCTGACGCATAAATGAAATTTCCAATAAGCGGCAGGAATGCACCCACTATAACAAGCAGTATACCCGGACGGTAATAATCCGGAGACTCGATATAAACTTTTGATAGGTAGAACAGGCCGCTTATTATTAGCAGATAGCTGTATGCCTTATGGACGTAATACCATGGCCCGTAACCGTTCTGCACCGGGAAAACCATTGAATCATATGTATAATATAGCGAATAAACATCATTTGAACTTATAATCAGAATAGTTACTGCAGGGATTATCAAAAGAGCAGAAAATAATTTTCCGTTAATGTATCTTTCACGGCCTGTATATTCCAGAACAAACCATACCCACAATACAGGTGAAAGTGCTATGCCAAAGAATGAGATTTTGGAATAAATTACCATATTCGCAGAATCCAGATACTCAAATCCAAACCCGTACGCAAAAGACCATATTGCAACTGCAAGCATTAATACAGAAAATGGCTTTGAACCTGCCGTCTTTGGTTTACCAAGGGAAAGATATGACAATATTACCGATATGGCAGCAGTTATCATCAGCAATATAAAGTAAGGCATCATTTCCGGCAACATCAGGAGAATACTCCAATAATCTGATAGATTTTATCTTGTAGATACCTGGTTTAAATTAATTTCGATTTGATACTGTAAAAAAAGGATTTTTTATTATCGATGTGCAAAATAAGCAGTGATCAGAGATTCTTTAACTGAATCAATACGTGCAAATCCCACACGCTCAAACTGCACTATCTCTGACTCTTCACTGATGACACTGCTTTCACAAAGACCTTCGATCAAACCTTCGGGGCTTAAGAGATTGCAGCGTATACCCTCATTTACCGGAAGCCACTGAATGATCGGCGCTTTCTTTTCTCTTGCCTCATCAAGCGATGTTCCTGCGTAAATTACCCGGAAAGAGTCACCTTCAGGAATAATTGTCGCATTGAAAAGATCCTTGAACCTTACAAAAGAACAGCCCTGAAGATCATCTTTTGAAGCAACAAGAGAACCTTTGAATTCAAGATGGCGGACTCCCTTTGATTCATCGTTAGGATGCTTTGGAATCGTTGCAGTGCATTCCGGTGCATCCTCAACTGCACACTTCACCGGATTTGGCACAAAGAAATAACGGTTTGATTCAGGATCCACAATCTGCTTATTTTCAGCAAAGAGATTTTCCCATGAGAACTTTATATCAGACTGACCTACACCGATGTCAATCGTAATGTTTCTGACAGCCTCAGGTCTAATTCCCCTTCTTGCTATTGCCTTAAGGGTTCCAAGATGAATGTCGTCCCATCCTGTGTACTTTTTGGTCTTTATACCCTCTTTCATTGCAGAGGTGGACAATACCACATCGCCAATTGACATTCTTCCGTAATGGAGATATTCGGGCTGTTTCCAGCCAAAGTATTCATATATATATCCCTGACGGCGTGTATTTGCAATGTGATCCTTTCCTCTTATGACATGTGTTATTCCAAGAAGATGGTCATCAACCACAACAGAGAGGTTCATCATCGGGTAAACCTTCGCATCAATCTTGGGATGCGGAGGAGTGTCGACAACCCTGAATATTGAGAAATCACGCATTGCAGGATCAGGATGATCGATCTCCGTTTTTAACCGTACGGTTATCGTCCCCTCGGGATATTTGCCTGCAAGCATATCTTCCCAGAGTTTCAGGTTTTTCTCAACCGAATTACTGCGGCACGGACAGGTTTTCTTGCTGTTCTTCAATTCCCTGAAGGATTCCGAATCACAGGTGCAAATATAAGCACTGCCCTGTTCAATCAGCTTTCTGCCATGCTCATAGTATATTTCAAAGCGATCGCTCTGATATACGGTTTCAGTGATTTTTAGATCCATCCAGGCAGCGTCCTCGAGGAGAAGCCCGTAATTTTCAGGCTCAACCCTTCTTGGATCAGTATCCTCTATCCTTAAAACATACCTTCCGCCGTATTTTCTGACATAATAATCATTAAGATACGCCGCACGGGCATGACCAAGATGGAGGGGACCGCTCGGGTTTGGTGCAAAACGCATCACAACCCCGTTTTCACCGACATTCTTTAGATCACGAAGACCTCTTACCTTCTCCTTTTTCTCTTTTTTCTGTTCAAGGAGTTCGGGAGCAAGCTCTTTTAATTTTGACACCCTCTCTTCAGGAGATAATGCCATAACTTCTTTTAGGACATCGCCAAGAATTGCAGACATTTCTTTTGCCTGAGGGCGAAACTCGGGATAATTTCCCATAAGCATTCCTAAAACAGTGCCTGCCTTTGGAACACTGTTATGCTGCACTGCGTTTTGCAGTGCGTGAATGTAGAAGAATTCTCTTGGGTCCACAGACATCTTTTAAAAGCCTCTTGTGATGAAATAATCAGTTATGTCACTGAGGAGTTTTCTCTCCTCGCACTCAGGCAGAATTATAAGCATATCTTTTGCATGCTTCACATGCTCCATTGCAATATCCTCCACCTCTTTGATTACACCGGCCTTGTTCAGCTTTGAAATTGCCTCTTCGATCTCTTCATCGGTCAGGTTTTCCTTACGGTAACCTGAAAGATCAACACCGGCTTCCTTTGCCTTTATTGCAACAAGAGTCTGCTTGCCCTCACGCAAATCGGATGCACGGTCTTTTCCGCTCTTCTCAGACGATGCCATAAGATCAATGAAATCATCCTGAATCTGGAATGCAATACCGCTGTGGTAACCCCAGTCATAGAGTGCTGACATCTGTTTGAGTGAACAGCCTGCAAGTATTCCGCCAATTGCCGCCGATGCAGCATAGAGCTTGCCGGTCTTTTTTCCGACCATGTCAATATACTCATAGGAATCAACATCGTCACGCACTTCAAATGTCATGTCCTCATGCTGACCCTGGCAGATCTCAACACATGTTCTTGCAAGAATTTCAACACTTTTTATTTTGGCGCTGTCATGGGCAATTGTCTTTGATATAAGCTCAAATGCCTCTGCATAAAGTACATCTCCGGCAAGAATGGCTGTCGGTTCGTCCCACTTGCAGTGAACGGTAGGCTCTCCACGGCGTACGGAGTCACCGTCCATTATATCGTCATGAACAAGTGTGAAAGTGTGTGTTACCTCAAGAGCAAGGGCTGCGGGAAGTATATCTCTTGAGCTTCCCTTTCTGATAATCTCTGCCGCCAGCATTACCACAGCAGGTCTCAGCCTTTTGCCTCCTGCAAGGAGAAGATGCGCACTTGCCTTGTTCAACTCTCCGGATACTGCTCCAAAGAGGTTGTACAGTTCCATATCAATTTCTTCAGCATTTTTTTTAAGAAATTCTTCCAGTATCATGAAATAACTCTCCAGATTAATTTTTTAACATCACTTTGTAACACAGACTCTCATACCGTTTCTCAGGAGATGGATATCATTATTCAGGGTATATCCGCATTCCCCTGCAAACTTGACATAATCACCTGTCATATCAATATCTCCGTGTGAAGGGATAATATGCTGCGGATTTAAGAGATGCAAAACTTCGTAATGATCTTCACGCTGGGCGTGACCACTAACGTGCAGACCGTCAAAAATACGTGCTCCTTTCATTTTCAGAAGAATCTCCTGATGATGACGCTGACCAAAGTTCATTGGATTAGGAATTACCTTGGCGCTGTACAGAATCTTATCGCCTTTGTCAATTCTGTAAGGAGTGTTTCCTGCGGCAAGTCTTGTGAGAATGGCTCCGGGTTCTCCCTGGTGACCGGTTACAATCGGGACATATTTGTCCTTTCCTTCTTTCATTATACGCTTGAATGTACGGTCAACGGTTTTACGGTTGCCAAACATCGAGACTGTTTCAGGGAATCCAACCATCTTCAGCTGTTCTGCGGTTGAAGCATAACGCTCCATTGATCTTCCGAGAAGAACGGGTTTTCTGCCGATTTCATGTGCACATTCCGCAATTGTCTTTACCCTTGCGATATGGGAAGAGAAGGTGCTGACCATCATTGCACTCTTGTCGTCCTCGTAGCTTGTCATGACATCACGGACAAGTCTCTGTGCAATTCTCTCGCTCGGACATCTTCCGGGGAGTCTTACATTTGTACTTTCAATAATAAGAGCCAGAACACCTTCTTTTCCAAGTTCACGCATACGCTCAAAGTCAGGAGGGTTCCCAAGAACAGGGGTTCTGTCGAGTTTGAAATCGTTGGCATATACAATAACTCCGGCAGGAGTGTGCAATACAGCCATTGCCGTGTCAATTATTGAATGCTGGACATTTACAAATTCAAGACTCAGATTCTTTGATATCTCATAGCGGTATTTTTTGCCGGCTCTTAGCGGGAAAACCTTATTTGTTACACCGAATTTCTTTTCACCTTCAATCTGCTGTTCAATGAGTTTTGCAGTGTAGGGTGTCCCGATGATCGGGGCATTGTAACGGTGTGCAAGTTTTGGGATTGCACCTATGTGATCCAGGTGACCGTGGGTGCAGACAATTGCCTTTACGCTTCCCTCAACAGTATTCATTATTGTGTCGTCAGGGATTGCCTTCATCTCGATAAGATCAAGAGAATGCATATTTTCGACTTCTGCATCCTCATGGATCATTATCTGGTCCAGACGAAGACCCATATCAAATATTACTATTTCCTTGCCGCAGCGTACAGCAGTCATATTTCTGCCGACTTCATTATAACCGCCTACGGCAATTATTTCTACATCCATTTTATTTCAACTCCGGTATTTTATTATTTTTTAGCATATCTCCGGTAATTCCGGTAATATATGTTCGAACCTGTGCAAGTTCCTGACACGATTTTGCTCCTGTAAGGTACATCGAGACCACAAGTTCACGATTTATCAGTTCAATTCTCTTAAACAGTGCTTCTTCACCAGTCATCGCAGGCTTTAACAAAGGCAGAGCCATTCCTCCGAGAGTAGCGCCAAGTGTTATTGATTTGGCGATATCAATTCCCGATCTCATTCCTCCGGTTGCAATAACCGGGCCTTTAAACCGGGAAGATTCTACTAAGGACACAGCTGTCGGGATACCCCAGTCAGAAAAAATTCTGCCTGTTTCAGCCAGATCATCTCTGTCTGCACGGACCGCTTCAACAGCTGCCCAGGATGTTCCTCCGAGGCCGCCGATATCAATCGCAGATACGCCTGCGCCCCACAGCTTTGCCGCGGTTTCGTATGATATGCCACAGCCGGTCTCTTTTACTATAACAGGATGCTTAAATGAACTGCAAAGTTCACAGATTGCATTCAGGCATCCGGATGAATCATGATCGCCTTCAGGCTGTATTGCCTCCTGTAAAGGATTTAAATGAATACATAAAGCCTGGGCGTCAATCATTTCCACCGCACGTTCAGCCCACTCGATTCCTTTTTCAACAAGCTGGACTGCACCTAAATTCCCGCATAAAAATGCATCAGGGGCATTTTCACGGACTATGGTAAAACTGTCCTCAAGTTCGGGATTCTCAAGAGCGGCTCGCTGTGAACCTACTCCCATCCCAATATTGAAGTGTTGGGCAGCTCTTGCAAGCCGCATGTTCACTTCAGCGGTATCAGGATGACCTCCTGTCATTGCCGCAATAAACAGAGGTGATTTAAGCTTGTTTCCAAGAAAATGAACACCTGTATCTATTTTTGACATATCACACTCAGGGAGTGCATTATGTACAAGTCTTATATCATCAAAACCGGAAAACCCTGCCTCGACCTGTCTGTCACAACAGATTTCCAGATGCTCCCTTTTTCTTGATGATGTAATCCTGGATTTGTCTATATTCTCCAACTCCTGAATTTATTCTGGATAAGATATCTGTTATAGTGACAAATCTGTGCATCAGAGATTTTTTGCAAAACCTCAATTCGGCAGAGCAAAACTCACCGTTTCACTCCTCCGGAATCAGTTATCCGCAAAAAATCAAATCCTTCCCCTGATTTTTGCAGATCTTTGCAAATTTATGTATATTGCTGATATCTTATCTTTTATTTAGTGACAATTGTGCCACCGTGGTCGCGCCCGTCAAGAAAATCTCCGGTCCTGGATACATGAAATATGCTGGATTCTATTCCTGATTCTGCAAGGGACAAAAGTTCAGATATTTTTCCTTTCATTCCTCCGGTAACATCAGTGTTTGATGACTCCTTTATGTCCAGTTCTCCGGCTGATTCCGTATTGATGCTGGGGATGACCATGCCGTCTTTTAGCACGCCATCAACATCAGTTGCAAGTCCAATCCTGTCTACTTTTATTTTTCCTGCAATATAACTGATTATCTGATCACCTGAAACAATACAGGCACCCTGCTCTGTATCCATCACAACATCTCCGTGAAGGACAGGAACAATGCCGTTTTTCACAAGCAGTTCAACAGTTTCGCAGTTAAATGAGATCAGACGTCCTTTTTTCGCTGTACATGCATCAAGCGGATGAATTCCTACAGATTCAACACCGCTGTCACGTAGCGCGTTTACCACCGCATCATTAAGTCTTCCGACCGCATGATGGGTGACAAATATACCTGCTCTATTTGTTTGATCTAACCCTTTATCAAGGTGATGTCTGCGGGCTTCAGGGTGACCGCACGAACCTGCCCCGTGAACAATTATCGGAAATACATCAGTTCTTTGGGATATTTCATTTGCAAGAGCTCTGATGCGTTCCTTATCTACTTTACAGTCCCCCTTCTTATCGGTTATTACGCTACCGCCTAGCTTTAAGATAATTTTCTCTGCCATTTTCTCCTTCCTTTCTGGCGCCTTCTGTATCAATGGTTGTAATTATCGCTCTTCCGTCAGCTGCCTCAATTGCACCTGCAACCTTGCTTTTTGATCGTTTCGGACAGAGTGCTATCATGCACCCTCCTCCGCCGGCCCCTGTCATTTTGGCACCGTATGCACCTGCCGCACGGGATGCGGATACAAGCCTTGACAACATAGGATGACCTACACCCAGTGCTTCCAAAAGGGCGTGGTTTACATCCATATAACGGCCGAGAACTTTCAGGTTGTGGAAATTATGCATTGAACGTGTTGTAACCGCCTCTATTGCATCAAGAATCGGATCTACCACCAGAGGATTGTTTTTCCTAAATTCACTGACCATTGCAACCAGTTCAGTTGTTTTATGTGAGACGAGGGTATTTCCAATAACAATATTGAAATTTTCAGGTGGCATACGCCTTCTTTTATTGTCTTTTATAAGTACAAGACCGCCAAAAGTTGAGACATATGTGTCTGTCGGACTTGCACGGCCATGCTGCACTTTCTTTTCAATTTTATATGCCATTGATGCAAGCTGATTCCGATCATATTTTAGATTGAATTCATCATTGATCGCAAACAGAGTTGCAACTGTAACCGCGGCAGATGAACCAAGACCTGATGAACTCGGAAGCTGGGAATGGATATAGACACTCCCGGTCACACCCATTTCTTCAAAACAACTTTCTATGTACGGTGAATTTACTCGTGCCGGGTTTCTTGCTTTTCGTACTGTAACATACACTCTTGGTTTAATCGCCATTGCGATGCCTGGTTTGCCAAACACAACAGCGTGTTCCCCAAATAAAAAAACCTTTCCCGGTGCACTCCAGGTTGCCATTATATTATTACTCCACTGCTATTGCCGCATATCCGACTACCTGATCGTAGTCTCCGGATATTTCTCCGCTTGTCATATAATTAATCAATTCCGCCTTATGGGCACCTGATTTTTTGCATGCCTCAACCATTGCAATAATAGGACCAATACCACAGGCGCTTATCCTTTTGGTGTATATACGCCTGTAAAACTCCATTGTATCCAGATTTAAAAGGCCGTTTATTGCATAATGATCGTATCTTCTGGCATCTTCATCCGGAATATAATGAGAAAAATCCGACGATGCGACAACTTTTACATCATTTTTAGATTCTGATAATACTTCAAATATCACTTCCCCCATCGCAATAGAATTTTCATAGCTCTGGTTCCCCAACAGTATCGGAACAATCTTTGATTTTGGAAATCTGTATTTTATAAAAGGCATCTGCACTTCAAGGGAATTTTCTCTCTGCTGATGTGCATCATTATCAACTTCAACAGGGAGTTTTTCGATCAAATCAGTATCAGGTAAAAGATCTCCTAACGGAGTCTCCCATGCAAGAGAAGATACACAGTCATGAAATCCTGAGTGACTGGGCCCGATTACTATAAACGTTCCGTCAAAATCTTTACGAATGGCCGAATATGAATGCGCCGCAGTTAATCCCGAATATGTAATTCCTGCATGAGGACATACGATACCCAGAATATTTCCGGTAATTGTTAAAGAAACATTGTTGAAAAAAGATTCCAGTTGCTTTTCTAAAAGAGCAGGATCTTTGGGATAAAACATCCCTGCCAGGGTCGACCTGCGTGTCACCATGAAAGTGATATTCCTCCAAAAAGATTATAATTCTATCTCAAAATCTTCTGGAGTAAGTGAAGTTGTAATTCCACGGGTTTTTAGTACTTCTCTTGTTAAGAGGTAGTAAATCATACTAAGAGCTTTTCTACCCTTGTTATTTGTTGGAATTACAAGATCAATGTATTTTGTAATATTGTTTGTATCGCAAAGAGCAATTACAGGAATACCTGACTGGACCGCTTCATTAATTGCCTGTGAGTCACCAATAGGATCAGTTACCACAACAACATCGGGTTCCACATATTCGTTTGCTCTTTGATTTGTAAGCATACCCGGAATAAAGCGGCCTACCTTTGAAATACCACCGATTGCATCGGCAAATTTTCTTGCAGGGTACTGGCCATACTGACGGGATGTTACTACAAGCACTTTTGCAGATTCAAATTTTGAAATGAATTCTGCTGCTGTTTTTATGCGCTCGTCAGTCTGCTGGATATCGAGAATATATAATCCATCTCCACGTACACGGTAGATGAATTTTTTCATATCCTGGCTTTTCTGCTGTGTTCCGATGTGAACACCTGCTGCAAGGTAGTCTTCTACCGGCACAAGTGATTCCTTAAGTTCAATATCAATTTCGTTTGAGTTCAATACATCAGCTCCTTAACTTAAATTTCTCTTTTTACTAACTTCTCTTTATTGTGATTGGTATGACACCTTTCTGGTACTCTTCAAGGGCGATCTCCAAGGGATCGATCTTGTCTGTCTTGATCAGTATGGGGGCCCCCATCGAAATCTGGAGGGAACGTGCTCCCACAATTCTTGCTCTTTCATATCGGGTGTATGATTTCATCATGACTCCACGGAACTTAATTTTTTAATAGTTTTAGAAAATGGGGTCGCTGAGATTCGAACTCAGGTCACAGCATCCCGAACGCCATAGGATTCCAGGCTACCCCACGACCCCTCCTAAATATTTATTGATAAGGGTTGAGATCATTAATAATCTCGATATGGGAAAGAAGCATACGCCTGCAGCAGTATCGATCAAACCCGAGATCATCGAGGATTACTTTTGGATCTTCACCGGCATCTCTGCGTTTTTTAAACTCTTCCCAGCCTGTGGAAATAACTCTTCCACAGGTGAAACAACGGACTGGTATCATAAATCAGATCTCCCCTTATACTTTTGCTTATCTTAACGATAAGACTTTTGGAATTTCTTTCTTGCACCACGGCCATGCGGCTTTTTGGCTTCTTTCTGACGTGAATCATTGACAACAAGTGTCCTGTCATATGCAAGGAACGTGTCTTTGATCTTAGGGTCATTGTGCCATACAACAATTCCGCGTGCAAGTGCTGTTCTTACGGCCTCTGCCTGTCCCATATATCCACCGCCGATGACTTCAATATTTACATCAATTTCATCGAGGGTTCCCGGAATGAGAAGGAGTGGTTCTGCAATCTTCATGCGTGAAAGTTCGGTTCCATAGATCTCGAGAGGTACGGAATTAATACGGACACGACCTTTTCCTTCCTTAAATGTTGCCCTTGCAATTGCGGTCTTTCTCTTACCACTGGTATTCACAATTTTTGACATAATCCATCTATCCTCTCTTAGAACTTGGCTCCGAGATTGGAGCTGATCTTGCCGATCTTCACATATTTTGGTGTTGATAAACCGTCAATGTGAGCGGATTCGATAATTTCAACTTCAGCGTCTGCGAACTCAACCGGTACGCCCACATATACTTTGACAAGTTTGAATGCTTCCGCACCGCGCTGTCTCTTGTAAGGGAGCATACCCCTGATTGTACGTTTGACGATATGATCTGATCTTCTTGGGAAGAACGGACCACCTTCTCTTGAACCGCGCTTGCGCTTTCTGTCATAATCTGACAGAACGCGTGCTTTTGCACCGGAAATTACTGCATTTTCAGCATTTACAATTGCAATTTCCTCGCCTTCAAGAGCACGTTTTGCAACCACGCTTGCGAGCCTTCCAAGACGAAGGTCTGTTGCATCAATTACTGTAACCATTATTCCTTCACCTCAGAATTCTCACAAGTTTACCCTCAGGATTCTTCTTAACGAGGTCTTCAATTGTCATACAGTTTCCACTTGCATCATTTATTTTATCAACAGCGGATTCACTGAAACTCAGTGCAGCAACACTGACACCGGCGGTAAGGATACCACTCCCAAGAACTTTGCCAGGTACAATTACGGTTTCACCCTCTCTTGCGTACCTGCTAATCTTGCTCAGATTAACTTCAGCATAGTTTCTGCTGGGAGCTTCCAGCCTCTTTGCAATTTCACGCCAGACGTTTGATCCGTTTGCCCGGGATGTCTCCTTGAGCATTGAAATCAGGGCAGTGTAGCGTGGATTTGTTTTTGCAGCTATCTTCATATTTAGATCGCTCCAGAAATATCGGTAAGTACATTCACCAGACTTTCAGACTTGTTTTTGAGCTTATTTAAAGCACATATCATAATATCTTTAACCGGCATTGAACCGTCGCTCTCCACAACAAAGATGAATTTTGAATCATCCGAGCTGATACGGATTGCAGGTTCGTCTCCGATTCCGCTTGCCATACATGCTTTTTCACAGAGTTTACACATTGAACAGTTTTCAAGATTAGATTCAATAATCTCAACTGATTTTTTTCCAAGTTTCAAAACGCTGCGGGGACATTCATCCACACATGCACCGCACGAGTCACATTTATCCGAAACTGTGATCACAGGATATGTTTTATATCCACATGCCAGAGTCGGCTGCCATTTTGCATGTTCAAGACCAATATTCAGTTCTGCATGGGCCTCCAAAACAACTTTCTGACCGACTTCCAGTTTTACAACAGGAATGTCCGGATTAACAGGCGCTGTTTCAGGGTTCTGCGGAATAAGATCACTTGTTGTTACAAGACCGGGTCCCTCAACACTCAATGTATACACTGACTCGCATACCGGGCACCCCTCTCCATTACAGGAGCACTCGGATTTCATTTTGTATTCTGAAAGGTTTGTCTTAAGCGGAATCAGGCCGAGACGGTGTGTAAGAATTTCATCGAAGAGTGCACTACTGTTATCGTAGATTATTACATCCTCAATCGCAAGTGTCGGCACTTCGCCAATCATTGTTCTGCGTAAACTGTTTGCAAAAGCCGGAGATACTCCGGATAAGACAAACTTTGCCACACCATCATCAAGTCTGCTGAATGCAATTTCCATTAATCAGACTCTCCTACCCCTTCTTCCACCTTTAGCACGAATGCTGTCATGTGGAACAGGTGTTACATCCTCAATACGTCCGATTCTCATACCTGCACGGGCAAGTGCACGGATTGCTGCCTGAGCGCCGGGACCGGGACTGCGTTGCTTTCCCCTGCCGGGTGCACGAACCTTTACGTGAACTCCAACGATTCCCTTGTCCTTTGCAGCCTGTGCAACATTGATTGCCATCTGCATTGCTGCATATGGTGAACTTTCGTTGCGTGCCTGTTTGACAACCATTCCGCCGCTGGACTTTGTTACGGTCTCTGCACCGGAAAGATCAGTGACTGTTATTACAGTATTGTTAAATGACGCAAAGATATGTGCAATGCCCCATTTCTCTTTTGAGTCTGCTGCCATTATGCTCTTCCTCCAGCATTGATACGCTCACATTCGGGGTGAACAGGGTTTGTAAACGGAGACAGGCCATAATAAGCAATTGAGCTCTCTTCAACTTTTCTCACACGGTAGCCGGGGACAGTTACTTTTCTGCCACCCACTGCAATGTGCCCGTGGGTAATAAGCTGACGTGCCTGCTTTGGTGAACGTGCAAGACCCTTGCGGTAAACAAGTGTCTGAAGACGGCGTTCAAGTTCAGTCTCGGATTTCATTGCGAGAACATCACCTATGCCTGCACCTTCTGCCAGAAGTCCGTATCTTGCAAGGTGACCAAGAAGTTCATCTTCTTTTCTTGCAATCATAGCCTCATCTGTGGATGCTGATTTAAGAGCAAGAAGATCACGTGCTGCACGGCGGTAACGTCTAAGAGTACTCTGTGCTTTCCACAGTTCCCTCTTATTACGAAGACCAAATTCTATTACAAGACGATTCTCATCCTCAATACGACTCTTTTCAAAGCGTCTTGCAGGAGTTTCATATCTCTTGTGATTTTTTCCAGGATATACCATTTTATACCACCAATCACTTCTTCTTTCGGCTTACACCAACTGTGCTGCCGCGTCTTCCTGAAGACTTTGTACGCTGACCACGAACCTTCTGACCGGTTTCGTGACGAATTCCACGATAGCAGCGAATCTTACGCATGCGGTTGACATCATCATCAATAGCCATACGAAGATCGGAGCCAAGCAACTGTTTTGCTTTACCTGAGTAAACATCGACCTGACGGTTAAGCATCCACGAAGGGACACGATCCAGATAGGTTGCGACAACCTCACGGATACGGTCAACAGGCTCTTCTTCCAAAAGACCGAGTGTAGCTCTTGGATCCACACCTGCAAGTTTTGAAATTATTGCAGAAGTGTGCATACCAATACCCGGAAGTCCGGTCAGAGCAATCTGGACTGCCTTAGTACCGTCAAGATCGGCGTTTTCAATCCTAACAAAGTATTTTATCTCTTGTTCTTCCATTCAACAGCCTCACATTGAGATTTCTCATTGAAGCGCTGAGGGAGGGATTTGAACCCTCGAGTCCCAAGGGGACACGGGGTTAGCAACCCCGCGCCATGCCTGGCTTGGCTACCTCAACAGAGTTAATCTCGCATCTTTCGACACTCGCAACACCTAATATTTTCGTGCTGCTACATGAATGTTGCTTATATAGATATGCAGGGGATCATATTAAGGATTTTGGTTTGAAATTTTTCATTTCATAAATCCCAGTACATCCGGTATATTACTCCGGACAGGATTCCTGCCAATAAGGCCTGATACAACAACAGGCACAGATATAGTTGCATCGCAAAAGCATTGAACATTCCGGCAGCCGGGTTTCTCCTTACCCCAGCTTATCGCCTCTTCAAAGGTGCATCCGGAAAGTCCGCCCCAGTGCGGCGCATCCGTTGTGTACTGTATGGCGTAATGATGACCATCGTTCCCGCCGTCATGAATGGATGCAATTACCTGAGTCTGCTGAATGAAATTTTTCGGAACACCCCCGCCCACATAGATGACACCTGTTCTTTTGGATGATTCAACAATCCCCGTAATTTCATCAGTATCGGCAATCTGATCCACAGAAACGTCTATACCACGCCTTCTCGCCATTAAAAGTCCTATACCTATTGACGAGTCACAAAGCGCCGGAATGAAAACAGGAACGTCATTTGCGGCACACTCTGACAATACTGAACTTTCAGAAGGATTTTTTTCAGAAAGCCATTTCCCAAGACGAAACGTCAGATCACGGGATGATGAATTGTAAGGTGCAAGCGCGTCTGCAAATTCCGATATTGCGGTATCAACACTTCTGAATTCCTCTTCATAGGCAAAAACGTCATAAATGCGGTCAATACCTTTTGAATACAGCTCTGCATCATCCACATGATGATATCCACGATAGTGGTGAATCCCAAGATGTTCACAGGCATCATGAAACATGTTGGCGCCGGTTGATACAATTACATCCACATAGCGCTTTTTCACAAGTTCCTTTATACATTCCTGCATACCGGCAGGAATCATTGCACCGGAAAGACCCAGCATTATAGTACATGATTCATCCTCTATCATCTGTGTCCATACATCAAGAGATTCTCCAAGTTTTCTGCCCTGAAATCCGGTGCGCCCCATACCTTCAAGCAAAGAGGCAACTTCATTCACAGGTACAACAGGTTCTATTCTTTTCATTGAATTGTCAGAAATTGGGTTTTAATAATATTATAATGTGCCAGATATGCAACAGGATCATTCCCTGTCATAAAGCACATGGAATCCGGATAAACCTAAAAAAATGATGTTGGTTTTTTAAAGAGCCATCACAAGGGCATCTTTAAAGATAATGCCTGCGAGCTTTCCGTCTTTAACAACAGGCAAAGAGCTTATTTTTTTGTTGACAATCAAATCAATCACAGATTTCAATTCCATTTCAGAATTAACTGTCATTGCAGGAGATGTCATAATATCACTCACAAGCAGATTTCTGACACGATACTCCTGACGTTTGCCTTCTCCGGACTCACGGAATTCACGCATTGAACTTGCAATATCTGTTTCGGTTACAACTCCTTCAATGCCATCTTCTCCGGTCACTACAAATTTCATTACTCCCTCATCAATCATCCTGCGGCGGAGGTGTACAACCCTCTCACCGGAGTTTATTGTGTGTGGAACCTGCATCAGATTTTCAACCGATGAATCAGGATACACTGAGGCGAGCAAATCATTTGCATCCACTTTACCTACAAGATTGTGCTCATCGTCAAACACGGCCACAACCTTGTATTCCTGCAGGAGAGGAACCAGTACTTCAGCCTCCTGATCAGGATATACGGATGTAAAATTCTCATCCATCTGATTGGCAACATGAATCTTTGTTGGAGAAACCGCAGAGGTCTTTTTGCTTCCGAGAATATCCGCAATGGATTTACGGGAAATTGTACCAACTACACCTCCGTTGTTTGTAACAACAAGGGGATCCAGACCTTCGTCCAGCATTTTATCCAGTGCCTCTGTAATCGGACTGGATTTTGCGATAGTTACAGGCTTTGACATGACATCTTTTACAAGTAATTTTTCAGCCATTTTTAACACCTCATATTTTTTAGACTTTTTTTCTGCAATTTTATTCTCTGTCTGTTCTCCAACTACCACGAAGACGCTAAAGGCATACTGCACATATACTATATGCAGGACTGCAAAGGGTTATTGGTATAAACCCGGGGTAATTTTTATTCAGCCCTTCTTTTTTTAGTACCTGCAACAGGCCTTTATTCAATGGATGCGCCAGGTGGATAAGATAAAGTCAATTCCAGGACCGGTTAAAAGCAGATATTTATCTGCTCCGGCCTTCACTGACTTTGCTCTTTTGAAAGTGCCTTTACCAGATCAAATTCTGTTACAACACCTACAAGATTTGAATTATTGATAACCGGAAATGCACCGACTCCTTTTTCGATCATCTCTTTTGCAACCCGGCTTATACTCTCATCCGGAGTTGTCGTATAAAGTTCTCCGCTTATCAGTTTGCGAACCGGGACTGACATTACATCAGAAACATCGCCCGTGGTCATTTCCCGGAATACATCTCCGTCCCCAAGATAATTCATGATGTCCATTGCAGTCACTATCCCAAACAAAACGTCATCACTTACAACAGGAAGACGCCTGAATTTGTTTGAGATCATCTGTTTTGTTACATCACATATGCGGGCGTCGGGTGACGTCACATGCGGGGACTTTGTCATTATGTCAGATACACTGAGATAATTCGGATTTTTACATAGTACTTTTAAGATATCCCTTTCAGTAACAATACCTCTTAGTATACCCTCTTCAGATGTAATTGGAAGCCCTCCGCATTTTTTGTTAACGATTGTATCAATCACCTCTGAAATTTTGTTATTGTCCCTGATTGTGACAGCCTTTGTACTCATGATTTCACGGACACTGTCATTAAGTGCCGAGATCATGTTCCCGTTATGCTTTTTTGATACAAGATTGAATTTTTCGCCGCCTCCCATGAAGTTGATAATATCTCCGGCAGTTACAATCCCTATTATTTTATGAGTGCCCGGATCAGTTACAGGAAGTCTTCGAAATCCCTTCTTTGTCATTGTTTCAACAGCACCAATGATCGTCTTCCTCGGTGAAACCGAGATAACATCATGGGTTGCGATATCCATCAGTTCAGATTTGTTGTTTTTCACATCCATATGCATGAAATCATTCCATTTTGACCGGTATAAAGGATACACAAAAAACATCCTCCGGAGTATCTCTCACATATATATTTTTAGGTTTTTTAGGCAGACACCGTCTTTATCACAAAATTTTAGGTGACAATCCCGATATCCGCCAAATCTTTACAAATTATTATTTCCAGCATTCATTTCAGAAGGTCTTCAGACATCTGTTAAATGTCATCACCGTGATAGCAGTCAGGACAGACAAATCTTCCATCCATTGAGGTGAGTTTGTCTGACATTTTGCCACACGAATCACAAATCCCTGTTCCTTCATCATTATATTCATGATTTACACGAATCAGGTCTGCCATGATTTCATTTAACTCATTTGAGACGGAAAGAATGTCCCTGACAGTGACAAGTCCTATAACCCTCTGGTTCTCAACCACAGGAAGCCTTCTCACTTTATTCTTTACCATCATATGAGTTGCATCACCTATCTTCTTATCAGAGTCAATAGTTATGAGAGGAGTGCTCATAATTTCACTGACATAAACTTCATCAGGTTTTTTATTTTTTGCAACAACTTTGCAGTTCAGATCCTCCTCGGTGACTATGCCCTTTGGCATATTATTCTGCAGGACAATACAGCTTCCCACTTCATTGCGGCACATCTTCTCGGCAGCTTTCCAAACAGTTGCTTCCGCACCGATTGTTACCGGGTTGTACCTCATGACCTCCTTTATGGGGACGTCGAGATGAAAGTGGCCCGTGTTAATTCTGTTATCGCTCACATGATCACCTGTATCTTCCGCCGCCTTGTACACGACAAAACATATTCTGCACTGTGAAGGCATGGAAGAGAGGGCTACAAGCTATCCTATGATCCTGTCAGTATAAAAGGATAATGACAATTGATTTTCATAAAATATCATAAATATATGAAATTAAAATTTCTGTTAAACTAATAAGACACAATAGAAATCTTATTCATTAAAAGAAAACATGATATTATTCTATACTGTACAATAAAGTATTACAATTCATATATAATTATAGAATGGAGAGCAAAAGATGAGTTTCCTTGACAGGACAAGACAAAGATTTGCAAAATTAATTAGCGGGCTTTTTAAGAAAAAACAGATGAGAATCGGTATTTACGGTCCGCCAAATGCCGGCAAAACCACTCTTTCAAACCGTATTGTAAGAGACTGGACGGGGGACGCGGTAGGTCCGGTCAGTGAAATTCCACACGAAACACGCCGTGCACGCCGAAAAGAGGGCGTAACAATTTCAGACGAGAAAGGAAGTGCTGTAACAATAGATATTGTTGACACACCAGGTGTAACAACAAAAATAGACTACAAGGAATTCCTCGAATACGGAATGGAACAGGAAGAAGCCATTGTAAGAGCACGTGAGGCTACTGAAGGGGTTGCAGAAGCCATGCACTGGTTAAGGGAAGACATTGACGGTGTAATCTATATGCTTGATTCAACACAGGATCCCTTCATTCAGGTAAACATAATGCTTGTCGGCATTATCGAAAGCCGTGATCTTCCTGTAATTATTGTTGCAAACAAAAATGATCTTCCTGATGCATCATCAGCAAGGATTAAAAGCGCCTTCCCACAGCATCCGGTTATTTCAATCTCCGGTCTTGAAGGAAACAACGTGGAAGAACTCTATCAGAAGATGATAGAATACTTTGGGTGATTCAAGTGATTCAGGGAGTACAAATTGATTTGATTTCCGCCGAGCGACTCGAGAAACTTACGACTCTGGAAAAAATCCGTCTGATTCTCGATGAGGTTATGGAAGGGAATGTCGTAGTTTTGGAAAGAGGCCTCACACCCGATGAACAGAGCATGTTAATCGAAACTACAATGCGCGAAATCACACCCGACGGTTTTGCAGGTATCGAAATGGAAACATACTCTGCCGGCGGAAGTGATTCAGGCAAAGGAGGGGGATTCTTTGGAGGACTCTTCGGCAAGAAGGAATCCACATCAGGACGTCTTACTGTTATAGGACCTGCCAACCAGATGAAAACATTAAAGAAAGACAAAGACCTTATCAGCACCTGGGTCTCATCAAGGTGATATTTGTAAAATGCCGCATAAATGCACACAGTGTGGACGCGAATTTAAAGATGGCTCAACAGAGATACTAAAAGGCTGCCCAAGCTGCGGCGGTAAAAAATTTCTCTATGTCAAAAAGGATGATCTCCACAAAGATGTACTTGAAGAAAAGAGTATAGACGATCTGGCAAAAGAAACAAAACAGGAAATAGTAGAGATCAAATCCGAAAAAGAAGAAGAAGACGATGAGATAGAAATATACGAAAGAATAGAAAGCATACGCGTCATCAGTCCGGGCTCATATGAGCTGAATATAGAAAAACTTGCAAGCGGCGACGATATGATCATGCAGATGGGTACAGATGACAAATATGTCGTTGATATTCTTTCAATGGCAAAACCAAAAAGAAGAAAAAAATAATAATTTTTTATATCCTTTGCTGTTTTAAATGAAATACTCAATTTTCAGATTTTAAATCATAACTTTATGTTGTTTTTCAAAGATACTCCTATAAATTTTCTATCCTCTTATTTTTGGGAAGTAAACAGTAATTTTTTTTAATTTATTCGGATTATCAGCCGCAATATTTTAAATATAAAAGATCAGGGGGGTATTCAACCTTTGTAAACAGCTAATACGTTATATCGTAATCGTAAACAAAACCTGTATAATCAACACCATGCCTTGAATCCATGGCAAGATCCATGTTTCCTAAATCATCAGGCATGAGTCCGTACAGATGCACACCTGATGTAGTCTTCCCGTCAGATATGGTAAAGCCGTCTGCAGCAAGTGCCATATAGCCTCTGCGATTTGAAACTGTGACGACCAGAGTTGATCTTACTTCATCATAGAATATAAGGCCGCCCGGATATCCAGTGCCAAGATAAACGCCGTTTTTGTATACATTAAAGGCCATATCCAGATCACTGCCGTAAACAGAGCCGCCTGATAGTGATATCCGGCCATTTATAACGTCAGACGGGTTTTCAAACCGTACAACATCACCGTCAGCAAGTGTGTAATCACTACCCCCTACTCTGACATATGAAAGGTCACCTGAAGATACCAGTTCAAGATAACCTCCCTGGCCAAGTGTTCCCGTTTTTTTGTTAAAGGTTGAAAGAACTATATCCGTAAGAGGACCGGTGAAATCTACAGTTATTAAATTCTCCTTTGTCTCGGTTGACCTGCCTTCACCATTTGAGGCTGTCAGCGAAACCGTGTATGTACCGGGGAAACTGTATGTGTGCCCCGGATTTTGTGAAGAATGTGTTTTTCCGTCTCCAAAATTCCACTCCCAGTTTTCAGGATCATTTGTGGAAGTGTCGGTAAACTGAACAAATAATGGTGCATTTCCGGAATTTTGACTATAAGTAAAGTCCGCAACAGGAGGCTTCGGGACATATGAAATAATCTCGTAGCTTTCTGCTGAAGCCTTTGCATATATCATCGGATCTACCCTTAATAGTCCCGTGCTGTCAGGAGCCACATTAAACAGTCTGACTTCAGATGAATCAACCGGCCACCAGTTCATCAAAACCTCACCGTCATATTCAAAGTATGAGGGAATTTCACGGCTGTAAGGAACTACGAGGTCAAGTGTGGAGATTGTGTCAACAGCATTTCCTACATATACTGTTCCAATTCTGCCAAAACCCGCCAGTGAACCGTCAATATACACATCTGCATCAGATGCCCCAAACTGATTTACAGCACCGGAGTTTATCTCAACAGGCACCCACTGGTCACTATTGAGGACTATTCTTACATCAGATCCCTGACTTATATCATGACGGACTCCGCCGATTGTGATAAAAGAATACAAAGAGTCAACCTTAAAGGCCAGACTTCCTCCGGAATTGAAGTAAGCGTCCCTTGCGGTGTTTAATGTGAAATCCTTCTTTGAACAGCAGTCCTCCTGGCAGAAAGAATCGACAAATCTTCTCTCAAAACTGCCCGAAGACCATTCAAGATGCAATAAGGCATATCCGTTATTCTCATACATCTTCACCCTTACAGGATGGGTTCCCCGCATCAGATGTATTGTCCCTGAAATTTCCTTTGCCGGGTGAAGACCCCAGTTGTCAATCAGAGGTGTATCACCATCGGTGACATCATCAATCCAGAGTTTTGAGCCGTCATCAGAAGTCAGGTAAAATGTGTAATCATCCTCCTGTTCTATGAAGAGGTACCCTTCATAAATAACACTGAACTTATTATCCTTACCTACGAGGGGAACCGGCCAGTTTGAAATATCACTTTCATATCCGATACCAACAGACGCACTGTCGGCAAACCGGAGTCTTGAATCAACCCTTTCAACAGCTGTTCCTGTGAAATCACTTGTCGGATAGTAGTAGCCTTTTATTCCGGAATCACCACATGGGAGAGAAGAAAGGACATTTATGTAACCGGTCTTATTTTCAATACCAAAACCATAGCTGTTTTCAACCCTTAAACTGACATCAAAAAGTCCTGAACTGACATATGTATGAACGGGATTTTGTTCTGTTGAAGTACTGCCGTCACCAAAGTCCCAGTACCACGATGCCGGTGAACCCGCTGAAATATCGGTGAAACTGACAGTTAATGGAGCATTTCCCGTGTTTAGATCAGATATGAAATCCGCTTCAGGTCCCAAACAGCAGTCCTCCTGACAGAATGACTCAGTTATTTTTCTTTCAAATTTTGAGGAAGACCATTCAAGTCTTAATACGGCAGCACCCGTCTGCTCATACATCTTTATTTTTACCCGGTGATTCCCCTGCGTGAGATGAACTGTTGAAGACTTTGTATTTGGTGGATGCTGCCCCCAGTTGTCAATTACCGGAGTATCGGTATCTTTCGTATTGTCTATCCACAAATATGAACCATCATCAGAAGTCAGATAAAATGTATAGTCATCCTCATCGTCTATTACAACATAGCCTTCGTAAATTACTCCGAAGTAGTCATTCTGATTAATGACAGGAACAGGCCAGTTGTTCATGTCGGAGTTTGAGTATCCGTAACTTAATGCAGTCTCATCCGCAAAATAAATCCTTTTATCCGTCCTCTCAACAGGTGTACCGCTAAATTTGACATTTGAATAGTAGTAACCTTTCAGACCTTCCGCAGTGCAGGACAGTGAAGGCAGGACTGTAATGTATGAAGTCTTTGTTTCTGTATCAAAGAGTCCGTCAGGGGTAGATACTCTCAGACTCACAGTGAATATGCCAAATGTGGTGTAAGTGTGATCCGGATTTTGAAGCGTTGAACTGTTCCCGTCACCAAAGTCCCATAACCAGCTGTCAACAGGGCCTGAAGACAGGTCGGTGAAGGAAACATCCAGCGGGGCACCTCCGGATAAAGAACTACCGGAGAAATTTGCAACAGGCGGTATTACTGATGAAGGAGTCTGTGTAGGATAAGGCTTTATGGTAGGAATTACAGCACTTGTATTTTCTCCAAGCAAATAGAGAATTGCCGGCTCTTCGCGATTTTGTGTATTTAAAACAACTATACTGTCAGGAACAGAAGTTAACGGAATTCGAATAGATTCACTGTTTTCAAGCTGATCCCAGTCATCACCGGATATTCTTTTAAATTCCGAAGTTTTATCGACACCATCTAAAATTATTTTTGTCCTGTCCCTTAATAACGGATCACCGCCTTCATGTGATAGTACAAAATAATCTTGGCCGTTCTCCGTTATTACCTCAGATCGCAAATTAACAGCAGGGGCATCATCAGACTGGTAATCAAAAAAATATGTAATCCCAATAACGCCTATTACTGCCGCAAAAACACCAATGAGCAGTATCACTCCGACAACTTCAGAAATGCCCGCAGTTTCCTTTTCCATTTTTTTAGCACCCCGGATCGTAAATATCTGGTTAATTATTTCTTTTAACCTCTACAAGAGCAGTATTGGAAAAAGATCCTTCTGTTGCGTTGTAGGCAATTACAGTTACCGAAATGCTCGTCGGAAGATCACTTGCACTCAGTATTAAATTCAGTTCATCAACCATGACCTCATAGACATTTGACCCGAGTGTTGTGTTAAGTGACATCTCCCTGGCATACGCATTACGGTTTCCGGCGCCCAGATCCTCATAATTATATATTACCGCATGAACCCGGTCTGGGATAAATGACTGATTTATCTCAGTCACAAGTACCGCCTCACCAAGTCTTGATTCAAGTTCAGCATTTAATTCATCAGTATCAATAATTTCAACAGGTGTTGAAAATGTATCAGCAGGAACTATTATGTCTCCGGTACCTGTATCAGAAGGTGAATATTCCCCTGTCTTATTGTAATATACCGAAGATGATGTCAGGAGCGTTTCTGTCCCATATCCTGTAAATACTAAATTAACACTCAGAGGACGTGGGGAAGCCCCGTAGTCATAATAAAGGGAACCGCCTGACTGCCATACATCACCACCGCCCTCCAGAACAAAATCTGCGGTTTTATCCTCATAGCCGGAACCGGAATCGACCAGAATACTAAAAGAACCTATCTTAAGTTCATCTCCGCCATTATGATAAATGTAGAATTTGCCGGGAGTGCTGCCAAACCCTGATAGTATGTCCACTTTTGGAACCGGCTGTGGGGGTGTGCCTGAAAACAGAATTACTGAAATTATCGCAACACCGGCAACTGCAAGGGATATCAGGACTATCGCACCAACAATCTCAGATACACCTTCTTCATTTTTTATGAAACTTTCAAATCCCGTTATTTACACCACCAGATATTTTTTACTCTATTGCAGAGGCAACATTTTGAAGCCAGACATTGTAATCCGCACGATATACATCAAGTTCAACATCATTGGATGCCCCGGAAACATCAGGTCCGTGCACATTTGCAGAAACAATATTGCCGGCAACCCTCAGTTCACACCAGTTTGACGTGCCCTCTCTTGCAAGCGTGTTTTTAAAAACACGCTCCCAGCAGTCAGCCTCATCGGCATTTTCACAATAAACAGTGATTGTGACTTTTTTTGCCTGCCTTTTGCCGGAGAGATACTGCGGTGCCTGTTTAAGCCTTGCCTCAACCCTCAACGGGCCTGATCCTCCAAGGAACTGCTCACCAGAAACTGATACGGGAGTTATCTGGACAGCGGCTTTTCCGCCGACATTGTATATGGAAACAAGCGGATCCACTCTTATTGTAATTCCACTGTCCTGAAGCAGAAATACACCTCCCATCTGGTAATAATAGTCCTGTTCAACCCAGTAATTGTTCTGTGAACTGTATTTTAAAATTCCAAGAGTGGTGTTTAACACCTCTTCACCCTCATTCATTGTCACTCTGATACTTCCGTGGTTTTTGTCCACACTCATTGTACCTGAAGATGGGATCGGCGTAAAAAAAGGCATGATATCACTGCCCCCGGTATAAAATCCTCCGCTCGTTCCAAGATCAAAGGAATTAGCAAGCGTCACACCGTAGGTCGGGTATTTCAGGGAACTGCCCGTATAAGAACCAACAGAATTGATCCAAAGGGAATCAAGAGAGATCTTAAAGTCAACAAAACGGTTTTTAATATCGTTCATATGCTTAATCTCATTCTCACGGCCCTGGGACGGGATTTCATATATCAGATAAACGGACATAGCCACCACTATCAAACCTAAAATCAATATGAAACCAACAACCTCTGACAAACCGTCTTCCCTGTCAATATGATACATAGCCGATTACCTGATTTTATATTTGCAGCAAACAAAGGAAACATTTCCGGAATTCTGCAAATATCATTCATGTAAATAATGAAGGCAGCAGCTTAATAAAAATTAGTGCTGAATGATGCCAAAAAATTACAGTTCATGTAAATCTTACATGCCGTTTTTTAATCTAAATACATACCCTGAGACTGTGTGATACCTATATATTGTTAATCTAATACAGACAAGATATAAGGCACATGCAAATAACAGGTGGAAACTCATCAGAGAAGATACACTGGGCGGATGTCTGCGCAGCAAACGTAAATCAGGACATCCCTCACAGGATTGCAACAGGGATTACCCCTTCAGGCCCAATTCATATAGGAAATATGCGTGAAGTGGTGACAGGTGACCTGGTCTACAAGGCAATGGTCAAAAAAGGCCTTGATACAGAGCTCATCTATAACGCAGATGACTTTGATCCTTTAAGAAAAGTCTACCCTTTCCTTCCACAAAGCTACGAACAATATATAGGAAGACCTATCTGTGACATTCCATGCCCCTGCGGCAAACATGCAAACTACGCAGAACATTTTCTTGAGCCGTTTTTACAGGCACTTGAAGAGCTGGATGTAAAACCTGTTGTCATGCGCTCAAGTGAACTTTACAGATCAGGAAAATATACAGAGCAGATAAAGACTGTTCTTGAAAATTCTGAAGAAATAAAAGAAATATTAGAGCGTGTATCCAGGAGAAAACTTCCGGACACATGGGTTCCATTCTACCCGATATGTAAAAAATGCAAAAAAATAAGCAATGCCGAAATTCTGGGTCATGACCCTGAAAATCATATCGTAAAATACAGGTGTGACTGCGGATATGAAGGGGATTGCGACTATTCAAAAGGGGAAGGAAAACTGGTATGGCGTGTGGACTGGCCGATGAGATGGGCAGCTCTGGACGTTACAGTCGAACCTTTTGGAAAGGATCATGCAGCAGCAGGAGGTTCATATGATACAGGAAAAGAGATCGTCGAGAAGATCTTTGGAGGAAATGCTCCTTATCCTGTACAGTATGAATGGATAAGTCTGAAGGGCAAAGGTGCAATGGCATCATCAACAGGAGTTGCAATTACAATAACCTCAATGCTGGAAATTGTTCCACCTGATGTTTTGAGATACCTCATTGCCAGAAGCAAACCAGAAAAGGCAATCAACTTTGATCCGGGGATGGGCCTTTTAACACTTATCGATGAATATGCAAAAGTTGCGGAAAATGCAGATTCACGTGAGTATGAACTCTCTAAAATCTCAAACCTCGCAACTGACATTCCGTTCCGTCACCTTGTAACAGTTGTCCAGATTGCAAAGGATGACGAGGCAATATTTGATGTGCTTGAAAGAAGCGGCTATAATGTTGAAAACAGGGAAGCGGTTTTAAAGAGGGCACAGCGTGCAAAGATCTGGGTTGACAAGTATGCACCTGAAATGGTCAGGTTCACAGTCCAAAAGGATATGCCTAAAGAGTTTTCCTTTACAGAACCGGAATTATCAGCAATTAAATTATTGTCTGAAAACCTCTCCGCAGTTGAAGAGTGGAATGCTGAAAATCTGCACAATGCAATATACAGTGCAGGAAATGAGTCTGAAATAGGTCCAAAGGGTCTTTTCACCTGTATATACATCTCAATCTTGGGACAAAAACGCGGACCACGTGCAGGCTGGTTCCTTGAGGCACTTGGACGCGATTTTGTTACAAAGAGAATCTCTGAAGCGGTGAACACCGGTGCTCAGTAAGGGATGTAAACAGTGCCACATCGGCGCAAAGATGGTTCTGTTTGTAACAGGCATATGCGGAAAAGACTGCTGGTACTGTCCTATATCCTATGAAAGAAAAGGAAAAGACAATACATACGCAAATGACCGTCTTGTTAAATCCGACAGGGACATAATTGACGAAGCAAAGATGATGGGTGCGCTTGGAACAGGGGTTACCGGCGGGGAGGCACTTTTGGACATGGATAAAGTCACAAGATACTGCCGTCTCCTGAAAGATGAATTCGGGCCGGAACACCACATCCATCTTTATACAGGAACCGCACCAAGCACTACAAAACTTAATGCCTTAAAAGGACTCGTTGACGAGATCAGGATGCATCCACCACAGGAGATGTGGGAAAATATCCTCGATACTGACTACATCAGAGCCGCAAAAGAGGCTAAAGAGATGGGATTTGAAGTGACGATTGAAGTTCCTTCACTCCCCGGTCTGAAACATCTCATTCAGGCTCTCCCGTACATTGATTATCTGAATATAAATGAGCTTGAATGGAGCGAAACAAACGCAAAATGTATGAGAGAACAGGGATACAGCCTTGAGGATGATTATCACAATGCAGTTCCCGGAGCTATGGAATGGGCAAAGGAACTTCTCTCAGCCAACAAAAAAGTTCACTGGTGTTCATCAACATTTAAGGATTCTGTTCAGCTTAGAGAGCGCCTGAAAAGAATTGCACAAAACACGGCAAGGGAATTTGATGAAATTACAGAAGACGGGACTGTTGTCTACGGATTCTGGATACCGGAAGATAAACTGCCTGATGATCTCGAAGAAAATATGTATCAGGAGTTTGACGATCATATTGAACTTGCCTGGTGGCTTTTATCTGATTATCCTGATGATTTCCCGGGAGAGAAAAAGATCATTGAAAGATATCCAAATGACGGTATGATTGTAGAGGTGACACCCCTTTGATACAAAAGCCAAGAGAAATTATCGACAAGATATATGAAAGGCATCTTATAAGCCAGTGCAAACATACTCCAAAACATATAGCAATAATACAGGACGGAAACAGAAGGTTTGCAAAGGAAAAAGGAGTCGATGTTTCTGTTGGCCACAAACTTGGTGCAAGAAAAACAGAGAAGGTGCTTGAATGGGCTCAGGAAATGGGTGTCCGCCATATAACACTCTACTGTTTTTCAACCGAAAATTTCAACAGATCAGAGTATGAACTAAAAGAGCTCTTTGATCTGTTTACAGAAAAAGCCCTTGCAATAGCTAAGGACGAACGTGTAAACAAAAATAAAATCAGAATACAGATGGTGGGAAACAGGGAACTTGTTCCTACCGGCTTAATGGAAAAAATCGAACATGTTGAACAGTTAACAAAAGATCATGAAGGGTTTACAATAAATCTTGCATTGGCCTACGGCGGCAGAAATGAGATCCTCATTGCAACACGCTCGATATTAGAAAAAGTAAAGGCTGGCGAATTAAAGCCTGAAGATATAACTACAAAGACAATTGAAGAGAATCTCTACCAGGAAATAAATATTCCGCCTGTAGATCTGATAATAAGAACAGGTAATGAAAAAAGAACATCAAACTTTCTGCCCTGGCTTGCAAACGGCAATGAATCAGCGGTATATTTCTGCGCACCCTACTGGCCGGTTTTTCGTAAAATAGATCTCCTGCGCGGCATCAGGGTATATGATCAGCGTATAAAAAACAGTCATTTGCCATAACGGCGCTTTCTCGTCTGGTAATCTCTCAGGGCTCTTAAGAGATCTATTTTTCTGAAATTAATCCAGTTTACGTCTGAGAAGAACAGTTCTGAATAAACAGACTGCCATATTAAGAAATCTGTCAGATGGTTTCCACCGGTTTTTATGACAAGATCAGGCTCGTTCCTGAATTCAAGATATGAATCAATTGTTTTTTCCTCAACAATATCAGGATCAATTCCTTCTTCTGCCATTTTTTTAACAGCAGATGCAATCTCATTGCGGCCACTCATTCCGACAGCAACAAAGACATCCATACCTTCACCCAAAACCTCCTCCCCTTTTGAGGTATGAAGTGTAAGACGGGCGATTTCACTAATCTTTTTTAAAGAACTGATATACGAATCAACAGATTCGGACTTTTTGGTATTTATATGAAAAATGACCCTGGAAATTCCAAGATTTTTACACCACTTTACAACTTCCAGTGGTTTCTGAGGGGCATCAGTGATATCTTCACCTGTTATCATAAAACAGAGTGAATCCGGGAAACTTTTCAGTTCCCTCTTCAGCTTCCATTCATAATACCTGTGAATCAGCATACCATAAGATGCCCCAAAGACATTCCAATCGTTCGGATGTATGTCTGTGATAATTACCACAAACTAACTAACCATTTTTTTTCTCTTTAGAGATAAATATATACTAAACGATCCTGAAAATAAGAGGAAATTATGCTGACATTTATTGGACTTGGACTCTACGACGAGAAGGATATATCGGTAAAAGGGCTTGAATGTATAAAAAGCGCAGATTCAGTATTCCTTGAAGGGTATACCTCCCGCCTTATGGGGGCTGACATAAACAAACTGGAAGAATACTATGGAAAAAAGATTACTTTCCTTGGGCGTGCTGATGTGGAACAGCATCCGGAAAATATTTTAAAGGCAGCAGAAGAAGGAAATGCGGTATTTCTCACAGGCGGCGACCCGATGGTCTCAACCACCCATGCAGATTTAAGAATCAGGGCAAAAGAGAGAGGGATCAAAACAGGAATCATACATGCGGCATCTATACAAAATGCAGTATGCGGTCTCTCAGGGCTTCAGAATTACAGATTCGGCAAGTCATGCTCAGTACCTTATCCTGAGAAGGGATGGTTCCCAACAACACCTCTTGACACGATAACACACAACATTGAAAACGATCTTCACACTCTTGTATTTCTGGATATAAAACCCGACAGACATATGACAGTAGGAGAAGGTGTCAGCCTGATTGAACAGATGGCTGAGAAAAAAGGCATGAAAACACCGGAAATCTTTGTAGGCATTGCACGCGCTGGATCTCCTGAACCGGTTGTTATTGCAGGAGATGCAGGTAAATTAAAGGCTGCTGATTTTGGAGAACCGCTTCATATAATTGTAGTACCGGCAAAACTTCACCTGATGGAAAAGGAATATCTTGAAATTTTCGCAGGGTTATGAAAACCGAATTTTTTAAAACAATTTATGAGTCGGCACTAAAAGAGACTCAAATCACTCCAAAAAAAGATACTCCGTATTATAAACTGGCAGGGGAAATTCTCGAAATGGCTCTTGCGTACCGTGATGACGGGATAACTTTCTTAAATTCCGGTGACCGCGTCAATGCACATGCGGCGTTTTGTTACGGATTTGGATGGCTTGATTTTGGAATAGGTTCCGGACTCATAAACGGAAATATTCCTAAATGCAGAATTCCGGTTTTTTCAGAGGATATGCCAAAACATCTGACAGACCACCTGTCTGAAAAGACAACCCGCTATTTCAGAATGCTTACAGAGGCCTGTGATTCTGTCGAATCCTCACCTGACAAGGAAAGCCCTCTTCATTCTTTTACAGAAAAAATATATGCACTCTCAATGGATTCTGTCTTTTTGGGAGATGCATATTTAAAAAAAGATGAAAAGGTAAATGCCCTGGCACATTTCAGTTACGGATACGGATGGCTTGATGCCGCAGTCAGAGCAGGACTCTTTAAAATTACCGATAAAAGAGAGCTTTTTACGGTATGAATACCTCAAAAGGTTTATACGTACAAAACAAACTTTTTTTGACAAAATACGGAGTTTTACATGGACAGGAGTCAGTGGAAATGGTTGGCAGTATCCATCGCATTCAGTTTAATTGTTCTTGCACTGGTTCTCTACTTTACCATAGATGAGAACACTATCGAATATCTTCAAAAATTACAGCCCGAATTTCTGATTGCCGCTCTTGTTCTCCACATGGGATCACTGTGTGCATGGGCTCTCAGAATAAAATTTATGTCCCGCTCTCTTGGGCATAAAGTTCCTTTTATGCACTGCCTTAACATGGTGTTTGCAAATCTGCTGATTGCGGCTGTCACTCCGTCACAGGCGGGCGGGGAACCTGTCCGTATTCATGAACTATACAGGGCCGACGTTCCTCTCGGAGATGCTACCGCGATAGTTATAATGGAGAGGGTTCTTGACGGAATATTGCTTGGAATAATCGGCGGAATAGCAATGCTTGCATTATGGTTAGGTTCTGAAAACCTTGACATCGCAATAACGCTTCCTCTGCTTTTCATGTGGGCTTTGATTACGGGATTTGTAATTCTTTTTGCATATTCTGTAAAAAATCCGGATTTCCTAAAAAATCTTATTAAAAAAGCATCATCCTGGTTTACAAAACGCTGGCATGCCGACAAGGCTGAAAAACTGATGTCAGGTATAGATTCAGAGGTTGACAACTTCCATGATGCACTGAAAAAATATGTCAGTTACTCTAAAACAGGTCTTTTATGGGGAACATTTTTTACAGTAATATACTGGTTCGGTGAATTTTTCATTGCATCACTTATACTGATGGGTCTTGGGGAAGGTCCGCATATAATTGAGTCTTTTGTCGCACAGATTATCATCGCGATTATTATGATGATACCACTCACCCCCGGAAGTTCGGGTATTGCCGAACTGTCTGCGACATCGCTTTACAATCTCTTCGTTCCGTCTTCAATAGTAGGAATCTTTGTAGTCCTGTGGCGTCTCGTCCTTTACTACTTCAACATATTTATCGGTGTTATGGGAACGGTAATTATTGTTAAAAGAGAGGTCTTAAGAAAAGCACTCAAAAACAAATTTGATGAAATCAGAAAAATATAAACCTTTTTTTAATAATTTTTCAGGAAAATTCTAAAAAAACTTCATTAAAAAAAATCTTGCAGGATATTATTATCCCAGAAATTTTCTTTCGCTGGCAGCCTTCAGGATATATGAACCGGCTTCATCAGTTCTGTTTTCACCAGACAATCTTATAATATCATCTGTTGATTTTTTGTGAACAGTATTTATTTCAAAATCACAGTTCTCTTTGGCAAATTCAAGATCAGCAGGGGGCAGGTAAGGCGAATCAGGATTCATGTACCTAATTGAATCAATTAGATCTGCATCAAAATTCACATATATATTCCTCAGGTAGTCCAGATCATGATCATTTAATGCCGATATTCCAAGTATCTCCGGCGGCACTCCAAGTGAATAACAGGCAGCGGTGAAAGTAATTGCACGCGGAAGGTTTAAACCCTCATGTGATCGTGAATAACCAAAAAGACCGATATGCAATTTTCTCATCCTTCTTTTTGGGACGAATCCTGATATTTTGTTGATTGCCGGTGATAATTCAGACAGTCTCTTGTGATACTCTTTTGAACACTTTTCAAAGATCAAAAGACATCTTTTTTCATCAACATCGGGAGCTTTAAAAACTTCCCTGTTCTCAAGTCTTTTTACAGCATCGCAGACCATATCAGGAGGATAGTCATACTTAAAGGCAGACTGTATCGTGAATGTCCATACGCCCGGGTATTCTTTCATTACTCTTTCTGTATTATCCGGACGAAGATTTCCCCTGAAAGGTGCCGAACCTACACCAAGTATAGGGTATATCGGTATTTCCTTTTTATCAGACAGATTCGAGAGTTTCATCAGGGCAATCTTGTTCAGGAGAACTGCTCCGACATTTCCATAATTTATCGCAGGATCGGATCTTGCAAGGAAAACCCTTTGGTAGTCAAGGTTTTTATTTTCCAGATATTTTGCAACAATTCTGTCGGAATTTAACATTCCCTCTTTGTTTTCAAATAATGGAATTATATTGATTTTTGCCGGTTTGAACTCGCCAATCCAGTCAGATACTGTTAAATCCCTGCCGCCAAGTCTCTGATTTTGTTTTCCTACAACAAAATCACAGTAATACTGATAGATATTATCAAGTGATTCATAGGAGATTGTCATGGGGAGGATCACTTCAAATATCGGGGGATTTTCAGTTCCATAAAAAATATTGGCCACATCATAAGACCGTGGAATACTTTCAAGCGTTTCAAGAAGAATTTTTGCTTCCGCTTTTTCAACATCGGGATTTGGCACTCTTAATGTCAGAAATATGTCCTTTCCAAGCTGATGGTTGGAAAGATAACCGCCATATTTTGACAGGAGTTTTTTTACAACAAAATTGTCCACTTCTTTTCCTTCACAGTCCCACATCTGTTCTCTGCAGTTTAGATGGGAATAGGCATAGTATGCTTCAAGTACCTCGTCTTCACCGCCAAGACATGAATTTTCAGAAAAGAAAGGAATCTGAACATTGTCCGGATGCTGGGTGCTCATCGTTTTTGGAATTGTTATTTGTTCAGGCATCATTATTGTCCATATGTTTTTGTCAACCCATAATTGGCCAACAGGTTGACAGGATATATTTCCAATCCTGATAAAATAAATTTATTCTTTCATATACTAATTTTTCAAAAAACAATTAGCTTTACTCAGATATTAATCTAATAAAAAATCGTCATTATATTCCGGTAAAATATCAGTTTAATTCAAAGGAACAAAAAAAGCTCACACTACAAAATTAAAAACCAAGACTAATTTTACAAAAGTTTGCACTACAATTAAAAAAACTTAACAAAAAAGACTCAAATCTTCTAGCAGAACAATTGCAGCGTTGGACGGTTCCCGAGAACTCTCGTATCTCAGTACAACGTCCTACGTAAGTGGGCTTAACTGCCGGGTTCGAAATGAGTCCGGGTGTTGCCCCACTGCTATGGCCGCAATTGAACAGGAAATTTCGCGATTCGGAAATCACAGATTTCCTGTACCTTCAAACTTTCTTGCGAAAGTTATTCAGGAAGCCAAGGCCCGGACTTGAACCGGGGTGTAGTCGCTCTGCAGGCGACCGCGTGGCCGCTCCGCCACCTTGGCCATAAGGACCGTATACACAAGATTTCGTCTGGACTTTAACGGTTATTCCTTTGCTGAATTATCGGACGTTAGTGCTTGTGGACTGAACACGTCGTTGCCTTCGTGCGTACATCCCAAGTCTATCAAACGAGTCTTTTACTCGTGTCCTATAACGAAGTCTCTTTTAGGGTCAGGTTTCAAGCTTAGATGCTTTCAGCTTTTATCCCTTATCGCGTAGCCACCCGGCACTGCCCTGTCGGACAACCGGTCTACCAGTGGCGACGACGGAAAGTTCCTCTCGTACTATTTCCGTCTTACCCTCAGACTTCCAACACTCCATATAGATAGTAACCGACCTGTCTCACGACGGTCTAAACCCAGCTCACGATCCCCTTTAATAGGCGAACAACCTCACCCTTGGCTGCTGCTGCACAGCCAGGATGGAAAGAACCGACATCGAGGTAGCAAGCCGCCGGGTCGATATGTGCTCTTGCCGGCGACGACTCTGTTATCCCCGGGGTAGCTTTTCTGTCGTCAATAGCACTCATCAAAAGCGCGTATTGGTTCGTTAGACCCGAGTTTCCTCTCGCAGATACTTGCTATTCGTATCAGCGTCAGGCCAACTTTTGCTCTTGACACTCTCCTGTGAGTTTCTGACTCACATGAGTTGACCTTGGGGCACCCTTGATATCTTTTCGAGGGTGTGGCGCCCCACCCAAACTGCCTACCTACCGATGTCCTCTCAAAGAGAGTTAGTGT
This sequence comes from Methanoplanus sp. FWC-SCC4, assembly GCF_032878975.1. Taxonomy (GTDB): domain Archaea; phylum Halobacteriota; class Methanomicrobia; order Methanomicrobiales; family Methanomicrobiaceae; genus Methanochimaera; species Methanochimaera problematica. The sequence goes on from NZ_CP043875.1 coordinate 1,458,176, forward strand.
TACAGTAAACCAAGGATGGTGTCTCAGATTGCGACTCCACTGCCCCCACGAGGGCAGCTTCGATGTCTCCCATCTACACTGCGCAAGGAATACCGTAACACAACGACAGGCTGCAGTAAAGCTCCACGGGGTCTTCACTTCCCATATGGAGGCCCTAGCCTCTGCACTAGGATAAAATCTTCAACGGACTTGTGTTTGGGACAGTAGGACTCTCGTTAATCCATTCATGCAAGTCGCCAATTAAGCGACAAGGTACTACGCTACCTTAAGAGGGTCATAGTTACCCCCGCCGTTTACAGGTCCTTCGTCCGGTTGTACCCGGTTTTCAGATACCTGCACTGGGCAGGAATCACAGACTATACTAGTCCTTTCGGAGTTGCAGTCTGCTATGTTGTTATTAGACAGTCGGAGTCCCCTGGTCACTGCGACCTGCCCAATCACTGGGCAGGCACCCCTTATTCCAAAGTTACGGGGCTATTTTGCCGAGTTCCCTAAACACAATTAAACCGACACGCCTTAGCCTTCTCAGCTAGGGGCACCTGTGTCAGATCTCGGTACGGACATCTTGTCCCCTTTTCACGGGCTCCGGGAATTTGCTTTATTACTCCATCACGCTTTCACTCAATTCTCACCATTACGGTTCTCCAGGAGCTTATACGATTAGACAGGGCGACAGCCCTGCAAAGCATATCCGGAAGCGTCAGGATTATTGACAGATGGTACAGGAATATTAACCTGTTTCCCTTTCGCTGTACTCGAGTTACGGTACAACTTAGGACCGACTAACCCTCGACTGACGAACATTGTCGAGGAAACCTAGCCCCTTCGGCGGTTGGGATTCTCACCCAACTATGCTTCTACTAATGCCAGAATTCTCATTTCTACACGGTCCACAGGAACTTACATCCCTGCTTCTACCCATGCACAACGCCTCTCTACGCCATCACATTGCTGTGGTCCGTGGTATCTGTGGTAGGTTTGAGCCCCGTCCATTTTCTGCGCCCTAAATCTCGACTGGTAAGCTGTTACGCACTTTTTGAAGGATAGCTGCTTCTAAGCTGACCTTCCAGTTGTCTTTGACCTAGGACATCATTTAGTGTTTACACTTAACCTACACTGAGGGACATTAACCACGGTCTGGGTTGTCTCCCTTACGCACTACAAGCTTACCCCGTAGTGCGGACTTCCAAGCTTCTACGGCGATGGGGAATTCGGAGTTTGACAGCAGGGTAAGGGATTTCTCCCCCAACTCCCACAATCAGTGCTCTACCTCACCATCTACCTCTGCTCAGGTCATGCTACGGCATGTTTCGAGAGGAACCAGCGGATGCCCAGTTCGATTGGCCTTTCACCCCTATACGCAGGTCACACGAATGATTTGCATATCAATACCGCTTCGGCCCTCCACGCAACTTTCGTCACCCTTCAGCCTGCCCACGCATAGATCACTGGGCTTCGGGTCTTATCCTATCGACTCCACGCACTTTTAATACGCCGTCCCATGTAAAAACTACGGACATGTCGCTTTCGCTTCGGCTTCCCGTAAGGTTAACCTCGCCAATAGAATAAACTCTCTGGCCCGTTCTTCAAAACGTAAGTTATGACGCCGGCAATGTATCCCATACTACAGCCTCACGACTGATTCTTTCGATACAAAGATCCTTTCACGCCATAACACACTATCACCTACCAGTTTCAGGCACTTATTCACCACCTTTCCAGGGTTACTTTTCAGCTTTCGCTCACGCTACTATTGCGCTATCGGTTTCGAGGAGTATTTAGTTTTGGAGGTTGATGACCCCCAGATTCTCGCGAGATTTCCAACCCACGATACTCAGGACATCACCAGGACAAAAGAAACATACGTGTACGGGACTGTCACCCTCTTTGGTTTGACGTTCCAGAACAAATTCCACTTCGAATCTAATGCCCGAACGGTGAGCCTTCAACACCACATCTCCCGCGAACGGGATTCAGTTTGAACTCTGTCGCTTTCGATCGCCTTTAATAACGACATCTCGATTGATTTCTCTTCCTCTCCCTACTAAGATGTTTCAATTCGGGAGGTTGCCGATCCAAAAGGATCGCTTCCTAAAAGGAAGCAGGATGTCCCATTCGGGGATCTCCGGATCATAGACTCCTTGCGTCTTCCCGGAGCTTATCGCAGCTTGGCACGCCCTTCATCGGCACTCGAACCGAGCCATTCACTGGCAGGCTAAATGTAATTCAGCATTATCGGTTTAACCGCTAAAATCCATTTAACGTCTTGTGTATACGTCCTATACATGACATCACAGAGTCACTTGCGTCGCCGTAAATGACTCTCAGTCCTTCCCCGGTAATTCACATTTCCGGGTGCATCGGTAAAAACCAGTTACCGAAAGTAACTCGTTTTTAAGTGGACCCAAGGGGATTTGAACCCCTGGCCTCGGCGTTGCAAACGCCGCGCTCTTCCAGCTGAGCTATGAGCCCGACTTTCTCTTATATTCGTATTGACATTGGCAATTTTACAGTTTGTTTAATAACCGCTATTAACTTCCTTTCGGATTTCATTAGGAGGTGATCCAGCCGCAGATTCCCCTACGGCTACCTTGTTACGACTTAACCCCCCTTGCGAAACCTAGATTCGACTGCGGCAAAAACCACAGCCTCATCCAAACCTCACTCGGGTGGTTTGACGGGCGGTGTGTGCAAGGAGCAGGGACGTATTCACCGCGCTATTTTGAAACGCGATTACTACGGATTCCAGCTTCATGTGGGCGAGTTGCAGCCCACAATCCGAACTTAGGGCAGGTTTAGGAGATTAACTACGCTTTTCAGCGCCGTTACCCATTGTCCTGACCATTGTAGCCCGCGTGTAGCCCAGATAATTCGGGGCATGCTGACCTACCGTTGCCCATTCCTTCCTCCTCTTTAGCAGAGGCGGTCCCAACAGTGTCCCCATCATTCCGGAGAATATGCTGGCAACTGTTGGCGTGGGTCTCGCTCGTTGCCTGACTAAACAGGATGCTTCACAGTACGAACTGACGACGGCCATGCACCTCCTCTCAGCTGGTCAAGCAAGGTCTTCAGCCCGGCTATCATTCCGCTGTCCTATCTGGTGAGCTTCCCGGCGTTGAGTCCAATTAAACCGCAGGCTCCACCCGTTGTGGTGCTCCCCCGCCAATTCCTTTAAGTTTCAGCCTTGCGACCGTACTTCCCAGGCGGTACGTTTCACGGTTTCCCTTCGGCACCCCAGTGACTCGTGGTCACCAGTACACCTAACGCACATCGTTTACGGCTGGGACTACCCGGGTATCTAATCCGGTTCGCTCCCCCAGCTTTCGTTCCTCACTGTCGGAGTCGTTCTGGTGAGATGCCTTCGCCATCGGTGGTCCCCCGGGGATTACAGAATTTCACTTCTACCCCCGGAGTACCTCTCACCTCTCCCGATCCCTAGACCAACAGTATCTCTTAGACGCCCGCCGGTTGAGCCGGCGGATTTCCCAAGAGACTTAAAGGTCAAGCTACGAACGCTTTAAGCCCAATAAAAGCGGTCACCACTCGAGCCGCCGGTATTACCGCGGCGGCTGGCACCGGTCTTGCCCGGCCCTTTCTTCAGATGCATTTTAAACACCTGGACAGCCCGCGTATACGGGCACTCGGGGTTCCCTTATCACAGTTTCCTGCATTGTAAAGTTTTCGCGCCTGCTGCGCCCCGTAGGGCCTGGAATCGTGTCTCAGATTCCATCTCCGGGCTCTTGCTCCCACAACCCGTACCGATTACAGGCTTGTTGGGCCACTACCCCAACAACTACCTAATCGGCCGCAGATCCATCCTAAGGCGCCGGAACTTTCGGTCAAAGAACATTCCAGTATCTCTGACCTATGGAGTATTATCCCCAGTTTCCCGGGGTTATCCTCCACCTTAGGGCAGGTTATCCACGTGTTACTGAGCAGTCCGCTGAGGGTCTTAACCCTCTCAACTCGCATGGCTTAATCGAACCCCGATAGCAGTGACCTCTGGCAGGATCAACCAGAATTAATTTTGAAGATACGTTTCACTTCGGCACACTATCGTTATTTTTGTAATTTCATTCACAAAAGGAATTAGCGGTTATTAAACAAATTTCCGCATTGCCAATGCCAACGTCAGAACCAACACTCCCATCCGAGTGGTTTTGGTTCTCCATTAAAGAATCGAGATAACAATATGGGCTTTATTCACATATAAACCCTGTTGTTTTAGTCTCAGAGAAAGACGGGAACAAACATGCTTAGCACATTAATCCACACATCTTTTTTCTCCGTAGATATTCCACGCGATTTCAAATCACGCTTCGTTGCGTGGTTTGTATCCGGAATACTTCGGCCTTACAAAGTGGTCTTCCGTGACATATAAAGGTTGGCACAAAAAGATCAGAATCCACAGACAAACCTGATCATGCCCTACAAAAAAAGAACAAATTAGCGATTTTTGATGAAATTATGATCACTCGCGCAAATGACATGTCAGAAGATAAAAGTCTGACAATGAAAAAATGTAATGATAAAATCTTAGAGATACGGATATGACCTATAATTTTTCAAAATATTCAAGAATCAAATACATCACCTCATTCAAAGGCCCTGTTTTATCAATACCAAGTATTTCCGGAGCGGTTTGAATTGAGTCAAAACCCTCTTTTATATCATAAAAACAATTTTCAACGAGATTTCTGACATTGACACCCGTAACCTCAGGATGAAACTGAAGCCCTAAAATCCTTTCATCATAGAGAAATGCCTGATTATCGCACGCAGGACTTTTAAAGAGGTGTTCTGCACCACAGGGTATTTCAAAAGTATCCCCATGCCAGTGAAATGCCAAAAACCTCTCCGGCAACAAACTGCACAGAGCATTGTCCTCCTTTCCACAGCACATTTCAACACCAAACCATCCCACCTCGGGTTTCCTGTTTTTCGTAACCTTCGCACCCAAAACAGAAGCAATAATTTGTGCACCAAGACAGATTCCAATAACTTTCTTCTCCGAATCTATTGCAGACATAATAAAACTCTTTTCTTCAGCAAGCCACGGATATTTATCTTCCTCATAAATGTTCATAGTGCCTCCCATTACAATGAGAAGATCAAAATCAGATAAGATAGGAAGAGATTGTCCATCGTAAAGCCTTGTTTCAGAGAATGAATACCCTTTTTTCTGCGCCCAGTGTCTGATACAACCAGTATCCTCAAAAGGAAGGTGAATAAGAGAATGTATTTTCATATCGGAATATCATTCTGAATTTCCCGCCGGATTATATTTTCCAACATACCAAAAAAATTAGATTAATTAGATTTATTCCGGAACTTTGTCTTCTTCAAACTTTTCCGGAGACCAGTCTGAAATCTTAATCTCACCAAAAAATTCATCCTGAAAGATCATCAATTTTCCTTCAAGCATCAGAAAAAGAAGAGGAATATAGGCAGAGCGCATATCCGAACCGGTTTTTTTACAGATATCGCCGAGTGTAACTGCTCCCCTTTCCTTCACAAGATCCCTATAGCAGGCGAAAATCGTATCAGCAGACTTCTGAAAATCCTCCTCGTGAGCAACGGAAACAACATCTTCAGCCTCAACATGAAGAATGGGAAGACTTTCCTTTCGCCTCTGTTTTCTCCTCTGCATCTTCTCGGCAGTCTTCAGCTCCTTTATTAATTCATAAAGGGTAACAAGACGTTTCCTCTGACTCTTGCGATTTATTCTCCTTTGAATCTCACGTTCCAGCCTCTCAACAGGCTCTGCAAAATCATCAAATGAGAAACTTTCATCCCCCGAATCAGACTCATACTCAAAATCTTCATCATAGTATTCCCCGTCACACACATCATCGGGGGACTCCTCAAGATACTCCGATTTCATCCTTAAAAGAAAAGAAGCATAAAACAGAGTCCTGCCTGAAACTCTTAAATCCAGCTTCTGCATCCGGTCAAGTTCGTTCAAAAAACGATCGGTAACCTCAACAATATTAATATTCCAGGGGTCAATCTCGCCAGACTCTGCCATGCGGACAAGAATCTCAACAGGTTCTTCATCCATTATTTTTTACACCGGTAACATATGTGGACTTGTCAGGCCTCGTTGTAACACCAATGATCCTGTCAGCCCGCTCAATAGTCGGTCTTCTAAGCGAAACACAGATCGTCTGGGCATTTGCTGACAGCTCACCAATCATCGAGGAAACACGCTCGACATTTGAACCGTCAAGCATCATATCAACCTCATCAAGAGCATAAAAGGGGGCAGGCATGTACTGCTGAATTGAAAATATAAAAGCAAGAGTTGTCAGGGATTTCTCTCCCCCCGAGAGTGACGACAACAGATGAACCTTCTTCTCACGGGGCTGGACTGCAAAAGTCATACCGCCGCTAAAAGGATCGGATTCATTGTCAAGGACAAGATGGCCGCTGCCTTCAGTAAGTCTTGCAAATATTTTTCTGAAATTTGTATCTATTGCAGAATAGGCTTCCATAAAAGTTTCAAACTTCATCTTGCCATAATGATCAATTCTCTCAATTAGATTGGCTCTTTCACGGGACAAAACGTCCTTTTTCTCCGATCTCTCCAAAACCCTGCTCTTTGTCCGGTCATAATCCTCAATTGCGAGCATATTCACAGCACCAATTTTTTTAATCTCGCGCTCGCATTTTTCAATACCTTTATTTATCTCAGACATTGTAAGATCGGTTGAAACATCACCGGCTTCCTGTTCCAGTTCGGCGATTATCCCAATTATCTCACATTCACGCTCACCAATAGAAGATATCTGAAGATTTACGCGATCACACTCACCATTGATCTCAATAATTCCCTTCTCAGCCCGGAGAATATCATCCTTTATCAAATCCCGCTTTCCCTGAAGCTCATTTAGTTCTTCAGAGAAATTTTGTCTTTTCTCCTCAAGGGATACTACAAGCTCCTGGTTTTTGGTAATAGATTCTTCATGACCAAGAATATCAGAGTCAAACCTGTTTATTTCATCTTCAAGCTTCTCCCTTATCCCGTTTAACTCTGAAATACGGTTTTGAAAATGATTCCTCTCTCTCTGATTGTCGTTAATATCGTAATCCTTGTTTTTCAGCCTGTTTTCAGCTTCCTCAACCCTTTTCTTTAACTGTTCATAATTTTCGGTCAGTTCAGGTATTCCGGTGTCTGAAAGCTTCTTTTTCAAAGACTCCGATTCAGAATTTAATTTGGAGATTTCAGCAGATATTGTCTTCAGGCTCTCCTCAATAACCGCAAGTTTTCCTCCCCCTACACGTACTTCATCGGACATCCCCTGCTTTTTTAGAAGAATTGCCGACTTTTCATCCCGAAGTAATTCCAGACGTTTTGTGATCTCTTCTGAAAGGAAATCATAGCGCCGGACCTGCTCATCAATCTCCGACCTTCTGTCCCTTCTTTCACTTGCCTGAGCGGTATACCTCGCAACCGCACCCGTCAGATCAGACTCTTCAGAGTGCAGACCTGCAAGCTTCATCCGGAGTTTTTCAATTTCATCGTCAACTGCCACACCAAACCCTGAGACCTTCTTATTGATCGAACCTCCGGTCATCGCACCCGCTTTTTCAACGAGTTCTCCATCAAGTGTGACAATTCTCCTGTTGCCCATCATACTTCTGGCTGTTTCCAGGTCCTTTACAACAACAGTCTGTCCAAAAATGTACCTGAAAACAATTTCATAGAGGGGATCATATTCAAGGAGATCAGCTGCATATCCGATAACCTTCCGGTTTTCAATGGGGGGAAGATCAGGAGCCCTGAGTTTATTTAGCGGCAGAAAGGTAAGTCTTCCAAGTTTGTTTGACTTAAGATAGGATATTGCATCCGCTGCAACCCTGTCACTCTCGACTACAACATTTTTGAGTCTGCCTCCTGCCGCCACATCAAGCGCAGTAGCATATTCACCGGGGGCTTTTCCAAGCTGGGCAACTGTTCCGAAAACACCGTCCATCTCCATAACGGCATCCATTGCCCTGCCGCCTGCACCCCCCGAAACCTGCTGCTGGGCTTCAAGACGCATCAGTTCACGATCAAGCCTTCTTGCTTCATCCCGTATTTTCTCAACAGCAGAACGGTTTTCAAATAATTTTGATTCAACTTTTGAAAGCTCGGAATCTATCACTGATTTTTCGGATTGAAGCGAGGACAAAAGCGCTTCATATTCTTTTATCTGCCCCGATTTCTCACCAATCTCCTGATCAATCAGGATTATTCTTTCTTCAAAACGCTCTTTTTCCTCTGTCCTCATCCTGCTTTTTTCAATTAAAACGTCCTGTTCACGAAGCAAATCTGATTTTTCATTCTTCTTTGCCTCAAGATCATTCATCAGGGAAAACAGCTGCTCTTTAGCCCCTTCAACAGCGCCACTCTCCCTGTCAAGCCGGATTTTTACAGTATCCATCTCAGCACGGACTGTTGAAAGTTCCATTCCAAGATTTGAGCGATCTATTGATAAATTCCTTATTTTATCGGTGAATTCCAAAACTTTGGACTCGGCACGCTTTGAATCCAGGAAAACTTTCTGAACCGACTCCCTGTTTTCAGCCTTTTTCTGATTTAACTGCTCAATTGAAGCTTCACTGAGTTTTATATTTCCGCGGGACTCCTCAATGGATGATAAAAGAGACAGATATTCAGTACCGCTTTTTTCATTTATCTCACGGTCCAGTTCATGAGCCCTGTTTTTAAGTTCTGATAGTCCGGATTCACATTCCAAACGCTTTGATTTGAATTCATCAAGCTTTTGATTCTGTTCGGTGAGAAGATTCTTCAATGCAGAAAGTTCATCCTTCTTCTCATTAAGCCGGGCCGCCGAAAGACTGTTTTTATAAAAATCAAGCTGATCCTGCCATTCACGGAATTTTATTGCCTGTTCTTTTTCGGATTCAAGCTCCAAAAGACGCTTTTCAAGCTCCGCAAGCAAGAGTTCCTCCCTCTCGATTCTTTCCCGGACAACTTCAAGTTCAGAGAGAGCCTGATTTTTCTTCTTATCAAATTCCGAAACACCTGCAATTTCATCGATAATGCGACGCCTCTCGGTATCACTCATCTCGGTTATTCTTGTGATGTCCCCCTGCATCACAACATTATAACCCTCAGCTTTTATCCCGAATTTTGAAAGGACTTCTACAATATCACTCTGCTTGCAGGCACGATCATTGAGATAATTATAGCTGTAGTAGCCATGCGGAGTCCTTTTTATCTTTCTCCGGATTTTTGTATCATCAGAAAAAGTAATTGAAACTTCAGCAGTATTTTTCCCGCTGTTCAGATTTATCAGATCAGTCAGTTTTTCAGCTCTGAGACCGCGTGCACTTGAAAGTGCGAGGCAGAACAGGATACTGTCGATTATATTGCTTTTGCCCGAACCATTCGGACCGGAAACAACTGTAAAACCTTCATTAAATGGAATTTTTGTCTTTTTACCAAAAGACTTAAAATTATTGATTTCAAGTTCGGTTATGTACAATGGCCAGATTCCCCTTAAATAACCGGTTGAATATTATTATTTCCGCCTTCTTTTAATCTCTACCGTGTCGTCATCGTCAGCGTAAATAAGTGGTTTTCGATCACGCGGATCACCGCCACGCCTTCCTGCAGGACTTACACCTCCGCCCCTGTGATCAGCAATGATCATATCGTCGCCTTTCTTGACCTCTTTTTTCATAGTTCCGTCAGGCTGAATAATCATTACCTCTTCGGGCAGTTCATCTTCAAGCCCGGAATAGCTCTTCACAGGTTCGGCAGGTTTCCGGGCAGCAGCCACAGAAGAAGTTTCTACAGCAGGATATTTACGTGATGCAACCTCCCCGTCACGGGCAGCCCTCTCCTGATTTTTTTCCTGAAACCTTTCAGGAGGCCTTTTTGCCCCTTCATCATGTGATTTTGAAAGTTTCTGAATACAGGCCTTTAAATCCAGCATTTCTGCTGTCAGACCCCTGACAAGTCCGTCAATTTCCTTTACCTGACACTCGATCTCCTTGATCCTCTCTTCATCCACCGGATTTAGATTGTTATACTCATGGATACTGTCCCTTAACATTTGAATCTCCCGCTCTTTTTCATCGATGACATGCTCGAGATCTCTAACTTTTGAATCTGTATTAGTTATATCCATCTCGGATTCCCCAATTATATGAAATGTAAGCTTATCACCTTAAATAATATTCTTATGTAGAATGCGCCATTAATAGTTATTTCCTTTTTTGTGATAAAAATACTAAAATCAACACCTTACTTAAAAGCGAATAATGCCAAAATACTATATGCCTATTAAAACCAACCTTTTTGCATATGTCTTATCTGGCCGAGTATGACCCAGAAGTCTACGAAATAATTGAGAAGGAGCGCCTCCGTCAGGTTAACGGATTAGAGCTCATTGCATCAGAGAATGTAGTAAGTAAAGGTGTTTTGGAAGCTGTTGGATCTATTTTGACCAACAAGTATGCTGAAGGATATCCTGGAAAAAGATATTACGGCGGATGCGAGTTCCACGACATGGTCGAGAACCTGGCACGCGACCGTCTTTGTCAGCTTTTTGGTGCGGAACATGCAAATGTTCAGGCAGTATCCGGAAGTCAGGCAAACCAGGCAGTTTACTTTGCTTTCATGCAGCACAATGACAAAATGATGAGCCAGGATCTCTCACAGGGAGGTCATTTATCACACGGTTCACCTGTAAACATCACCGGAAAGTGGTATTCCGTATCACACTACGGCGTTGACAAGGAAACCGAGACTCTCGATTATGCACAGATTGCAGATCAGGCAAGAAAGGAAAAGCCAAAGATGATTGTATGCGGTGCAAGCGCTTACCCACGTACAATTGATTTCAAGGCTTTCAAAGAGATTGCAGAAGAAGTGGGGGCATACTGCACAGCCGATATTGCACACATTGCAGGTCTTATTGCAGGAGGACAGCACCCGACATCAGTCGGCGTTGTTGACTTTACAACCACAACCACACACAAGACCCTCAGGGGACCCCGTGGCGGTGCAATTATGTGCGGCGAAGAGTTCGCAAAGGATATTGACAGATCCGTATTCCCCGGAATGCAGGGCGGCCCTCTTATGCATGTGATTGCAGGAAAGGCAGTCTGCTTTAAAGAAGCACTTCAGCCTTCATTTAAGGATTACGCAAAACAGATCGTTAAAAACTCACAGGCAATGGCAAAAGTTCTCATGGAAGAAGGACTCGACCTTGTATCCGGCGGAACAGACAACCATTTAATACTCCTCGACCTGACAAACCTAAGTCAGAACGGAGGGGAACATTTAACTGGTCTTGACGCAGAAAACGTCCTTGGAGAAGCAGGTATAACTGTTAATAAAAACACCATTCCACGTGAGAAACTCAGTCCTTTCGTTACCAGCGGCCTCAGGATAGGAACACCTGCCGTAACATCACGCGGAATGAAAGAGGAAGAGATGAAGCAGATCGGTTACTGGATTGCAAGAGTCTTAAAGGACGTTTGCAAAAACAAGAATTCAAAAGAAGTTATCAGCGAAGTCAAACAGGAAGTAACCGAATTTGCAGGCAAATTCCCACTTCACCCTGAAGAAGCATGATTCTTAGCGGAAAAGATATCTCGGAAAAAAGGCTTGAATCACTAAAGGAAGAGATAGAGAATTCAGGCTTAAACCCCTGCCTTGCAACTGTAATTGTAGGAAATGATCCTGCATCGCAGATGTATGTCAGGATGAAGCACAGGGCATGTGACAGAGTCGGCATAAAATCCGCCGGTGTTGAACTGCCCGAAGAGGTCACAACATCAGAGGTTGTAGAGGCTGTATCAAAACTAAATGCAGACCCCTCTGTCCATGGAATACTTGTACAGCTGCCACTTCCAAAGCAGGTTGACACAGAGGCTGTAATAGAATCAGTATCCCCTGAAAAAGATGTTGACGGATTTCACCCGTACAATATAGGCCAGCTTTTCAGCGGAAGACCACAGTTTGTCCCCTGCACACCGGGCGGTATCATGACACTCTTTAATGAGTATGGCATTGAACTTTCCGGGAAAAAAGCTGTTGTTGTAGGCAGATCTGTTGACGTTGGAAGGCCAATGGCTGCACTCTTAATTAATGCCGATGCAACCGTAACAGTCTGCCATTCAAGAACAAAAGATCTTGAAGCAGAAATGAAGGAAGCAGACATACTTGTAAGCGCGATTGGAAAGGCAAGATTTGTCAAAGAGGAAATGGTCAAAGAAGGTGCTGTTGTTATTGATGTGGGTATAAACTATGATGAAAACGGAAACCTTTGCGGTGATATTGACTTTGACACTGTTTCTAAGAAATCATCTGCAATAACACCGGTTCCGGGAGGAGTCGGCCCTATGACAATTGCAACGCTTATGGAAAATACCCTTAAGTCAGCAAAATATCATGCAGACCTGCAAAATTAAAAATATTGAAATCGGAGGCAGTAAGCCCGCCAGAATAATGGGCATAATAAACTGCAGTCCCGAATCTTTTTTTTCAAAATCATATTCCAAAACAGAAGACGCCTTTAAAAAAGCCGTTGAACTTGTCGAAGAAGGGGCGGATATAATCGATATAGGGGCTAGAAGCACAGCTCCAAACTCTCCGTTCATCAGCATAACGGAAGAAAAAGAAAGAATTACCTCCGCACTCAAAGATTTCAGAGGAAGCGGCATTCCGTTGTCTGTTGATACAATGTACCCCGAAGTTCTCGATGCATGCCTCCGCTATGACATTGACTGTATCAATGACATACATGGACTTGCAAACGAAGAATTCGCAAAAATTGCAGGCGATTCAGGTCTTCCGGCAATACTTATGGCAACAAACAAAATTCCCGGTGATCCTGAAACATTTGACGGAGTCATGGGAGCACTCAAAAATGTTTTGATAAGGGCGGATAAGTTTGGTATAAACAATGTCATCCTTGACCCTGCAATAGGAAAATGGACCCCACAAAGACCAGTCGAAACCGACTGGGAATTATGCAGGAAATTTTCTGAATTTAAAAGCCTGAAGAGACCTCTGCTTGCAGCAGTCTCAAGGAAGTCTTTCATAGGGGCACTTATACAAAAAGATGCTGAAAACCGGCTTTCAGGAACTCTTGCCGTTACATACAGACTCCTGCAGGAAGGCGCATCGGTTGTAAGGGCACATGACGTTTCAGATACAAAAGATTTAATCACTGTATTTGAAAAGATAAACAGATTATAATGGTCAGTTCCTTTCAGGTCTTTGGAATAAAAACCGGCCTTTTAAAGCCGGGAGATAATTTTGCGGAAATTTTGATTGATGAAGCAAAACAGGCAGGCGGCCTCTTAGACGGAGACATAATAGTCATTGCCGAGAGTGCACTTGCAACTGCTGAAGGAGCGGTAGTCCGCCTTAAAGATGTCATACCCTCAAAAGAGGCTCTTGAATATAGCAAAAAATATGGCATTGAGGAGAGACTTGCCGAAGTGGTAATACAGGAGAGCGATTCAATAGTCGGAGGAATACCCGGGTTTCTCCTCTCCATGAAAAACGGAACACTCCTTCCAAACGCAGGTATTGACGGTTCAAATGCCCCGCCGGGCGCTGTTGTAACACTTCCAAAAGACCCTGATAAAAGTGCAAGGAAAATACACGACGAGATTCTTTTAAAAACCGGTATTAATACAGGCATCATTGTTGCGGATTCCCGCACCCATGCAATGAGGCTTGGATGTTCAGGTGTTGCAATCGGCTGTTACGGTATGACAGCCGTTACAGATGAAAGAGGGAAAACAGATCTCTTTGGAAGAGAGCTTGAAGTAACCCAGCTTGCAATTGCGGACAGTATTGCATCAGCCGCAGAACTTACAATGGGAGAGGCGAATGAGTGCACGCCGGCCGCGATAGTCAGGGGACTTTCAAGATATCTCTCTGATGAATCAGGAATTGAGGGAATTGAACCGTCAAAATGTCTGTTTATGGGTGTTGCGATGAAAGCGGATCTCTCATTTATGAAAAATCAGTTATAACTATTTTTCAAATAAAAATTTTCTAAAAATACTAAAATCAAAAAACAGGTAATTTTACCTGTTTCTTAAAAATATTGTTGGATATTTGTCAGCCAGCCGGATAATTATTTAATATTCATTCAAAATCGTCAGTTTTTCTCTTTATCCCGACTCTGCCTTTCTCAACAGAGAGTAAAACACCCTTTTTTTCAAGATAATTTCTACTGAGTCCCTTCCCGTGCAGAATTATCTCAACCAGATCTTCTCTCTCGTCAATATCAGTAGAGAGCCTGAACGAATCAATTACATCAATTGACATTCCAAGCTCCTTTGCAATCCTGATATGATCAAGGAAACTTGCACCGTAAAAATCCACATGGAAGTATGAAGGATTTTTAACAAAAATTGCATTGGTGCCCCCTCCGCGACCGGGAACAATCGCAAAGTCACAATCTGTTGATATTACACGTTTTACAGAGTCATAATCAGCAAGAGGAATATCAGACATTATTATCAGAACAGGTTCATTTTTTCCTGACAAAAATTCGTTGAGCGCCTCATTTAAACCAAGAGCCATTACAACTGTTTCTGCATCTTCAACTTCAAACTCTTCCGTTGAAAGAAGAACCGTATTAAGGCCTGCACTGTTTGTAATTTTAATTACATCATTTAGCATACAAACTGCAAAATTTTCACGTTCTTCCTGGCTGAGAATACACGAAAGTCTCGTTTTGGGATTTTTCGGCCTGAAAGGGATGACTGCATATACCATTTCTATTATCAGGGTTTAAACGTCCAATGCCTAAAAAGCATCGAATTAAAAATGCACAAAAACAGATTTATTTAAAGAAAAACTGACAGTGGCAATTACCGTCATTTTTGATTTCATCCTCATGGTATATGCAGGGGCATATAATTTCGGCGTCTTTTTCAGGATCTCCCGAACGGATTCTGCACGGGCAGTACTGCTCACCATATTTTATTGTATTTCTGGCAAGACCTTTTAAAACCGCTCCAAGCTGCCTTTCATCACCATTAAGTTTCCAGCCGTTTTCACCTGCATAACCCTCTGCCCACAGATGAATTTTTTCTGAGAGTTCTTTTAATTCTTTTCTGCTTTCTTCGGTGTCGGTTGTCATACTAAATACCCGCCTCCTCAAATAAAATAATTATTGTGATTCAATATATGCAATCATCGAATCAAACACTTTCTTACCATCAGATGATCCTAAAACATCTTCCGATGCTCTTTCGGGATGAGGCATCATAACAAGAACATTATCGTTCTCTCCGAGAACACCGGTGATATTTGCGGCTGTTCCGTTGGGATTGGATTCCTGATTCACATTGCCGTTTTCATCACAGAAACGAAATGCAATGCGGTTGTTTTCCAAAAGCACCCTGAGATCTTCAGGTGATGCGACATATCTGCCCTCTTTGTGTGCAATAGGAATCCTGATAACCTCCCCTTCGCTGTACAATGAAGTGAAAGGGGATGTATTGTTCTCAACTCTCAGATAAACATCCTCACAGATAAACTTCGGATACTCATTTATTGTGAAAACACCGGGAATAAGGCCACTCTCAGCACCAATCTGTGCCCCGTTGCAGATTCCAAGAACAAGCCCTCCTGCCTCTGCGTGTCTTATTACATCTTTCATAACAGGTGTACGCGTTGCAATTGCACCTGCACGGAGATAATCACCGTAACTAAATCCACCGGGAAGAATTATGCCGTCATATTTCCTTTGCAGACCGTCTTTATACCACACAAGGTCAGTATCGACTCCACAGACGTCCTGCAGTACATGAAGTGCATCGCGGTCGCAGTTGCTTCCTCCAAACTGAAGAACGGCAAATCTCATTGTCCGGCAACCTCAATTGTGTAACTGTGTATAACAGGGTTGGCCAAAAGCCTCTCACACATCTCAGCAGCCTTTGCATTTGCTTCCTGTTCATCCGCAGCTTCAAGGGCTATTTCAAACAACCTTGCAGTTGAAAGAGATTCTGTTTCAAACCCAAGGTTTGACAGTGCATGCTGAATGGCACGTGCTTCAGGGTCAAGCATTCCGCCTTTCAGGGATATTGTAATTTTCACATTAAACTTCATTTGATTTGCTCCTTTTTCCAGTTAATAATCTTTTCAACCACACGGGCATAGGCGGTCATAACGTCACCTTTGTTAAAACGGTAGACATCCTTGTCAAATGACTCCCCTGTTTCCTTGTCCCAAAGACGCATGGAATCCATACTTATTTCATCGCCTAAGATTATTTCATTTCCGCGCCTTCCAAACTCGATCTTGAAGTCAACAAGTACAAGACCAAGCTCATCAAAGAAATCATAGAGGAGTTTGTTTATTTCAAGTGTTGTCCTGCGGGCCTCATTCAATTCATCACGGGTCAGGAGGCCGAGCGCGAGAATAAGATCATCATTAACGGCAGGGTCTCCCTTCGCGTCATCCTTATAATCCGTAACAATTACAGGCGGATTTAATACCTGTCCTTCCTTTAGAGGAAGCTTTTTTGTAATTGAACCTGCTGCACGGTTTCTTGCGATTACTTCCAGAGGTATCATCTCAAGTTTTGAGACAAGCATAGTCTTTTCATCAATCATACGGATGAAATGCGTCTTTATCCCATGCTTTTCCAGATAGTCAAAGAAGAAGGCCGAAACTGTCGCATTATAAACGCCCTTGCCGGAGAACTGATCATGTTTCTCACCATTAAAGGCAGTCATATCATCTCTAAATAAAGCAATCAGCTCATCATCATTGTCGGATTTATAAATCGACTTTGCTTTTCCTTGATAGATAAGTTCTCCAATTTCCATAAGTTTCATACAACCCCGGAATAGTCATATATTATTTGTAACTTCTATGCTGAATATCTTTGTTGAGTTTATCGATTAAACCGGAGAGTCTCTCCGGGTACCATCCCTTATCAATATACTTCTGATAGATGCATAATCTCTCCTCAAGTCTTCTTTTGCCAATTATATTTTTGAGATTTTCAATCTCCGGCCAGGGATGCTCAGGGTTTACATAGTCAATTGTAACAGGCGATACCCCGCCAAGATCATTTACCCCGCATTCAATCAGTTCTGATGCATCTGAAAGATTCGGCGGGATCTGAATGCTGATATCATCCGGGAGTATCTCACGCGCAAGGTTTATTGTATCACATATTTCTTCCTTTGCCGGCACAGGCCACTTCTCCATTGAAGTTCCTTCTTTCGGACAGAAATTCTGGATAATCACTTCCTGTATATGCCCGTATCTCTTGTGAAGGGACTCAATTACCTCAAGAGATTCGGTTCTGTCAGAAGGTGTTTCGCCAATACCGAGTAAAAGTCCGGTTGTAAACGGTATTTTTAGTTTCCCGGCATCCTCCATCATACCTATTCTGACTTCAGGTTTTTTGCCGGGACTGTTTTTGTGGGCAGGTATATCAGCTGTTGTTTCAAGCATGAGACCCATGCTGGCGTTGACATCCCCTAACCACTCCAGTTCATTATAGTCGAGAATTCCTGCGTTTGTATGAGGCAAAATACCCATTTCAATAGCAGAAAGCGACATATCATAACAATATTCAAGAATTGTTTCGTATCCGTACCGGCGGATATATTCCAAAAAACCGTCTTCAAGTCCGGGCCTTTCTCCGAATGTAAACAGAGCTTCCGTGCATCCGGATTTAACACCCAGATCCAGTGTTGACAAAACATCCGCCTTTGGCATTACACATCCGTCTTTTACAGGTGTCTTGAAAATACAGTAAGAACACCTGTTATGACAGACATTTGTAAGGGGAAGAAACACATTGCGCGAATATGTGATGATGCCAGGTTGCATGAAAAATATATTCTTCTTTTTCATATTCAACCAATCGGATTTTCAAAAAAAGTAAAACCGGGGAGGGGCCCCCTGGTTAAAACCACTGATCAAGGGTCTTTTGTCCCGCACCTTCATTTAATTTGTCAAGAACACTCTCAACCCTTGCATGCGAGAAATCATATTCCTCACACAGCATCTCAAACAGTTTATCAGAGTCGGTTTTGTCCCATTTTAGATTGTAGTCCCTATGACAGGGGGGATTTAGAAAAAACTCCTTTACAGGATAAGGATCAAATTCAGGAGCTTTTTCCTTAATGAATGAATCAAAATTATCATTTTTTACAATCTTCAACGCGGTTTTTGCACCGACACCCCGGATTCCTTCATTGAAATCCGTCCCGATTAAAATACCCATCTCAATTAAATTTTCAACGGTTATGCCCAAACCAAAGAGAACTTCCGGGAGTAAAATGAATTCCGGATTAACAGTAATCGTCCTGCCACGGACTTTCCTTTTTCTGCTGACCGTAAGATTTCTGACAAGTTTTGGTGCACCAAAGAGAAGGGAGTCATAGTCCTGTGATACCGTGAATGAAACATCCCCGTTAATCACCATAAAGGCCGCCTGCGCCTCACCCTCACTTGGTGCATCAACAACAGGAATACCCATCAGCGAGAGAAGCCTCTTTGAACTCTCAATAATTTCGGCATCAACTTTTGTGGCGGAACGCGCCTGTTTGTAGGCCTCCTGTGTGTCACCGACAGAAACCGCCCGTTTGTATGCAATTTCTGCTTTTTCCTTTGCTTCACGCCTCTCCTTTATTGTATCCGACTTGAAATCGGGAGGCCTGCCGTCAAAAATAAAAACAGGTTTCATTCCTTTTTCAAGAAAATTTGAAACCCTGAAAAACATGCCTGAAAGGTGGGATGTAACCCGTCCCTCCCTGTCCATCAGAGGTGTTCCGTCCGGTTGTCTAATCGTTGTTAAAAACTGATATAGTGCATTATTGCCATCAAATGCACCTTTCCCGGAGAGCTTATCCCATCCCGCCGGATTTTTGTAGTCTGATAAAATATCTCTTAGTGCGACACCCATGTTATGCCAAACCTGCCAAAATTAAAATTAATACTTTTATGATTTAATTATCTGTAAACACGACGTGATAAGGCAGTAACCATTTCCCCGACCTCGTCCACCATCTTGTCGCATTTTTGATCGACCTTGCCGGTTATTTCCTCAAGGTTCACCCTCATTGTCCTCTCACGTGCCTGCAACGTCTCTTCAAGAGTGTTTATCTTATTGCATAATGACAGAATAAGGCCTGCAAGAGATATCATCATAAGACCTGTTGATACAGCAACAATCCAGTCCTGCCACAGTCTTACAACCATAACAAGGGTCGAGATAACAAGTATGACTGCAAGGACTATATCCTTCATATTGTCATATTCATCCATACTTTTAGATGATGACAGAATACTAATTAAACTAACTATCTAAAATCAAAAAATAATACAAAAAACATTGCTTTTCTTCATAAAGATTTCTCAAATAAATATATGATAAAGAATAGACCACCTAAATAATGAATATCTGCGGAATTTTCCGCACTATCCGGAGAGACTATCTAATGGAAATAAAAGAGATCATGCCATTCATTGCAATGGGGGTTATGATGCTGATCGTTCAGATTACGGCGGTTTTACTCTCACCTGTTATGAATGATGCAGGATATGCAGCTTTTGAAGACCCGGCAGCAATTGAAAATACAATATTTTTTATAGGGATTCTTCTGGCATTTACAGCATTTATGCTGATTCTGATTAAATTAAAAGGCAAAAGACTTCTCAACTGGATTATCGCATTTTCAATATTTCTTGTATTCGTGTATATATTTGCAGCAATTGCAGGATTATTTATCAGTTCATTAATTCCTGTACTGGCAATCACTCTTGTGCTATCAACAGTTTCAACAATTCTCCTGTACAAATACCCTGAATGGTATGTCATCGATGTACTTGGAATTTTAATCTGCGCAGGGGCTGCCTCAATATTCGGGATCTCACTTGAAATCCTTCCGGTGATCCTGCTTTTGGTATTGCTTGCAGTTTATGATGCAATTTCGGTTTACAAGACAAAGCATATGCTAACACTTGCGGAAGGTGTTATTGAAACAAAAGCACCGATTCTGGTGGTTGTTCCCAAAAATATAAACTATTCCTACATAAAACAGGGCATAGAACTTGATAAGGACAAGAGCGAGCGCGGCGCTTACTTAATGGGCATGGGTGATCTGATTATGCCAAGCATATTGATTGTATCAGCACATGTCTACCTTAAAGCGCCGCTTCTTGCAATCGGAATAAGTCTGCCGGTTCTGACCGCAATAATTGGTTCAATTGCAGGCCTTGGGGTTTTATTATACTTCGTTGCAAAGGGAAACCCTCAGGCAGGTCTCCCCACATTAAATGGTGGTGTGATTACTGGTTTCCTTCTGGGCTGTTTTGCAGCAGGTACTTGGGGCTGGATTCCAGGTATTTTGTAACCATATCCAATACTTCCCTTACCCCTTTTCTTGTAACAGTTGACATATTCATATATCCGGGATACTCTTTCATATCAGATTTATTGATGATTACTTCAACCGGTACTTCATTGGTCAGTTCCTTTAAATTTTCATAAAGCCTGAACTGTTCCTCCAGAGAGTAACCGCATGCCTCACTTGCATCAACAATAAAAAGAATCAGATCTGAAACATTTCTTATTGCGGATAGTGCCTGATGCTCGATTTCATTTCTTTTCTCATAAGGTCTGTCAAGAATTCCGGGAGTATCCACGAGCTGAAATCTGAACCTTCCATATTCACGGTGCCCAACAATTATCTTCTTGGTTGTAAATGCATAAGCAGCAACCTGCGGCGTTGCTGATGATACAATATTCATAAAGGATGATTTGCCGACATTCGGGTATCCGGCAACTACAACCGTAAATTCCTCCTCCCTTATGTCAGGAAGTTTTCTAAGCACATTTCTTGCGTCATTTAAGTATCTGAGATCTTTGTCAACCTGGTGAACAATCGATGATATACGGGCTGTTGCCTGCTTTCTCATTGCGTTCGTATCCTCGGATCTTCTCATATCACGTGCATATGAACCGCCGACACTTCTTGTCTGCTCGGCTGCCCACTTAAGCGCTCCAAGAGAATGTCTTATTTTATCAACACTAAAAAGCAGATTTACAATATCCGTGTAAAACGGCGAGAGTTCGTCAAAATTCGGAAACTTTTGTACGGTATCCGTAAGTTTGTCATAGACAGAACTGTATATTGAACGTATAAACTCTTCATTTGCGCGGTCTTTATTGCGCTTCTCTTTTCTTACCATCGCAGAACGGCGTAGTGCCCGATCCAGCACTTCGTCTGCGGTAGGTATTGTAGGTATATTTTCAAATTCCACAAAAAACCCGAATACTATTTATGTCTACCATAATCAATTATCCTTATGGAATTATCCCTCATCCAAAAGGATATACTTATTACCCTGATAACACTTTATCATCAGAAATCTTCTGCCATAAAAGGAGAGGGAATCGCAGAAGTCCTCAAAAGAAACCCCGGTACGGTAAGAAATCAGATGCAGGCACTAAAGGCACTGGGTCTTGTCGACGGGGTTCCGGGACCTAAAGGAGGCTATACGCCGACATCACTTGCATATCAGGAATTAAATTTAAAGGAATATGAAAAAGAATCCAACGTGCCTATAAGCAGAAACGGGGTTCTAAACGATAGCGTAAATGTATCAGAGATTGATTTCACAACTCTGTGTCATCCGGACCTGTGCCACGCAGTCATAAAACTGATTGGAAGTGTCAAGTCATTTGAGATAGGAGATGAGGTGACAGTCGGTCCTTCTCCTGTAAACAGACTTCTTGTAAAAGGAGAGGTTTTTGGCAAGGATGAAGTCAAGCAGTGTCTTTTGATAACAATTTCTGAGATAATATCACTTCCAAAAAAGCAAATATCCCACTATATGAGCTCCCCTGTGTTTACGCTGAATAAGGACGATACTTTCAGTCAGGCAATCAGTCTTTTCTCTGACAAAAAGATACACGGCGCCCCTGTCATGGACGGTGAGAAGATGGTAGGCATAATCACTCTCAGTGACATTGCAAAAGGAATAGACAAAGCCGGAAGCCTTCTGAAAAAAGTAAAAGAGGTTATGACAAATGATGTCGTCATAGTCTCCCCTAATGTAAATCTCTATGAAGTTATCGGACGTTTCAAGGAACAGAAAATCGGAAGAGTTGTGATAATTGAGAATGATAAACCGGTTGGAATACTGACACAGTCCGATGTAATCAAAGTCTTCCCTGCACTTTAAAAGATCAACCCATATATTTTTAAGGCAATATATCGACAATAAAGCTTTAAACAGGTCTAATAACCGAATATTTTAGAGAAATATTACAATGATTTAAATAGTATTATCTACACTAATATTTTTAATATGAAGAATACTTTCTCCCGTAGTCTCTCAAAGAAACAGGTTATGAGTACAGATGGAATGGTCATCGGTACAATTCGCAATATAATGGTTGATATGGATTCAGGTCAGGTTGAGAGTCTTGTGGTAAGACCGGAAACAGGATTTGATACAGCCGGCTACACCATTGACGGCGACAGACTTTTCATTCCGTTTGAGGCTGTAAGAGATATCAGGGATTATATTGTGGTTGACAGGTACCTGTCAAAACAATGACGGGAAGAATTTACGGACACATTCAGCAAACCCGTCTCCATATTTTTTTGTACTGACATAATCTGCGGCATCCTGTGCTTCTTTTTGGCCGCCCATCACAGCAACACCGGTACCTGCGGCTTTTATTAGTTCAATGTCATTTGAAGAGTCTCCAAAGGATATGAATTCCTCCGCTTTTATTCCCATATCTTTTGAAAGATTCAAAAATGTGCTTCCTTTTGTTACACCTTCTGACTGGATGTGTACTGCAAATCCGGAATCAAGAATTTTTACAGGCATTCCCTTTACAACATCACGGACTTCATCAGGTTCGACATTCCTTGCAAAGGCAACATCGGCAAAACGGTATTCAGGACTGTAAAGCTCAAGCTCAATTCCTTTATCGCAGTAATAATCCTCCAGCAGTTCAAAAGCCTTCCAGCACATGGCATGATCGCCGCATACCTTCTGCTCCCCTGTAAAACCTACCCTGTAAACACCTCCGTTTTCAGCGATTATTGTCCCGTCTGTTCCAATCATCTTTGAAAGCATTGTGATTGAACACACAGTGTTCCCGCTTGCCAGAACAACAGGAATTCCACTGTCAACAAGGGTCCGGATAACAGAAATTGCATCAAGATTGATTCTACGTCTTTTATCGGTAATAGTTCCGTCAATATCGCAAATCAGGGCCTTTGGAAAAAAGTTGGAGGTATTTGTCATCTATATTTATATGTGATTTCAGATGGATTTAAGACCTGCCATTTCTACAACAAATGCCGCCTCTCCTTCAGGCTGGTCAGGACTATCGACAAGTTTTGCAACCCTCTTTCCGCCTTTGCTCTTCCTGAGATAGACACGGAATTTTGAAGCATGCCCGACAATGTTTCCTCCGGTAGGTTTGGTCGGATCTCCAAAGAAGACTGCCGGATTGGACTGTACCTGGTTTGTAACAATTACTACGGCATTTGACTCTTTTGCAAGTTTTGCAAGATCATACATGTATTTATTCAGCTTCTGCTGACGTGCAGACAGAGTGCCACGTCCCGCATATTCCGCACGGAAATGTGCCATGAGTGAATCAACCACAATAAGCCGGAGAGGCTTGTCAGTCTCCCTCAACTCTGATGCAAGCTCACGGATACTGTCGACCAGAAGCATCTGATGATCGGATGTAAATGCTTCTGCGACATGAATGTGGCTTAGGAACTCCTCTGCATCAGGGATTTCCCCATCAACTTCGAGACCCTCAACCATCTGCCTGACTCTTTCCGGCCTGAAAGTATTCTCGGTATCGATATATATGACCGAGCCGTTGAGTCCGCCAAGCTCTTCGGGCAGCTGTGCATTCACAGACATCTGGTGGGAGATCTGACTTTTACCTGATCCAAACTCACCATAAAATTCTATGATGGACATGGTCTCAAGTCCTCCCCCCATAAGTTCATCGAGTTCAGGTACAAGAGTGCTTAACTTCCGGACATTTTTCCTCTCCTCAAACACCTGCATGCCTGTACGAAATCCCCCGATATCAGCCATTTTTCGGGCTTCCTTGATCATCTTTTTTGCAGTCGCCTCACCTATTTCGGCGGCCTCTGCAAGATCGGCAGATGATGCGGTTGCAATACCTTCTATTGTTGAATAACCCGCATCACGAAGTTTATCAGCGGTTGTTGGCCCTACTCCCGGCAAATCTTCTATTTCATGTTCTGACATTATTTTTTCACCTCAAAAGAACATTCTTACAATTCAGTTTGGATTCGTAGTATATATTCCAATACCGTGCGGTGCGAAAGTAATATTTCCGGTTCACCAGCATTAATAAATTCATAGATTTAAATCAGGACAATATATGATTGAAAAATAATTTGCAGACCAGGATACATAGACAAAAATACCGGGTATTTTTAATCAGCATATATGTCCTTCAGATTTGATACCCTCTCTTCAAGATCTGATCTTAAAACGACAACCGGTTCAACACTGTCTGCGTAAATTCTGCTGCCCCTGATTATTCCGTCAGCCTTTACAAAAAATCCTTCAGGGAGACTAAAACTGCCCATAATAAGAAAACTGCCCCTCCCGGACTCAAGATAATATCCGTCACAAAGCCTGTTTATAAAACCTGTAAGTGAAACAGATTCCCCATCCTTTGAAGAACCGGTTGCATAAATCAGGGAGTCATAACCTGAATGAATCTCAAATACATCTCCGGATTCATCATCGCCTCTGAAAGCATTACGCTTAACCACCCTGCCGGAATAAATCTCTGCGATATCTCCTTTGAACAGAGGACGAAGGGCATTATTTCCCCACAAAACAAAAGGACAACTGCAGGTGCCATCACTCATCAGTCCCTTTCGTCTCCAGGAGATATTCCCGTTTTTTGTAACAAAACTCTCAGGTTTGTCACATAATTCAATCTTCGTTCTGATGTTGCAAAAATCCAGATTGCAGGCATCATGAAGGGATATAAATGAGGATTCCACAACATCCCCTGACACCATCACAGATGTCTGAAGGGAGGATGAATATTCTTTGAGGCCGCATTTTGCCTTTTCCAAAAGACCGGAGACCTCAACAGTCATACCCGCAGAATATCCCTCAAAAAGTTTGGGATTCCAGCAATTTAAGACAACACCGCCCATCCTGCTGACGCCTGATATCCTGCACCAAAACCCTTTCTCCCCGTCTTTTCTCCGGTATTCGGAAACTTCACCTATGTCAAGAATTTTTAGTATGACAGTCTGTTGGGAGAGGGTTTTCATTCCGTTTTCCCGGAGAGAAAGTTTGAGATCGGATTTCTGCATATCAACTGCAAATATCTGACTCCTGCTTTTTACCCTCCCGGCAATCTCAATCACATCACCAACTGAAATCTCATTGACGCATAATGCTTTTTCATCCCAGAAAACCAAAACAGCCTCTCCCGTATCATCACCTACAAGAATGCGGGATACAAGACCGGGAGTATCATCAGACCTCTTAAATTCACGAGGCCCTGCGATGTCAATTACCTGTCCGAAAAATGAGTTAAGAGTCGGTTTTGAATTTAATTTTGATATTTTGGGATGGAGGCGGCCCGCCTCTGAAACGATTTCAAGAGATGCCCTGTTTTCAGATTCCTCGTCATCGCTCCCGCCGGTCAGATCATATACCGCCGCCTCAAATTCATCCCACGTAAAGAGATCATCCACGAGCGCGTAATAAGCTCTCAATGCCTGACTTACTCCTTTTAATCCTTATTTTTCATGCCAGGGAAGTTTTTTCATTGTATTTACAATGTCAATTACAGTCTCGGCCCTGCGCATAACTGCTGACCTGTCTCCTGCAACCATAACCTCAGGACAGCGGGGACGGCAGTTATACTGAGATGACATTGAATATCCGTATGCACCTGTGTCAAGAATGGCAAGAATGTCCCCGTCCTCAATCATTGGCAGTTTCCTGTCGGCCGCAATAATGTCACCGGTTTCACAGATAGGCCCTGTTACAGTGTAATCAGTTTCTGCTTCCTTATCCGCCTTGTTTGCAACGATTATCTCATGATATGAATCGTACATTGCGGGACGGAGGAGAAGGTTGAATCCGGCATCAACATTTACAAACTTCTTATGAGCGGTTTTGACAGAATTTACATTTGTAAGAAGAACGGTTGTGTCTCCGACAAGATTTCTTCCGGGCTCAACCCAGAGCTGCGGTTTTATGCCGAGTTTCTGTATGCCTTGTAAAAATACAGGCAGAACAGCATCTGCATATTCCTCAGGAGTCGGTGCAACCTCGGTCTCATGCCTGTAGGGAATGCCAAGACCTCCTCCGATGTCTATGAATGAAAGCCTGACACCCAGTGCCGTAATATCCCCTGCAACCTTTACCATGACCTCTGCAGCCTTTGCAAACGGTGCTACGTCAAGAATCTGTGAGCCGATATGGCAGTGCATTCCAACAGGAACAACATTCTCACATTCCATAGCCGCACGGTATGCATCTGTTATCTGGTCTGCAGGTATTCCGAATTTGCTTGTTGCAAGACCTGTTGCAATCTTCGGGTGTGTCGGGACATCTATTGCAGGATTAATCCTGAATGATACCTCAACAATTTTCCCTGCATCCCCTGCAATTTTGTTAAGCTGACGAAGTTCATCAAAAGAATCAAGAGATACTTTCACTCCCTTTTCAACGGCAAGCTTTAGATCCTCTTTTGTCTTTGAACTGCCGTTGAACAGAAGTTTTTCAGGTTCCATCCCGGCAAGAAGTGCAAGGTGAAGTTCTCCTGATGAAAATACATCTGCACCTGCTCCCAGTTCGGCAAAAACTTTCATGACTGCAAGATTGCCGTTTGCTTTGGCGGCATAAAGGAGCTGTACATCTTCATAGTGCTTCTTTAATGCGCTGTCATATCTCTGAAAGTTCTCTCTTAAACGGTCTTCATCAGTAACATATACAGGTGTACCATACTCCTGCGCCAGGACAGTGCAGTCATGTCTGCCGATATACAGATGTCCGTCTTTTACGGTAAGATGACCTGGAAGTTTCATCAGTACTCAAGCCCCCTCATACGCTCAAGAGCTTCCTCTATCCTCTCAACGCTGCGTGTTATTGCGAACCTGACATATCCTTCGCCATTGCTGCCAAATCCTACTCCGGGAGTTACAACAATACCTGCTTCATTGAGCATCTTCTGAGCAAAGCTCATACAGTCATCAACCTTCATCCAAACGTAGAATGTTGCCTTTGGTGAATTTACCTCAAATCCGAGATCACGAAGGCCGGCTACAAGTACATCGCGCCTTTCCTGGTAAACCCTGCATGCATCCGATACGCATTCCTGTGATGATGTAAGTGCGGTTATTCCGGCTCTCTGGATTGCATCAAAAGCTCCTGAGTCCACATTGGTTTTAACACGCCCGAGACCGGCTATGAACTTCTCTCCTCCGACTGCCATTCCAAGACGCCAGCCTGTCATATTGTATGTCTTTGAAAGGGAATGCATCTCCATACCAACCTCTTTTGCTCCGTCAGCCTCAAGGAAGGAAGGCGCTTTGTATCCGTCATAAGTTATCTCGGAGTAAGCATTGTCGTGTACAACAACAATTTCATTCTCCTTTGCAAACTCAACAACCTCTTCAAAAAATGACAGGGGTGCAACTGCTGCCGTAGGATTGTTTGGATAACCAAAAAACATCAGTTTTGCCTTTTTCAAGACATCTGCAGGGATCTCGTCAAGTGCAGGCAGAAAGTCATTATCTTCGGTTAATGGAAGCTGATGGAGTTTACCTTCTGAAAACAGGGTTGATGTCTTATATACCGGATATCCGGGATCTGTTGCCAATACATAATCACCCGGATTTACAAAAGCCTCAGGTACATGGGCAATACCCTCTTTTGATCCTATTAATGCAAGAACTTCTGTTTTTGGATTAAGATCCACATTGAACCTTTTTTTGTACCACTCAGAAACAGCCTCGCGGTATTCAATCATTCCTGTGTAATCAGGATAATGATGTGTAGAAGGATCGCGGGCTGCATCACAGAGTGAATCCACAATATGCTTTGGAGTAGGGAGATCCGGATCTCCTACACCAAAGTCGATTACATCCACGCCTTCAGCCCTCTTTTGAGCCTTCAGGGCATCTATCTGCGCAAACAAATATGGTGGAAGATTATCAAGACGTTTTGCATACATTTACCTTAATTTAGGAATTGATCTCTAATAATATCGCTCTTTGAATGCCTGCATGATCATGCGGCAAAATGGTATCGAATATATTTTATAATTTCAGCCATCTATAACCATCCTAAAGAGTCAGGAAAATATCCGTGATCTTTTTATCCGGATTTTTTTACGAAAAAAACAAAATTACATCCAACTGATGAAAATCATATAATATTAAGTATTCATACGATAATTTCAGATAAAAAATTAGGAGTGTTAATGAACCGTTGCATAAACAAACTCAGACCGGACATCATTGAAGAGGAAATAGCTCCTGAAGAAGCGGTTTCCTATATCAAAAAGAAGTCCCCGGAGGTTTACAAGATGCCCGAAGGGTTTACCATCAAAGGCGTCACAATTCTCGGAGACCCTCCGCTTTTTGTCGGGTTGAAACCAAAGAAAAAGGAAATTGTTTTTTATTTCAAGAAACCCTGCTTTGGGACATATCTGATGAAAATTGAAGGCAGTGAGGATGATTTTTCCAAAATAAGAAGCGAAGGAAAACTCATTGAATAAATAAAATATTTATATTCTGCATTAACACTGCACAATCTTTTTTCGTATTGAATCACAATCTAAATTCAGGTTGGTTTTATGGTATTAAAGGAAGTTCAGGCAATTCAGGTAAATGAAGATTCTGCAAATATAATTTCAGATTATGTCGTCAATGAAGACACAATTTCGATATACATAAACAATGATCACATAACAACACAGGTTGCAACACTTATGGACCTCAGGGAACTTGGCGCAGGCTTTGCCATTTCCGAAGGCTTATGTGAGCATGTCGACAGGGTAGACTCCGAAGGGGAAAAAATCTATGTATATGCCGATATATCAGGAGAAATAAAGCCCAAATACTGCTCATCGGGAGGAACGAGCATGTCACTTGAGACAAAGTGCGTAACCGCTGACATCACCATAGATCAGGAGGACATTTTCAGGGCAACAAAGGAGATAATATCTGACACCTGGAAAAAAACCGGCGGCGTCCACTGTTCAGTTCTCTTCAAAGACAAGGAAATCATATCAAAAATGTCTGATATAGGGCGGCACAATACAGTCGACAAGGTAATAGGATTTGCAGAGTTGAACAATATCGACAGATCAAAGTGCTATCTTGGCTGCACCGGAAGACAGCCCTCAGGTATGGTTTCCAAATGTGCAAATGCAAACATACCCGTAATAATTTCCAAGTCCGCATCCACAACTGAAGGTATAATGACCGCACAAAAAACAGGGCTGACTCTTGTCTGTTTTGCAAGGGACAGGAGATTTACAATTTATGCAAATCCGGAGAGAATAAGGGGAATAAAACTCCCCTGAGATTTCTTTTTTATTTTTTCAGACGCCTTCCCTGAAATGTCCTGTTGTTATCCCGCCGGCAGATATTTTCTCCAGATCTTTTTTGAGTTCTTCGAGTGTTGCCCACAACCTTGGATCTTCATTTACAGAAATATCAACAGCCGTTTTGTATGCCCCCGATACTTTTTTGGCATATTCAAAGCCCTTTCTCCTGCCGTCAATTGAAATTACATCAATGCCCGTTTTTAAAATGTCAGGGATCAGATCAACAAGGCAGGTTTCAACTGAATTATAAATATGCGTCCGGCCGGATTTGTCAACATAAACCGGAAAATTTCTGCTCTTCTCATCCGTTATGGCAAAGGATTCACCCTTTGGTTTTTTGGGAAAGCCTGATAATGAAGTGGCTGTAAGATTGTTCTCCGTCACCATCAGCTCAACTGCGCCATGAACCATCAATTCAGTTTCTACCTGATTATCCGGAGATTTTTTGTCCAAAAGCGTTCTGATCTCATCAAAGGACAACTCCTGCGAGAGTGTAACCGATGAAAAAATATCATCCAGAATTTCAAAAGCAAGAGAATTAAAGATGTTAAGACCGGCGGCCCCGTACACCTTTAAGGACGGGCATGTTTTTTTGACAGCATATCCCGCTCCCGCACCTTCAGTCATAATTCCCGATATGCCTGCCGAAACTGCTTTTTCAATCATTGGTTTTGCATCCTCCAGAAAAGACTGAGGGGTTATATGTGGCCATTTCCAGATAAATTCGGCATCATATTGTTTGCACATTTCTGACAGCTCAGATAAGCGGCAGAGGAATTTTTCACGCACAGAGGGGTCTGAGAAATCCGCGTCCTCCTCATAACAGATTCGCGTGCATCCTCCCTCCAGTGCACCTTTCACAGATTCGGGAGTGTCACTGTAAAATGAAATTTCAGGTTTATAATTTGTCTTTGAAACCTCAGAGACGTTCATTTTGGCATTATTCAGCATTGCAAAAACAGAGTCGCTGCAATATTTTATCCTCTCTTCCAAAGGAATATAGGAATTTATCAGGCACTCTTGTGCTTTTGTATAAAACTCCCGTCTTAAATTATTCAGCAGTCCCTGTGGTGCAAAGAGGTTTTCGTCGTATTCTGCAGAAAAAGAACCGGCAGTGAACTGTGTACCACCTGTTTTCCCGAATATCTTTTCAAGATTGGCCTTTGTTACAGGTTTTTTTATTGCCTCTGACATTTCAAACCCGGCATGGATCATAAATGACAGACTTTTCCCGTGTATTTCTGTCCTGCCTTTTACCACAGGCACATTTCCTTCAAGGAAAAATTCGACATGGACAGGTATTTTTTTGTAAATTCCTCCATCAGCACTGCAAATGATTTCAGCAAGAGAAGAAAGTTCTTCCCTGCGTGTGATATTAACCAAATCTCCTGCGCTTAGCCGGGATGAGGTTTTGAAATACAGTATCCCGTCTCTTACGGAATAGGGCGGATGAAGAACAAAACCCTCCTCACGCGATGATTTCTTATTAAAGACCACCATCCCGTCTCCTGCAAGCGGTTTTACCCGACCCTCCAGCTTCATGGAAGCTCTTCCGGTCTTATTGTCGTAACTTAATATGCTGCCGGAATAAACGCCCCTGTTGTCAGGCCTGTCCTGTGCCATCAGAGAGGACCCAAAATCGCCTGTAAGATATCCGCCGGTAAAAAGCCGGTTGAACGCAAACAGCAGGGTATTGATATCATCCTCAGAGGCTGACCAGCTGCCGCTGCCTTCCAGTATCTTATCCATCGCCTTTCTGTAAACAGATACAACAAGTGCAACATATGCAGGCGATTTCATCCTCCCTTCTATTTTTAAGGAATCAACGGGGGCTGCTAAAATATCCTTTAAAAACGGGTACGTGCAGAGATCCCTTGGTGAGAGCAGATACTGCCCTTTTGTTTTTAATCTTTGATACCTGCCAATACGCCCGTAATTATCAGGAAAACCTGACAAAAGAGAATATTTTTTTCTGCATGGCTGGGCACACATCCCGCGGTTGCCGCTCCTGCCTCCAAGAAACGATGAGAGGAAGCACTGTCCGGAATAGGAATAACATAACGCACCATGAACAAAGACCTCTATCTCAGGCAGGCATTCGCTCTTTGGATCATGTATCTGATATATCTCATCAAGTGAAACCTCACGGGCAAGAACGACACGGGAAATACCCTTTTTGCATGACCATTCCAGACCTTCCCTGTTATGAACAGTCATCTGGGTTGAGGCGTGAAGTTCAAGATCGGGAATGCATTTTAAACCTGCACTCAATAATCCCAAATCCTGAACAAGAACAGCATCAACACCGATTGTATAAAAAAATAAAAGCTCTTTTAGGGCATCTTCCATCTCATTGTCATGGATGAGGGTATTATGGGTCACATATACCCTGACACCACGCGAATGACAGTAACGGACTGCCTCTTTTAGTTCGTCGTGATCAAAATTTTTAGCGAAACGTCTTGCACCAAATTTCCTGCCGCTGAGGTACACAGCATCAGCACCCGCAGAAATTGCGGCAAAGAGAGCTTCTTTGGATCCTGCCGGTGCGAGAAGTTCTGTTCTTTTTTTTATTGTCATCCACAAACCGCCCCGGTTTAATTATTCCAGAGTTGGAAAGATATTTATCAGGATCATTTCAAATGAAGATTAATAAAAAGCATGGTTCAGCCTGAAGATTCCAATCAAAAAATGTTTAGTCAGATATGACAAAAATTCCTAAAGCAGTACAGTTTAAGGGAGAATATTTTTTTCATGGCCCTTTTTGATCGAAAAGACAATAAAAATGACACAGACAATATCAGCTACCTCATATCAGCTTTAGGCTCAAAAGACTGGAAATTAAGGCAGGAAGCAGCGGTTGGTCTGGCACAGGCAGGAAAACCTGCACTAATTCCTCTCTTAAAATCACTGGACTCAGACAACGCGATGATACGATCCGGTGCCGCAGAAGTCCTTGGCGCTTATGGAGAAATTGCGCTGCCCACACTTTTGAAGCTTATTGTAACCGGCAAGGAAAATGTAAGGGACGGGGCCGCACGTGCTATAGGCCAAAACGGTGAAACTGCTCTAAAGCCGCTTGAAGAGGCACTCAAAAACAAAAACTACAAATCAAGAAGAGGTGCGGCACTTGCACTTGGCTATCTCGGATATCTAGGCCCAAATATTACAGGACTGCTCGTAGGGGCTCTTGAAGATCAAAATGATGAGGTCAGACTTCAGGCAGCAAAATCCCTCGAAAATATCAACTGGAAACCGGCAAACCGCCACCAGGCAGCATTATACTATTATGCAACAGATGACACGGATTCTCTTGCAAAATCCGGACGCGATGCCATCCATATCCTGAAATCAGGTATTTCAACCGGCAACACGGCAAGAAAAAGAAAGATCGCACAGGTTCTCTCAAAGATTAACGAAGAAGAGTCTCTCATTCTGCTTGTAAAACTCCTGGAAGACGAACAGCCCGAAGTCCGTCAGGCCGCAGCCGAGGCACTTGGAAATGCAGGTGACCGGAGAGTCTGGCAGTTTCTTGTAAAAGCGCTTGATGATCACATATCATATGTAAGAGTTGAAGCCGCATGGTCTCTTGACAGAACCGGATGGAAACCCTCAGACAATGATCAAAAGGCCAAATACCTGATGACAAAGGAAAGATGGGCGGAACTTGTTCAGATGCGTGAAGCCGCCCTTCCGGTCCTGATCAGTTCACTTAAAGATGATGATAACAGCATAAGGCTAAAATCAACAGAAGTCCTTCGTGCGATGGGGAATGTGGGATATGCAGCCATCAACGAGGCTCTCAAAAGCGATGATCCAAAACTGAAAAGAGCAGCTGCACATGCTGTTGCACATATTAAACAGAAAAATGCAGAGGCACATTCACAAAAACCAAAAGACAGACCAAAATCTCCCGAAGATGAAATTGAGGAGCAGATTAAACGGCAGAAAGCTTCAATGGCAAAGAGGGATTCAAAATCAGAAGAATTCTGGGCTGCCATTCTCCGAAAAAACAATGTAAACGAAGAGAGAGTTCTCCGTCTTTCAAAAGCACTTTCAGATGAAAACGAAATTATCAGATCTGCTGCAGTAGAAAACCTGAAAAGCCTTGGCAGTGCCGGAACTGAATGTATACTGCATCTCCTGGCGGATAAAAAGAACAATGTAAAAATTGCCGCCATCGAAGCCCTCGGCGACCTTAAAGTCAAAAAAGCTGCACCATACATTCTAAAACTCTCAGGAGACAAAAACGAAAATATCAGAATGGCATGTGCCCATTCACTCGGCCAGATAAAGGAACCAAAAACAATACCTGGTCTGATTAAGCTTTTCTCAGACAATCATACAGGAGTCAGGAAAGAAGCATCTCATTCGATATCAGAGATTGGAAGTATTACACTTCCGTTTGTCAAAAAAGCATTTGATGAAGCTGACATTACAGTCAGAATCACGGCAATTGATGCGGTTTCAGGAATAAGGGACCCGGTTTCAATATCTCTGACAGTAAGAATGCTAAACGACAGTGAGTATGATGTGCGCATATCCGCCATTAAAGCACTGACAAATTTCAGTGAATATCTGTTCAATCCTCTCATGGACGAAGCCCTGAGGGTAAGCATACGGGGCAACTTCATGGAGAAGACTGGTATGATCTCTGCCCTCTCTGAAATTGAAGATTTAAGGGCCAAAGAAGCAATAGCCGCCTTCGCATCAGATCAGGATAACAAAATTAAATCCCTGGCATTGTCCGCAATAAAAAGCACTCAGGAAACAGAGGATCCGGGGCTTCATAAAAAGCTGGTCATACAGAAACAGGAAATCAAAGAAGAAATCTCAGAGATTGACAGAATCATATCCGGCCTGAAGAGTGATGACAATACAGTTCAGATGAAAGCTGCAGAGCAGGTATTCATGATGGGCAATGAAATAATCGAACCTCTCATTGCATCCCTTGATGAAAATAATCCGTCTTTTCAGAATATTGTTGCCGAAATACTGATCGGTCTGGGCGATCCTGCAATAAAGGGGCTG
Source organism: Methanoplanus sp. FWC-SCC4 (assembly GCF_032878975.1). GTDB lineage: Archaea > Halobacteriota > Methanomicrobia > Methanomicrobiales > Methanomicrobiaceae > Methanochimaera > Methanochimaera problematica. Next base: position 1,492,831 of record NZ_CP043875.1, read on the forward strand.
ATTAAAGCACTCAAAACAGGAAGTACAGCCGTAAAAATTATTGCCGCACAGAATCTGGGCAAAATTCCGGAAGATGAAACAATAAATGCGTTGTGTGATGTCTTGTATAGTGAAACGAATCCGGAGGTCAGAATTGTTGCCGCAGAATCCCTCGGATTTACGGGAGATAAAAGAGCAGTTGATGCTCTCATATTTGCATCAGCAGATGAAAATACGAAAGTCCGGGCTTCAGCAATCAGGTCTCTTGGATATTCAGGAGACAAAAAAGCCATCCCGACACTTATTAAGGCATTTGAAGAAGATGACACATACATTGCAAAAACGGCAACCGACTCCCTCAAAAATATCGGTTCTGATGCAACAGATGCACTTGTAAATGCAATAAAATCAGGAGACGGGGCATACAAACTTAAAATAGCACATGCGCTTGATGCAATGGCATGGGTCCCGGAAACCGAAGAGGCAATTACATACTACCTTATTGCAAAAAGAAACTGGAATGAAATCGAGAGAATAGGAACACCCGCAATTGCTCCTCTCTCGGAATTAACAGATGACAGTGACATCGACACAAGACTTGGTGCTGTGAACGCAATTGCAAAAATTGGTGGAACTGAAGCAATACCTCCCCTTTCAGCAGCGATATCAGACATATCTGTAATGGTCAGGAAAAAAGCGGAATGTGCCCTGATAGAAATTGGAGACCCGGCAGTCCCTTATCTTGAAGAAATTGTAGCATCAACAAATGATCCTACCAAAAGAACTTTTGCGATGAATCTTATCAGAAAAATAAAAAGCTGATTTTTCATGAAAATGGAAGTTCCATTTTCATAAGACAGCGTAAAAGATTAGTTGCTTTTCGCTTATTTTTTTAGAAACCTTCTGAGAGACAGACCCATGCATCATAGATCGGATCCCTGTCATTTGAAAAGATCTCTGCCTTCCTTCCTGAGTCCCTGCACCAGCCCTCTATTCTTTTGATCTCAGGTTCGGTTGCAGTTGAAATTAATACATTTTCACACAGTCCAAAGATTTCAGCTGAAATTCCTTCCCAGATATGACTGTTGAAAGCAGTGATGTCCCCAAGCATAAGCCCTATTCCAAAGTCGGCATCCGGACAGAATACAGAAGCACATGATGCATCAATGCACATTGAATAATCAGGCAGAAGACGACCGCTTTGTATACCGCGGGAGATTAAGCCGGCATCGTTGTCAAATGAGAGTGTCTCAAAACCCTTATCCCTGAGAACTGATGTTGCAACACCCGAACCGCAGCAGAAGTCAAGAGCGGTTTTCCCCTTCCCGTCCCAGCCGGTTTGATCAAGGAGGCTTTTTATCATCTCATATCTTCCGGGGCGGTTATCCTCAATAACAGACGGAAACTCGTTTAAAATGTCATTGCAGTAATATTCACGGAGGGCAAAAAGGCAGGTATTTCTGTTCTCCTGATAGATGTCACTGCCGAATTCTTCAAAAAATTCGAGAATTCCAAGAGAAAAAGGTCTGTACAAAAAGGAAGATACAAGCCATCCACCATCTTTTTCATGAACGGCTATTGCAACCGGGTTTTCCTCCTCATCTATTAAGAGTCTTGCATCATCTGCATCCAAAGACAGCGTCATGCCGGTATAGCCGGTTTCTGTATGATCATTAAGGGTTGGTTCAAGGCATTCTAAATTTTCAATCTCAAATATATCATTTATTTTCATTTTTTCCCTCTCTCTATCTTTAGTCCCCCCGGTGCACGAATAGTACCGTCAATTAAGGCCTCTTCGTCAATTACAATGGAACGGCACCTGATATCTCCGAGTATATGCGCATCTTTTTCGATAATTACATTTCCGGCGTTGGACGTAACAGCCCCGTGTATGACATTTCCGCCTGAGATCTTTATATCCCTGTTTGCAGATATACTGCCGAATATCGTATTGTTCTCTTCAATAATTACAGATTCAGCATGGATATTTCCATGCAGTCTGCACAACTTACCAATTTTCATACTTTGCGTTACTGAGAACTTCTCCATGTTAAGGGTTGAATTTGGAGGTATTATCAGGGGCATTGATGAATTATCATTATCTTCGGAGAATAATTTTTCAAAAAAAGCCACTATATCTTCTTCTTTTTCAAGACCCAGAAGAGTTATCAGATAAAGCATGATGTATGTTACAACAGGAAGAGGATTCCTGATTGATATCCATCCTTTTGCCTCAAATCCCTTATTTATCTGGACATTGTCCCCAAGATCAAGGTCGCCGAGAACCACCAGGCGCCCGTCTATCTTTACACCCTCTCCGATATATGCATCCCCGTTTGTGTACACATCTCCTGTTACCTCAGACCAGTTATCCAGTCTGATATCACTTTCTGCACGAATATTTCCCTTTATGCTGCAAAATTCACTGACAAGAACCTCATCACCAAAAAGACCGTAATCTATCTTACAACGGTCCCCGATGATGATGCTTTTATCAGTTTTCAGGGTATGTTCCTGCAGTTCGGTATTGTCAGGAATTGTACACTGCCATAGAAATTCTCCCTTAATATCATCCATAAACAAACCGCCTGAACTAACTCGTATATTTTCTATCTAAAGAATATCATTGTTTTTGTTCATATTTACAATTGTTAAAACGGATTTTTTTTAATCCGGACTGAACATGCAATATCACTGCCATCAAATAGTGTAAGGATAATACATTTCTCTGACACTTGATACTCCTGCATAAAAAATATAGAAAAACTTCAGACTCTGAAGATTTTTCTGCACGGGGTTATGTAAATACAGGTGAATTAACTGCATGCTTTACAGATTAAACCCTAAAACCGGGGATAAATTTTCCGCTTTAGGATTCGGCGCAATGCGTCTTCCGTTAAAAGAAGACGGAAACATTGATGAAAAAACAGCAACATCAATGCTTAGAGGAGCAATCGACTGCGGTCTCAATTATATCGATACCGGATATGACTACCATAATCAGGAGAGTGAAAGCTTTCTTGGACGCGCTTTACAGGACGGTTACAGACAAAAAGTTAATATCGCAACCAAACTTCCATCATGGCATGTTAATTCACGTGAAGATATGGATAATATCCTGAATGAACAGCTTAAAAAACTTCAGACCGACAGAATAGATTATTATCTTTTAATTGCTCTCTCAAAAAGCAGATGGGAGAAACTTCTGGATCTAGGGGTGCTTGAGTTTCTTGATCAGGCAAAAAAGGACGGAAGGATAAAGTATGCCGGTTTTTCTTTCCATGACGATTATGACTTTTTTGTAGATTTGATAAACTGTTATGACTGGGACATATGCCAGATACAGTACAACTACCTTGATGAAAATTTCCAGGCAGGTACAAGGGGTCTTGAATATGCAGCTGAAAAGGGAATAGGTGTTGCGGTAATGATGCCTCTTCGCGGCGGCCATCTTGCAAACAATATTCCAAAAGATATTCTTGACTTGTTTAAGGAAGCTGAAATAAAAAGATCACCTGCCGAGTGGGGATACAGATGGGTTTTAAATCACCCGGCAGTCACGGTTGTTTTAAGCGGTATGAGCAGTCAGGAGCAGGTCGATGAAAACATACGCATAGCAAAGACCAGTGAGCCGAATTCACTTACATACAAGGAACTTGAGCTTGTAGACAATATCGCCGGAAAAATCAGGGAAAGAATGAAAATTGGGTGCACAACCTGCGGCTACTGTATGCCCTGCCCGAATGGTGTGGACATTCCGTCCTGTTTTGTTCACTATAACAATTCATTCCTTTTCAATGATTATGATACAGCCGGCTTTTATTATCACTCAATGCTCGGAAATGAATCGGACGGTAAAGGTGATGCATCGCTTTGCATAAACTGCAATGCCTGCAGTGAAAAATGCCCCCAAAAAATTGATATTCCAAAAATGCTTTTGGAAGTTAAAAACCACTTTGACTAAAACATCTGTTTATACAGAAAATCCATCTTTTTTGCGATTTATAAATTCAAAGGCATTTTATATAGATTACTGTCAATATAAAGAATTGTGAAGGGTTTTTTCAATCGTTATCTTAATGCATCAAAAAAAACAATCGCTTTTGCTGCAATAATATTACTTACAGCAGCAGTTGTTTTATCCTCCCTTTACGTCCCGGCTATTTTTTTTAAGGCTCCGGATATCTCCCTTATATCAATTGAAATCTCAGGGATCTCGACTGATAAAACAGATCTTAACATGGAAATTCTTATTGATAATAAAAATCCCATTGGAGGAACAATAGACGATCTCTCCTTTGATATACTGATGAATGATAACGGCCGGATGAAGCATGTTGCACACGGAGAGAAAAACAGCATTTCGATTCAGGCAAAGGAGAACAAAGACGTCATGATACCTGTTGAAATATATCACAAAAGCCTGATCCCGCTTGCATTAAAAACGGTTCTTGACGAAAACATAGAAATTACAATCAGGGGACAGGCATATTACCGCTTCTTAATCTGGAAGATCCATGTTCCTTTTGAAAAGAAAATAACTTATGATCCTGATTTAAATTCGATTGCGGGATTTTTACGGAATATCACATTCTAAGATAAAAAAGGATTTGATTTTCATCCAAAAGATTTTAAAAAAGTTTTATTGGGATTTTACAAAAACATCCAGGTTGATGCTGCCGGTCTTTGCATCCCTCGTAAAGTAGTAACCAATAAGGCTCTTTATATCACTGAAAATCAATTGCCTGTATCCTGAGTCAAGCATATTCCCTTTCTGCCAGGGAGTCTTAATCAGATCATACACACTTATCCAGTAACTTTTCTTAAAGGAATACTTCTCAAAACCCGGTATTTTATCCACTTTTTCAACGTCATACAAAATAATGACATCATAATCCTCAGGACCCCTTGCGGCATCGTAACCTTCCGGATAATATGAAACCTTATCCGGATAATCGTTGATGTAATACCAGACAAAAGGCCATCTGACTTCATTTGATATGGCAACCCTGTCAGCCGAATCAATTATTTCCATAACGAAACGGAGGTCTTCTGAATTCTGAACCTGCACTATCGGCTCGCTTATGTCTGCCGGAGTAAAGGCAACATGTGCTGTCATCAATAAAAGGAATATAATTCCCGCTGCCGATAACCAGACCTTCCATTTTTCAAAATTATACACGGCAACAAAGATCATCGGAACGAGCTGATGCAGTATCAGCCAGGGCACTTTTTCACCCAGATATGCATAGACCAGCAAAGAGAGTATCATCCAATAGATGCAGAATCGGGTGAATTCCCGGTTTTTATCAAAGGTTGTGAGAGAAGAAGCTGTTTCAGCGCTTTTCCCTGTATTCATTCCAGTGTCAGAATATTCAGATTTGGCAGTCTCACAGGCTACTGAGATTCCCTGTTTTTTGCATCTGATAAAGTCATATACTCCTGCAATTCCCAGAAGAAGTACAGGAAGTTCATATAGCAGGAATAAGATGATATAGAAATACGCCGGACCTCCAAGCCTCTGCTGGTTGTGCATCGCCGTCCAGTGTGAAATTGCATTTACCGGCCCTTCAATTAATATTTCCGGGTGGGCTCCAAACGAAGAATAGAACAGAGCCAGTATCCCTCCCATCAAAAAGACGGAGAGAACAAAGTCACGAATCCAGGTTTTAGGCAGCGTGAATCTGCCGGTGTATATGAGATATAACAGGTATGATCCGAATATCAAAAATACAATCGGCATATTCTCCTTTGCAGCCAGACCAAGACCCGCAGCGACACCTGCAAGCAGGGCATATTTCAGTTCTTTTCTCTCAATATAGTAAAGGAGAGCCACAAGCAAAAGCAGAGTGAAGAATACCACAAATATATCATTTCTCAAAAATCTTGAGAAATAGATCAAATCCGGAGATATTGCAAGAAAGAGTGCTGCGAATACTGTCTGCCTTTTGTTAAGATATCCAAGCCTGTATACAGGATATACCAGACCAACAAGCAGACTCCCAAACAATGCCGGCAGAATCCGGCCTGTAAAATCAGATGCCCCGAATATTCCAAAAATTCCGGCTGTCACATAATACAAAAAAGGCCCGTGATATACAGGATCGTAAACATATTCGCCCTTTGTTAAAAGATTCCACGCAAACCATGAATGAATAGACTCATCATGATGCAGCAGTTTTAAATCAAGAAACAAAAATCTGAATAAAATTCCGATAATAAATATTAAAATCAGAGTTCTCTCAACAGTAAAGAACCTGCCATAATCTCTAAATTGAGAGAAAAAATTTGCGGCTGTCAATTGCCGCCTCCCTTATTAGTTCTCAAGAACAATCTCAATGCCGATGTCCTTTGGGACGTGAATGCGCATCAGCTGTCTGAGTGCACGCTCATCTGCATCAAGATCAATCAGTCTCTTGTGGACACGCATCTGCCAGCGATCCCATGTTGCAGTACCCTCTCCATCGGGGCTCTTGCGAATAGGAACCACCATCCTTTTTGTCGGAAGGGGTACAGGACCTGAAAGGTTTACACCTGTTCTCTCTGCTATTTCCCTGATGCGGTCACAGACCATCTCGACTTTTTCAAAATCTGTTCCTGAAAGACGAATCCTGGCTTTTTGCATGTTTATCACCAAATAAATATTGTATAGATGAGATTATCTCATCTCTTTCTGCTGAATACTGATACACATTCCAGCTGCAATTGTTGATCCCATATCACGAATTGCAAATCTTCCAAGCTGTGGGATGTCCTTGAAGTTCTCAATTACCATAGGCTGAACCGGGCGGAACTTAACAATTGCGGCATCTCCTGCTTTGAGGAATGTTGGATTCTCTTCTTTGACCTGACCTGTACGTGGGTCAAGCTTCTTGACGAGCTCAACGAATGTGCATGCTACCTGTGATGTGTGGCAGTGGAATACAGGGGTGTATCCGACTGTGATTGCACTTGGGTGCTGAAGAACAACAATCTGTGCTGTGAATTCTTCTGCTACTGATGGTGGTGCATCTGCAGGACCACAAACATCACCGCGGCGGATATCGTTCTTTCCGACACCACGGACGTTGAAACCTACGTTGTCTCCAGGTAGTGCCTCAGGAATTTCTTCGTGGTGCATCTCAATTGACTTAATTTCTCCATCCTTGTTTGCAGGCATGAATGAAACTTTCATTCCCTTCTTCATGACACCTGTTTCAACACGTCCTACAGGTACTGTTCCAATACCTGAAATTGTGTAAACATCCTGAATTGGGAGGCGGAACGGAAGTGCTGTTGGAAGTTCCGGTGAAACAAGATCGTTGAGAGCCTCAAGAACTGTTGGACCGTTGTACCACTTTGTGTTCTCGGATTTGGCTGCAATATTGTCGCCGTTGAAAGCTGACATTGGGATGAAAGGAACCTGTGCAGGGTTGAATCCTACCATCTTGATAAGATCGGAGAGCTGTGCCTTTACTTCCTCATAGCGCTTCTCATCGTATTTGACTGCATCCATCTTGTTGATACCAATGATAAGCTGGTTGATACCAAGTGTCTTTGAAAGGAAAACGTGCTCCTTTGTCTGCTCCATTGCGCCGTCAGGTGCTGCAACAACTAAAAGTGCTGCATCTGCCTGTGATGCTCCGGTGATCATGTTTTTGACAAAGTCACGGTGGCCTGGGCAGTCTACTACTGTAAAGTAGTACTTGTCTGTGTCGAACCTCTTGTGAGCGATATCAATTGTGATACCACGCTCGCGCTCCTCTTTGAGGTTGTCCATTACCCATGCAAACTCAAAGGAACCCTTTCCTTTTGATTCTGCTTCTTTTCTAAAGTTCTCGATAACGTGCGCAGGTACTGCACCGGTCTCAAACAGTAAACGACCCACTGTTGTGGACTTTCCGTGGTCGATGTGCCCAACCACGGCCAGATTCATATGTGGCTTCTCAGCTGCCATATTCAAAACCTCATTTTATAAAAGGACAAAATAATTCGTCCGATCGCATAGATACGAGTATCTTATATATGGAAATACGCCATATAAAAGATTTCGTTGTGAATGATTCACAATGAAATTTTCAAAACCCGTTTCAATGCCATCTAAATGGACAAACTATTATTCTATTGGATATACATCATCTTTAAATGAAATCTCTCGACCTGAATTTTAGCGAAGATAAATCAAAAGTTACTGTAACGTGCGCAGGAAAAGAAGTATCAGTTTACAGCCACTGCGCATACTGCAAAAACTGTGAAGGCGTTTTGGTAGGTAAAAGAACGATAAAAACACCCCAAAAAGAAAAACTGGGCGGTGTAAAAAAAGGACTGACACCTGAAGATGAACTTTTGAACGCGGCTATGATGTTCAACACATTAATTCGCGACGGCACTGCAATCATATGCAACGATGATCAGGACAGCGGATTTAAGTCAATGTACAGCTATTAAGACGCACAACATAAATCATACAAATTCTTTTTTCTTCAAAAAAGATTATTTAAGATTTTTAAATCTTATTTTGCCGATAATCATGGACATTTACAGATTCAGCAGATCCCGTTTGCCCCGCGTTTACACCTCAAGTGATTCCAGAATATCGCCTTTGAATTTTTCAAAGTTTATGTCATCAAGCTGATCTGAGAGAAGTCTTCCTGACCACGCACGCCTGTAAACCCAGTAGACAAGTTTGTCAATAACCTCTATCACCTCATCCTCGGTCTCAACTTCAACCAGTTCACGCCCGAGCTTTGGGTGTCTTCCCCTTCTTCCCCCGACAGTGATTAGATATCCTCTGTTGCTGACCTGTATCAGTTTGAACGGGCATGACTCGATACATACACCACACTGCATGCATAGTTCATCATTTACAATAGCCTCACCGTTTACAACCGCAATTGCCATCTCCTTGCAGTATTCGGAACACTGGCCGCACCCCGTGCAAAGTCCCGGTGTCCTTATCGGCTTTACTCTTCCAACTATACCTATTTCATTTAGTATGGGACTTGTGCAGGCATAAGGACAGCCTGAAATTGAAATTCTTACCTTGACAGGCATCTCTTTTCCAAAAAGTTTCTCGTCAATACGGAAGGCAAGATTTATTGAATCGATATTGGCAAATTTGCACCTGTCATTTCCCGGGCATGCCACAATATTCACAATTTCATCTCTTTCAGAACCAATAGGAGTCCCGTTTGCCTCAAGGGCCTCTCCAATTTTATCTATATCGGTAAAGTGGATGTGAGGGATTTCTATTGTCTGACGGGTTGTCAGATGTACCCTGTCCTGACCAAATTGTTCAGCGATGTCAGCAATGCCACGCATTTTTTCAATCGACAGTATCCCGGCGGGCATACGCGTTCTGATGGTACAATTATCCCCATCCTTTTGCGTAATGACTCCGCCTTTGGTATGTAAACCATAATCAGGCATTTCCATGAAAGATCATAGGGGTAGTTTACTCTATTAATATTAACTTAAATTAGTTCAAAAAACAGAAAAATCAGGAAAGGATTGCAAGAGCAATTATTACAAACATCCTCACAATTTCATTTGATGCGCCGGCAACATCCCCGTTGACTCCTCCAAAAAGCCTGTTTGAAAGCACATACAATAAAATCACAGGAATAGCCATACCGATAAAGATGCCTCCGAATTCAAAGGCATTCAGGGGCAGGAGGAGAAGAGGGAGGCAGAGCATAAATGCGACAGGCGTAAACCACCACTTTGTAAAAGAGTGGGTGTACGAATGCATACCTTCCCTGAAAGGTTTCCCGTTTACCACAAAGACAACCTGTGAGAATTTTGCCATTACCTCAGCCGCCAGTATCGCAAAAGGTATGGACGCAACCGATAATAGTCCGGAATAAGTCAGGAGAAGAACAAGAATACCTGTTGCAACACCTCCTGCACCAATCTGCTGATCAGTAAGGGCCTTTATTCGTTTTTCACGGCTTCCATGTGCCATCAGACCGTCGCCCAGATCAAGGAGACCGTCAAAGTGATTGAAACCGTAAATTACCATCACAACAGCAAGAGCCACCGCCGCCGACAGCTGAAGATCTGCAAAAAGAACTGAGGCAAGAGCTGCAAGCCCTCCCACCAGATAGCCTGTAAGAGGCATCAGATAAAAGCGGCGTGCATATTCGTCATAGTCGGCAGGTTGTCCAAGCGGAAGTATGGTGCAAAACTGAAACATTGCACGGACAGAGGTTAGAAATCCTTTCATGTGATAATCATATTTTGTTACTGCCTCAAAGTAAATATATCCCAAAAAAAGCCATTTTTGTCTTTAAAATTCAACTTAATTATTTTTTAGAAGAGATCAATTAATTATGATTTAATGAAATATTAATGAATTAACTTTTATCAGGTAAAATGCAGAAAGATAAGGTACATGAGTTTTCTATCAGTTGTACCTGACATTTCGTTTAAAAAGCCCATGGCGGCGATGGTCATAGGCAATTCAATGTTATCAACAGTCCCGGGAGTATCTGCGGCAGGGGCAAATCCAAAAGCAACCCTTATGACCCCGAATCTTGATGCAGAACTGATAGTAAACGGTCTGAAAAAAGGAATGGATATCCCCTTAAGCCCGCGTGGATGTGCAACACCTGCAACCATAACCCGTGCACTGCTTGAACTCTGCAACATTGAACCCTTAATTGTCAACGCAGGTCTTGTAAATACTCCCAAAATTCCGTGCATCGATGTCTACGGGAGACCCGGCGGTGATCCCAGAAAAGAAGATGCAGTACCGGATGCACATGAACTGTATCAAAAGGGGATTACAATAGGAAAACAGTGGAACAGTTACAGCGATCTGTTAATGCTTGGAGAAAGTGTTCCCGGAGGAACAACCACAGCACTTTGTGTCCTCAGGGGTCTTGGATATGATGTTGGCGTTTCCAGCAGTTTCATTAAGAACAATTCATCAGTGAAGAAAGTTATCTGCAGGGATGTTCTCGCCAGGATTAAAAACGACAATATCAAAGACCCTCTCGATATAGTCAGGTACGCAGGAGATCCTATGATGCCCGTCGTTGCCGGAATCACAAAGGGCTTTAAAGGAGAGATTATCCTTTCAGGTGGATCGCAGATGCTTGCAGTCTGTGCAGTCCTGAAAGCAATGAATAAAAAAATGCCGCCCCTTGTCACAACAGAATATGTGCGCGCAGACACAGTTGCAGATATTGAGGGTGCCGTAAAAGAGGTTGGCGCTGTTGCGTGGTATACAGACCCTGACTTCGAAAATATCGGAAGGGAATCCCTGAGGCGCTATTGTGACGGCGAAGTAAAGGAAGGTGCGCTCTTAAGCGGGGCACTCTGGCTGTCTTATATGATGAATTATAGCAAAGAAGAGATCTGGAAGGCAATTCTTGAATACCTGGATCGTTTTGGATGCAAATAAAACAATAAATAATCTTATTTTGCCCATAAATGCCAAAACAGATGCCCATTTGAGATCTGTTATACCGGCACCAACAATTCTTCGGGCCCGTGCCTCTTATGAAAACTCTATACCCTTATAATTCCTTACTACTATGAAATGCGTCCCATATATCTTGTAAATAACTTTGGGCAGTTTAACCATCTAATCAAGAGAATGCTAAGAGATCTTGAGATAGATGCGGAAATGATTAAAAACGACACCCCGCCTGAGACAGTAGCTGAGGAATGCAGGGGAATTATCCTGGGCGGAGGACCTGACATCTCGCGTGCAAACTTTGCAATGGAGTATGTAGACCTTGGTCTCCCGGTACTTGGAATCTGTCTCGGCCACCACATAATTGCATCCAGAAGAGGCGGCACAGTAACAAAAGGTGCAATGGGCGGCTTTGGCGGTGTTGAAGTTGAAATCCTTGACCACTGCAATATACTCGAAGGCTTCCCGGACAAAATTTCAGTATGGGCATCACATGCAGATGAAGTCAGGAAAATGCCTGAAGGCTTTACACTTCTTGCAAAATCCGACATCTGCGGTGTTGAGGCGATGGCAAAGCCTGATGAACACCTCTACGGCCTTCAGTGGCACCCTGAAGTAAGTCACACTGAAAACGGACATATAGTTTTTGAAAACTTTGACAGAATTACAAAAGAGCTGCTCTGATAATCACATGCAGGACAGAGAAAAAACGGGACAGGAGATCAAAAAAACGGGTTTTCAGTGCAGAATGTGCGGCGAATGCTGCTCAAATGTTTCTGAAGACTCAAATCTTGTTCTTTTAAGCGCTCCTGAAATCAGGGAAATAATCGAAGCAACCCAACTTTCATGGAACGATATTGCTGAACCATATCCTGAAACTTTCAGTGAGAATGATTCAACATTTACATTCGCATGGTGCCTTCGCAGGAACGAAAAAAACTGCATATTTTTAGGTCCGGGTAACAGGTGTAAAATATACAAACACCGCCCGCTCATCTGCAGGACTTATCCTTTCATGATAACAGAGGACGGGCTGACAGCCTTTGAGTGTCCGGGTCTTGGAGAAGAGATAACAAAAGAAGAGGCCCTTATGTTATCAGACGAACTTATCTGCCGGAAAGAGAAAGAAGATATGGAATTTAATAAAATTAGTAATATCTATGAAAATACAAAAATGCCCCGCAATAGTTTTTGTGTGATAGATAGCGAGGGGGTTAAAAAAATTGGGTGAAATACGTCTGGTAGGCACGGCACATGTGTCACAGAACAGCGTTGATGAAGTCAGAAGGGCAATAGAGGAATTTGAACCTGATGTGGTTGCAATAGAACTTGATCAGGGAAGATATGCGGCACTCAAAAAAGAAGGGCCCAAAGCAACCGTTGACGATATACTAAAGGGCGGCAATTTTTCAGAAATTCTTGTGCAGTGGATGCTTGCATACATCCAGAAAAAGATAGGAATGGATGTGGGTGTCGAGCCAGGCGCAGAGATGATGGCGGCAATGGAAGAGGCCGAGGGAAGGAATATACCAATAGCACTTGCCGACCGTGACATCCGCCTGACACTCTCAAGATTCTGGAAAGGGATGAGCCTTTGGGAAAAGATGAAACTCATAGGTGCACTTGCCGGAACCGTTGCCGGAAGAGGCGGAGATGAGGAGATTGATGTCGAGGCTCTGACAAAAGATAAGGATTTGATTGAGGCTGCAATCGAAGAGTTTCATAATTTCTCACCAAGAGGGGCAAAAGCACTCATTGATGAGAGAGATGCATACCTTTCACATTCGCTCCTGAGACTCGCACAGCATAATGAAAAAGTGCTTGGAGTAGTCGGTGCGGGACATGTAAAAGGAATCACCGGTTACTTTAATGACCCTTCAAAACTCCCGCCCTTTGCATCACTAGTGGAACAGCCAAAAACTCTCCCCTGGAAATACATCTTTGGCGGACTTTTCATTGCAATGTTCGCCTTTTTGATGATCCTGATAGGATTTTCAGGAGTAGGCATTGATGTTCTCATCTGGGCGATAGTATACTGGGTTTTAATAAACGGAATACTTGCAGGCGGATTCACACTTATTGCAGGCGGCCACCCGCTCTCCGCAGTTACCGCCTTTGGTGTGTCATGGATGACCTCCTTAAATCCGCTGCTTGCGGCAGGATGGTTTGCGGCAATTACCGAAGCAAAGGTCAGAAAACCAAAGACTTCCGATCTTCAGAAGATTGTAGAGGCTGAGAATTTCACGGAGATGAGAAAAGTTCCTCTCTTCAGGGTTGTACTTGTGGCAGCGCTTGCAAATGTTGGAAGTACTATCGGAACATTTGCATATTTTATATTCATATTCCCGATACTCGGAATCGATCCGACTGTTGTTCTGGCAGACGGATTTAACAATCTGATGGCATTTTTAGGATCACTCATATAAGATCCCAAAAATTTTTCTTCTTTTTAACCTTCAAAATAGCAAAAATTTTTGTCTTATCCATCTATATTATGCCCTATGAATCTTGGACTTACTATCCTTAAGGGCAGAAGAAGCATCAGGAAATATAAAGAAGAGGAGATTTCTGAAGAAATCATCCAGAATGCACTTGATGCTGCAAGACTGGGGCCAACTGCAAGAAACCAGCAGCCGTGGGTCATCGGCGTTGTAAAAGATAAGGAAACACTTTTGCAATTATCAGAGATTGCAACGTATGGAAAATTCATAAAAGATGCAAACGCCTGTTTTGCAGTATTTGCCGAACGTGATCACAAGTTCTTCGTAGAAGACGGAAGTGCCGCAACCATGCAGATTATTCTTGCACTCTGGGCATACGGTGTCGGATCATGCTGGATTGCCGGGGACAAAATGGATTATGCAGAGGAGGCAAGAGTCCTTCTTAATGTGCCTGAGAAGTACACTCTCATATCACTTATTCCTGCAGGATACCCTGCCGAGGTCACAATCCCGTCAAAGAAAGAACTCAAAGAGATATCTTTCAGAGAAAAATTTGAAGCAGAATAATTCAGATTTTAATCTCCCTTTTTTTAATACATTTAGATAAACTTAATTTTCTATTGGAAAGAATCTGAAAGGTAATTATGTCAGGACCAATCCTTCAGGCAGCACTCGACCTGATTGAACTTTCAAGGGCCGTTCAAATCGGAAGAGAGGCGATACAGGGCGGGGCAGACTGGATTGAAGCGGGAACACCGCTTATTAAAAGTGAAGGCATGAATGCTGTCAGGAGACTAAAGGAAGAATTTCCAGACACCATAATTGTGGCAGACATGAAAATTGCCGACACCGGAACACTTGAAGTCGAAATGGCCGCAAAGGCAGGTGCGGATGTTGTATGCGTCCTTGCAGGTGCAGATGATTCGGTCATATCAGAGGCAGTACGGGCCGGACACCTGTATGGTGTTAAAATAATGGCCGATCTGATTAATGTCAAAGAGCCGCTTAAAAGGGCACAGGAAGTCGAAGCTCTCGGGGTAGACATAATAGCAGCCCATGTCGGCATTGACCAGCAGATGAAAGGAAAGAACTCGCTTGATCTTTTGTCTGAGATAGCAGGAAAGGTAAACATCCCCATAGGTGCGGCAGGAGGGCTTAATGCACAGACCGCCGGAGAGGCTGTGCTGGCAGGTGCGGATATTCTGCTTGTTGGAAGCAGCATTACAAAAGCTGCCGATGTTGCCGCTGCCGCAAGGAATGTCAGGAATTCAATAGACAAACCAGGGATTAAAAAATCCGGAAAAGCCGACATAAACGATGAAATCAGGGCACTATTTCTGGAGGTCTCTGCACCAAACATTACCGATGCGATGCACAGGAAAGGAGCGATGTCAGGCCTCATCTCAATCTGCGGCGATGTGAAGATGGTCGGCCGGGCAGTAACGGTTGAAACTGTTGCAGGGGACTGGGCAAAACCGGTTGAGGCAATTGATGTTGCACAAAGAGGGGACGTCATTGTTATCAACAACGGACGTGCCACACACGTTGCACCCTGGGGAGAGCTTGCAACACACAGCTGTCTTAACAAGGGAATCTCCGGTATCGTGATTGACGGTTCTGTCAGGGACGTTGACGACATTAAAAAACTGGGTCTTCCGGTATTTGCAACCGCAACCTCGCCGAATGCAGGTGAACCAAAGGGCTTTGGAGAAATAGGAACCGAGATTAAATGCTGTGGAGAGTCAGTCCGGCCCGGAGACTGGATAATCGGCGATGAATCGGGCGTTGTAGTTGTTCCAAAAGAAAGGGCTTATGAGATAGCAAAGCGTGCACTGGAAGTGAAAAAACACGAAAACAGAGTACGTGAGGAGATTAAAAGAGGCTCAACATTATCAGTTGTAATGGAACTTGTTAAGTGGGAGAAAAAATAATTTCTGTATATATTTCATTATTTTTTCAGATTTTATTCACACCATATCCCCTGGTGGAATTATGTATAAAATTTTTAATTCAATACTTTTTTTTAAAAGACAAAACAATTTTTTAAACAGTTTATATGATCCTCTCAAAAGAAGAAATGGAAAAACGGATTGAATCGGGCAGTCTTATATTAAATCCCTACAGTAACGACTCACAGCAGCCTGCATCCTATGATCTCCGCTCAGGCGAGGATTATATCCTCAGAAAAGGAGAAACAACACTTGTTCATTCTATGGAGCGGGTCGAACTCCCGGTTGATGTTTCTGCAACGCTTATGTGCAGATCCTCTTTTGGAAGAAGGGGTGTTTTGATCGGAGGCGGTTATGTGGATCCCGGTTTTCGCGGAAATCTTACGCTCTGTCTTGTCAATATGGGAGCAGAAGATATTGAACTAAAAAAAGGCGAACGATGCGTTCAGATCATAATGCACGAAGTGACAGGAGGAAAGACACTCTATAACGGAAGATACCAGGACAGCGAAGGAGCAGTCGGGGCAAGAAACTAAATTTTAGGAATTTTTAAGTGGAAATCACTTTGTGATTTCTCCACAAACGAGTGCCTGAAAAATTATTTTCATGCACTTTTTTAAAAAATTATATTTTTTTGAATTTTTCAGATGTCAGGATATTATTTCTCATTTACTTGTCATCAAGGAAAACACCGGCATATCCCCTTGCAACCCTTGCACCAAGAGTAGGCTTTAAGTCTTCGAGCCATATATAAAAACCTGTCATCTGCGGAGTCCTTTTACTCTCTACTTTAAGTTCACCGGACTTCTTTTTTACAACCTTGAGGTATTCGCTCTTTTTCCGGGACCTCATGTATATGACAGGCTCATACTGGGGAATGTCAATTGCAAGAACAACCTTTGAAAAGTTTTTGACAACATCCTCATATCCGTATTTTTTTGTCCTCATCGTGAAGGTTCTCTTATCCATTAACGCTTTTACACCTGAAGGATACAAAACACCCAGGAGTATTTTTTTAGAAACGGGAGGAATCTCATCTCCCTTTTTCATCTCCGAAAGACCCTTTTCAGCCATCATGAGACCCACAACCCGGTCACGCTTCATGTCATGAAGATGCTTGTATTCAAAAGGTCTTTTAGCCGGAACTTTCTCAAGATCAATTAATTTCGGGTGATTGATAGGCTTTCTTGGCACACCCCTTATCGAAGCAGGCGTTAAAAGAGTCTTTATCTCCTCGCAGGTTTTTGTAACAATAAGGGTGCTTTCCGTCTCTTTCATCAGGCGCTTCATAATCGAGGAACGGGATATGTCAACTGACGAGAAAAGTACGAAAGGAACCAGAACCTGACCATACAGATACCCGAGAAGCTTCTTTTTGTATCTTACCTCATCCTCCATGTCTTTTAAGTCTGATGCTGATGTTACAATCTCGGCAAAACACACCCTGTCCTTATTGTCAACAAAAAGAATATCAAATTCCGCAATATCCTGACCGTTTCCACGGACGTTAATATCACCTCTGTTGGAATAGAAAAGACCGTTCTGACCAAGTTTAATCTCGGGAGGCGGGAAAGGTGCATCCGCCCCTTTCCGGACAATATATTTTATCTGATCTGATTTTTCCGAAACCTCAATTAACATCTCGTATATGAGGGACTCATACCATCTCCCCTCTGCCGCTCTCATATACGACAGGTCATCTGAAAAAAGCTGTTTCTTTTCAATCTTTTTAAGATGCCTTATAGCCCTTCTGGCAACCGGCTTCTTTGGTCTGCCTTTTGGAAAATTGGCATCAAGCCATTTTAACATACTCATCTGTTATTCAAACCTGCATTTCCTCTAAAACGCTAATCTCATTCATTATTTGATTGTAGAGCTTTAAAGTATTTTATTTAAACAATTATTTTTTGGATTATTCAAGGACCATAACCCTGCGGGTCAGGCTTTTGTGTACTCTCTGCTCATGAAACTGAACAACGGTGAAATATTGTTTCGCAATCTCCCTTATATCAATATGGGTGACTACAACCGCTCTTCTTCCCTTCTTTAAGATACGTCTGATTTCGGATAGTGAATTATTGTATAACGAGTCCATCGAGTCGGCCTTAATACAAACCGACTGACCATAAGGCAGGTCTGTTACAACCACATCCGCAGAATTATCACAGAGCGGAAGTTTTGCAGAGTCCACTCTTAGCACCTCTGCTGACTGAAGATTTTCAAGACAGCCTTTGAGCATTGAACGGTCCATGTCACAGCCGATTATTCTGTTGTTTAAGAGCATGCCTTCAAGCAATACACCGCCTGTACCGCAGAAAGGATCACACAAAACATCCCCTTCTCTTGTCTGTGCGAGGTTTACAAGTGTTCTTGCAAATATCGGCATCATGACACCGGGATGGAAGAATGCCCTTCTCATAGGATTGCGGTATGCAAAATCCCCGCGGTCGATTTTGTGGATCACTCTGCCGAAATAGCATTTGTCTCCGGAGAAAACCGCTCTGTATTCAACCAGCGGGTTATTAAGAGAAACCGGCCCTTTTATGTGGGAGCCGATGCACCTTTCCAGATCAAGCTGGGAATCTTCAATTATCGTATCACTGATCTTTTTAACACGCCCTGCAAAAGCGTCATCAGTTTCTAATGAAAGTCTTTCAAGCATTTCTTCAAAAGAATTCATATCAGCATGACATCTTCCGAGATCTTCTATCACACAGTGTGTCATTGCAAGACGTTTTGTCTCCTCTGCATCCGGGCAGTCCATTACGGCAACCTGCATGCCACTTTCGATGATCTCACCGAGACACTCTATCTCAGAAAAAGGAAGTGTCGGATGTTCGCCGGATAGTTCAAAGATCAGTTTCATAATTTAAGCATTACACTTTGGTTTTTATTCAAAATAAAATGAATAGCATCAAAAAAAATATTTTAATAGTCAGAGGTTTTTTTGGGGTTTATTTCATTGAATCCTTCATCTTTCCGACGACATCCTGAAAGAAGCCGCTCTTCTTTCCGCCTTTGCCCTTTTTGGCTGCCTCAATCTCTACAAGGCGCTCATAAAGTTCTTTTTCTTCATCGTTAAGCTGTTTTGGAATCTCAATTTTAATTCTTACAAGAAGATCCCCGGGTCTTCCTCTTCTCTTTATACCCTCACCTGAGATTTTAAGGGCAGTTCCGTGCTGAACACCTGCGGGGATCCTTAGTTCGACTTCACGTCCGTCAATGGTATTTATGTCCACTTTAGAGCCGACTGCCGCATTTGGAGCAGATATTGTGACATTTGTCTCCAGATTATCACCAATGCGCCTGAAGTTTTCATCAGGAAGAACCTCAACCTCTATGAAGAGATCACCGTTTGGCGCACCTGCATCACCGGCCTCACCGTATCCTTCCATTCTAAGGCGCATGCCTGTGTCAATTCCCGGAGGAACAGTGACTGTGATTGTTCTTTTTACACGTGTATGTCCGCTGCCGTTACAGGCCTTACATCGCTCCTCAGGGATCTTTCCTCTTCCCTGGCACTGTGAACATGTCGCCATGCTGACAAAATTTCCAAAAGGCGTTCTGTTCTCACGCTTCTCCTGACCACTTCCACCACATCTGGGACAAACACGCACCTTTTTGTTGGAACTTCCGGTACCCTCACATTTCTCGCAGGGTTCGGTATGCATCACGTCAATGTCGCGGTTTGTTCCAAGAGCTGCATCGCGAAGTTTTATCTGGATGCGCATCAGCAGGTCGGCACCGGGCTGAGGGCCTCTGGGGCCCCTTCTCGCCCCCCCTCCAAAGAAGGCATCAAAGATATCTCCAAACCCGCCAAAGTCAGCATTGAAACCCGCACCACCAAAGCCTCCTCCGGAATACTGTCCTTTGGAGGCGTTTGTGAAGGTTTCATGACCCATTCTGTCATACTGGGCCTTTTTCTGATTGTCGGAGAGAACGCTGTAAGCCTCGTTTATTTCCTTGAACTTTTCTTCAGCGCCTTCTTCTTTGCAGACATCCGGGTGATACTTCTTCGTCAGGGTGCGGTATGCCTTTTTAATTTCCTGCTCTGTTGCATTACGCGAAACATTCAGGACGTCATAGTAGTCTTTCGCACCCATGATTTTTTGCCCCGGCCATTTACTCGTTCTTCTTGTCGTCTTTTACTTCGTAGTCTGCATCGACCACATCTTCATCGGCTGTATCTTTTGCTGCTTCGCCGCCCTGTTCTTTAGCGGCTTCTGCTTCTGCAGCTTTCTGATACATCTTTGTTGAAGCTGAAAATACTGCTTCAGTGAGCTCTTCAACATCCTTTTTGATGGCTTCAAGATCATCGGTTTCAACAGCCTTTTTGACTTTTTCAACACCTGCCTCGATCTTTTCCTTATCCTCAGCCTCGATCTTGTCTTCGCTTTCTTTCAGGAGTTTTTCTGCGGCAAATATTGAATTGTCTGCACTGTTTCTAATCTCAATCTCTTCACGCTTCTTTTTGTCTTCCTCTTCGAAGTCCTTTGCCTTGTTGACCATCTGTTCAATCTCATCATCAGATAGGCGTTTGTCTCCGGAGATTGTGATTGCCTGGCTGTTTCCGGTTCCAAGGTCCTTTGCGGATACATTGATGATGCCGTTTGCATCAATATCGAATGTCACCTCAATCTGAGGGATTCCACGGGGTGCGGGAGGAACTCCGGTGAGCTGGAATTTACCGAGTGTGAAGTTGTCTGCTGCAAGGGCACGTTCTCCCTGAACAACGTGGATCTCAACACTGGTCTGGTTGTCCGCCGCTGTTGTAAAGATCTGGCTCTTCTTTGTCGGGATTGTTGTGTTTCTCTCAATGAGCTTTGTTGCGATACCGCCCATTGTTTCAATGGAGAGTGTCAGCGGGGTCACATCAAGAAGAACAACATCCTTTGCCTCACCTGTGAGGACACCACCCTGAATTGCAGCACCGACTGCCACACATTCATCAGGGTTAATTCCCTTGTCAGGCTCTTTTCCGAGAAGTGATTTGATTCTTTCCTGGACCATCGGGACACGGGTTGAACCGCCGACCAGAAGCACATGGTTGATATCAGCTGCCTTGAGTCCTGCATCGTCCATTGCCTGCTTAACAGGTCCGATTGTCTTGTCAACAAGGTCTCCGATAAGCTGCTCAAACTTTGAGCGTGTCAGATCCATATCAAGGAATTTAGGCCCTGATGAATCGGTTGTGATGTATGGAAGGTTGATGTTTGTTTTCTGGACTGTTGACAGCTCTTTTTTGGCGTTTTCTGCTGCATCGCGGATACGCTGCATTGCCATCTTGTCTTTGGCGAGATCGATTCCTTCCTGCTTTTTGAACTCATCGACAATGTAGTCCATGATACACTTGTCAAAGTCGTCACCACCAAGGCGGTTGTCACCTGCGGTTGCCTGAACTTCAAATACACCGTCACCGAGTGTCAGGATTGAAACATCGAATGTTCCGCCTCCAAGATCATATACAAGGATTGTTGCTTCATCTTCCTTGTCAACACCGTATGCAAGGGCACTTGCGGTAGGTTCGTTGATGATACGGAGAACTTCAAGACCTGCAATCTTTCCGGCATCCTTTGTTGCATTCCTCTGTGCATCGTTAAAGTATGCAGGAACAGTGATGACAGCCTTTGTAATTTCTTCTCCAAGATATGCTTCAGCGTCAACTTTCAGTTTCTGAAGAATCATTGCGGAGATTTCCTGCGGGGTAAACTCCTTATCATCGATTTTGACCTTGCGGTCTGTTCCCATGTCTCTCTTGATAGAGATAATTGTTTTATCGGTATTTGTGACTGCCTGGCGTTTTGCGACGTTTCCTATGAGACGTTCATTGTCTTTTGAGAATGCCACAACAGAAGGCGTTGTGCGTCCTCCCTCTGCATTGGGGATAACAACAGGTTTGCCGCCTTCCATTATTGCCATACATGAGTTTGTTGTACCAAGATCTATTCCAAGAATTTTATTAGAAGCCATTTTAGTTTTCCTCCTTATTTCCTTTCGATACTGCTACTTTTGCACATCTGATTACTTTGTCATCCATACAATAACCGCGGGTGACTTCATCAATTATTACTCCGTCTTTGCACTCAGACGGAACATATGCTATTGCTTCATGCTTTACGGGATCAAACTGCTGTTGTAACGACTCTATCGGAGAGATTGAATAATTTTCATAAACTTTTGCAAATATTTTTCTGATCTGCTCAACACCTTCACGAAGGCAGGAATCATCAGATTTCAGTGCCCTTTCGATGTTGTCAGATACCTCAAGCATCTCTACTGCAAATTTTTCGATTGCACGATTTACACGTGCTTCGGAATCCTTCGCACTTCGCTTTCTGAAATTCTCAAAATCAGCAGCAAGACGGAGATATTTTTCATTAAGACTGTCGAGTTCTTTTTGAAGTTCTTCTTCACGGGAGGCCTTCTCCTCCTTTTTCAAAGATTCTTCAGATGATTTATCAGAAACATCTTCTGCCTTTGCTGAAGAGTCTGAAATCTTCTCTTCATCAGACATTTTTTTCTCTGCATTTTCATTGTTCATACGTCAATTCCCCATTATAGAGAGGTTGTTACTAACAATACCATATATGGTGGTTTGTAGTTCTATATAATCTTTTTTGATTATCTGTTTGCAGTTCTATATATAAGTTGTGATTAGATGGACCATGTAAAATAATAAAATCAGAGGAACAAAAAAAACATTTTTTAATAAAATATTATTCTGTGGGTTTTTCCTGATTTTTTGAGAGATTATACTCATCTAAAAGTTCAACCATTTTCGGAGGGAGTTCATCCCATCTCCACAGACCAAGGTCAACGTAGCATTTGGGAAATTTGTTTTTTTCCGCACATGAGCGCAGGTATTCCATCCATTCCCCGTATTTTTCAGGCAAAAGCTCTTTTACCCTCTCGGCCTCGCTCTCAAGCATTGCAGGACACATCCAGCATCCGACACGCTCAAAGCCAAGATCATACAGGGGATTGTATGGAAGTTCTCTCCACCAGATATACAAAAAAACCTCAAGTGCACGCCAGCTTCGTATCGGCGAGATGTTAATCTGCTTATTGTTGTAAGGATTCTCTATTGCGGCAGGAAGCCCTGATCTTGCAAAGGATTCATACCACCTGTTACCCTGCACAGTTACGCATCCCCCCTCTTCATTCAGCCAGTTGCTCACAGGATGAAGTTTAAGCCTCTCACAGCACCAGCGGTTGTCCTTTTTTGGAATGCCCCTTTGTGCAAGCTCACTTTTAAAGTCCCCACCCTGAAATTTCTGCCCGATATTCATCGATTCCACAAATTCAATTGTCTGTGGAAACTCCATACCTGTATCGACAAAATATGAATCAGTAATACCGGCACGTTTAGCAAGTTCAAGAACGACAGTGCTGTCCTTTCCACCGCTGAAAGAAACATTGGCGTTGGGTCTCTTCCAGGAATGCTGATTTACTTCGATCTTGATGGACCTAATCGCATGCCTTTCGATATTTTTCAGATGCTTTTTGTTACAGCGGATGACATTTGAATAATCAGGATCAGGCAGGGGCTTTTCTTCAACAACCCCGAACTGTCTGACTTTAAGAAAACCGTCCTGATAATTACCAACACCCCATTTTCCGCCGACACGTATGATTACACATCCGTTCTCACAATCGGCAGAGAACTCAATTTTCTTTCCGCCAAGACGCCTGCCTTTATTCTCCCTCATATAAGACGTGATATCAACGATATTTTTGGAAACATCAGGGAGGATAAAAGAAAGAGCCTCAAAAGAAGGTTCAAATGAATACTTCCTGGTAACAGGCGAAAAGTTCAGCCATCCAAAGCGCACACCGTTTGCGATTACAAGATCAGTCCTGTCTGTTCCGCCTGTCTTATTGAAAAGAACGATCTTTGGCAGTTTTCCTCCACCAAATCTCTCTTCAAGCAGATTTAAAAGCAGAGTCCTGTCATGTTCAAGTGCCGGGCGAACGTCATATGGTTTTAGAAGCGGAAACTCCACACCCCTTGTCCCGCAACCGCATGTACCTGCAATAAGGGGCACATTACACTCAGGACACCAGAAAAGGCTTTTTTTTATTGATGGCTCTCTCATATTTACTTATTAAAATGCCCTGCAATTCAGATAATGAGTATGGTATTACCATACCAACATTATTGAGATTTAAAAACACAATAATAAAGCAATGAAATATGCACTTCTCTCGGTCTGGGATAAGACCGGCATAATTGAACTGGCACAGACACTTAAAGCCGCTAACTTTAAGATTTTAAGTTCAGGCGGTACAGCAAAGACACTGCGCGAGGCAGGACTTGATATTACCGAAGTTTCTGATTACACAGGCGCACCTGAGATGATGGACGGACGTGTAAAAACACTCCACCCGAAAATTCACGGAGGGCTTTTGGGCAGACGCGGTATCGATGATGCCGTAATGGAGGAGCACGGCATCTCCGGAATCGATCTTCTGGTCGTAAACCTCTATCCCTTTGAGGAGATGTCAGGAAAGGATCTCCCGCTGAATGAACTTGTCGAATACATCGACATCGGCGGCCCTGCAATGATCCGTGCAGCTGCAAAGAACTTCAAAGACGTTGCAGTGGTAATCGATCCAAAAGACTACGATATGGTAAAAGAGGCAGTCAGAGGGGAAGGATTTACAGAAAAAGACAGACTTTACCTTGCAAAGAAAGTCTTCGCACGCACCGCATCATATGATGCAGCGATTGCAAACTACTTCTACAGCATCGACTCAGAATTCCCGGAAGTCTACACTGTACAGTTTAGAAACGGCAGAACACTCCGCTACGGAGAAAACCCACACCAGAAAGCTGCCGTGTATGGTGAAACAGGCATTGCAGGACAGACAACACTTCAGGGTAAAGAGATGTCATACAACAACTACCTTGACGTTGACGCAGCAGTGAGCCTTTTAAGAGAGTTTGAAGAGACAGCCTCCGTAATCGTAAAACACAACAACCCGTGCGGTGTTGCAACAGGTGAAAAACTCCTTGATGCATATCTCTCAGCCCGCGATGTGGACCCTGTATCCGCATACGGCGGAATAGTTGCATTAAACCGCGAAGTCGGGGCAGATGTGGCAGAAGAGCTTGCATCAACATTTATCGAGGTTGTAATTGCTCCGTCTTACACTGATGAAGCACTTAAAATTATGACCAGAAAGGAAAACATGCGTGTCCTCGTTTTACCGGAGGAAGAGCCTGAAGTCTCTGTAAGAACAATCGACGGTGGTGCACTTCTTCAGAAAACTCCAAAAGATTTGACTGAAAACTGGCAGGTTGTAACAGAACGCGAACCCACAGCAGAAGAAATGGAGTCAATGAAACTTGCAATGAAGGTCTGCAAGCACACAAAGAGCAATGCAATCATCTTTGCAAAGGGAAAATCCGTTCTGGGAATCGGTGCAGGACAGATGAACCGTGTGAACTCTGCACAGATTGCTGTTATGAAATCCAACTTCCCGCTTGAGGGATCAGCAGTCGCATCAGATGCCTTCCTTCCGTTTGCAGACACACTAGAAGAGGCAGCAAAGGCAGGCGCCACCGCACTTCTTCAGCCCGGCGGTTCAATACGCGATCAGGAAGTAATCGATGCCGCAAACAGACTCAATGTCGCAATGGTATTTACAGGAATAAGATACTTCAGACACTAATCATTTAAAATAAGGCAAATCTACAATATTTTTTTCTTCTTTTTTAGAAACCCCGACAAATATCCGCATAAGACGGATAACAAAAACCGATCAATTGTGTTATATGTTAGCATGCCACATATTAGCATGGTAAAATGTTTGGTCTGCCTGATATAACACTCCTGTCCGTTTTAGCAGGGACAGGAATATTAATATTCATACTTTTAATCTGGGGGCTCCGGTTCAGGGAGGCAGGGATTTGAACGCTGACTTATCCACTGTCGGAATTATTGCGATATATGCACTTGCACTTATCTACATCGGAAGCTGGGCATCGAAAAAAGTTCACAATACCGAGGATTACATTCTTGCAGGGCGATCTCTTGGATTCTGGGTTTTCACAATCCTGATGGTCGCATCCGTATGCAGCGGAATGACACTTGTCGGGGTTTCAGGTTTTGGCTACACTTCAGGTTGGCCGGGAATATGGGAACAGCTCGCAGTGCCTCTTGCCGCATCCTTTGCAATCATTGTCCTGGGTGTCAAACTACATTACATCGGAAGAAAGTCAGGTTACATGACTGTTGAGGACTATTTCGCACACAGGTTTGAAAGCCCAAAAGCAGTAAGAGGCGTTTCGGCAGTCGCTGGAATTGTCGTATCACTCATATACCTTGTCGGACAGTACACCGCAATTAGTATTGTATTAGTCTGGCTTTTTGACATAGATCACAGGCTTGCACTGATAATTTCGGCCATAATAATTACAGTTTATACAGTAATCGGCGGCCTTTACGCTGTTTCATGGACAACTCTCATACAGGGCGGAATTCTGATCATCGGCGTTTTGCTCATGGCACCGATTGTCATTTTTGCTGCAGGAGGTCTGACACACATAAACGAAGTAATGGCAACAATTGATCCAAATATGGTTCAGCCCTTCTACCCGACTGCATATGCACCCTATGCCTTCTGCACGCCGGAATTTCTCTTCTCGTTTGTGGTTTTTCTGACTATTGGTCTTGCTTGTGCACCACATGTGGTAAACAATGTGCTTGCTGCAAAAGAGGACAAATTCTTCAAGTGGTCTCCGCTGATTGCCTTTGGAATATACCTTGTCGTAATGCTCCTCGTCAAGTTCTCAGGCTTTGCTGTAAGGGTTTTGGTAGAAGAGGGAAAGCTTGTTTTGCCGACAGCAGTTAACGCACAGGACTTTGCATTCATGTATGGCGTGGAATATGCCGCTCCCAATATGTTTGTATGGGCACTCTTTGCAGTGATTGTGCTCGCAGCCGTTATGTCCACAACAGACAGGCTCATGCTTACAATCGGAACAATGTTCTCATGGGACATTTACAAAAATCTGTTAAAACCGGATGCATCTGACAGGCAGGTCCTGAGGTTAAGCCAGATATGTGTGGTAATTTCAGCGGTTGTCTCCCTCATACTCGCTTTAAATCCACCGGAAATGCTTGCATTCCTCATATGGATGGGAATAGGAGTCATGCTTTCAACATTTGCAGTGCCTTTCATCGCAGGCCTTTACTGGAGGCGTGCAACAAAGCAGGGGGCGATAGCTTCCATGCTCACAGGTCTTATATCTGCGGGAATTTTCGCTTACTATTACCAGTTCGTTGAAAAACTTCCGATGCACTTTTCGATATACTCACTTGCCTGTGCAATCATTGCAATGATTGTGGTAAGTCTTCTGACACCGAAAAATTCAGAGGAAGTTCTTGATAACACAATGACCGGCTGGTACATTCAGCCAAAAGACTAATCAAATACTTTTTTTATTTCACACCGCACGGATTTTCATTAATAACAGCCCAGACATATTAGAAAATCAGTTTTGCCTAATGCCATACAGACAAAAAGACAGAATCATACTCCATGTGGACATGGACAGTTTCTACGCCTCTGTGGAGATGCGGGAAAATCCGAAATTAAAAGGAAAACCTGTAATCATCGGCGCCGATCCCAAATCAGGAACCGGCAGGGGCGTTGTGAGCACATGTTCATACGAGGCACGTAAATTCGGCGTCAGGTCTGCAATGCCGGTCACAAAAGCATATATGCTCTGTCCGGATGGTATTTTTCTTCCCGTAAACATGAGGCTGTACGCCCTGGTTTCTGAAAATGTTATGAATATCTTAAGGGAGTATTCTGATAAATTTCAGCAGGTCAGTGTTGATGAGGCATATCTCGATGTAACATACCTTGGAAATTTTTATAATGCATCAAATCTCGCAAAAGAGATAAAAGATAAAATCAGAAATACGGAAAACATTACCTGCTCTGTCGGTGTAGCTCCGTCAAAGGTGGTTGCAAAAATTGCATCCGACTTTCAAAAGCCCAACGGCCTGACAGTTGTGACACCTGATAAAGTCAGGGATTTTTTAAACCCGATGGATGTAGGGAAGATCCCGGGTATTGGGAAAAAAACACAAAGCAGACTCTCAGGGCTTGGTATTTTCAAAATCTCCGATCTGGCGGATTATGATATCCAGAAACTGATTTCCGTATTTGGAAAGCATGCCGTTGACATGCAAAAACTTGCAACGGGAAAGGATGAAAGGGAGGTCAGGGAAAAAGGAGAGAGAAAATCAATCGGGCGGGAGCGTACATATCCGGAGGATACAGCCGATGAGGAAAGAATAACCAAAACGATTGAATGGATCTGCGAAGACATCCACAAAAGACTCATTGAAAAGGATTTTCGATTCAGGACAGTGACTGTTAAAATCAGGTACACGGGGTTCATTACAAAAACACGGGCGGTGACACTTGATCACTGCACTGACAGCCCCGATATAATCAAAGATCTGGCAATAAAGATATTCAGGAATCTGATTGATACTGATAAAAAACCCGTAAGGCTCATTGGAGTATCAATATCGGGATTTGAAAGCGGCAGAAGCAGACAGACAAGAATAGAAGAATTCTTCAGATAATTTCAGAATAAATCAGGCAGGAAATCAACAGGTCATTATGACTTTTATTTTATTACAACAGATTTGCTGACTATAAAAAAACGTAATTAAAAAATATTAAATGCTGAAGAAATTTTCAAATTCAGCATTATATCTATATTAATATCAGCTTCTTGATCTTGCTCTCTTTGCCGGCTCAAATGAAACTTCATTACCGCGGATTGTGCCGCCGTTCATGATACTAAACACTTCTGAAGCGTATTTCTCAGGAACTTCAACAAATGAAAAGTCATTGTAAATGCTTATTGCACCTACTGAACTTCCGGGAATATCAGTCTCTCCTGCAATTGCACCAACAATATCTCCGGGGCGGATTCCCTTTGCTTTTCCGATATTGATAAAGAAGCGAACCATTCCGGGCTCTGCTCCTGTTTCAGCGGAGTTGAATTTGACCTCTTCCACAGCTTTGTCTCTTGTTGATCCGCTTTCAAGGTGAAGTTTTAAAAGTGCCGCAGAGATGTCAACTGATGTATAGTCTTCGTCCATGAGTCTTTCAACAGCGGATACATATGACGAGAGATCGCTTTCTGCCAGAACTTCCCTTACATTGTCGAGGAACCTTTCAATACGGCAGTTCTCAACATCCTTTATGCTTGGAGGGCGGGTACGTCTGATCTTCACATTTGCAACCTTCTGGATCATACGGAGTTTGTTGGTCTCGCGTGGACCCACAAATGTATACGCACGGCCTGTCTTTCCGGCTCTTCCTGTTCTTCCTATTCTGTGGACATAATACTCCACATCCTGCGGGACATCGTAGTTGTATACGGTGTCAATGTCATCAACATCAATACCACGGGCTGCAACATCGGTTGCAATTAAAATATCAATGGAGCCATTGCGGAATTTGTTCATCACATTGTCCCTCTGGCTCTGCTTTAAGT
The DNA here is from genome assembly GCF_032878975.1 of Methanoplanus sp. FWC-SCC4. GTDB lineage: Archaea > Halobacteriota > Methanomicrobia > Methanomicrobiales > Methanomicrobiaceae > Methanochimaera > Methanochimaera problematica. Next base: position 1,522,132 of record NZ_CP043875.1, read on the forward strand.
CACCGTGAAGACCTTCTGCAAAATATCCTCTTGAGCGGATAGAGGAGGAAATTTCGTCCACTCTTCTTTTGGTATTGCAAAAGATCATTGAGAGTCCCGGTCCGTTTATATCGATGAGTCTGCAGAGAACTTCGAGTTTTTCCTTTTCACGAAGCTCAATGTATGACTGTTCAATTGAAGGAACTGTAAGCTCTTTTGTATTGAGTTTAAGGAATTCAGGATTTTTCTGGAAAGCCTTTGATATCTTCAGGATAGGCTTTGGCATTGTTGCAGAGAAGAGGATTGTCTGTCTGTCTCCAGGAGTGTATTGTAAGATATCCTCCAAATCTTCCTTAAAGCCCATATCAAGCATCTGATCAGCTTCATCGAGTACAATTGTGCTGACACCTGAGAGTTTTAAAGTTCCTCTCTTGAGGTGATCCATTACTCTTCCCGGAGTACCGATGATTACCTGGACACCTTTATTCAAAGCTGAAATCTGCCTTTCAATAGGCTGACCACCGTAAATTGGAATTACACGAACATCACGGCGGTATTTTAAAAGTCTGTTGAACTCTTCTGCGATCTGTATAGTAAGTTCTCTTGTAGGTGAAAGAACAATTGCCTGAACATGACAATTGTCTGAATCTATTTTTTCAATAACCGGTATCGCAAAGGCGGCTGTTTTTCCTGTACCTGTCTGAGCCTGCCCGGTTACATCAATGCCTGACATTATCAGGGGTATTGAAAGTTGTTGTATAGGGGTTGGCTCTTCAAAGCCCATATCTTCGATTGCTCTAAGTATTTCATCAGAAATGTTGAGCTCATTAAATTTCAAAAAAGAAACCATTCCTTATACTATATGTCGTGGGAGGTATTGGAGTTTTGCCATGAGGACATTATTTCATCCTGATCATAATGGATAATTTCAGAAAATAATGCAGGCAAAAACCGGATTTTCTTCCATTATATCAGATATTTAAGGACAAAAATCAGGTCGCGCAGTTTAAGGCCAAAAAAGACTTTCAAAAAAAACACCGCAGGGCACAAAAAGATAATTTTAACATGAAAATTTTCAATATAAAAATATATGGAATTAAACCCCCATAAATTATTGAAAGTTGCAGGACTCGGATTTTTGACATGGCTTTTGCCGCTTGCTTTATCAGTTTTCTTCTATACCAAAACAGGAGAACCCGCAGTGGATATCACTTTTTTTAAAACGATAATGATCGTCCTCTTCGGCGGATTCGGCACAGTTCTGCTCGCATATTATTTCAAAGGCGTCAGCGAATTCTATATTTTTGAAGGCTTCTTTGTAGGAGCAGCATGGCTTGTCATAAACTGGATCATGGATTTTTTAATACTCCTGCCAATAAACGGGATGGATATTACGACATATTTTAAGGAAATCGGACTCAGGTATATTTTGATTCTTATTATTGCAGTCTCCATCGGGATTGCTGCTGAAGATGCAGCAGGGAAATCAGGAAAACAAAACACAATAAAATGATTAATTAATCCAGACTGTCCCACCCCTCTTTTCCGACAAGAGGAACAAACCTGACTCCGCCGTGCCAGGTCAAAACGGGTTTTTTGTCTTTTATTTTAACTTTTAAAAGTTCCTGCTGGAGATAATCGCCGACAGGAACCACAAGCCTTCCGCCTTCGTTTAAGATGTCAACAAGATAATACGGAATTTTAGGTGACGCCGCAGTAACTATTATCGCATCAAATCTGCCAAGGTTTCCGATATACCCCGTCCCGTCACAGACAATTATCCTCACATTTTTTATCTTTAAATTTTCAAGGTTTTTTTCAGCAAACGCGGCAAGCTCGGGGACACGCTCAAGCGAGATTACCTCTGAAGAAATTTCTGCAAGAAGTGCTGCCTGGTATCCTGAACCGGTCCCAATCTCCAGTACACGATCACGGGGGGTTAGTTCAAGAAGTTCGGTCATCAGTCCGACAATAAACGGCTGGGATATTGTGGCTCCGTGCCCTATCGGAAGAGGGCTGTCCACATAAGCATAACTTCTCTCGCCCGGCGGCACAAACAGATGGCGGGGAACAGAAAGCATTGCCGAAATTACATTTTGATCACTAATACCTCGTCTTATTATCTGGTTTTCCACCATAGCCTCCCTTGCCGCCAGAAATTTAGGAGAATCCAAATCATCCCCTGAAAACAAATTCTTCATAGGTCCCCATCTGATGATGGGATAAAGTGACTAAATTATATTAAATCTATCCCGTAGATATTCAAAAATTTCAGGTACGATTAAAAATGAAATGAAGACCGGCGGACCGGATCTTCACGGCTGATTTTATTAAATTAATATTTATCTTACAAAGGCGCTTCTGCCTGCAAATTTTGCAGAATCACCCATTTCTTCTTCTATTCTTAAAAGCTGGTTGTATTTCTCAACCCTTTCCCCTCTTGCAGGGGCTCCTGTTTTTATCTGACCTGTGCCAAGCGCAACGGAGAGGTCTGCAATGAATGAATCAACAGTCTCACCGCTTCTGTGAGAGACCATTGCACCCCATCCGTTTTTCTGTGCAAGGCGTATTGCATCGATGGTTTCTGAAACGGTTCCTATCTGGTTGAGCTTGATTAAGACAGCGTTTGCAACTCCCTTCTCAATACCCATCTCCATTCTTTTTACATTTGTTACAAACAGATCGTCTCCGACAAGCTGCACTTTGTCACCGATTGCATCGGTGAGCATCTTCCAGCCGTCCCAGTCATCTTCCGCAAGTCCGTCTTCAATTGAAACTATAGGATATTTTTCGCAGAGGTCTTTGTAAAATGAAACCATCTCTTCGGAGGTCAGTTTTCTTCCCTCTGTTTTGAGATCATAGAGTCCGTCTTTGTATATTTCACTTGATGCAGGGTCAAGGACAATTCCAATCTCTTCGCCTGGTTTGTAGCCTGCTTTCTCTATTGCTTCAACTATGAGCTTTAAGGGTTCTTCATTTGACGGAACCTTTGGTGCAAATCCGCCCTCGTCACCGACACCGGTTGAATGCCCCTTCTCTTTTAAGAGTGCCTTTAGTGACTGGTAAACCTCCGCACCCCAGCGAAGAGCCTCTTTAAAGTTTGGTGCACCGTAAGGAGCAATCATGAATTCCTGAAGGTCTGCACCCTGCCAGTTTGCATGTGCACCGCCGTTCATGATATTCATACAGGGAACGGGAAGTGTTGCCTCGCCGGACTCACCAAGGTACTGCCAGAGCGGCATTCCCTTTGCCTGTGCAGCGGTGCGGGCGACAGCCATTGAGACTGTAAGTATTGCATTTGCCCCAAGGCTGCCCTTGTTTTCTGTCCCGTCAAGAGCGATCATTGCATCATCAACCGCTCTCTGACCGCATGCATCCATCCCTGCAACAGCTGCCGCAATTTTGTCATTCACACCTGAAACAGCCTTCGTGACACCTTTTCCACCGAAACGTGCCTTGTCACCGTCACGAAGCTCGACAGCCTCATGGATACCGGTAGATGCACCTGAAGGGCATGCCGCACGGCCTAAAATGCCACATTCAAGATATACATCAGCTTCAACGGTCGGGTTTCCACGGGAATCGAGAATTTCTCTTCCCTTTACAGTCTTAATTGAAGTGTCCATTATGATTAAACTCCTGAAAGTCAGATTGGGTTATTATTTGTAAACACAATACTAAAAAACCACATCAAAAAGGTTGATTCAACACAACAAGATTATTAGTAAACCAAAATTCAAAACATATAGTGTGAAAACTGCAATCCTTGGTGGAGGACTGACCGGACTAACCCTTGCACGCCTGCTTTCATTAACAGGCGAAGAAGTTGTCGTGCTTGAAAAGGAAGAAAAATACGGTGGTCTGTGCCGTTCAAAAACAGAAGACGGATTTACTTTTGACATAGGCGGATCACACATCATTTTCAGCCGCGATACTGAAGTAAACGACTTCATGAGGGAAGTATTAAGAGAAAACAAAGATACAAGAAACCGCAATACAAAAATCTTTTTCAAGGGAAACTACGTAAAATATCCCTTTGAAAACGGCCTCTATCAGCTTCCGGCAGAAGACCGCTTCTTTTGCATTAATGAATTCATAAAAACCCTGATTGCACATGAAAAAGGGGAATTAAAAGATCCTGAAAACTTCAGGGAATGGATATATCTGACATTCGGAAAAGGAATTGCCGAATCTTACATGGTGCCATACAATGAAAAAATCTGGAATTTCCCAACAGAAAAGATGTCGCATCACTGGGTTGACGGAAGAATTCCAAGACCGCCTGTTGAAGATATAATTAAATCGGCAATCGGCATCGAGACAGAAGGCTATACGCACCAGTCTGTATTCACATACCCTGTAAACGGGGGAATCGAAGCCCTCACACAGGCCATTGCAGAACCTGTATTAAGCAAAATCAGAACAGGATTTTGTGTGGAATCTGTCAGGGAAAACAAAGACGGAGAGGGATTTGTAATTTCAGACGGCAAAGAGGATATTATATGCAGCCGTGTCATCAACACTCTTCCTCTTCAGGTGCTTCTTCCATGCCTTGAAAATATCCCGGACGATATTAAAACAGCATGCAATGATCTCAAATACAACTCAATTGCATGTGTGGGTATTGGTGTTGAAGGTGAGTTAAGCGATATTTCATGGCTTTATGTCCCTCAGACAGAGCTTGGTAAATTCAACAGGATCTCCTTCCCTTCAAACTATTCAACCGAGGTTGCTCCAAAGGGCTGTTCATCCGTTCTTGCTGAAATCACCTATAACGAAGGCGATGATGTATCAAAGATGACTGATGAGGAACTGATTGACCATGTAACAGAAGGCCTCATTAAGATGGATATAATAACAGACAAAAACCTTGTCAGGTACTCAACGGTTGAGAGATTTGAGTTTGCATATGTGGTGTATGACACAGAATACCAAAAAAACATAAAAACAGTACGTGAGTATGTTGAAGCACTCAATATCGATCTTGTTGGTCGTTTTTCAGAGTTTGAATACATAAACATGGACGGATGCATCAGGCATGTGCTAAACTACATTGAAAACAGATACAAAAATCAGGAATAAGCCACCCTTATAATTTTTTTATTCTACATTCTTATTTTACGTTAAAAAAGTGCATTAAATGATTTTTTTTAGGTATTGTTTGAAGAAAATGATACTATCATTTTCATGAAGAAGCATTTTTTTATTAATTACCAGTCAGCTTCCGGATTAAAGCGTAACTGTCACTTTTTTTATTCAGATTCACTGATACCAATATATATTGCTCATTAAAGGTCAAATAATAAAGAACAAATGGCGCCCAGAATATCAGTGGTTATCCCGACCTTTAATGAAGAAAAAAATATTACTCCCTGTCTGGAATCCCTCTCTAAACAGACAATTCCAAGGGATGAATATGAGCTTATTGTAGTTGACGGCAACTCAAAGGACAAAACACGTGAATATGCGGAAAAGATTGCAGACACCGTAATAATCCAGACCAGCAAAAAGGTTGGCGGAGCAAGAAATGATGGTGCGGCCCTTGCAAAGGCTGATATTATCGCAACAACGGATGCGGACTGTATCATCCCTCCGGACTGGCTGGAGACAATTTTAAAGTCCTTTAAGGAAAATGAAGATATTGTCCAGCTTTACGGAACGGTTTACCCTCTTGAACCAGGCATCAAATTCAAGTTTTATCTTGCACTTGCAAACACATTCTCAAGACTCGGGTATTATACCCACACTCTTTACTACACCCTCGGGTGCAATACCGCATTTACAAAAGATGCATACCGAAACTTAGACGGATACAAGTGTATTGATGCAGGGGATGACCTTGAGATTGCACAGAGAATGAGAAAAATTGGAAAGGTAAAACTGAATACAAAGATGAAGGTTCAGTTTTCAATGCGAAGATATGTGCAGTTCGGGACTATTAAATCATTATACATCTGGCTCTATATCGTCTTAAAAGGCGGAGAAAGCGACAAGTTTTCTTACGCAGGTAAAAATTACAAATAATATTTTAAAATCTCCGTGATACCGGATTTAAATAAAAAATAATTTTTGGGATTTTTTTCGGATATAGCATTCTCATGAGATACCCGGAAAACAGGTTCCCAAAAAAGGTTTCCCCTTTTAACGTCCAATCTCTGGAATGGAGCTGTTTTAATTTTACAATGCTGTCTTAAACATCACCTGGACTATCAGGTTCATAATTTACTCTGAAGTTTCTCAATCTGTGCTTTTTGCTGCTTTATCTGACTCTCCAGTTCCTGAATCTTCTCCTGAAGCTGCTGCTGCTGCGTTTCTCTTGCATTGACCTGTTCAAGCTGCTGTTCAATCTGTTTCTGGTGCTGGAGCTGCTCCTGGAACTGCTTTTCAAACTGCTCCTGGTGCTGAATCTGTTTTTGGAATTGCTGCTCTACCTGCTGCTGGTGCATTTCAAACTGCTGTGCATGCTGCCGGTAATCCTGAAGCTGTTGGATCTGCTGCTGAAGCTGACCAACCTGCTGTTCAATCTGACGGCCTTCTACCATTTACATTTCACCTCCTTTTCTGATTTCGTCTCAATAACGACAGATAACATATTTAAGAAAGTGCCTTACCGGACCGATTATCACATCAGATGACCGCTATATGTTAAATATTTAGAATAATTACAGATTCTCTGGTTTTTCGTCAGAACTATTAAAAAATGCTGATATTTAAAAAAATTTATTACTAAATCTATGCCCCATTCACTATTCAAGGAGCTCATAACTGCTCATTACAACAGGGCCTTTGAGACTGTCAAGAACACGCTCGAGAAAAACTCCCTCTCTTTCAGGATTTTCACGACCAAATGATGCACGGATTGCGAGGGTGGTAAACTGAACGGCCCTGTCAAGTGCTATTGGAAGGCTGTCTCCTTTAAGGAGACTTCCGACAACAACTGATGCAAAGGCATCTCCGGTGCCGGGGTAATGTGCAGGGATGTAGTCACATGAAACCTTCCACAGTTTCTCACTCCCTTTGTCATAGGCAAGGACGGATGTTCTCTTATCTGAACTTTCATACGGGACACTTGTGACTATAACAACTCCGGGCCCCATATCGGCAAGCCTTAAAAGCCATTCTTTTACAGTCTCCTCATCTATTGAATCACTGTAAGGCTCATTTAACAAAAAAGCAGCCTCGGTTAAATTCGGAGTTATTACATCCGCACGGGATATAAAAGACCTCATCCTCAAAACCATATCGTCTGTTATCGGGCCGTAGGTTTTACCGTCATCACCCATTACGGGATCAATTACCACAAGAGGACTACCGTCCCTCTCTAAAAGAGAATCAATCAGCTCTGAAACAATATTCATCTGCTCGGAAGAACCCAGAAAACCACTGTAAACAGCATCAAAATCGATCCCGAGATTGATCCAGTGAGAAACACAGTCCTTCATAAAAGGTGTCAGATCATTGAAACAGTAATCACTAAATCCTGTTGTGTGCGTTGACAAAACCGCTGTCGGCATGGGGCATGCCTGAACTTCCATAGCAGACAGTACAGGAATTACAACAGTAAGGGATGCACGGCCAAAACCTGACAAATCATGAATCGCTGCAACTCTGGGTACCGGATTTCTGATCAATTTATCAATCACCTGAAAAAGTTTTTAATTTAATTCATTTTGATATTTTCATACGGGCATAATTTTAACTACCCGATTTGGATTAATTATAGTTATCATAATTAAGAGGACATCAAATATTCCAAATTGACCAGTCCGTCACAATGTATTTTTTTAAAGAACATTACAATATACCAAATAATTTATTATGCATACAGGACTATTTTAAAAACTGATGTCTATCGAAAAAAACGGCGTGATGACTGTCGCCGAATTAATGGCAGTTTCAGCGAGAACTGCCCCAAAGTCAAAAGGCAGTGACGTTATTTCGGTTATAATAGCATCAGGTGAAGAACTGAATACGCTTGCTGAGTCAATGAAGGAATTTGGCGAAAAACACAATCTCAGCTTTTTCATTCGCGATGCCGGCAATATTGAACAGAGCGACTGCTGTGTCATAATCGGCGCAAAACGTGACGGAAGCCTCGGTTTGAACTGCGGCGGATGCGGGTTTTTAACATGCAGGGATATGCTTGATGCACAGACAGGTGTTTCATGTGGTAAAAATCCGGCATTCGAAGGTCCGAACTGCATAATAAGGCAGGCAGATTTGGGGATTGCAGTCGGTTCTGCTGTTAAAACAGCATCTATTCATAATGTCGACAACAGAGTGATGTTCTCGGCAGGCGTTGGAGCACTGAAACTCGGTTGGCTCGGGAGTTGCACAGTAGCATATGCAATACCGCTGTCGGCCTCAGGTAAGAGCATTTTCTTTGACAGAACCTGAATCACTGATTATCAGCTCTATTTTAACCGGAGAGTTTTATGGCAAAAATTATGATCCGAGGCGGAGACCTGGATCTTGTAGAATACGATTTTTCACCGTTTGATGTCGGTGAGAACATAAATACGTCTGGATTTTCAAAAAATTATGATCTTAACATTTCTAAAAAACCAATAGAAGTCAAAGTTCCGGCAAGGATACACTTAACCGTCCTTGACATGAACCGCTTTTCTCCTGACAGACCCGGAGGGGGCGGACTTGGATTTGCTGTTCAGATATATACAACAGCCGTTGTGGAATGCACAGATAACGGTATTGAAATTGATTATTCAAGGAAACCGATTGTCAGACACTTTGCCGAAGTCATCAAAAAAGTTACCGGCTATACAGGCGGGTTTAAAATCTGCATCCACGATCATGATAAAAAGCATGTCGGCCTTGGTTCAACCGGCTCTGTGATGCTTGCAATAGGTCACGGGATGAATCAGGCTCTTGGGTGTCCTCTGACATCAGAAGAGATCAGGCTTTTAATCGGCAACAACTATGTCGAGGAGACCACTGACGGCCGGATAATTCCGGGCTTTGAAACAGGTGTGGGCCCCGCAGCCGCAACATACGGTGGGATGGCGGTAATGGGTGACGAACTCTCACTGGTCTGCCACCACTCCTTCGGACATGAACACAGTGTTTATATCATAATCCCCCCGACAGAGGCTGATGCAGCCGGAGAAGAAGAGTTCAATGTTTTAATGAACAGGGCCCGAACACTTGACTATCGCGACAGGGAGCTCAAGGCATACCTTGTATTAATGGATCTGATTCCCGCACTTTTGAAAAACGATATTAAAAAACTCGGAGATATCATCTGGGAGATTGACTTTCGGGGCTCAAAACGTGCCGAAGTTGAGCACAACTCCTTTGAGATTTATCACTACATGAGCAAATTAAGGGAAGGAGGCCTTGAATTCGTTGCAATGAGTTCTGTCGGCCCCTCAATTGCGATAATCACCTCCAAAAATTCTGAAGATGTCGAAAAGATTGTCAGCGGTGCAGGACTTAAAATTGCACTGAAAACAAAGATCGACAACACAGGTGTCAGGATAATTCCTGAATAACCCTTTTTTTCCCAGATAAATTGAAAGAACCTTTTTTTATGCGGATTATTTTTCAGATCATCCTGCAACTAAAATAATTAAACAGATAAAACCAAACATTCAAGGATGGCAGCACCCGTAAATGAAGAAGGAATTAATTCAAAAAAGAAGGTTTCAATAGTTTCATGTGAAAATTACGGGAGAGAATGCACATATCTAAAGGTAAAGGCAGCAATAGACGAACTTGGCGGAATTGAAAAGTTTGTAAAACCCGGTTCAAAAGTGCTTTTAAAACCAAATCTCTTAATGGGCTCCGACCCGGATTCATGTGTTATAACGCACCCTGATGTATTGTATGCGGCAGGAAAAATCCTAAAGGAAAACGGATGCGATATAACAATTGCCGACAGCCCGGGAGCGGGAATTATTTACAATAAAAAAAACCTTTTGAAAAATTATGAAAAATCCGGATTTTTAACGGTTGCAAAAGACCTGAATATTAAACTCAATTATGATACAGGATACAGTTATGTTTCATGCCCAAAAGGACGTGTGATGAAGAGTTTTCCGGTGATAAACCCTGCAGTCGAGGCAGACTGCATAGTATCGGTTTCAAAACTTAAAACCCACATGTACACCTATCTCACATGTGCACAAAAAAACCTCTTTGGAATTGTTCCAGGTCTTGACAAACCCACATTTCATTCAAGATTTCAGACAGGAGAAAGTTTTGGTGAGATGATAACAGACTTAAATACCATATCAAAGACCGCACTAAATATTGTCGACGCGGTATGGGGAATGGAAGAAAACGGACCTATGGGCGGTTCAAAAAGGTATATCGGCGCAATTCTTGTTGGTGAATCCGGAGCCGCAACTGATGTATGTGCTGCAAAAATCATAGGAATAGATCCAATAAGGGTCGGGAGCATCAGTGCATCGGTTAAAAGAGGATTCTTAAAAGAGGACTTCAGTGACATTGAGCTGACTGGGAAAAAACCTGAAGATTTTTTTGTTCCGGACTACAAAATGCCGTCCTCATATAAAAACAAACACAAAAACACAATTTTACAAAACCTGACACTCAAAATAATGCAGAAATACGGAAAAATCTATTCTCCTGTGCCGGTTGTAATAGAGAACAGGTGCATCTCATGCGGACAGTGTGTCAGGATATGTCCGGTTAAAGCCGCCTCAATAAGAAATGGCAAAGCATATTTTGACATTTCAAAATGCATCAGATGCTACTGCTGTCATGAGATGTGTGATTCACATGCAATAGGACTTAAAAGAGGTTTGCCGGGTAAAATCCTTGCAAAAATACTGGAATAATTTTTTTGGATGCCCCTGTATTTAGAGTTTCAGGGCTTTAAACCAAAAATATCAGATAACTGTCACACTTTTTGCAAGGTTTCTCGGTTTGTCAACATCACGCCCGAGTTTTACGGCTGTCCTGTATGCCAGAAGCTGAAGAACGACAAGCGACGTTATGACCTCGGATATTTCAGAGGACTTAGGAAGAGGAATATATACATCGGAAAGCTCTTCCAAATCCTGATCACCGACAGAACCGATCCCTATTACCGGAGCACCACGGGCTTTAATCTCCTTTATGTTTGAAAGCATTAAGAGACGGGACTCATCTCCGGTGCACAGGGCAACAACAGGAGTATTCTCACAAAGAAGTGAAAAAGGCCCGTGTTTGAGTTCCCCTGCCGCATATCCTTCTGCATGGATGTACGTAATCTCCTTCATCTTCAAAGCCCCTTCAAGAGATACAGGATAAAATAACCCTCTTCCTACAAAGAAGAGATTTGATGCATTGCTGCAAAGAGAGACTGCATCATCAGTTTCTGTTAATAGCGAGTCTTCAATAATCTGGTAAATATCAGAAAATTCGTCCTCAAAACCACACTCACACAGCAGATCCGCAATCTTCATAAATATTGCAACCTGGGCGATGAAAGACTTGGTTGCAGCCACACTGATTTCAGGACCTGCTCTTGTATAAAATGTGCTGTCGGCAATTCTTGTGATAGAGCTTCCAAGAACATTTGTAATTGCAATAGTCCGGCAGCCGTGTGCTTTCGCCTTTTTTAAAGCTGCAATGGTATCAGCAGTCTCACCGGACTGTGAAACAGTAATTACAACAGAATCCTGGCGGGGATTGAAATAACGACACTCGGATGCGATATCAACCCTTACTGGAATACTGCTGCACTTCTCCATCAGATACCTGAAAACCATGCCGGCATGATAGGATGTTCCACAGGCTATAACAGTAATCTCAGACGGGTTTTTTAAAACTTCCACCTCTCCGCACGGGAGAGAGGAATAAAATGTTTCATAAAATACCGAAGGCTGTTCAAAGATCTCCTTTAGCATGAAATGGTCGTATCCGCCTTTCCTTGCGGAATCAATATCCCACTCCACCAGCTCTTCAGGTCTGACAACAGGTTTCTTATCTGAATATACCGAAATTCCACCAGCAGAGATGTCCATAACATCACCGTCTTCAGGAAATATCATCTTCTGTGTGTATTCAAGCACAGGAGTCATGTCAGAGGATGCAAAATATTCATCATCACCTATTCCTATAACAAGAGGACTGCTGTTTCTCGCAGCAACAATTCTGTTTTCATCCTTTGCTACCGCCAGAAATGCATATGCACCATCAAGTGACGGCAGTAACCTGAAAACAGCACTGAGCAGATCTCCTTCATAGAACTTTTCTATTAAATGGGCAATCACTTCACTATCTGTATCTGATTTAAAAACATGCCCTTCGGATTCGAGACTACGTCTGATATCCATGTAATTTTCAATAATACCGTTATGGACTATTGCAAAATCACCCGAACAGTCTGTGTGAGGGTGGGCATTAATGTCATCAGGGACACCGTGGGTTGCCCACCTTGTATGGCCTATGCCGCAGTTTCCCGTTAAATTTTCAGCAAGGTGCCCACATTCAGATATTCTGCCTTTCTTTTTTACAACCTGTACTCCGCTGCCTGTTGTTGCAACGCCAAATGAGTCATATCCCCTGTATTCAAGCTTTTTCAACCCCCCGACAATAACAGACGCTGCATTGCGCCGTCCTATATAACCGACAATCCCGCACATTGATCTTACCCCTGTTTATCCCTGTTATCTTACAATACTGTTATCCGGCAGTCTTCCTTCAATGACCCTTCCCTTTTCAATAGAAGAGGTGTGGCCGACTATGCAGTTTTTAAATACAGTAAAAGGAGCAGATGTCGTCCTCTCACCAATTACGCAACCGAAATCTCCATAAACAAAACTGTTTCTCTCTTCTTCGGACTCTGACACGAAACGGCCGCATACTGTAACGGTATGATCAGAAAGCATGCAGCCGTCGCCGATTACAGATTCAGTAATCCGTGAATGTGAACCGACCGTCACATCATCCATTACAACCGAATCCTCAATATAGGTAAAAGGCTCAACCCTGACACGTGAGCCTATCGATGTATACGGCATAATGACAGAGTTCGGGCCGATATAACAGTCCTCTCCCAATACAACAGGCCCTGTGATTATTGCACCGGGGGATATTTCAGTTCCCTTTCCTATGTTGACCCTGCCTGAAATAACAGCCTGCCGGCTGATTTTCCCAGAACTTTCCTTTGCTATTCTTTTAAGCGTGATTCTGTTCATCCGGATGAGGTCCCAGGGGTATATTGCATCATGCCACCTGCATGCAGGGATTGCTCTTATGGAAATGCCCTTTTTAGTCATCAGTTCTATTACATCCGGAATCGAGCACTGGACAGGATAGTCAAAAAAATCTTTTGTCAGGGAAAATATCCCTGTGCTGACTAAAACATTCTCTGTAATCTCAGGTTTTTCAACAATTTCTGCAAGATAGCCGTTGCTTATTTCCACAACACCGTAATTTGAAGGCTGCGGGTGCTCTGATACAAGCATCGCATTCTTCTCCGTCTTTATGCGGCTTATCGACTCTTCATCGATGTAGTTGTCACCGGGGAGCAGAAGAAAGTCACCGGTTATCAGATCTTTAGCACAGCGAAGTGCATCTGCAGCCCCGGTCTGCTTTTTCTGAATAACAACCTTCACCTCTTCGTCAAGGGTGTTTAAATACCTGATAAGCTGTTCACTCCGGTACCCTGCCACAACAATTATGTCCCGGATTCCGTTTTTCAAAAGACTTTCAACTACATAACCGATGATCGGTCTGTTTGCGACCGGGAGCATCACTTTTGGCATGCTTTTTGTAAGCGGTCTTTGTCTGTGACCCTCCCCGCCTGCAAGTATTACAGCCTGAACCATTTTTTCCTACCTCCCTATCCTTGTATTGCTGTCTATCTTCCCTTCAACAAATGAGCCGGGTGCAACTGAGACATCACTTCCGATAACAGATCCGGTGTTAACAGAGCAGTTTATCCCAAACATTACATTGTCCCCGACCACTGCACCAAACTTTCTTCTTTTGGTGTCTCTTCCGGCCGCTTTGACATTTTTGTTGTCATGCCTGAGGTTTGCAATCTTTGTTCCTGCACCAAAATTACAGCCAGAACCTATCACACTGTCTCCGACATAATTGAAATGGGGAATTTTTGTGCAGGGCAATATCACTGAGTTTTTGAGTTCAACCGAATGGCCGATATGGCAGTCATCGCCGATTGCCGTAAAACCCCTGATATATGCATGCGGTCCGAGAGAACAGTTATCTCCCACTATACATGTGCCTTCTATATATGTTCCCGACCTGACAACACTCCCCTTTCCAAGTATAAGTGTGCCTTTTACAAAAACTCCGTCCTCAACAGTCCCTTTTATGTCATCGGATAGATTTTCTGATAAGAGTTCATTTGCATCAAGTATATTCCAGGGCTCTCCCACATCAAGCCAGGATTCAAGAGTACAGGCAGAAAGCCGGCATTCACTGATATAACCGGCAAGTGCATCTGTCAGTTCATACTCCCCCCTTTCAGAGAGCGTGACAGACGAGAGAATTTTGAAAATCTCAGGTTCAAAAAGGTAAGCACCGGCATTTATCAGGTTGCCGGGCGGATTTTTGGATTTTTCAACATGTCCCGTAATCATCCCGGATTCAACAGTGACAACTCCGAAATCCTGCGGGTGACTGCTCTCAAATACTCCGAGGCATGGCGGGGGAAGAGATATGAATTTTTTTATGTCGGCACATTTGAGGACCATGTCTCCATTAATAAGGAGGAAAGTGTCATCCACAAGCCCTTCTGCCGCCATTAATGCATCCCCGGTTCCCATCTGCTTTTTCTGAACCGTGTATCTGATCTTTATCCCGAATTCACTGCCGTCTTTAAAGTAGTTTCTGACTTCCTGTTCATGATACCCGACAACAAAAACAAAGTCTGTAATCCCTGCGTCCCTGACAGCCAGAACCAGATGTTCAATCATCGGTTTGTTTACTATCGGAAGCATAACTTTTGGTTTTTTGGCAGTCAGGGGCCTCATTCTTTTTCCTTCCCCTGCCGCCAGCACAACACACTGCATAATCCTAAAAAACCCCTTTTGTATTCAGTTATTATTTATCCTGTTATTTTTTATTTTCCTGAAGAGAGGATTTTCTTTCCTTTTTCTTCCATCTCTTTTGCTTTTTGTTTTGTCCTGCCTTCAGCTGTTATTCTGACTTTGGGCTCGGTCCCGCTTGCACGGATTAAACACCAGCCGTCTTCATCGCTGATTCTTATACCGTCTGTCGGAATATCTGCACCAAGTTTTATCAGAATATCCTTTGCATTTTCACAGACGTAAGAACTTCTTAAAATCGGGTAGTCGGGCATTTTGTCTGTGATTTCAGATATATTTGTCTCCGCGGCAATCCGGGCGAACAGTGCTGCTGCATAAATTCCGTCAGGGCAGAGTGAATGGCCGGGGAAAAGCCAGCTTCCTGATGGTTCGCCACCAAAATCTCCCCATGACAAAAGCTCCTCTGATACATAGGAATCGCCAACCGGCGTCCTGTGAACGTCTGCTATCTCCTCGATTGCCATCGATGCATCAGCGGTTGTTACAACCCGTTTTGCCCCGAGGTATTCTGAAAAGAGCATGAGCATATGATCTCCGCCGATGTACCTCCCCTTTTCATCAAACGCCATGAAACGGTCGGCATCGCCGTCATGTATTATTGCACCTGCACTTTTTGTCTTTTTAATCATCGCAGGGATGTAATGGAGATTTTTTTCGAGCGGCTCTGAGGGTCTTGGGAATTTACCGCTGATGTGACAGTTGATGCAGTTTGTCTTTACCCCTGCCTCCTTTAAAAGTCCGGGTGTTATCATGCATCCCGCACCCCCGCCGCAGTCGACAACCATATCAGTTCCGCTTTTTATGGATATCTTTTCAAGGATTGCTTTTTTGTGACCGGATATGATATCCTTAACAGAGACATCACCCTGCAGCTGCCAGTCTGAAGTATCCGGATCATTTAAGAGATCCCCGATTTCTTTTTGCTGATTCTTTGTAAAAGCCGAACCGTCCGGGTTTATCAGTTTTATTCCGTTATATTCTTCAGGGTTATGAGATGCCGTGATGCAGCATCCCGCATCACTTGTCTTTGCAGCGTATGCAACGGTGGGGGTTGGTGCAATCCCTCCGTTTATAACATCAGCACCTGCATACATTGCCCCTGCCATAAATCCCTGCATTAAGAGATTACCGGTTGTACGTGCATCTCTTCCCACAACAACCGATTTATTGTTTTTTGCAACGGCAATACCCACACTAACAGATAGTTTTAGAAGATCTTCATCAAATATCCGCCTGATACCGGACGACCCAAAAAGCATATGATAAGTTTCCACATTTTAAATGAAATAATTTGGGTTGTAATATTGATAAAAACAGAATGTTGGTTTTATGGAAGTTTTCAATTGTACCCGGGCGGGTAGAGGATACTCATGAATTATTTTCTTCCGTAAGGGCACCAGTGCTCATATCCGTTCATGGCACAGACACCTAATGTTGTAGGGCCGATGAAAATCACCCTTTTTTCCTCAAGGTATTTTTCTGTGATTAAAAGCTCCTCATCGCCGAATATGCCGTCCCCGGATACAATGATTATCTCTGCCTCATCAGGGGACTTTGTGATGTTTAAAGGTATCATCTCCATAAGCCCCGGCATATTTCCATTTAGGTAAACCTTTTTGTCACCAATCTCACTTTTAAGCTCACGAAGGCATAACGGATATGACTCTTCATCGCACGCTTTTGATACCCGTGTAAAGCACATGAAAACTGATATTACATTGATAATTGCACTGGCCGCAGTCCTCTGCTTAGGACTGTTTAAGGTTTTGCCGTACATAAACGACATCCGGGTCACCGCTTCTATCGGATATGAGGTGGTTAATTCACTCACTTTACCGCCAAACTTTGCCAAAAGCCCCTTACCGCTTACATACGGGCAGGGTATAATTAAAGGGTCTGTCTCAAGTGTGATATCACCGTGATCACATCCGCTTCCCTGCATCTTTTTTTCAATCTCTTTTACTGCATCCGTTATTATGCTCATAAAAACACCTCTAAATCCTGTTTTGTATTATATATCCGACAATATCACACGGGCCGGTGAACCGTCAAGACCTTTTAGACGTAATGGGAGGGCATACATATTATAACGACCTGTTTTAACCAGTGAGAGATCCAAAAGCTCAATTATCACAATTCCGTTTTTCAAAAGAATTTTATGGACTGTGCCATCCCCGTCAAATGACTCTGCCGACGGGGTGTCTACACCAACACAAACTACACCTGATTCTGCAAGGTATTCGGCGGCAGACGGGGTCAGATGTGAATAGTTCTTTTCAAATTTTTTTGTTCCTGAAAACTGTGTTTTTATCAGAATCCTTTTCGACCCGGATATCAGGCCGTACAAATCATGCCTGCCGATTGAGCCCTGCAAAGATGTCAGATCAATTACTGTTGTTTCACCAATAAGTGCATCAGGAGGGATTTTGTCAACTGATATCCCCTCATTTAAGTAGTGATATGGTGCGTCAATATGCGTTCCGCTGTGGGTTGATAATTCAAGCTTTGTAACCCTGCACCCATTAGTGTTTTCCGGCGTAAAGGAGACCCGGGGGTCACCGGGATAGATAATTGTGTCTTTTGAGAGCTCACGCGTTATGTCGTAAAAAGACATGATAAATAATTAAAAAAAAGTTATATTTAAAAGCCTGACTCTGCTGCATCAATAGCGGCATCGATCTGCTTTTGAAGGGATTCAGGGAGGCCTTTTATTTTTACATCCAAAAATCCGCGGATGATTGTGGCAGTTGCCTCCTCTTCGTCAAGTCCTCTTGCCATAAGGTACTCAATCTCATCACGGGCAATCTTTCCGACTGCTGCCTCATGTGAGAGTTCTGTGTTTGTGAGGCGGCCTTCAATTTCAGGCACTGCATGGATTGTACCGTCTTTTAGGATCAGACCCTTGCACTCGATGTGACCTTTGGTTCCCTCAGCCGCACCTACAATGTGTGATCTGGAAACAGCCTTTCCACCGGTTGTAATGAGGCGGGATATAAGTTCGGCACTGCACCCCTCGGCCCCTAAAATTGCACGCTGACCAAGATCAAGCTCGGAGCCTTTCGGCGCAACGACGATTGAGTTGAATCTTGCAACGGAATTTTTGCCGATAAGGTCTGCAACCGGATACATCTGGACACGGCCTACAGGATTTAAGCTTACATAATTTGAGAGGAATGTTCCGTTCTCTTCCACTCTTGTGGCACTTCTCGGAAGGACGTTAATGTTCTCACCCCATGTGTGAATCATGGTGCTGCTTACAAGAGCGTCTTTTCCGACATATATCTCGGTTATTCCGTAGTGTGTTCCCTTTTCTCTCCCGATGCTGCTTGTGCACCCTGTTATAAGATGAAGCTCGGCACCTTCCTCTGCAATTATTATATTGTGCACGGTCTGGATTTCAGAGCTCTGCATAAACAGGCAGGACTGGAGGGGGAATACATTTTTGCTTCCCTTTCTTGCAATTACAACAAAGCCTCTGGCACCTTCCTCATCTTCTCTTCCGGCAACGAATTTTGTGTATTCGTCTTTGTCCTTGTCAACAAGATTCCAGCATTTGTCCTTTAGCCAGTCGTATTTTTTAAGTGCGATGTCGATAGGGAGCATCTCGATACCGTCAATTTTTGAGCCGGAATGGTGAACATGCTGGTCGGTCTGCATGTAGCTTCCGGATCTGTGCTCCTCTTTTACCTCAAAACCTGAGAGTAATAAGCGTTCTTTGTCTTCAGCCGACATTTCAGGGATTAAATCTTCTGGCATCTTATACACTCCTGATATCCTTTTTCCTGGATGACTTTGAGTATTTCACGCGGATTTCCGTGACATTTTATTTCACCGTCGCAGAGCATGTGACCTGCGTCTGCTTCGATGTAGTCAAGTATGTATCCTGTGTGGGTAATTACAAGGCCTGATTTGTGGCGGTTTATGATGTGCCTGTCTTTTTCGACAAGTCTTGCAATCGAGTGTCCGATTAATGAGATGTTTTCAAGGTCGACTCCGCTTTCGGGTTCGTCGAGCATTACAAAGTCAGGCTGCTGGATCATGAGCTGGAGGACTTCGCTTCTTTTAATCTCACCGCCTGAAAAACCGGCGTTGACATCCCTTTGCAGGAATCCGGACATTTTCATCTGTGCAGCGTATTTATCTATATTTTCATTTGTGCTGCCTGATGTTGCATAGAGGAGTTTTCCAAGTTTTAATCCGGATATTGTGGGAGGGCGCTGGAACATAATTCCCATTCCGTATCTTGCCCTTTCATGGAGAGGTATGTTTGTTACATCCCTGCCTTTGAAAATTATTTTTCCCTTTGTTACTTTATATCCTGAAAAACCCATGATGGTTCTTAGCAGTGTTGTCTTGCCTGAACCGTTGGGACCCATGAGCACGTGTGTTTCACCTTCACGGATGTGGAGGCTTACACCATGGAGGACTTCTTTGCCCTCCACTTCTACATGCAGATCTTCTATTTTCAGCATCTGTTTATACACCCAAAAACTTGCGTTTTACAATTTTGGTCATATAGGGTTATAGTGGTGTCGACATGTACATGCCATTTACACCCCACAAAATTTCAGATAATCAGGGAATTTTTTACTTTCACACCACACGGAATAGTGAGTTATAAGCGTTGTTTCATATCCGGATACTATGTCAGATACTTTCTATTCGATTGCACTAAGAGCCAGGGATCAGGCACAGGTTGTCAGGAAGAGCCAGTTTAAAAAAAGCGTATTTTATACCGCCGCTGCCCAGAAGAAGATAAAATCAGACAATTTAGACAGGGACAAAAAGAAGGCGGGTTGTTCAGGAAACAGGATTATTATATGTGTGTGAAAGAAGGTATCTTTCATTTTTCCGGACTGAATTTTTCAAAAGCAGTCTTTACATAATCTATCATAATGTGATGAATCAACATAAAATGCCAATTTAAACAGGTGAAAAATGTCTGCTACTTTCAACAAAAGAAACCTCACACACAAAAGCCGTCCCCGGACTCCTCCTCAATTGCTATTCTTTTGTTTATAATTCTCCATGAAAGCAGAAGCTGAACCATCTCAGTCGCTGTAACATATTCTTTTCCGGAATAAAGAGACACGGGTGTTACACCGGTCTGCTTTTCAATATTTTTCTCAAGACTTCTGATGACATCAAAGCTGAATTCACCGTCAAGGGAAAGGGCACCTAATCTTCTTTTGTCCGTGTTCGTCCTGTGAAACTCAAACAAAAAGTTACGGTCTGCAAGAGAGTTAATCGAGAAGAGATTAAAGTTCAGATTTATGTTTTTTATGGTTTTGTCAAGCCTGTTTTGGTACAGTGTGACATTATACACATTCCTCATGTTCTGGACCCTTTTTCCATAACGGGAATTTGAGATCCTTATTACCGCATCAGAATATTCAATCTGGGGTTTTACATAAAGTTCATAATCAACACTTCTTGCCTTTAGTTCAGCCATGACATCCTCTTTTTTATATCCCCTCTCCCCGACATCACGCCTTATCTTCCAGTCATATTTTACATCTTTATCAGGATTTACAAAAACCGTAAAGTCCATTAAAGAACGAAGTTCTTCCGTTGCAAAGGGATGGAGACCCTCTAAAATAATTATCTTTTTCGGGCTGAAAGGAACGGGAGGATCAAATCTTCCGTTTTTGTGGTTATAGACCGGCTTTTGTATGGGGAGCCCCCTTTTAAGCATCGAAACATGCTCTCTTAAAAGCTCAAAATTGTTTGCCTCAGGAGAAAGCGGAGTTACATTCCTCTCCTTTCTCTCCTCCCTGTCAAGAGTGTGATAATCGTCAAGGGTGATGGTGGATACAAGATTTTCCCCGAATATCTCCCTGACCGCACTGGTAAATGTGGTCTTCCCGGAGCCCGAATCACCTGCAACGCCGATTACAAACACACACGGTGATTTTGCAATAACATCCCTGAAGTTTTTTGTTTTTTTCATTCTACCGGCCTGTCTCCTTTTTTATATTATATCAGCGGGCTTAAAAACATCTTCACCTGAAAAAAGCCCTTTCTTCCGTTTATTAAAAAAAGGCATTGTGAGGCTATTTTTCAGTATGTAAAAATCAGCCCCTGAATATTTATGATTTACACAGAACCAGGACGTTCAAACCTTAATATCGCCGTCTTTTTTAAATCTGCAAAAAAAATCAGGGTAGTGTGGTTACAATCTTTTCCCTGTTTAAAAACCGGGTTAAGAATCCGACAACTGACAGCATAAGAATTCCAAAAAGAAACATGGAAAAGACTACAGTAGCCGATATTGCAATTACTCCTTCTGTTACAAGACTGTTGAAAACGGAGATTACTGCAATAAACCCGACAATCAGTGCAATGTTAATTATCTGGTTCTCCTTCATTCCCAAAAGAAGCTGGACAAAACCCAAAAGGCCAACTGCACATGCAATGTAGACCGGGACCACTATCAGTATGTACAGGAACATGACAGGTGAGGGCAAAACCAGAAAATCAGCCTCCATGTTTGAAAGACCCACAAGTATCCCGGCGATCAAAAGAGTTACGCCATATGAGGGAATCATAACTCCCAAAACCTTCCCAAGCCAGATGTCCCTTAACGGCAGAGGTGAGCAGAGCAGTGTTTCGATTGTGCCCTCAAGCTTTTCACCGAGAAAGGCCTGCGAAGAGAAGAAATATCCGGTAAAGACACCTAAGACCAGAACAAGATACATAATAAGGGAATCAAGCGAGGATATGATGCTTTCAGGGTTTTTCTCAACAACAGACATTATAGCACCAAGAGAGGTCATCCCCCCAAAAATACCCATGAAAAGCACAGCGCCTAAAATAAGTCCCCTGTTGTTTGCAATCTGCCTGATCTCTTTTTTTGCGACAACCATTATCGGATTCATAATTCCGCCTCCTCTTTCATAACTTCAATGTAAATATCCTCAAGAGAGCGTTTGCCCTTTACAACCTCTTCAATATTAATTCCTGCACTGCAAAGACCGGATATTACACCTGATGCCGATTTCCCTGAAAGTGCTATCGAAAATCCGTGCCCGGTCTTTTTAAAATCAGAAACATCCTGCATAGTGGAAACAACAAAACGAGCCTGCTCTGACTGAAGAGAATCGGACAGAGTAATATTTAAATTTGTAACACCGCTGTTTTTCCTGAGATTTTCAACAGAGTCAAGAGCCTTTATCCTGCCTCCGTGAAGAATTGCCACACGGCTGCATATCTTCTGGACTTCGTCAAGGTTGTGAGAACTCAGAAATACCGTCATCGATTCATCTTCAGACAGATGAAGAATAAGGTCACGCACCATCTTCTGTGCCTCAGGGTCAAGTGTTGAGGTAGGTTCATCCAGAAACAGAACTTCGGGCCGGTGCAGGATTGCCCTTGCAATGCCGAGCTTTCGTTTCATTCCGGTTGAAAATGTTCCGACAAGAGTATCCTTTCTCGATTTCAGATCGGTAAACTCCAAAAGTTCCACTATTCTTTCTTCAACGTCCGGAATACCATAAAGCTCTGCATAGTATTTCAGATTTTCATAGGCACTTAGCTTATCAAAAAGACCGTTGTTTTCAAATAAAACACCCACACGTGCACGGGTTTTATCACTTGTCTCAAGGGAGTTTTCAAACACAAGGGCACTCCCGGAGTCTGCCTTTAAAAGTCCGAGTATTATCCTCATGCTTGTTGTTTTACCGGCACCATTGGGACCTAAAAACCCAAATATCTCTCCCCTGAACACATCAAATGTTATTCCGGAGATGACCGGTTTTTTATCAAAGGTTTTTTTCAGATCTGTTACAGAAACGACTTTTTCCATATTTTTTATTCTCTCTCAAAAAAAAGATCTTCTAATATATATGGATGTCAGATAGACACGGTATCACACCATAACCCGATAAACTTCAGCGAAGGGTTTTAAGCCGCCCAAATATAATTTCAATTTCTCATTGGACAATTATATGCCCGCCTGTCTGGTTTTAACACCGGGGTTTTTTATCAGAAAGCCTGATTGTTTGCTCCAGATATATTAATATAAATTTAATATGTATATTGGAATGCATAATGCATTAACAAATTTAACTAAAGCATTAGATTAACAGATAAAAAAGGGAGGATAAAGGACATGTCATTCAATGTGACTTATTACTTTGTCATCTCAGTCTCCGGGGGGAATAAATTGAATAATACATCTTCCACTGCAGAAGATGAGATCAAAACTTTTGCAGGGAAAAAACACGAGGATATTCTTATATCAATCCTGATGCTGATAAAAGATGATCCAAGAGGCCTTACCATCTCAGACATCGCGGAAGAGATGAAACTTAACAGAAACACAATCAGGAAATATACACTCATGCTGACTGCCGGCGGATATATTGAAGAAAGGACCTGCGGTCATACCAAGGTATTCAATATATCAAACAGAATTCCACTCACAGGAATGATTGAATTTACTTTTGAGGGGGTTTTGGTGCTTGATCAAAAAGGAGTACCGGTTTATAAAAACAGGGCGGTTACAGAATCACTGATGCTAAAAAATATTGATATTTCCATGATACTCTCAAACAAATTAATAAAAGATGCTTTGGAAAAAGCACCACAGGAAGGAATGACTGACCTGGAAATAGAATACCGCACAGAAAAAAACATTCACAATATTTTCTCGGTGAGGGTTTTACCGGTAAATTCCTTTAACGGCGATAAAATGACAGCCTTATGCATAGAGAAGAAAAAAGAAAAGAATTCCTAAAAATAATCTGAAAATCAGATCAGAGATGCCGGTTTAACAGACAATAACCAGGATTTAAGAGAGCATTTCGCGATAAAACCATTCTTCCAAACAAATTTTTTCACATTAGTTTATATACACCTCAAAAAATCAGATCAGCACATTAGATTAAACTTGAGGTACAAAAACTCATACATGGAAGAGATGCCAGAATACCAGATCTGTATGAAGTGCGGAAAGAGAAGCACCCCGTATATGAAGAATTGCTGGAAATGCGGAACACCGTTTTTTCTTGGCGGTGAAGACTACTCTTTAATTAATCCAAATGATGCTGTAAAAGAAGCAGTGGAAACTGTGGAACCTGTTATAGAGGTTGAAGAAATAATGCCATGCAAACTCGACGAGATGGGTTTCTCCGACAAAATTTTTGCATACAGCCTGATGTTTCGTGGAGATATTATCGTAAAATTCTGCGGATGTGAGAAATGCAGGGATGCTTACCGCGATCTTCTGGCATTCTTCAGGGAATGCAGTCCTGAAGATGAGGCTATTATAGAAGAGGTAAACAACACCGATTTCAAGGATGTTGCAATCGATCTCTCAGTCTACGGATTCTGAACTTCACGGGAATCACGTGGAATAAAAAACATAACTTTTTTGCAGCGTATTTTTTTAAAATAGTGTTTTTAACTTTTTTTATATTCCTGCACAGATCATCAAATAATAATCAAGGATGCCGGATACATCCGTAAAACTCAATATTCAATTTTAACCCCGTTTTATACAAAATTATTGAAAATTATACAAAAAAATTAAAAATATGGAATTTTTTATTCCGTATCTTCCGCTGTTATCCAGAGATACAGAAATGCCGCAAGAACAGCACCGATTATTGGGCCTGCAACATATATCCAGAAGGATGCAAGCACATCGGGTCCTCCAAGGAGAAGATCTGCCATCATCGGACCAAATGAACGTGCAGGATTAAGCGAAGAACCGGATATGTTTCCAATAGTCGTGATTACTCCCGCAACAGTCAGACCGATTACTGCCCCTGCAATCCCCGGTGTTACCTTTTCGTCAGATGCAACCGCCATGATTACAGACATCAAAATGAATGTTCCGATGATCTCAGCCAAAAGTGCGGAATATATGCTTATTCCGGGAAAAGGTGCTGTTGCACCAAGTCCCCCGGTCAATACAGCACCCTGGCCTGCACAAATAGCAAAAAGGACACTTCCAATAAATGCACCCGCCATCTGTGCCAGAACATATACAACCATATCCTTTGTTTCAAATTTACCCGACACCCAGAGGGCAATTGTAACCGCAGGGTTGATATGGGCACCTGAAATCCTGCCAAAGGCATAGATTGACGCCATTATGGCAAATCCGAATGCAAGACCTATTGCAAGCCAGTCACCAAGACCTCCCAGAAAACCTATACCTATCGAAAAATCATTGGGAGGTGTCCCTCCGTTTGCAAGCATAAGTGTAATGGCAGCTGCTCCCGCACCAAAGAACACCAGAAACATCGTGCCCAGAAGTTCAGCTGAAAACCGTTTTCCCAAAGAAGCCATTGCCATTTTAAATCAGCTCCTCTTTACAGCCTCATAACAGTCGGGACAGAGAATGCGGGGTAGTGTTTTACTCACTTTCTTTGCAGGAAAAGGATATCCGCCTTCCCACATCTCCTGTTCTTCCCGTATGGCATGTTTCATACAGACACCCATCCCACAGACTATACAGATTGCAACCGCTTCTGAATCATAACCTTCCTGAGCACAGACATAACATTTCATCTCTTTTAACCTCCAAAAAATTTTAGAAATCTTTTCTGATTTCTCAGACTGCCTCTCTGTACTGGCAGTATTCATGGCGGAAGTCAACGCATGATGCAGATGCACAGTTCTTGCATGCACGAACAGGCGCTGCCGCTGTATTCTTGTCAAGTGCAACCACATTTGTCATCAGTGTGGCTGTTACAGGCTCTGATGTCAAAAGACACGGATAATCAGCGAGACTCATCATTGCGGCGAATCTGACCGTTATCGCACATGCAGGATATACATAACGCTGCGGATTCTGTATAACATCATGTGTCTGGACAGGAATCAAATCAATCGGGAGACCGCTTATGTTCGGCCTCATCGGACTGGATGTTCCGTTTTTAACCTTCCTTGCCCTGTCCATTATGTTCCAGCCGCGGTACACCATGTCCATGAAGTCACAGTTGTGAAGTTCTGCCGCAGCTCCTCTTGTCGGATAGAGCTGGACAAAATTGTGGAATCTGCGGGTTAGGAATTCAACAACTGAAGGTCCGTTGAATCCGTCAAGTTCAAGGATATACTCAGCCGCTGCAGCACTCGAACCGGTTGCAAGGGAAAGAACCTGATTTACGCTGTTGAATTTGTCAACATTCTGCCGGAGCGAGTTTTCAATGACATCAGTGACAGCTTCGATTATTCCCATAACCATGTCATCCTTGCACATGTTGTAAGTTGACTGGGCAATGTGGTGGGCGATGTCGCCGACACAATATGCAGGAACAGTTACAATGTTTGCGTAATGGACACCGTCATCGATTGCCGCCTTTACATACGGCTCCATCTCTTTACGATAGTCCCGCATGTATTTCCTGACATCAAAGGAATCCATGTTTACAGAGTCCATTAAATCAGCCTGTGCCGAAACAGGACTTTCATAGATATACTTCAGCTCTTTTATTTCGTTTGAAACGGCATCTGAAAGGGTTTTTCCGTCTTCCACATCGTGTGCAAAGACATCTCCGACACCATAAGAAGTATTCATACCCCAGGATTTTGCAGCCAGAATTGCTTTCTTATGATCCTGCGGGATATCAGTTTTTGTGAGTATCTGATTGACCACATTGCTTGTACTTCCCGGAATCAGTGCAAAATCAACTACGCATGTGGGACCATAAAATCCGGCATACCTTCTTGCCGATTCAAGACCGATTAGTGCCTCAGATTTCCCGATCTGTTCGATGAATTTGTCAACACTTTTTTTGAACCCTTCATCCTCTTCACAGAGAATTTCAAGTACTACCGGTGTCTGATAATGCTCAACATAAGGGTCATCCTCGGGTTTTACAAAGTTTGTAAGAGCCGTGAGTGTATCAAAATGTGCGTTTACCGAATACTTATGAAGGTCTATTACCGCCTTTGACTGTCCTTCACCAGCTGTCATTTTATTGACAGCATCAACATAAGCCTGCCCGTCTTTTACTTTAAAGTCAGTACCTCTTTTGGCTTTTAGAACGGAAACATCAGCACGCTGTGCACCCATTGCTTCATCAATCATTTTCTGGTAAATTGACATTTTTTAATACCTCCTGTTAATGTGGGTGAATGTCTTCTGCCTCCATATAAATCTAATTGAACGATAAAAGTTTTAACAAAGACCCGGGAGTAATATTTCAGGAAAAAATATCAGGTGACAGGATTTTTCAAGGCAAACTATTATCTTAACCAAAAGAGGATAAATGTTTTAAATTACTAAAGTTCATTTGTTGCCAAAAATACCCTGTGGAAATCATCTTACTACTTTTAATCATAAACGTGCGAAGACTTTGTATCCAACACTTCTTCACATAAAAGTGCGAGTAATATTTTCATCAGACAGTCTTTGAAATATTTGTTTCATAAAGGTTTTTTTGAATTATTTCTATCATGTATTGAAACTCCCCCGCTTCATGCACAAGAGTTTGGAGTTCCCCTGTATACCGTTCATCTAACAATTTAAAAAAATGAAAATTTAGCAAAATCATCTATTTTAACAATCAAAAACAACTCACAACTATTTTTATTATATAAATAATCCTACAGGCCAATAGATAATTATATTTAAGCATAACGTATTAGACAAATATTAAAAAATAATCAACCAAAACATATTTTAAACAAAATTTTAGGGAATTTGCAGTAAAATCATCTTAAAAGATCAAATCAAAAACCTTATTGTAATGATTAACGAATATGCCCACTGTAGCATTTATACAAAAATGATGTGCAAAACATCACACATCATTAGATGTCAATAATCAGGAGAGGAGGGAAGGCACCAGCCAGTCCCGCAAACAGCTACGTATTGAAAAACTAACTGGAAGCGAACTGCATGAACAAATCATTAAACATCGAAAAACTTGGAAATGTATTAAATGGTAACTACACCATCAGATTCGACGAAAATACCGAAGAGGAAGATCGCATCCTCTTTAAAACACTCAACACATTACTCGACAGACTCGAAGAACAGGAAAGGGTTGCAAAAAGATCACAGACAGTTATCTCAAAAAGCCCAATCCCTATGCTTATTTTTGACAGCAATTTCAATGTCACAGATGCCAATCCCGCATTTTTCAGCCAGACCGGATATACAAGGGATTATCTTATCGGAACAAATGCAAGCAGTTTCAAACTCACAAATGTCGAAGGTGATTCATTCCGTCAGGTAAAAGAGACGAAAAAAACCGGAAGCGCCAGAATGAATTTTGAAATTCCTCTTGGTGTGAAGATATACGAAAGGCATCTTATACCCTACCTTGATGAAGAAGGAAAAACCAGAGGGTATTTCGGAATTTATTTTGACATAACAGAGGTTGAATCACAAAAACAGAAAGCAGAAAAACTCCGGCTTTTATCGAATTATTATGAGAACAACCTAAACTCCGCCATCACCACATTAAACTCAGTATCAGCCGGAGAAATAAATACCCAAATTAAGAAACCAAAAGCAGATGAAAATTTTCCAAATGCATCCGAGTACTTCACTGCCCTTTATGCGGGCATTGAAAATATCCGAAGAGATTATGAAGTAATCCCGGACATTGCTGATCTTATGGCAAGAGTTGCCACCAATGACTACACTAAAAAGCTGACCGGAAACTACACAGGAGGCCTCAAAGATATTGCCGATTCCGCCAATATGATGGTAGATCATATGGTTCTCATCCAGGAGACAGTTGAAGATCTTGCTGTGGGAGATTTAAGCAAACTCGAAATTTTCAGAAAAATAAAGAAGGAATCTGAAAACGACAGAATCGTGCCGGGATTCACAAGACTAATGGAAAACCTGATAGTAATTGTGGATGAAGCAGAATATCTTTCTAACGCAGCCAAAACAGGAAATCTAAGTGCACAAGCAGACATGAACAAATTTAGCGGAGAATACAGGAGAATTGTTGAATCTTTCGTAGAACTGGCAAGAGCCCTCCTGATCCCCCTGAATGAAGCCAGAAGAATGGCTGACGGACTTTCCAAAGGCGATTATACAACAAGGTTTAATGAGAATATTCATGTTGAAAATGACCTGCTGGACTTTAAAAATGAGCTGAATGCTATTGCAACCGAAGGAACGGAGATGATCAAAAAGATAAAAACAATCTCCACAAATGTCAATTCAAGTTCAGTTGAAGTCGCAACAGGCGCCGGAGAGATTTCAAAGGCAGTAGAACAGGTTGCATTAAACAGCCAGCAGGGTGCAAACCTGACAAACAAACTTCTCTCGGAAATAGAAGGAGTATCAAGACAGATTGCAGACTTCTCTGCCGCCAACGAAGAGATTGCAGGCAGTTCACAGCATGTTCTTGCAGGAGCTCTTGAAGTTGTTAAAAACGGTGAAGAGGCCCAGGAGCTTGGAAAGAATACAACCGGCAGTATGGCTTCAGTAAAGGACATTACAGCAAAAAGTGTCGAGGAGATAGACGAACTCAATATTCAGATGCAGGAGATCAACAATATCGTTAAACTCATCACCGAAATTACAAACCAGATTAATCTGCTGGCACTAAACGCTGCAATCGAAGCCGCAAGAGCAGGAGAACACGGAAGAGGATTTGCAGTTGTTGCAGGCGAAGTCAAAAACCTTGCAGTCGAAGCCAGAAGTGCAACAAACCATATAGACGAAGTTATTGAGAGAGTCAAACTAAGCAGTCAGAACACCGCAAAGGCAATCAGCAGTGCACACAACGAGGTGAACAAAAGTGTTGAAGATGTTGAAAAAACAATAGATGCACTAAACAGGATAGTAGAAGGTACAAACGCGGCAACCGAGGCAATCGGCGAAATCACAAAGACTCTTGAAGATCAGGCAAATATTGCAACAAATGTTGTCCAGGCAGCAGATGCCGGAACAGAACTTACCATGCAGGTTCAGTCACAGGCAGAAGAGCTTGCGGCACTGGCAGAAGAGGCCAGTTCATCAACTGAAGAAATTACAAGTGCAATACACGAAGTCAGTATGATGACAAAGGAGCTTGAGGATTCAACCAATGCGTTTAAAATAGAGGGATAAATCATGTCTGCAATCGGCGTGGTAAAATTTGAAATAGGAGGGACGCTCTACGCAATTGACATAGATCTTGCAAGAGAGATTGTCGAGATGGTCCCAATAACACCGGTTCCAGGAGTACCACAGGAAATTGAAGGAATAATAAACCTGAGAGGAGAGGTCACAAACATCTTAAATCTCAACAAATTTCTTGGACTCTCAGATGCCAAAAACCCTGAGGAGAGAAAGATAATTGTCCTTGTTCCTGCCAGAACAGGCAATTCCAATACAGGAATTATTGTAGACAACGTACACAGTGTCATTCAGGCTTTTGAAACTGACATTGACCCGATTGACAATATGATCTCAGAAGAGGCATATGTAAAAGGAGTAATTAAACAAATCTCAGAAGATGGTAAAAGCCAGGAACTGATTATCTGGATCGATCTGGGAAAAATTCTGGATACAATTTTATTTAACAGATCAAGAGACAATTCTGAAGAAAAAAACACAGCATCAACCTGAAAAAATATCATAAAAAACCAACTTAAATTTTTTTTATTCACATCTGATTTTTTAAATTCAGGGAACCGCCTATCACAGATATAATACCTTCAAAAAATTATATCAAATAATATATTTTTACCAGTCATTAGAACACCAATAAATATTTTAACATACACTATACGAAAAAAGGAGGTTTGTTTTATGACTGAAACAAAAAAAATTCTCATTGTTATAGCACCTGTAAATTTCAGGGATGAGGAGCTTTTTGAGCCATTAAAAGTTTTTTCTGACAATCATACCCCGTATGAAATTGCTTCCACAAAAACCGGAGAAATAAAAGGAATGCTTTCGGGAACAGCCAATGCAACACTTACACTTGAGGAAGTATCCCACAAAGGATGCTGTACGGCCTACAATTCACTGCTGATTGTCGGTGGTTCGGGTTCGCCCGAATATCTCTGGAACAACAAAGGCCTGCATATGATTGTAAGGGCATTCATCAGGGAGGAAAAAACGGTGGCTGCAATATGCCTGTCCCCAGTTGTTCTGGCAAAGGCAGGAATACTAAAGGATAAAAATGCAACTGTCTGGCCCGATGAAAAAGCAATTCATGAATTGATGGCAGCCGGCGCAAAATATTCAGACAACCCGGTTGTAAAAGACGGTCTTGTAATTACGGCAGACGGACCTAAATCAGCCACAGAGTTTGCAAAACAGATAATCAAAGCAATAATGTAACTGGTTTAGAAATTATATAAAAATAGCATCGACATTTTTACCCACAAAAAATAAGCATACAGAAAACACGGGACAAAGTCAAAAAAGCTTTGACAATCACAGGGATTGTCAACCGCTTTTTTTATTTTTTGGCGTTCGGAATTACATCTATTGACGTAATACCAGATAAATTATTTTGAAACACTCACCCGCCCTTTAAAACCACAATCTCAGGCTGACGCATAAATCTCAGTTCAAAACCATGGATTAAAGGGTAGTTATAAGAATTCGTCCCAACACCCCTGCTGATATATGCCTTTTTTCCCTCCCCCTGAATTTCCCCAGAATACATATAATATCCAAGCCATTCTCCGGGACCGCCGATTAACGGGAAGGAAACCTGCCCCCCGTGAGTATGTCCGCACAACATAAGATCATAATCCCAGTCAGCCATACATTCCGGTTCGTGAAGAAGCATCACAATATATGTCCCGGCATCCTTTGGGTAGTCTGGCACTTTTGTCATACCGGCAAGACAATCCTCAAGACCCACAAGGAGGACCCTCCCGCCACTCAGGTCAACATAACTGTATTCATTTCTCAATACAGAAATCCCAAGCTTTTTTAGCCGTTCTGAAACCACAGATGCATATTCATAATCATTTGAACCGTCACAAAGGGCCGATACATCATAGCCTTCGACATCCAGATTTATCATACCGGAATTATAGTATTCTCTCATAAACTCATCTCTTCCGGTTAGAGAATGATAATCGTGATTTCCCAAAACAGCGTACATGGGAGCATTTATTTTTGAGAGAAAATCCAGATATATCACAGATTCGGGATAACTTCCGATGAAATCCCCACCCATTAATACAGCATCAGGTTCAATTTCATTTATTTTTAAAACAACTTCTTCAAGAAAATCAAGATTGCTCTCCTTTACATGCAGATCAGATATAAATACAACCTTTCCGGGAAGTCCGGAGACATATACCTCACTAACAGATATCATCCGCGGTTCTGTGAGCATGCAGAGAAAAATAAAAGCAGAGAATAGCAAAATCAGACTTATTGCTACGCCACATAACAAAAGGCCTGAAATATTTCTTTTCCCCCCCGAAAAAACCATTCTGTTAAACTTCAGGCTCCACCCATATAATAATTATCACCGGCATCCCCATCCAGACCGGGGATTGCAACAACATCATTGTCTTTAAAAAAAACACAGGAAAAATATAATACATTTCAGCCACTCTATATCCATTTACAATTTGCCGGGGGGCCAATATTTTATGAAAAAAGTTAAAAAAGTGCTTATTGTTATACCGCCTGAAAAATATGAAAATGAGGAACTTTTGAATTCTCTTGCAATTTTTGATTCCGCAGGAATTCTTTATGAGATAGCATCTCTTGAAAAAGGAGCGATAAACGGGCATCCTGTTGGGGTCGCAGAGGCAACCGAAAAACTTAATGATCTGCATAAATCCGCTACAAAGGATTACAAAGGGATATTAGTCATCGGAGGCCCTCAGTCCAGGGATTATCTGTGGAATAATGGAGAACTTCATAAAATTATCAGAAATTTTGACAAAGAAGGACTTTTAATCGGTGCCGTCTCAAATTCCGTACCGGTTCTTGCAAATGCAGATATTTTAGTCAGAAGAGAAACAGCAGCACCGGATGATCAAGAAATTATTCATCTGCTAATAAAACGTGATGCCAGATATCAGAACATGCCGGTAGTTTCAGATGAGCATGTCATAACTGCAAAAAGTACAGAATATGCATCGGAGCTTGCAAAGAGAATGGCTGAAGCAATACTGATTACTCCTGAAATTACAATATAAATCGGGATATGATAATTAAAAAGGCTGCAAATTTGTATCATATGATAAAAAGTACCAGAATATGCCATTTAGAGAACTTATTGCAAAATCTGCACACATTATTTTTCAGACCATTATCAAAACTAATATTATCCCGCATATTCATCCATATAACTTATACAACAAAATCCGGGTTACAGAGGCAGGATTATCCTTTCCTAATTTAAAATGTCAGTGATAATCCTTTTGGATAAACCAATCGCCAAAGCTCCTGCCAGGATTTGAAAAATATCAGACAATGTACAATTTCTTTCAAATTAAAACCCGTAAATCCTTTTTTAAAGAAATCGCCGCGATAAAAACCATTATATAATGATCAAATCTATTCACTGTTTATCCCATCCAAAAACAAGTAACAGGGCATAGACATGATAACAAAATAGTCAGTTCATCCATATGCCAAAACAAGTGAGGTCGATTTAAATGGAAATCAAAGAGATTGATGAGATAATAAAAGCATTTTTAAGCGGAAATCAGGGAAAAAGGGTAATTGCGGAAGATCTTGATCCGCCCCTCAGGGAACTTGGTAAAACAATAAACAGCCTTATGGAAAGCCATAACTTTTTACTGCAGGCGGTTATGAAAACACCTGTGGCGATGGTGCTGTTCGATCCAAATCTGTCGGTTGTCAACGTCAATGAGGAATTAATGAGCCTTAGCGGATATTCAAGAGAAGATCTGACAAAAATGAATATTTCGGAGTTTACAAAAACATTCGATTTACAGCGTCTCGAAGGCTACGGAGCAAAGGATGCTTTGGAAAGCAAAAAAAAGATGAAAGGCAAATTCCGGATGACATTCCAAAACGTCAACAAAATAATTGAAGTCAATAGCATTCCCATTCTTGACGATCAGGGAAATGTTCTGAGTATCAACAGTGCTTTTATCGATATAACTGAAATCGAAGAGAAAAAAGCATGGTATGAATCTATCCTCGATTCAATCCCTTTCCCGGTCTCGGTAACAGACCTGGACATGAACTGGGCATATTTAAACCCGGCAACCGCAACAATGGCAGGTGTTGATAAAAAGGAGGCCCTTGGAACCCAGTGCAGCAGGTGGTCTGCAAATATCTGCCAGACACAAAACTGCGGTGTCGAATGCCTGAGGAGAGGGCAGGAAACAACCTATTTTGAACAGGACGGCGGAAATTTCATGGTAAATACTGCATGGGTAAAAGATGTTGAAGGAAATAAAGCAGGCCATGTTGAGATCATCCAGGACATCACCGCAACTACAAGGGTTTCTGAATATCTGGAACAGGAGGTTGCAAAGATTGGAGAGGATCTTGCAAAGATTGCCGCAGGTGATCCCAATCTTTCACTCAAAGTAGGAGAGGCGGACAAATATACAAAAGAAGTTAGGGAGAAGTTCGTCGAAATCTCGGATTCAATCGCCTCTGTTCAGAATACTCTCCACTCACTATTCGGGGAGATTGAAAAACTTGTTGAAGCAGGAATTGAGGGAAAACTGGATGTTCATGCGGACAGCAAAAAATATAACGGTACTTTTGTGGATCTTGTTGAAAACCTGAACAGGCTGATGGAATCAGTCGCCCTTCCAATAAACGGTGCCATGGATGTGAGCAGCTATTACGCAAAGGGTGATTTTACTGCAAGATTCCCGGAAAATATTTCTGTCAAAGGAGATTTTGAAACTTTTAAAAACGCTCTGAATAATATAGGAATTGCTGTTTCAGAAAACCTTGCCATTACCGGAAATACAACGAAAAATGTAGTGATTAATGCCGAAGAAGTAACCAAAGGAGCAGACGAGGTTTCAAAAGCGGTTGAAGAGGTTGCAAACAGCAGTCAGAGAGCATCAGAGCTGACAAGGGAACTCCTTGCCGCCATGGAGGATATTAATCATCAGATTGCAGATCTCTCAGCATCAAATGAAGAGATTGCAAGCACATCACAGGAGGTCTACAACGCCGCCAACCACGTCGTTGAAATTGGAAAAGAGGCACAGGGGCTTGCAAACGATACCAACCATAAAATGGGCAATGTGGAAAGGATTGCAAAAGAGAGTGTCACTGAGATAAAAGACCTGACAGAAAAGATCAAAGAGGTCAACAATGTTGTCAAGCTTATCAACAACATCACAGGCCAGATCAATCTGCTTGCACTTAATGCCGCAATCGAAGCTGCAAGAGCCGGCGAACACGGCAGAGGCTTTGCAGTTGTGGCAGGAGAGGTTAAGAATCTTGCAGGCGAGGCAAGAGCAGCAACCGATTCGATTGAAAAGGTCGTCTCAACAGTTCAGATAAGCAGTGAAAAAACCGCATCTGCAATTACCGCAGCAAATGAAGAAATTATCGAGGGTGTCGGGAGTGTGAATAAAACTCTTATGGCGCTAAATACAATTATCACAAATGCAGGTCAGGTCACCAATGATGTCGGTGAGATTACAAAGGCAATTGAGGATCAGGCAAATGTTGCCAACAATGTGGTCAATTCAACTGACAAAGGTGCGGATATGACAAGTAAAGTCCAAAAGGAGACTGAAGAACTTGCCGCACTTGCAGAGGAGGCAAGTGCTTCTGTGGAAGAAATCGGAAGCGCCATGCATGAGGTCAATATTCTGATTAAGGACCTTGAAGAAGCTAATTCAAAATTCAGATACTAACAGGAGGTTTTTAACAATGCCAACAACGGATTTGGTTCAGTTTGAGATATCGGGGATCCATTATGCCCTCGATATCCACATTGCAAGAGAGATTGTAGAGATGATCCCAATAACCCCCGTCCCAAGAGCACCGCCCCATATTGCCGGAATTATCAATCTAAGGGGTGAGATTACAAACATTTTAAATCTGAATTACCTTATGGGACTGCCGGTTAAAGAGAATGTTTCAGGCCAGAAAATAATCGTTCTCGTACCGGAGGCAGCAGGAGGATCCAATGTAGGCCTTATTGTCGATGATGTTCAGAGTGTTTTGCAGATCTCAGAAGAGGATGTGGATCAGATGGATGAGACAATGTCTAAAGAGGCCTACGTTAAAGGAATTATCAAACTCGGAAAAGAAAAGGACGAGAAGAAAGAGCTTGTTATCTGGATAGATATTGCAAAGATTATATCTGACACCCTTGGAGAGACAGAAAAGGAAGCCAGATAATCTCTTTTTAAACCAATTTTTTGAAGTCTGCCCGGAAAAGATCTGCTCCGTTTATTTTGCTTAAAAAAACATGGGCAAAATGCAAATAAGAATTTTTAAGTAATCATATGGGCAAGATATTTAGGCACAATTTTTGCTGATATAGTGTAGCTCGGCCAATCATGCAGGACTCTCACTCCTGTGACTGGGGTTCAAATCCCCATATCAGCACTGTTTCTTTATTCATTCAAACAGCAATTTTAATAATTTTATCAGGAATTCAATAAAAAGGGCCACAATAATAATTTTCAAAGACCATTATAATAAACCAAAAATTTTTACAGCACGGATTTATTTGACGCATCCATATTTTTTAAAATACAAAACATATTTGCAATATTTTTCACCCAAAATCATATATGTCGAATGAATTTATCTCGTTTTTAAAAAAATGAAATAATATTTCGTAAATTGTAGTAGCAGAATAATATCATATAAATATGTAAAAAATCAAAAAAATGATGCAATTATTTATGATATGCATAATAGATATAACGGTGAGCATATCTCTTTTGCAGAAGGAATGAAAAAATGGATATTTCAAAACTCGAAGATGCAATAGATGCAGCAATTTTAGGAAAAACACAGCAAAAACTGGATATAAATGAGCT
Source organism: Methanoplanus sp. FWC-SCC4 (assembly GCF_032878975.1). Lineage (GTDB taxonomy): Archaea > Halobacteriota > Methanomicrobia > Methanomicrobiales > Methanomicrobiaceae > Methanochimaera > Methanochimaera problematica. The sequence continues at coordinate 1,559,046 of NZ_CP043875.1, forward strand.
TGAGCCAGGTTTTAGAACACTTGGTAAAAAAATAAATTCTCTGATTATAGAAAAAGAAAAACTGTATCAGTCAATAAAAAAAATGCCGATACCGCTTGGAATTACAGATACCAATTTTAACATTTTAGATGTCAATGAGGAATTTATCGAACTTACAGGATATTCTGCCGACAAGCTGAAAGAAATGAATATTTCTGATTTTTATTCACACTTTGACCTTAAACTCATTGAAGGAAAAGGCACAAAAGAAGCAAGAGATACAAAATCAAAAGTCTCCGGCAAATTCACAATGAAATTTAAAGGAGTGGACAAAGTAATCGTAATTCACAGCATCCCCTTTCTTGATGAGTCAGGGAATGTTGCAGCCCTTAACACAGCGTTAATAGATGTAACAGATATTGAGGAGCAGAAAGTCTGGTATGAATCAATTCTTGATTCACTCCCTTTCCCGGTTTCAGTCACTGATATGAACATGAAATGGCAATATCTAAATCCCCTTGCCGAGTCCGCTTCAGGAATCAGCAAAAACGAGGCAATAGGCACACAGTGCAGCAGATGGAATGCAAATATCTGTGGAACAGGAAACTGCGGAATAGAGTGTCTTAGAAGAGGAAAAGAACAGACTTTCTTTGATCAGGATGGTAAAAACTTCATGGTCAATGTTGCCTGGATCAGAAACATGAAAGGCGAGAAGGCAGGCCATGTCGAGATTGTCCAGGACATTACAGCCACAAAACGGGTTGCCGACTATATTGAAACAGAAGTAAAAAATATTGGATCAAATCTTGAAAAAATTGCTGCCGGAGATTTAAACCTTGATCTTACAGTAGGGGATGGAGACGAATACACAAAGGAAATCAGAAAAGATCTGCTGTCAATGGCCGATGACATCAGAACAGTCAATACATCCATAAAAGGCGTAATATCAGCATCCACAAGACTCGGGAACGATATTGCAAAGGGCATAATGAAGCCTGTCGATTCTTATGAGTTTAATGGAGCATATAAAGAACTGATTGAGACATTAAACACCATACCACTGAATTTAAAAGAGCCGCTTGATATCAATCTTGAATATATAGAAAAAATAGGAAAAGGAGAAATCCCTGAGAAAATTTCAAAGGATTTCAACGGAGGATACAACAATCTTAAAATAAACCTTAATAACTGCATAGAAGGACTTTCAGGTCTTAAAGAAGCAGAGGAAATCATCAGGCTGATGGCCGTAAACGACTATACAAGAAAGATAGAAGGAAATTATCAGGGAATTTATGGAAATATTGCATCAGAGATCAATAATGTCCAGGCAAGACTTCTAAATGTAATTGATGTCTGTGAAAAGACAAGCAAGGGCGATCTCTCAAAACTGGATGAATTTAAAAAATTAGGCAAAAGAAGTGATAATGACATCCTGATTCCCTCACTTGTCAGAATGATGGAAGCCCTGAAAAATACAATTACAGAGATTTCAGTCCTTTCAGGAGATATTGTTGAAGGAAAACTGAGTACAAAAGCTGATCATTCCAGACACTCGGGAGCATTCGCAGATTTGATTATTGGTGTAAATGAACTTCTTGACGCCATCATTCTGCCAGTTAATGAAGCAATTAGAATGTCGGATAATCTTGCAAAAGGAGATTTTACTGCAAGGTTCAATGAAAATATCTCTGCCAAAGGAGACATTCTTTCCTTTAAAGAAGCACTCAACAATGTTGGAGATTCTGTGTCACAGGCCATAGGAGAGGCAAATAAAATCGCAGAAAATGTCGCTATTGATTCAAATGAAGTTTCAAAAGGAGCAGACGAGGTCGCAAAAGCAGCTGAGGGGGTTGCAACTACCAGCCAGAAGACAGCTGATCTTACAAGAGAGCTTCTTGCAAGCATTGAAGAAGTAACATTAAAGATTTCCGATCTCTCTGCATCCAATGAGGAAATTGCAAGCACATCACAGGAAGTGTTTAAAGCAGCAAATCAGATTGTCGATATTGGAAAAGAGGCACAGGGACTTGCAAACGACACAAGTAATAAAATGGGCAGTGTTGAAAAAATCGCAAAAGAGAGCGTGGAAGAAATCTATGATCTTACTGATAAAATTAAGGAAGTCAGCAATGTTGTTAAGATGATCAATGACATCACAGGACAGATAAACCTCCTTGCACTCAATGCTGCCATTGAAGCCGCACGTGCAGGTGAACACGGAAGAGGATTTGCGGTTGTTGCAGGTGAGGTCAAAAACCTGGCAGCAGAAGCAAGAGCAGCAACCGATTCAATTGAAAATGTTGTATCAATGGTTCAGGTTAGCAGTGAGAAGACTGCAAACGCAATCAATAATTCAAATAATGAGATCGTTGATGGTGTAGAAAGTGTCACAAAGACAATTGAGGTGCTTAATACCATCATCAGAAACGCAGGACAGGTTACAGGTGACATCGGCGAGATCACAAAAGCAATAGAAGATCAGGCAAATATTGCAAACAATGTTGTAAATTCAGCAGAAAAGGGCACTAAAATGACCAAGGAAGTTCAGAATGAAGCAGAAGGTCTTGCCGCACTTGCAGAAGAATCAAGTGCATCTGTTGAAGAGATTGGAAGCGCAATACACGAGGTCAATGAACTCTCAAACAATCTAAAGACAGTCATGGGAAATTTTAGAATCTGAATATTTGGAGAAAACAATGTCAAAAGTCACCGACGTAGTACAATTTGAAATATCAGGCACCCATTATGCCCTCGATATCCACATTGCACGCGAAATTGTAGAGATGATCCCAATAACCCCGGTTCCAAAGGCACCTCCACATATTGCAGGAATAATTAACCTGAGAGGCGAGATTACAAACATCCTAAACCTTAATTATCTGATGGGTCTTCCGGCAAAAGAGAATGTTTCAGGTCAGAAGATAATCGTACTCGTACCGGATGCAGCTGCCGGTTCCAATGTAGGACTCATAGTCGATGATGTCAAAAGTGTTTTGCAGGTCTCAGAAGAGGACGTCGATCAGATGGATGAGACCATGTCAAAGGAAGCATATGTAAAAGGAATCATCAAATTAGGGAAAGAAAAGGATGAGGAAAAAGAGCTTGTAATCTGGATAGATATCGGAAAGATAATATCAGACACACTTAAAGGCAGTGAATAACCCGGAATTTTAAATATTCTACAGGCTGTTTAAAAAAGACATAATATTTTTTTGTTTTTTATATATATCATAATTAAACACAAAACTTTGCTAAATTTAAAATCATTAAGCTTCATAATTGATCAAAAGCCGTCTTCATCCCACCAGAAAACCTGATATTTATTTATTATTTATTGAAAAATTTTTTGACATATAAATATTTTTACCAAATGCACCCGCATCTTTATTTTCAAATATATTTTGTATTACTGACAAATTTTTTTAAAAAAACTGAATAAAAGAAAATTTAAAGATAAAATTTGAATTAATTTTTACTATAGGCTATTATTTCAAATAATATTAAAATTGATTTAAAAAGCAAAATTAACATTATTTCTGAAGGAAAATTCAAAGAGTAATACTAAAATATGGTGGCACACATAATTATCTAAAAGTTATCAAACACATTCCATTAAATTCAAACAATTGTAAATAAATAGATCACATATTGTCAGAAAATTTCCAGGATTCTGACGATAAGATTTACAACTTTGACATGCAAAAAGTATATGAAATCTTTAAAAACAAACGATGGTACAAAAATGGATTATTCACACAATAATTATTTCATAAGAGAAGAAAAGAAAAATTCTGAAAATATTGAAGAAGAGAATTTAGAATTTTTAAATCTTGCATATGAAGGCTTAAAAAGCATCCCTACACCAGTTATGCTAATTGACAGGGATTTTAATGTCACTTACATGAATGGTGCGGGAGCAGAGCTTCTTAATATGGAACCCGACAGAATAACCGGAAAAAAATGCTATAATCTATTCAAAACAAAAGACTGCAATACCCCAAACTGTGCCTGCCAGAAAGCCATGAACAGCGGCAGCACAATGACTGAGGAGACAGTGACAGGGACAGGAATGCCCATCCGTTATACCGGAGCACCTCTGAGAGATAAAAAAGGAAACATAAAAGGTGCTGTCGAGTTTGTTCTTGATATTACAGATGAAGTGATGGGCAGAAATGCCGTTGACGAGGCAGTGAGGATCTCACAGGAATTTGCAAATAACAATTATACCGCAAGATTCAGCAACAATATAGAAGTTACCGGCAAATATGAAAAATTCAGGGATTCACTTAACGAAATCGGCGATACCTTTTCAAATGTTGTAAGAGGTGTTAAGAAAATCTCATTAGAGATTGATCAAAACGCTATCGAAGTCGGCAAGGGAACCGAAGAGATCGCAAAGGCTTCAGAAGAAGTCGCTGCAACAAGCGTTAAAAACTCAGACGGTGCCAGGGAATTATATAATCAGATTAAACTGATAAATGATCAGATTTCAGATCTGTCTGCTTCAAATGAGGAGATCGCCGGAACATCACAGGATGTTTTCAAAAAGACAGGCCAGGTTGTGGATTTGGGAACGGAAGCAAAGTCTTCCGGAGACATTGCCAGGAAAAAGATGGCAAGTGTCGAAAATATCGCAAAGCAGAGTGTTGATGAGATAAATTCACTCTCAAATAAAGTTAATGAAGTTGGAAATGTTGTCAGGCTCATTAACGAGATTACAGGACAGATCAACCTTCTGGCGCTGAATGCAGCTATCGAAGCCGCCCGTGCAGGGGAACACGGCAGAGGCTTTGCAGTAGTTGCAGGGGAAGTCAAAAATCTTGCAGGAGAGGCAAGGGCTGCAACCAAGGATATTGAAAAGGTTGTTTCAGTTGTTCAGAATAATAGTGAAAAAGCCGCAAAATCAATTAATCTTGCAAAGGATGAGATAATCGACAGCGTATCAAGCGTGAATGAGGCTTTGGAAGCTCTGGACCGGATAATATTAAGTGCCAATTCTGTTGTTGAAGATATCGGAGAGGTATCAAAAGCAACCGAAGATCAGGCACATATCGCAAATAATGTTGTCAGTGCCGTAATTAAAGGCAGAGATATGACAGAAAAGGCCGAGAGTGACTCAGAGGAGCTTGCATCACTTGCAGAAGAGTCCAGCTCTTCTGTTGAAGAGATTACAAATGCAATGTACGAAGTTACCAAGAGAACAAAGATGCTCGCTGACCATATTGATCAATACAAAATTGACTGAATATTAGTTTGAAATAAAAAAGGGGATTATTAACCCCTCTGCTTTTTTAGAATACAACATTATTACGGATTTTTTAAGATCACGGGTTGCATTTTAAGCTTTTGTCCTGCTTCACGCAAGTGCCGGTACAGAATCGGCCCAGGCTTCCACTTTTGTGCGGATTGCATCATCAGTATAAGATGAAATCCTGATGTGATCCCTTGAGAGTGCGATGAAGTATGTCTCACCGTTTGGATCACGGCACTTTAAAGTGCGTGAATACTGGTCTTTTTCAAGGTTGTGGACACATGTTCCGCCGATTGCATCCGCAAGACCTGTGTCTGCGAGGACTGCTGATACAGCCTGTCCAAAGGCAGATACTGCAGGTGCCTTTATGGAAAGGCTGCCAACTGTTTTTGCTTCATCATCTTCGAAGAGGAATTTTGCAGTATAGCCCTGCCCGGAGGTTGAAATCCCCCCTATGTTCATTCCCTTTTCAACATAGCCCTCACATCCGAGAGGGTTTTCAGATATCAGCGCCTGGACAATTGCATCGAATGTTGCAATGTCGGCAACCGGGTTTTCAAGTTTTCTGTTCGCTGTTTTGGTGTTGTTGGTTTCAATAAAATCTGCCATTTTTTCTCAACTCCCTACTTAGTCGCCTGCGAAATCCGGATTTATAACAGACATAATATTGTTGTTTTAGAAAGAATATTAATCTGACTTTACTTTAGAATTTAATTTGTTTTTTGAGGATTATTTTTCCTTTTTGGTAAAGCAGCGCTTAATATAATCAAACTCCAGACTATTGTATAAAAGAAATTCAGGATGATCATATCGCGGACTTATTCTGTAATTTTCGCGGATTATTTCTCGAAAAAAATGATATTTGAATGATTTTTGTGAAGGAGGATTGCAGGCATGAGAGAGGACAGGAACATAATCGCATATGAGATGATTATTGAGACAAACCGTGACGTTAAGTGGATATGCAAAACCCTTGAGGATATGAAAGGTTCAATTGAGGACCATGAGGCAAGGATTAGAAAACTTGAGAGTTTTTCTTCAGAGACAAAGGGCAGCGAAGGAAAGATTGCAGCAGGTCTTGGTGCAGGGGCAGGGGGAGTCGTTGCCGTTTTGTTAAAGTTTTTTGGGGGGTGAATGTGTAATTTATTCCATATTTGAATTTCAGGATTTTTTCATGAAAAGTATATTTATACTCCGGTTTTTTACCAGTTCATTTTTAAAGACCGAAAAATTAGATTTAGACTATATATCTTAATAATCCGGACAAGTATATCCCAAACATCTCATATTTTTTCGGCCTTTAGTTTTCCTGATATAATATCAGTGACTTACCAGCTGTAAAAATCCTGTTAGGACGGATATTGCTATCAACATTTCTTCCCGTAAAGCCTCTCCAAAACCTTTCTCATGAGATTTTCCTCCCTTCTCTTAAGTGTATCCAGATCAGGCTTACCGTCATGATAGAAATAAAACAGGGAATACAAAAAATCCTCAGTTAAATCCATCACCTCAGGCTTAAACCTGACCTCCATTGACGTATCACCGGAAAAACCTTTGATGGAGAAAAAATCCCTCTTTTCAAATTTGTAAAAAACACCGCCTGCATTCGTAAGTTTCTGCACATTCCCAAAATTTTCAAGATAAATATAAAAATCATCAGGCACGGGAACGCTGATTAAAAACTCCTTCATCCGTGTGCCGTCTGCACACGACTTATGCCTGACTGAACGAAATATTCGCATTTTTTGCAATCTCCCTTATAGCACCAACAACAATCCGGCATTCCTCATCTGTCGTAAACCAGGAAAGACTAAGTCTTATACAACCCTCCCCACCATCAATTTCATCATGAACAAGGGGGGCACAGTGAAGACCCGTCCGACAGATAATTCCATAACCCCGGGCCAGAATGAATCCCACATCATCGTCATCCAGCCCTGTGATACTAAAAGATATAACAGGCAGAACCGGGTTTTTGTTGTATATTACAACATTAGGATCGTCTTTTAGTTCATTGATAATATATCCAGTCTGCCTCATTCCCTTTTCATGAATCCGTTCAACTCCGACCGATGCCAAAAAACCAACACCTGCCAGAAGTGCCGCAATGCCGGGATAATTGGAAGTCCCCACCTCAAACCTCTCCGGCATATACAAAGGATGATGAAGTGAAAAAGAGTCAGTCCCCGTCCCTCCTGTTTGAACAGGGGAAACCCGCTCCGGATCACGGATGAAAAAGCCTCCCGTTCCGGCTATTCCAAACAGACCCTTATGACCTGTGAAAACATATGCATCAACAGGCAGTATTCCCAGATCAACAGGAATGTGTCCGGCAGTCTGTGCACCGTCAACGATGAAATAAATCCCTTTTTTTATAAGGAAATCTCCTATTACACCGATGTCCTGAACAGAGCCCAGAACATTGCTCCCATGAGACATGACCATCAGTTTTGTATCCGGACAAACTGCCTTAGATACATCAGTAACAGAAACCTTCCCGTCCTCAAAAGGAATTACACTAAGTCTTATTTTACCCTCACTTTCCAGCTCATAGAGTGGTCTTAAAACCGAATTATGATCAAGGGCTGTTGTGATTACGTGGCATGGCATATCAGCTCTTTTTATAAATCCGGCTATCAGAAGGTTGAGGGAGTCAGTCGCATTCTGCGTAAATATAAAATTCTCGGGAGGGCCTGCATTAAAAAAATCAGAAAGTGCCTCCCTTGCAAGCGTCGGATAATCATTACCCTGATTACCCGAGGTTCTCCCGGAACCAAACACCGGAAGGCTGAGAGACTCAACGACCGACTCTAAAACACACTCCGGTTTTGGCCAGCTTGTTGCAGCATTGTTCATGTATATAATGGAAGACTGTCTGTTTTTCATACCCGATTTCAATTCCTGATTCAAAGATTAAAGGTATTTAAGCAAATAACCTCCCATAGGAACAGTACGGACACATTTTTATCTTTATAAAATAATTTCCAGATATGACTCACTTTCTTGCAATATCAAACAGAGACAATTCGGATGTGGTGACTAAAAAGAACATATGGGGTGTTCCAAAACGCTTTATAAATCAGATATCAAAGACAAAACCGGGCGACTCACTTATTGTATATGTGGGACAGCAGATAATCGATAAGGAGACAACACTCCCTCCGGCGTTGACCGGCTGTTTTGAGATAGTATCAGAAGTATTCGAGGACGATACAGAAATATTCACATCCCCTGCAAAACTCGGGAATGAGATATTTCCACTCAGAATTAAGCTATCACCAAAAGAAATCTTTGACCCCGAATTAAACTTCAAACAGTTAATACCCCATCTTGAGTTCATCACAAACAAAAAGCAGTGGTCAGGGCATATCAGGGGACAGGCGATGAGAACAATTCCTGATGAAGACTATGAATATATTATGAAAGCCGCGAACACTCCAAGAGACTAAAATGCAGTAATACTATAGGATCGGGACATATTTACTACGAATCTTACAAAAAAGGATATTTTAAAAACCGATTCTCTCAACGTAATTTTTTGAACAGCTGGAATAATTCACCCACCCTCTGCCAAAGATATTATTCGCTCAGAAAGAAAAAAGACCTGCAAACGGGGAAGACATGAAAGAGTTTTTTGATGAGCCGGGGAAAAAAATTATTCTTGCATTATGGATTCTGATAGTCTTATCAGTCTTCACTGCCTGGCTGCTTTACCCGCATCTCTTTGATCTCTCCAATATCGGAAAACTTTCTGTAAAATATTATTACACCGCCCTTTTCATATACTTCATAATAATAAGCCTGAGAGGGCTTATCCTGATGCCAACAACACCTGCATTAATTGCAGGAATACTGTTTTTCAACCCTTACCAGTTGTTTATCGTTAACATCGCAGGCTACCTGACATCAGCAACCATCGTATACAGATACTCAGGATACCTTGGAACCGGCGAATACTTTGAGAGGAAATATCCAGAAGAGATTAAAAGTATCAAAAAACTCTTTTTAAAACGTGAAATACCGATTGTTGCATTATGGAGCGTACTCCCCTTCACTCACACCGACATCATAGTATATGTAACATCATCACTGAACATAAGGATTAAAAAATGTCTTGCAGGAGTCTTTATTGGAGAGTCAATTATAAACGCATTTTATATCATTTCAATAACCGGAATTTTGGGATTGCAGTGATGACTGCAAATTAACAAGAGCTTCATCCCCCGTTTTAAAAATAATCAGTATATTTATGGTTAAAAACAGAATATTTTAAAGATTCTTCCGGCAGCAGTTCCTAATCTCCCCGACAAGAAGCTCAATCTCGGAGTAATTCGGATCTTCCATACCCCTTTTCAGAATCCCCGCATCAGTTGCAATAATATGAAGATAGTCACGGCACCCGGAAGCTGATAATTTTTTTAATGCACAGCATTCACTGCATCCGTCAATTACAAGTAAATTTCCGGCATTTAAAAAAGCTTTGTCTTTTGTAATACCGGGCTTTGAAATCTGAAAATGCCCGTCAAAAATACCAGGATTCCTATGCATAAAAACATTTACAGCCTGGGTTGTCAGCTTACCGGTGCTTGAAACACCCGAACATGTTACGATATAATTTCCTGTCAAATCTAATCATCTCCAAACTCAAAATCAATAAAAGCGAAAATCTCATCCCTTACTTTTAAAAATGCATCCCTGACCTCATCCTCACTGCCGGAAAAGGCAAAAGGGTCAGTAAAACCTGCATGAATCTTTTTCTTTGCGAGGGAAAACACCGGGCAGGACTCATTTGCACTATCACAGACAGTCACCACCACATCCATATAAACTCCCAAAAACTCTTCAAGATTTTTTGAATAATGGGATGAGATATCTATCCCTGCATCCCTCATAACTTCAATTGCCACGGGATTTACAAATGCAGGGTTTGAGCCGGCAGAAAATGCTTCAAACCTGTCACCATATCTGGCGTTCAGGTACCCTTCCGCCATCTGAGAACGGGCGGAATTGTGGGTACATACAAAAAGCACTTTTTTCTTCATTTATTCAGCTTTTCAATAATTATGAGTTCTGTTTCCGGATCGTCCTCAAATCCGACTGCACGAAGTGCCGCCCGGATTATAAGTTCCGGTGGAATTGCCTCATAGCGCTCGCCCTTATAGTCAACAGCCCTGCATTCAACAAAATCCTCTCCGGTAATGCATGAACATGACTTACATTCAGTGAAGGAAACCTCCATCCCGTCAATTAAATCCTCAAGATACATCCCGTTGAACAAAACTGCGTTTGACTCGGAAACTGCAGCTGCAGGAAGTTTTGTCTCAACAAACCTCACAGAAATTCCCTCATCCTGAAGAAAAAGGCTAATCTCTCTTATAACCGACATCACATTTGTTCCGGTCTCACTGCATCTCTCACATGTATTGCTTACATCTTTTCCAATGTGACGCCACTCAACCACAAGTTCCTGCTTCATTTTGTCATCCCTTTGCCTTCCCAGACAGCAGAGACAATCTCTTCAATATCATCATCAGTATACTCAGAAGAGCCTGCTTTCTTAATTCCAAGGTCTGTAACAATCACATGCTGGCAGGGAACAATACCCTTATCTGCCGCAATTTTTCCGGCACACTTAGAATTGCACCCGTCGAGAATCAAAACACCATCAGAATCTTTTACAGCTTTTAAAAGACCTTCAGGCCCGTTTGCAAGAAGGGCAACACATGCAGCCGAACCAAATCCTTCCTGCGTCAGCTGAACTGCTGCAAGGTTTGTAAGCTGCCCGGTATTTGCAACCCCTGCACAGGCAAAAATGATTATATTTTTGCCTTTTTCAGACCCGCAGCCACAGCCTCCGCATGAACATGATGGTTTATCAGACAATTTCAGGCCCCCAGAATTTCCTTTATCTCTTTTACATCCGCAACTCTGCCTGAAACCTTCAGTTCATCGTCCACCATTAACGCAGGAGTGAGCATAACTCCCTTGTCAAGAATCGCATCAAGCTCTTCCACCTTGATAACTTCAGCTTCAATTCCAAGTTCACTGACCGCTTTCTCCACATTTTTCATAAGGCGTTTGCATTTCATGCATCCTGTTCCAAGCACTTCAATTTTTACCATTTTTTATTCATCTCCTTTAAAAATTCATTAAATATTGCATCGGCATACTTCTCTTCAGCAGCTTTTGGCACATAGTTGTAAATCTTAACTTTTTTAAGAAGCTCTCTTTTAATCTCCTGTTCATTCCTAAGATCAGAGCTTGAAACTTCACCGAATATTGAATCAAGCATATAAAGACCTGTCGGCACACTGCAGATATCAATCCTTCTGACCTGTCTCAATGCTTCGGCAGCACAGCAGGGTTTTTTTATCTTTCCTTTTACTCCCTCTTTGTTATCAGTATTGTCCTTCATAATTTCCTTCCAGTATACCAGGGATTCATTTTTTATTCACGTTTACCGCATTTAACCAATAATCAGGCCATATGCAAATCCTGCCAGTCCTGAAAAGACGATTACAAGAAGTGCGTAAACTCCGGTTTTCTTCCATCCCATTATCCTTGATATGACAAGCAGTGAGGGAAGGCTTACACTCGGACCTGAGAGGAGAAGCGAAAGTGCAGGCCCTCCTGCCATTATACCGGATGTGTATCCAAAAGTTGTTCCGATTACAGGCACTTCAAGAAGTGTCGGCATATACAGAATTGTTCCGATGAATGATGCCAGCATTGTGGATTCAATTGAGTTTGTCCCAAAGAAAGGCTGGAAAGTCTCAGGCGGGAGGAAGAATGCGAGCATTCCAAGCACAAATGTCCCGACAATCAGTATCGGAAAAATCTTCTTTGTCAAATCCCATGTTTCAAGACCCCAGTCGGTGACCTCATCCCTGTCAAAGAAGTATATCAGCAGAACTGCTGCTCCAAGAGTAAACAGGTAAATTATCGGGAATTTTATCATCCAGTCAGCCTGTGCAGTTCCGGCAATTAATATTCCTACCAGAAATACAAAGAACAAAGGAATTATCCATTTCGGCCTTTCAACTTCAGGTGCAGGTGAAACAGGCATTTCTGCCATCTTCTTTTTTGTTTCACGGTCATGTGATCTAAAGAGAAAAGCCATTATGAGTCCGATTACGATTGCAAGTATGATTGCAAATACTGCCCTTGCAAGTCCGAGATCAAATCCGAGCACTTTTGCGGTGTAAACAATTGCAAGGATGTTTATCGCCGGCCCTGCATAGAGAAAAGTAGTTGCAGGCCCTATACCGCTTCCACGTTTAAACAGACCTGCAAACATCGGAAGAATCGTACATGAACATACTGCAAGAACTGTTCCGGAAACCGAGGCAAGTCCGTATGCAACGCTTTTTTTTGCATCCGGGCTGAAATACTTCAATATTGCTTCCTTTTTGACGAGTGCGGCTATTGCGCCGGCTATGAAAAATGCAGGAATAAGACATGTCACAACATGCTCGGAAAGGTATCCAAGCAGCGTGTCCCACCCCATCAGAAGTGATCCTGTTATTAAGTCTATCATTTACTTCATCCTTTGAGAGTTATTATTCAATTATTGCTTAAATTGTTAAAAGATCACAAATCCGCCAAAAATTTTCTTTTAAAATTTTTAACAGGATTTTATCTTTGCCTGTGATGTTTCTTCAGGTTGTTTTAAGGATAAATAAGTACTTCATCTGATTTCTTCTTCTTTTTCTTCTGATTTATTTAATTCACCTGTACAGCACCCACACGAACATCCGCATCCGCCGGCGGTACCAATTATTTTTTTCATCAGCGATGCGAAACCTGATTTTTTTACATTTTCTTCTTTTGCGTCTTTTAAAGTCATAATAATTCATCCCTATTTCAATATTTCTTGAAATGAGTATACGCAAGTACACAATATATATTTTATGGTTTCAACATTTTTTGAAACAAGATGATTAAGATTTCAAACATCAATTAAACAAAGGAAAATCAAAAAAAATATAATACAAATTATTCAGCAACAAAGGAGAATATCTCTTATAAAACCTTTATTTATTCCCGGATAGCACATGTCTTTTTAAAATCAGCAGGTTTCAAATAACATAATAAGATAAAACATTAACAATATCATTTGCACCGGCTTTCCGGGAAAGTCTTTTTTCGATTGGATGACTGCTGCCCGATATTCAGATCTTAAGTTCAGCATCCGGATCAAAATGTCCGGCAGTTTCAACAGAAAATTGTGTTATGCCCTTATATGATACTGATTTATATTCACGTTTTTTCCCCTGTGATGCCCTGGAAATCAATAAAAATCACCCTTTATTTGTGAGAACATAAAAATCACGCACCAGTTTGTATGCCCTTACAACCTGTTCATCATGTCCAGGTATAAACTCCAAATCATTTTCGATCGCGCTAATTTCCACAGACGATGCATTCCCCGGCATCCCATTTAATAATCCCAAGAATTATTGTTTGATTTTAAAATTATTACATATTTTTTTATTGATCAGAAATGCTACCACAACTGACAATTATTATTTTGAAATATTTTTTCAGATCAAAATCGTGAATATTATCATACAAATTAGTCGTTAAATTAACAATTCAAAGAATATTCGCGTCTGTTTATGAAGACTTATACGGGAATATTCCAACCACAAGGCATTTTTATTATAAATATCAATAATTTTTTAGAGATATTTAAGACACACCGCTAATTCAGAATTAACGGATCTGTTTTCAAACCAGAGATACCTGTTTTTTAGGTTTACAGGTGACAGATTCTGTCGGAAAAAATCAGAAAAATTCAAAATCCTTTTACCATCGGGGCAAAAAAGGTCTTTTTGAATAACAAGCATTCCGCAAAAAATGGGAATCAGGTTTCCTTTGCTTATGATAATCCTCGTTGATATTTTCAACGATTATCATTATTGCTTATCCTTAAATATTGTCCTTGCCCATATACATATGTCACCAGGGGATGTCCTCGAACAGGTTATGCTGCGAAGGGAACCCGTGGGGGGTTTTCAGAAAATGAATACACCAAACAGTATTTCTCGAAAGAAGACAGGATCGATAAAATTCCTGATCGGTCTGATTTTGATAATGATTGCAGTGCCGGCCGTCGCGTCTGCGGGGCTGGACACAGTAGGCCACCTTGCAAACGGCCCTTCCTTTGACGTTGTCGAGGAGGGAGGATATCTTTACGTTGCACAGGGCGGCGAGGTAAGGGTTTATGATGTCACAAACCCTGCCACTGTAAAAGATCTTACATGGAAGGATTACATCTCAAAGATCTATGTAGGCGAGAATGTCAAAAGCATGTATATGGAGTATCCTTACCTTCACATAGGGTATACGACAGGGTACATCATCGTCGACATAAGAGATCCAAATAACCCGGTCAAAATCTCTTCGCTTAAAAGCCCGCATCCCCCCGGAACTGAGATAAGGGATGTTGAGGTTTACGGAAACACCGCTTATCTTTCAGTATACAATATCGGTATACAGATAGTGGACATATCCGATGTTTCCAATCCGAAATTTGGAAATGTTGTAAAGTTGAACGGCTACAACAGACCGTGGAGGATTTCCATAGCAGACGGTTATCTTTACGTTGCAAGGGCAACCGACAAAACGCTGGACATATTTAACCTTTCAGATCCAAAAAGCCCGAGGATTGTTGGAAGCTACACCGCAAGTACGTCAGCACTTGACAGTTTCTCAGGAGTTGCGGTTAAGGGCAGCTATGCATATGTTACAGAATACCACAACGGTGTGAGGGTCATTGACATATCCGACAAATCACGTCCGTTTGAGGTCACTAATATAATGGGAATCGATGCAAATGACGTCAAAATTCTCGGCGATTATGCATATGTCTCTGTCCGTTACCAGGGATTCAGCGTAATTGACATTTCAAATCCCAACCAGGCATTCGTTGCAGGGAAGGGGACAGAAATTGCAGGATATATTGAAGGAATCTTCCCAACAGATTACTACACATTCCTTGCAGGCGAATCAATGGGATTCGGGATCTATGATACTTCAGATCCAAAGCAGCCATCTCTGATTGTAAATGTCCCTGTGGTGGGCGGCGTTGACTCTGTAGTGGCAAAGGACGATTATCTCTTCATCGGTGCACACAACGACGGAATGTGGGTGGTTGATACAAAGGATAAGGAAAATCCGTTTGAATCTGCATTCATTGAGACTCCCGGAAGATTTAACGATGTCAGCATACAGGGCAATTACCTCTTTGGCGCAGGAGAGTGGGGCGGCCTGAATATGATCGACATTTCCAATCCAAAACAGCCTGTGAAGGTATTTGTTGATTACAAGGACAATATTGCCTCAGTACTGCCTGACGGCAATTATGTATACACATCCGTAGGAATCGTTGATATTTCAAGCCCGTATAATCCTGCATACATTGCAAGAGACCCGCACTTCAATGGAAACCTTGCAAAATACAAGGACAATTACCTGCTGGTTGCATCATATCTCGGCAGCTATACAGGAGTTCATGTGATCGATGTCAGCAACAAGCAAAATCCTGTTGTTATAGCAACATATGGGGCCGGAAAACCTTTCTATGATGTTGAAGTGCTGGGCGACACAGCAGTGGCCCTTACAGGAAATGACGTTGTTACAATTGATTTAAGAAACATCCAGGCTCCAAAAACGATAGGAAAGGTGAGCTATCCGGGTCAGTGGATAGGTAACGGATTAAATGTGCTTGACAATGTCGTGTACGCATCCGGAGGACCCATAGGTGCAATCAGGGCATTTGACATATCAAATCCGGCGAGTATTAAGCTGATTAAAACCCTTGAACTCCCCGGAACAACATATATGGACGTCTTCGGATACAACGGCTACATATACACAGGGGAAAAATTTGGTGCATATGTAATCTCAGCAATTGGATCGGAATACATCCCGCCAACACCTGTACCAACACCAGTTCCAACCCCTGAACCTACAACCATACCTCCGACAATTAAGCCAACACCAATACCAACTCCTGAACCGACCCCTAATCCGACTCCGGTTCCAACTCCAAAGCCAACACCCGGCCCTGAAGAGAAGGGAGAGGTACTGATGGTTGTTGGAAATGTCAATTTAAATTCAGGCGACAGTGCGGTAAAAACCCGTCTTGAAGAGATGGGATACATCGTAAACACAGTTGACGATGCAGCCTCACAGACGACTGATGCAGAAGGAAAAGAGCTTGTAATAATATCCTCTACCTCAAGTCCGACTTTTGCGGGCAACAAATTCAGGAATGTTGCAGTTCCGGTTGTGACATGGGAGTCATACATATATGACGACATGAAAATGACAGGCACACAAAGGGGAGCAGACTATAGAATAATATTTGACCAGACTGAAATCATAATCGCTGACGAAAATCACCAGCTTTCCGGAGGACTTACCGGAACGGTAAAGGTTACCGGAGAAGGCATGGTTGAAAACGCAGGACTCCCCTCTGATGCAGGCATAAAAATTGCAGGCAATGCAAAATTCCCGCTGACGTATACAGTATTCGGATACGAGAAGGGAGCTGAAATGGTAGGAATGAAAGCACCTGAACGCCGTGTCGGATTATTCCTCTCTGATAACTCTGCCTCACAACTTACAGCAGACGGATGGAAAATATTCGATGCAGCTGTAATTTGGGCAACCGGAGGAGAAAACACAGTTCCTCCGACAACGGAGCCAACACCGGTTCCACCAACACCAACTCCAATACCAACTCCTGAACCGACATCAGAGCCAACACCGGTTCCACCAACACCAACTCCAATACCAACTCCTGAACCGACAACAGAGCCAACACCGGTTCCACCAACACCAACTCCAATACCAACTCCTGAACCGACAACAGAGCCAACACCAGTTCCGCCGGTACCTGATGAGAAGGGAGGAATTGTTATGGTTGTAGGAAATATCAATCTGAATTCAGGCGACAGTGCAGTAAAGATGCATCTTGAGGAGATGGGATACACAGTAACCACAATCGATGACTCGGTCTCAAAGGAAGAGGATGCAGAAGGTAAAGAGCTAGTAATAATCTCATCAACTTCAAGCCCTACCTTTGTAAGCAAAAAATTCATGACCATAAATGTCCCCGTTATCACCTGGGAGTCATATATCTACGATGATATGAAGATGACAGGCACAATGGGAGGTACGGATTACAAAATTATTCGCGACCAGACTGAAGTCACAGTAAATGACGAAGGACATGAGCTTTCTGCCGGACTGAAAGGAACAGTAAAAGTTTCTGGGACCCTAATTACTGAAAACACAGGAATCCCGTCAGATGACAGCATAAAGATTGCAAACAGCCCGGATTATCCGCAACTATATACAGTATTCGGGTACGAGAAAGGAGCAGAAATGGCAGGAATGAACGCACCAGAACGCCGTGTCGGATTATTCCTATCCGATGACTCTGCCTCACAACTCACAGCAGACGGATGGAAATTATTCGATGCGGCTGTATTATGGGCAACAGGAAATCTCTGATTAGAGATACACCCCCTCTTTTTAAAATTTATTCCAAAAACTGGTATTTCGGTTTTGTCAAAAAATCTTTTTGAATAAAAGGGGGTTAAAAAATATAATTAACTACCTTATTCTTCCAAAACTGCAATTTATGAATATAATACCATATTACATGCAGTACATATTCAGGGATATTATTTCTTTAATTCACCACGGGAATTAATCAAAGGAAATTTTGAAACCTACTTATCGAAACGTGCAAAAAGTATCTAAATTTCTCAGATATTCCTTTCAGGAGATTAAAATCAAAATATGGAAAGAATTGATTAATCTTTCTTTTTTTGTTTTTGGATTGTAACAGTATATGTTATAGCCGCTGTTGCAATAACAGCCACAAATAATAATATCCACACAAATATTGGTAAATCAGTTGTATTTTCCAATTTAGAGACACCATTTGACTCATCGGAAACTTTTTTTATTAATACAGGCAAAGCCGGCTCATCATCCGTTTCTCCGGATGTTATTGAGGACTGAGGTACTTCTTCTGGTTTTTCAGTTGGATTATCTGTAGGTACAGGTGTATCCTCTTCTGGTTTTTCAGTTGGGTTATCAGTAGGTATGGGTGTTTCCTCTTTTGGTTTTTCAGTTGGGTTATCTGTAGGTATGGGTGTTTCCTCTTTTGGTTTTTCAGTCGGGTCATTTGCAGGTGCATCATCTTCCGGAACTGTTTTTGCAGGAGCAGTTACTTTTAGAAATGCAAAAGGAATTCCGCTGTCCGAGCTTGCACTGACACTACCCTTGTCAGTAGAAATCTGTGGATGAACAGATAAGGTTCCTGTTGATTCAATCACATAATCCATTGTATTCGTAAAACTCTGACCAGGATACAGTACTGTACCTTCGCCATTATCTGCCAGTGCATCCGCCTGAATAATCGCGGGTGAATATGACACTACAAAATATGATCCCCAGTTCTCTGAAAGTGTAATCGTATTCCCTTTAGCCTGGGGGAGAGTATTTTTAAATATTGACTTTACTGAAATAGTATCTCCGATATACAGATCACTTTTCTCTCCTGTTATAATAAATCCGGTCAGGCTTAGTCCTTCCACTTCAGTACTCGGATATTCTGTATTAATCCTGTACAATGTTGTTGCTCCCACAGGAATTATAAATTCACAGAGAAGTGCAAATATCAATAAACCATAAAATATTTTTTTCATCATCATAAATCACACATATAGTTTTTGTGTTTTTGGGCATTTATAATATATTTGATTTTAAAATAATGAAAAATATAATATGATTTGAGCTTGTTTTTTCAAATATTTAATAATCAAAACAGTAAGAAAATTTTTTTGAGGCACTTTTTATTTTTGAGTTAAAGGCATAACAGCAGAAAAAAGTATATACTATTATGTATACTATCCTGCAACGCCAGGGGGGGTAGCACCATGGCGCAGGTCGAAGCATTACAAAAAATGAGTGAAACAAGAGCGAAATATCTAAAGCAGGCAAATGCCAGGATGAAGGATATCCGCGGGATGGAATCGGATATCAGGAGAAGAATGACGAATGCACCGGTTTCTGTCCAAAATGAACTGGACAACTGGTTTGTAAACCTTGAAAGCTATATGAGTCAGGCAGGCGTTGAGATTGAAATGGTTGAACATTCAACTGAAGATGAATGGGCAAAAATGCGCCAGAGAGTAGACTCTGCACTGGGGGAGGCTGAAAGAGAACTTGAAATGGGATATGAAATTCTGGAAAGGCCCGGAAGTGCCAAAACAAGACGGTGAAGTACCAACATTCCCCGCATAAACAAGAATCATATTTTCCTCTAATTTTCTTTTTTCAATGAGAAAATAATCAGCCATATCACATTTTTAATGACAGCAATTTGAAAAAAAAGAGGTTTTTCTTTCAAAGCCAGGGGCTTTCACTCACCCTTTACTTTTGAAATAACCGTAATTGCATAACTATGCAGACCTGTCCTTTTGATGTTTATCTCGTTTATCCGATCTCTTTTAGCCTTCACCTCACCTGATACCGCAACCGGTATCAGATAAAGCGGATATTTTCCAATGATCTCCTTTTTGAGTGTCCCACTGATATGAATTTCCCGGACTTCCTGATTTTTAAGATATTTTCCAGGTCTCTTCCTGCCCTTATCCTCTGATTTTTTAAAACCAGGTTTTATTTTGTTCGGAGTCGGAGTAATTTTGGCAGTTTCCATCATAGTCTGGCGATTTTGATTTGGGCTGCCTCTGTTTATTGTGTCAATCCCACCTTTTTGTGCAACAGGAATCTGAATTAATGTGTCAGTGTCCAACACTGTGTCTGATAATTTTTTCATGGTCTCACCTGATAATTAATGGAAATAAATCAGCCTCAAATGCCACCGGCTGATTAAACGGCAATAGAATAGTCTGGTTTGTATCATTACTGTATCCGGAATGAAACGGGCAAATCAGATCTGGTTTTTCCGAATATTTTCGATAATCTAAATTTTAGAGAAAGGTTGTTCATCACTAAGCCAACTTCATCTACGCACATCTAAATATCCTTTGGATGGATACTTAAAACCGCTCCGTGCGGTGTGAATGTAATACGGACTTTAGAAAAAATTAGTTAGTTTTTATTTGACAATCATAACCGGGCATTTTGCATTGTGGGTTACTTTCCGGCTTACACTTCCCAAAAATACACCTTTAATTGTTCCAAGACCACGGCTGCCAATGACAATCATATCTGCTTTTTCCCTTTCGGCAATTTCAATTATCTCCGCTGCGGGATCACCTATTGCGACCTTTAGGGTATATGGCAGACCATTGTTTTCAAAAATATCAATGGTATCCTTTATCCGGGTTTTTGCATCCTCTTCAAGGAGAGAATGTACATCAAAATTTGCCTTTACCATTCTCGACTGTGAGGGAGGGTTGTTTATGATATATACCAAAATCACATGTGAGGACAAATCCTTCGCAAAACCTGCGGCTTTTTCGGCCGCACGCCTTGCATTCTCAGATCCGTCAGTTGCAAGCAGAATTTTTTTGTACATTGTATTATTACTCCTCTAAATCCCATGAAATTCCTTTGTTGTAGCCGCCAACCGGAGTGATATTTGTGATTAACTTTAATTTAGCCTCTATAAAGAAATAATGTTCCGGCAAAATCAGGCATTTGAACCTGCCATAAAAATAATATAAAACAGGTTTTCAAAAACTTCATGAAAGAAGCATTTTTTGTGCTGCCTTTTTTCTTCCTTTTTTGGGGAATTATTAACTCTGTAAATAACGATTATTATTGACATAATGTGAAAGCCACAAGGATTAAAATATTTTATAAATCCAATGGTTTTCCGAGAGATCTGATAGAAGATTTAAGTAATATAAAACTATCAGATTAATATTAAATCTCCACACAAACAGGAGTTTATGAAATATAATCAGAATTTTCAGTAAAACGGAGTTACTCTTCTTGAACGCGCAAAAGATAAAAGATGAATGGTTTTCAAATATCAGAGGTGACGTACTTGCAGGAATTACCGTTGCACTTGCACTGATTCCCGAAGCAATTGCCTTCTCAATCATAGCCGGCGTTGATCCGATGGTCGGCCTTTATGCGTCATTCTGTATTGCAGTTGTAATATCAGTTGCAGGCGGAAGGCCGGGCATGATATCAGCTGCCACAGGATCAATGGCACTTGTGATGGTAATTCTTGTCAGGGATTTCGGGCTTGAATATCTTCTTGCGGCAACCATCCTTACAGGAATTCTCCAGTTTGCCCTTGGTCTTTTAAAAATCGGCCGTTTTATCTCATTCATCCCCTATTCAGCAGTGCTCGGGTTTGTAAACTCCCTTGCAATTCTTATATTTCTTGCCCAGGTTCCATTTTTAATAGGTGCACCACTGCCTGTTTACGCAATGACGGCGGCAACAATCGGGATTATCTGGTTTTTGCCCCGCTTTACAAGGGCAGTGCCGGCACCACTCATTGCTATTGTTCTGATGACCGCGGTTGCAATCGGAACAGGCCTGAGTGTCCTTACTGTCGGGGATTTGGGAACAATTACAAAGACACTTCCCCTGTTTCATCTTCCAATGGTACCCTTAACCATTGAAACACTGCTGATAATTCTTCCATATTCAGCAACGCTTGTCATCGTCGGACTTCTTGAATCCCTTCTGACCGCATCAATCATTGACGAGATGACGGATACAAAGAGTGACAAGAACAGGGAAGTTAAAGGACAGGGTATTGCAAACTGTGTTGCAGGTTTTTTCGGGGGAATGGCAGGCTGTGCAATGATCGGTCAGTCAGTTATCAATGTGACATCGGGAGGGAGGGGAAGACTTTCTTCAATGACTGCCGGACTATTCCTTATATTTCTCATAATTGTTCTCGGTGATCTTGTTGCACAGATTCCAATGGCGGCACTTGTCGGTGTCATGATTATGGTTGCATACGGGACATTTGAGTGGCAGTCAGTTAAGGATATTTTCAAAATCCCAAAAAGCGATGCATTTGTCATGCTCACAACAATTGCAATTGTAGTCTACACACACGATCTTGCAAAGGGTGTTTTAACAGGTGTAGTAATTGCCGCACTTGCAATGGTCTGGAAGATGTCAGCCATTTCGGTTTCAGGCAATATACGCGAAGACGGGGTTAAAATCTACACAGTGAAAGGTCAGCTTTTCTTTGGGACAATGTCGGCCTTCATTGACCTTTTTGATTATACAGGCGATCCGGAAAAAATTGAGATAGACTTTCAAAATTCGCATATCTGGGATCAGTCAGCAGTTGAGGCAATTGCGAGAGTAATAGACAAATATCAGCAGGAAAATAAATCGGTTTATGTCACCGGTCTTGATATCGAAAGCCAGGATACACTTGATAAGGGATATTCCAAAAAATAGTCGGGCCACAGATTCCTGATTTATTCAAAAATTCAAAAAATTTTTTTATCAAAAAAGAGAGAAGGAGATTGATTTATCTGCGTCCTCCCTTTTTCAGAACATGAGGCTGAACTCAATCACTATCCTCTTTTGCCTCCATTGTTACCGGAACCGTCACTGCCACCGCCTTTTTTACCACTGTTGCCTCCTTTATTTCCTCCGCCGCCTTTATTGCCTCCGGCCTGTGAGGTTTCGGTGACTTTAACAAGACCACTTCCCCGGTGGACTATTTCATCACCATCTTCAACGACAAAGAACAATCTTTTAACACTTGAATCAAGGTAGTCAAGATCGCGAACGTAAAATACAAACTGATATTTGTAATCGCCCTCGGTGTGGACTGTTTTATAAACAGGACCGGATTCAGCAGGTTCATCCGGATTATCCGCACTCGGAAGCCTCAGCTGAATGTTGTCTGTATCAAAATAAATTTTAAGTTCAGAGACACTGAAGTTCTTTGCGCTTTCATCATAAACTTCAACCTCAGCGGGTAAACCATCCTCATCATATGTCAGGTATTTGTAGGGATTACTGTATACCGCAACCCTGATCGGATATCCGGGGATTGTCGGAATTATGGGTGCAGGTCTGTCGATGTACATCGGGTGTAATTCCATCGGGGATATCGAAATCCAGATATCATCTCCATCAAACAGAAAATTTTTTTGTTCAGTTGGATCTTCATCGTCGTCATGTGCCATCGCAGGTGCAACAACAAAAAACAGCGATATAATCAGCAACAAAGCCAAAATTTTTTTCATTTTTTTTGCCCTCCGTTTATTATTTTCTCCCATGAAATTTCGTTTTGTGGAGCGGATTCTTTTAAGAAGGCCTAATGAAACTCCGATTGTCCGGAATATAAAGAACTCCTCTTCCTTCATGCAATCTCAAAGACTTTTCCGGATAGGAATCTGCGTCCATCAACGATCATGAGAGTGTAAGACGGACTGATATCTTCCTGATTCAGGTAATTTACAGGCAGGGTTTTCTTCACAGGATCCTGACATAACCGGTTCGTCCCACAAAATTGTCGGAGAGCAGGGATTTCTTTTGTGCATCATGTAATTTTTCCGGACAGATTCAGGATAGCGGTTGGCATAGCAGTATGAGCAAAGATGCGGGCATGTGTTGTACTGTCCTATATCGGTGCTCTCAATGCACCGGCAGGATTCCCGCTGCCCTTTATCTTTTTTTGCATATTTAGAGAGGTAACGGATTATATCAGGATCGCTTTTTGAGATTCTCCCGATAAGATCCGGGTCAACACATGCATTTTTAAAAATCCAAAAGGAAGAGAGATCAATATCCTCACCACACGATGCTGCGGATATTTTCCAGCTATGACAGAGAGATGAGAGTTTTTCTGCTAAATCCTCCATTTCATGTTTTTCAAATTCACGGATATTCAAAGTCCCTGCTGTTTTGGATCTCTGTATGTTCCAATTCACACTTTTGTAAAGATCAATAAAACTGAAGACAAGTTTTTCTGTGTAAGGTGATATTTCATCTCCAATTTTCCGGATTCTCTCAATAAGGGTTTCTACTGTGATTTCGTCTGAGAGCAGGAGGGGATCAAACCGCCAGATGGCCCTCTCTGGTCCCAGTTTTTCAGACAATTTTTTGAATGTCAAAATCCTTTCAGCAAGGGGCGGAACATTTTTTTCGAGGCCTTCTTTGTCGTAGTCGTTTAGCGTGTACTGAAAATAGTATTTTATCCCCTTTTCATCGAGAAAATCAAGGTGCTTCATTAAAGGTTCCGGATTTTTCGTCCAGAATACCACCACTTTTACGCCTGAGAGATCTATTAACAGGGGTCTTTTGTTGTAAGGATTAAATCTTAGACAAAAGCCTTCCTTTAGCCTTTGAATGAACCACTCAGAATAGAATGCGGGGATGTCAGTTGTCCTGCTTACCGAGAGAATCACCGGGTGTTTTGTATTTGTGGCAACTTCTTCCCTCGTATTTCCGCTTTTTATCAGGGGCTCATTTTGGGTTTTTGCGAACATTTCTTCATCAGGGATCCGTGACTGCATATTTTTCTTTAAAGAGAGTTGTCAGGGATTTATTTAGGCAATGTTTTTTGACAGTTCAAAAAAAGGCTTATGGTTTTTCGGAATTTATTTCCTGTACTGCATGTACAAGTGTTATTTTGCCATGTATGGTCAGTATTGCACTGTATTTCCCAATGTCAAGGGAATAAATCGGGATCTCATTTTTATTGCAGGATGAAAGAGAAGTGGAATTGTCTTTTACCGCTGTCTGATGAAAATCTTTAAACTTTTGAAAAAATTCATTTCGTATTTCTTCAGGCAGATTAGATAGATTTTTTTTTGCATATGTTGTTGCAAGCACCTTTTGATTCATTTTTACCCCCTTTTCATTTTTTAATTTACCTTGCTGTTTTCAACTTTTTTATTATGAAAATTTGTAAATTATTTTCCGGAAATGATAGTATGAGAACATCTCTTTGAATGATAATATAGGTGACGATCGGAGATGGCAATATTAAAATAAAATTTTAAACTCAAGAAAAAGTTAAAAATTAAAATATAAAAAAGGAATCACTGACCACAGGCGCAGTCATCACCACATGTGCACTCGTCGCCGCACTCGCAGTCGTCATCATGGCAGTGGCACTCGTCATCCTCACACTCACACTCACACTCCTCAATCTCCCACCTGACAGCAGTGAAAACAGGGCCTCTTACATCCACCTTTTTGTTATTGTCAGTGATAAACCTCATTGCCCAGGGTTCAACCGAGAGATTAAGTTCGGAAGGCACCTTGACCATCTTCACATCAACGCTGCCGCTCTCGGCATAAAAGACAGCCTCCTCAATTCTTGATGCTGCAAGGTTTGCAATCGCCTCAATAAATGAGAGATGTGCATCAACGCCCTTGTCACGCTGTTTCTTGTAATTCTTCGTATCCGGAAGCCCCAGTATTTTTCCGTCCACTACAAAGATGTCATTTAGGGCGGCAGGGCCGAGAAGCTTTGAATTCTCCTCATCCTCATAGACAAAAACCTTTATTTTGCAGCCGCAGTATGAATCCGACTTCCATGCAAGAAACTCACAGGGACTTATGGCATCTGCATTCTCCCTCGCAACAGCGGAGATTGCCTCTGCAATTTCAACACCAACACAGCTCTCAGGCTCTTCCTTTAAAAATACGCTACGGGCAATCTGCAGATCTGAGAAAGACTGCGGGAAAAACTGCGGATGGGTAAGAGCCCTGACATCCTCGGCCTCATACTCAATCATTGCAAGACGCTCAACACCAAGACCCAGATTCATAACCGGAACCTCAACACCATAAGCTGCAAGGGAATGAGGTGAATAGATTCCAAATGTTGCAACCTCAACCCATCCGTGAACAGGGTGCTTTGCATACACTTCAGTCTGCGTATCAGGCACATAATACTTAGATCTCTTCTCATCCGGCCTGAACTCAAAGTCAGTAAACCCAAAAGCTGAGAGAAGAGAAGCAGCAACCGCCTTGCCGTCCTCAACCGACACACCTTCCCCTGCAATTATGCATGATGCGGAATGATATGTCATAAGCCTCGTCGGCCCTTCCTCTTGTTCGCGGCGGAAACAGCGGTCAATCGAAAACTGCCTGATTGGAAGCGGAACTTTGTCCCATATCTCACCAAGGGTCATAAACCATCCCGAAGTCATATGTGAACGAAGGGTTGTCCTCGAAGACTCAGGGCAAAGCTCGCGAAACTCCGGGAAGACCTCATCCATAATTCTGACAACAAGACCATCATCAGTGCCCAGAACAACAGAAAGCTCATAGGTCAGCTCATCCCCGTCAATCTCTGACTTCTTGTAGGAATGAAGCTTCTTTCTAAGATTCTCCTCAACCTCGGCATCAAGAGGCTTTCCTAAAATCTCTGCGATCTGATCAAGCTGTTTTTTGCCAATACCGACATTCGGACGCGGAAGACCGCCAAGATAAAAAACCCTGTCCAGAACAGCAGAAGCCTCAGGCCCAAACTGCTTATATACATCAGATTCATCAATAAAAACCGGAACCCGTGCCTCATCAAATCCCATCATCAGATAGGCCTGGCGGAGACGCTCGATAGTCTCTGCAATCGGGTGCGGCTTTGCACGGTGAAACTCCATCCTCGGATATCTCTGTGAAACAGGCGGGGTATCCAGAACCTCTTTTCCCGCATGCCATGCCTCATCAAAATCTTTCTTAGCCAATTCCCTGAATTCTTCCGCATCAAACATAATTATTGCCGCTCCATTAAAACAACCCGGGATACCGGGTTCTCATCTATTATTTTATAGTCGCAGTATTTTGAGATTTCCAAAGCGAAATCACGTACATACGAATGCTCAGGCATATTCTCCTGCAGGAGTCTCTGTCTGCTGTGCCCGACAAACATATAACCCTTAACCTCGATAAAATCAGCGCCTGAATCCTGATAAATCGCAGCATAGCCGGCAGGATCAATATCATTTATTCCCTTAACAACAGTCGTCCTTATTGCAGAACGCCTCTCCTTTAAAAGTCTGGTACTACTCAGGATTTCATCCCAGAAATCCTCATCCGGCCTGCATATTTTCAGATAAGTTTCCCTGTCAGGTGCATCAACAGAGATGTAAGTCTGATAGGGATGACACAAAGAAAGCATCTCAGGCTTAGTCCCGTTTGAAACCAGAAAAGTGGTCTTTCCGGCAGAATTGAGTCTGTCAATTAATTCCGGCAGACGCGAATACAAAGTGGGCTCACCTGAGAGCGAAATCGCAATCATATCGGGATTGAGAGCCTCTGACCAGAGTTCCTTTGTAGCAGTGCTCGATTCGAGAATATAATTATAGCCTGCAAGTGACTTCTTCTGAAGGGGAAGCATCCGCTCAATAATTGTATCAACAGAGCACTCTTCCTCTTCTTCTATCTCATACTCCATCGACCGCCAGCAGAAAAGGCATCTTTGGTTGCACTTTAAAGTTGGCGTCATCTGAACACAACGGTGACTGGAAATACCGTAAAACTGATGCTTATAGCACATCTCGCCGCCCTGAAGAGCACGCTTGTTCCACATGCACGGCTTTAGGGCAGCCGACGACTTATTTGAAAAAAACTGATAGCCCTGTTTAATAAGGGCCTTACATGCTTTCGATTGCATCGATACCAAGTGTTAAAAGTGCTTCCTTAAGTGTATTCTGTGAAGCCTTAACGAGTGTAAGCCTTGCATCCCTAACATCACCTTCGGCTTTCAACACAGGATTGAAGCGGTAGAAAGTATTGAAGATATCTGCAAGCTCCCTTGCATAGATTGCAAGGACATGCGGCCTTAAATCCCTTGATATCTCATCGATAACTTTCGGGAAGAGTGCAATATGCTTTGCAAGCGCAATCTCCTGATCTTCTGTCAGTGTGTAATTTTCTGTAAATTCATCTGCCTTTTTGAGAATTGAACATGCACGGGCATGAGCATACTGAATGTATGGTGCACTCTGCTTTTCAAAGTCAAGAGCCTCCTTCCAGTTGAAAACAGTTGACTTCTCCTGTGAAACACGGATGATATCATAGCGTATTGCACCGACTGCAACCGACTTCGCAATGCTCATCTTCTCATCATCGGGAAGCTCGGGTCTTCTGAGTGTAACCTCTTCAAGAGCCCTCTTTGTAACCTCTTCAATCAAATCATCGGCGGAGATGAACTTGCCTGCACGTGTACTCATTGAACCTTCAGGAAGGGAAACAAACTCAAAGAAGACGATTTCAGGCGCCTTATCGCCAAGAAGCGTCATTGTTGCCTGAAGCTGTGCACCGATTAGTTTATGGTCGGCTCCGAGGATGTTGACAATTTTGTCAAAATTATCGCTCTTCCACTCGTGATACGCAAGATCGCGGGCAGCATAGACTGATGTTCCGTCCGATCTCCTCAAAACATAGTCCTTCTCAAACCCGAACTCAGTCAGATCAAGTGCAAGCGTATCCTCATGCTTTGCCTGAGGAAGAGACTCAAGGCGGTGAAGAACATTTAGCATAAGCTTGTTTTTGACAAAATCGCTCTCGTAGATGAATCTGTTGTGAGGTGCATTGAGAGTAATAAGAGTCTCTTTCATTCCCTCAAGACAGAGTGAGACTGCATCCCTGAACTTTCTGACCATCTCGGGATCGCCCTGCTCAATTAACGCCATCCTCCTGTCAATCTCAGCCTTAAGAGATTCGTCTTCAGCAAGGACACGGTTTGCCGCAACGTAGACATCCGCAACATAGCGGTCGCCTTTCTCGCCTTCCTTTCTTGGAATATCGAGGTTGTCAAATCCCCATGAAACGATTGCAATCTGGCGTCCCATGTCATTTACGTAATACTCGACATCAAGGTTGTACCCGGCTTTTCTGAAGACTCTTGAAAGTGTATCGCCAATGACGGAATTTCTGATATGCCCTACATGCAAAGGCCCATTTGGGTTTGCGCTTGTATGCTCAAGACATGCACGCTCAGGTTTGTCCGGAAGCTGTCCGTAGCCTTCCAAAAGTGCCGCCTTTAATACTCCCTCAATGTAGAATTTCCCAAATATAAAATTGATATAAGGACCTTTTGTCTCGATTTTTATATCTTCGCCCTTTAATTTATCTTCAAGGAGTGTGGAAATCTCACCTGCAATCTGTGCAGGGTTCTGCTTTTTTATCTTTGCAAGCGAAAAGGCAACGGTGGTTGCAAGATCGGCATGCTCGCCCCCGTCACCGAGCATTACATCATCCTGACCTGTTACTTCCCGCAAAGTGTCTTCTATTTTTTTGTATGTCTGAAAATACATAGGAAATTTACTCCCATATAGTAGTGTTTAGTATCCTGTCCTGTATCTGAGAATTGCGGCAATGCCTCCAAATGCATTGTAAAGCATCGCACCTTCCTCGAAATCTTCCGAAATAATCATCACTTTGCTGTTGCTGGAGTCAGCAAGCTCTGCAAGTTCGTCAATGATATCAGATTCCTCATCAATGAACACAGGAGCGGAGCATTTGGGGCAGATTCCAAGCTCAATATCTGTGACCTTCTTTCCAGGTTCGACCTGAACTGTCTCCTCACGGAAATAATCACAGTTCTGGCATTTGATTTTAAGGCGCTCTTTTCTTAGAACTGCTGATAAAAGAAGGGTATCGACAGCACCTATTTCTAGATTCTTTCTGACACTGTCCTCACCGTATGCTGCAAGGCTCTCGTCTTTTACAAGCTCTTTGAAGAAACGATCCATTAAGACCTTTTCCTTCATGACCTCGACACCCTTGAGGGCATCTGAGGCATTGTCCACAAGCTCGGCAAGACCGCTTTCGTTTGTATAGGCAACGTCAAAAAGACCGATCACACGTTTCTGAAGCTCATGATGCAGGTATCCCCCATCGTTGAACTCCTCTTTTGTAGGCGTCGGCCCGCCGATTAGAACACCCTTAAACCTCTCGTAGAACTCAGGCTCTGCCATGAATATATCAGTTGCACGGTCTGCAACTTTCTTATAGTATTCATTGATGGCAATAAGACGCAGTCTCTGGAAACGCATTGCGGACTGACCACCTTTTCTCTGTTTTCCGGGGACTGTTGAGGTAACTCCTGAAATGGCTTCTATACGGTTTCCTCTCAAAAACCCGAGGAATGACTCCCTTCGGTCAATGACCAGAAGCCCGTAAACCTCCTTTTCAACAAGCATCTGCTTTAGGGGCTCTAACTCAAAATTTGAAGAGCACCTGTACATATACAGATTGACAGGCTCAGGGGGTTCAATTATTGTACAGTCCATATCGGTTCTGTCACCGCCAAGTTTTACTGCACCGCAGAATACTGCCAGTCCGCTCTCGGGAGGTCTGTTATAATACTTCAGCCTTGAGAGTACTGAAGATATTGCACTCTGAACATTCGTTCTTGTCTGCTTGCTCTTGATGTTTGCACACTGTCCAAACTCATCCCTGAGCTGTGCGGTAACATCGTAGATCTGCTTGTCCGGCGGAATGTATATTGAAATTAATTCTGTGCCGCTTCCTTCCTTTTCGGCGAGTCTCTCAAGAGTCTTTTTGAACTCATATCGTTTTCTCGCACTGTCCAGCTCTAATTCTTCTGCCATAATTGTCCGCTCACCAAAAATATTGAAACTTTACTATAATTCGCCCTGCGTGGCATTAAGGTTTTAGCAAATAACCTTTCACATAATCATCTACTTCGGCATTTACCCCGTGCGTTCCATTGAATGCAATGAAGTCTTTGGGCTCATTTGCCATGTTAAACAAAGCCATTCCTTCATCAAAAGGAATTATTTTGTCTTCAGGTGCATGGAATATGAAAACAGGATCGGGAGATATACTCTTAATATATGTATCAGGATTGATGCTCTTTAGGAATCTGTCAGCTTCCGGCCCGTATGTTCCCTCTTCATAAATAAATCCGGATGTGGATACTCCGAAATATCCGGAAAAGACAGAATCGTCCATTCCTGCCGCAACAGCCGCAAACCGTCCGCCGTTAGAAGAACCCATGACATATACGGGGATGTCAGGATAAACAGATTTCAGATACCCGCCTGCCGCAAGGAGATCCCTGACTACAAGATAATATTGTGCCCATTCTCCTTCCAGGAATTTGTTAAAATCCTTTTCAAGACTGAAAGGATACCCGTTTGTCTTCCCCCCATTACCACGTACATCGACAACAAGATACAATATACCCTGATCAGCGTACGAAATAGCCCTGTCCTTATGGGCATCAGCCGAAACACCTGCACCCGGTGCAAACACAACTGCTGCAACAGGAGCACTGACAGGCTTTGCCATAATTGAATAGACATCCGTTTTGCCGTCCTTCATTGTTAGATGGGTGAGTGTGCTGTTGCTCTCTTTTATCGTATTATGTTCATCAAAAGTATAGCTTATATCAGAAAATGAAAGGATGCAGTCTTCTGAAACCTGATATGCATTCTCTTTTCCATCCTGTACCTGTGTGCATCCGGAAACAAGTATGAATGAGGCAATAAAAATGCATGCAATTGCCGCAATTATCTGATTTTTTCTCATTTGAGAGAATCCCCAAGACACTTGTATGCAAGACAGATAGTCTTCGCATCTACAATTCTTCCGTCGTCTATCATCTCGTGGATCTCGGATTTTTTCACCTTTACAACCTCAATCAGCTCATGCTCATCCATCTGAAACTCGTTTGAGGGTGAAAGCGAAGAGGCTTCAAAGAGATATATCCTCTCATCAGTGAATCCGGGGGTTGAATAGATGTAGCCTTTGGGAATTACCTTCCCTGCCTTCATACCGATCTCTTCAATCAGCTCACGGTGTGCGGTCTCTTCAGGAGATTCACCGTCCTCCATTGTCCCTGCCGGAGCCTCATAGATATATTCCTCAATCGGAAACCTGTACTGTTTTATCAGATAGCAGTAGTCGCCTTCTACCGGAAGCATTGCAACGGCACCGCCCGGCTTTACGACAATTCTTTCCAGCTTTACGCCTCCGGGCAGGTCAACCTCAACTCTTTCGACCTTCATTCTTCTGCCGGTGTAGATATCATCAATCTTCTTCATCCAAATCACACTCCTAAAATTATTATTTATATTCTATTGGATCTTTTATCCCGAGTTCTTCAAATGCTTTCAGTCTGTAATGGCATGAATCACAGACACCGCATGCAGGGTGATTACTCTCGTAGCATGACCATGTGTGTTCATATGGAACCCCGAGGTCAAAGCCGATCTTTAATATCTCTGTTTTATTGAAGTTTACAAAAGGAGTCATAAGTTTTATCTCAGTGTCATCCGATGTCCCGAGTTCAATCACCTTTGAGAATGCATCCACAAATTCCGGACGGCAGTCGGGATACCCTGCATAATCGGATGCCTGAACCCCGATAAATATTGCATCAGCATCTCTTGTTTCGGCATAGCTTGTTGCAATTGATAAAAGGTTTGCATTCCGAAACGGCACATATGTGTTTGGAATCCCTTCTGTCTCTGTTTCATCAGGGTTGTGAACAGGCACGTCAATCTTTTTATCCGTCAGTGAACTTCCGCCGAATTTTATCAGATGATCAAGGGATATTTCCATGAATTCCAGTGCACCAAGTGATTCTGCAATTTTTTTTGCACATGCAAGCTCTTTTTCCTCAGTTCTCTGTCCGTAACGTGTGTGAAGAGCAAGGATATCGTATCCTTTGTCCTTTGCATAATATGCAAGAGTAGATGAATCCATTCCGCCGGAGATTAGGCATACTGCTTTCATTTTATTTCACTCCAATAATCTTGTGAAGCTGTACCTGAAACCTTACAGGCATCATATTGTCTATTATATAATCTGCAATCTCTCCCATATCAGCCCCCCATACGGGAGATATGAATATTTCCGCACTGCATCCGGAGGATTCGATGACTTTTTTTGCGTACTTTAAATCCCCGGATCCTCCCGTTACAAATTTTACGGAGTCAGTAGGACGGAGAAGGGGAATTAATGAACTGTCGCTCTCCTCTTCAGATGACGGGCACTTCATATCCATGCAGATTTCCGCATATTCCATACACGGTGTGGGATCGATCGTCCCGTTTGTCTCAATCTCTATATGATATCCCTTTTTAGATAATTCTCTTAAGAGAGAAACGAGTTCTTCCATCCACAACAGCGGCTCACCACCTGTTACGCAGATATCTTTTGATCCCAGGTTCTCAACCGCCCGCACTATTTCGGGAATGTCCATATCAATGCCGCCTTCGTGGGATTCAGGCGTATCACACCATTTGCAGTTAAGGTTGCACCCTGAAAGGCGGATGAAGGTTGTAACACTCCCCTGATGCCTCCCTTCCCCCTGTAAACTTCTGAATATTTCAATAACTTTCATGAAATTATCCGGTCAGATTCTAAAATATCAGGGTGTCCATTCGGCAAAGCAGGTAGTGGATTCCCAGATTCTGCATTTTGCAACCCTTGCAGCTATGCCGTATTTACTGCATTCTTCTTCCACTTCCCTTGCAATCCTCTCAGAGAGAAGTTCACTTGTCGGGTCGCCTTTTGTTGTCACGACCTCCTGGAAATTTGAGATACAGGGCACCATCGGGTCCTCCTCATTGAGTATTACCTCATGATCATAGCGGTCAATCACTTTTTTGATCATGTTGTAGTCAACTAAAATCTGTGAATCGGCGTCTATGTCGCCTTCCACCCATAACTCCGCCCTCCACTGATGTCCGTGAAGGCGGAAACATTTCCCTTCATAATGCAGGAGGCGGTGGCTCGCCTCAAAATATACTTCTTTGTAGATGCGGATGCTCATATTATCACCAGGTTTTTTGATCGTTATTATTTGTATTATATGGAAGTAAATGTTTAGATGCAGGACATTCATTTTTATTTTTTCAAAAATCCTGCACATACAACCACCAGATAATTAAAAGAGTATAAATATTGTTTCAACTTGAAAATATGCAGATTTTTCTAAAATTTTAAAAACAGATCTTTAGCCGATGGGATTACCGGGGATTTAGTCAGCCACATCCTTTAGAATTTTTTCCACCCCGTCAACTCTTTTTGATATTTCTTCAAGACCTTTCCTGATCTTTTTTATCTCCTCACACAACTCGGAATTTTGGTTGACTCCTTTTTCCCTTAAATCGAGATATCTGTCCAAAAGCTCCTTTAATCTTACCAAAACATAAATAACCACACATAATGCCACAACCTGAATGATGACATATGACAAAACGTATATCACCTCACCTGCGGTTCCTGACATAAACCCTGCAGCCAGCACAATTACTGAAAATACAAAGGTTGCAGTCAACAATGCCCCAATCAATAATCTCCAAATACTTTTTTCCATTTTCATACCTCCGTGAATTTTTTTATTTCATCAAGGTTTACTGATAGTTCAAAAGGCAAAGCCCGGTAATATCTCCTAAGATAAGGCGGTTCATCAGATGTCCTGTTTATGCCTTCAACAAACCCTGCCTTTTCAAGCTGTTTTAAGTATATGTTTACAAGCGGTCTTGATATTCCCAGTTCTTCAGAGATTTCCCTTGCAAATTTTTCCTCTGAAGATATAGAGCGGATTATATTGATCCTCTGTTCATTTCCAAGAAATGATAATGTATCCGAGAGTTCCTTTAGTGTTTTTGGTGACAGCCTCAAGGTATGTGTTTAGTATTATTTACACATGCATAAATCTTTTGCAGGCATTGATGCGACAGGACTTTACGGCAGAGGATCATGATAAATGAAAATTTGGTGATTTTCGACACCGGCGACTTTACCGGATATAAATATCGGGGCAATATTTAATCCCAAGGAAAATAATCACATCAAAGCTCTTTGGCAAGACATTTGTTGAAATAAAGAATAATTAAAGATTATTTAATCGCGCAGGAATTTTGTCGTCCGGCGGTGTCATGCTAATAGCTTTAATACATCTCAGGTCGTAATTTTAGGGAGAAATCTGGTATCAGGTGGCAGCGGCGGAGAGGACATCGGGTCGGTATCTACCCGTTTTCTTTCGAAAATTGATGAATTCGCCTCGCTTCATCAGTGTTCGTGTGGAATTACTCGATAGCCATATCATATCAATTTCGCGCGTTTTACGTGCACAAATCAGAGGCAAACATAATGTATATGATCAATCAATTGAGGTGTTCAATTGGGAAACGGTAAATTCGCAGCAAGAAAATGTAAGCGTGACTCCAAAAACAACAGATGGCGTGACGTAAACTATTCAAGAAAAGCACTCGGTCTTGACATCAAGTCAGATCCTCTCGAGGGAGCCCCACAGGGACGTGGAATTGTTCTTGAAAAGGTAGGTGTAGAAGCAAAACAGCCGAACTCAGCTATTCGTAAGTGTGTTCGTGTGCAGTTAATCAAAAACGGCCGTCAGGTTACAGCATTTGCTGTCGGTGACGGTGCTATCAACTTCATTGATGAGCACGACGAAGTGACAATCGAAGGTATCGGCGGTCGTCTCGGTCGTTCCAAGGGAGATATTCCTGGTGTCCGTTACCAGGTCACAGCAGTCAACAATGTGTGCCTTCGCGAAATGGTTCTCGGCAGAAAGGAGAAGCCACGCAGGTGATTTAAATGAGTGCAGAAGAAATCGCAGCAGAAAATGTTGAGGCCCAGGTTTCAGAAGAGGAAACAAAAAATACAAACCTTCTCTTCAACAAGTGGGATCTCTCCGAAGTCAAGATCAACGACCCAGGTCTGGTTCGCTACGTAAGTGTTGACTCATTAATTGTTCCACATTCATGTGGAAGAAAACAGAAACAGCAGTTTGCAAAGTCCGAGATGCTCATCGTAGAGCGCTTAATCAACAGACTCATGCAGAATGAGGCAAACACCGGCAAAAAAGAGCTTACAACCCGTATCGTAAAGGACGCATTCGATATTGTCAACCAGAAGACAAAGAGAAACCCGGTAGAGGTTTTAATCGATGCAATAGGAAACGCAGGACCTCGTGAAGAGACAGTTCGTCTCAAGTACGGTGGTATCAATGTGCCAAAGTCAGTAGATACAGCACCACAGCGCCGTATCGACTCAGCACTTTACTTCATTGCCCGCGGTGTATACCAGGCAAGCCACAAGAAGAAGAGATCCGCAGCTGCATGCCTTGCAGATGAGCTTATCGCCGCTGCCGCAGGGGATTCACGCAGTTTCGCTGTTGCAAAGAAGGAAGAACGCGAGCGTGTTGCAAAATCTGCACGCTAATCAAATACTTTTTTTGGTGACTTAATATGACCAGACGAAAAAAGATGGTAGAAAGAGTGACGGAACTGATGGGCACCCCTGAGAGGATCAGAAACATCGGTATCGTCGCTCACATTGATCACGGTAAAACAACACTCTCCGACAACCTTCTTGCCGGTGCAGGTATGATCAGCGAAGAGATAGCCGGTAAGGCCTGCTGGATGGATTCCGATGAGGAAGAACAGGCACGTGGTATCACAATTGATTCTTCTAATGTTTCAATGGTTCACTCATACGACAACCAGGAGTATCTCATCAACATGATTGATACACCAGGTCACGTAGACTTTGGTGGTGACGTAACACGTGCAATGCGTGCCGTTGACGGTGCTGTTGTTCTTGTAGATGCTGTTGAAGGTACAATGCCACAGACAGAGACTGTTCTTCGTCAGGCATTAAAAGAGGGTGTAAAGCCTGTTCTTTTCGTAAACAAAGTCGACCGTTTAATCAACGAACTTAAAGTCGATGAAGTCGAGATGCAGATCCGCCTTGGAAAGGTAATCGACAAGGTTAACAAGCTCATTAAGGGAATGAACGAGGAAGCCTACAAAAACGGCTGGAAACTTGATGCAGCAAAAGGAACGGTTGCATTCGGTTCAGCTCTTTACAACTGGGCTATCTCCGTCCCTTACATGAAGTCAAGCGGTATTACATTCAAGGATATTTACGAAAAGTGCACAACAAACGACATGAAGTGGCTTGGAAAGAACAGTCCTCTGTGTGAAGTTGTTCTTGATATGGTCGTAAGAAACCTTCCAAATCCTCTGGATGCACAGAAGCGTCGTGTTCCTATCATCTGGCAACACGGAACCCCTGATACAACAGAAGGAAAATCAATGCTTGCATGCGATCCAAACGGACCTGCATGTCTGATGGTTACCGACATTTCATTTGATCCGCACGCAGGAGAGGTTTCAACAGGACGTCTCTTCTCAGGTACCTTAAAACGCGGAACAGAATGCTATGTTATGGGTACTGCACTGAAAGTAAACCGCCTTACACAGGTAGGTATTTTCATGGGTGCTGAAAGAATTGAAGTGGAATCACTCCCGGCAGGAAATATTGCCGCTGTCACCGGTTTAAAGGACGCTATCGTCGGATCAACCGTTTCAACCCTGAGGGAAATGACTCCGTTTGAATCACTCAAGCACTATTCAGAGCCTGTAATGACAGTAGCTGTCGAAGCAAAGAACATGAAGGATCTTCCAAAACTCGTTACAGTTCTCCGTCAGGTCGCAAAGGAAGACCCGACAGTTAAGGTAACAATTGATGAGGAGACAGGAGAGCACCTTATTTCAGGTATGGGTGAACTTCACTTAGAGATCATCACCGGACGTATTGCACGTGACAAGGGTGTAGAGATCGTTACATCACCGCCGATTGTTGTTTACCGTGAGACAATCTCCGGAACAGCAGGTCCGGTTGAAGGTAAGTCACCAAACCGCCACAACAGATTCTACATTGAGCTTGAGCCAATTGCACCTGAGATTGTTCAGAAGATTAAGGACAATGAAATCTCAATGGATCTTCCACAGCTTGAACGCCGTGATGTTTTAATTGAGGCAGGCTTTGATAAGGATGAGGCAAAGAACCTTGTTG
Organism: Methanoplanus sp. FWC-SCC4; assembly: GCF_032878975.1. Lineage (GTDB taxonomy): Archaea > Halobacteriota > Methanomicrobia > Methanomicrobiales > Methanomicrobiaceae > Methanochimaera > Methanochimaera problematica. The sequence goes on from NZ_CP043875.1 coordinate 1,597,084, forward strand.
CAATCGAAGGAACAAACATGTTCTTCGACATGACAAAGGGTATTCAGTACCTCAACGAAACAATGGAGCTTGTTCTTGAAGGATGGCGTGAGGCCCTTGCAGGCGGCCCTCTTGCAGATGAACAGGTCCAGAATGTTAAGATTAAACTTGTCGATGTTAAGCTTCACGAGGATGCAATCCACCGTGGACCTGCACAGGTAATTCCGGCTGTAAGATCTGCTGTAAAGGCAGGTGTCCTGCTTGCAGGAGATACACTCCTTGAACCTATGCAGATCCTCCAGATCACAGTGCCTCAGGAACACATGGGTAGTGCAACAGGCATGGTCCAGGGACGCCGTGGTCAGGTATATGATATGAAATCAGAGGGAGACACAATGACCGTTGTTGGTAAGGCTCCGGTTGCAGAACTCTTTGGTTTTGCAGGCGATGTCCGCTCTGCAACAGAAGGTCGTGCAATGTGGTCAACCGAGTTTGCAGGATTCGACATGGTTCCTGCAGGAATGCTCAAAGAAGTTGTTACAGAAATCAGAAAGCGCAAGGGTCTTAAAGAACAGATTCCTGAGCCTGCTGATTATCTGGCATAATACTTTTTTTTATTACTAATTCTGTTTAATTCAGGAAATCTCCCTGTCCGAAAGCATGATCTTGATTAATCAGATGTTTTCTATACCGGCAGTAAAATTTTCAAAAAAGCAGTTCGATCTTCTAAGTTTTTGTTACGGGGAAATAGATGTCGCGACATTATTGTTTCTGCCAATAAGAGGCCTTTGCTGTTTGCAATTGCAGGAAAAATGTGCGCAACAAGAATGCCACAATATATAAAATAAATACAATAAAAAAAATCAGGCCCTGTTTTAATTTAATTTATATCATATAATTATCAATCTATATCATATTGACATATAAACAAATTTGGCAATATAAAGTAAAAAATAGTTCATTTTAGCCTTTTTTGACAAAATTTAATTTTCATATTTTTTAAATAATAATATTAAAAGACTATTAATTTAAAGAGCTCAAAAGATAGATTAAATTTTCAAATAAGATTATATCTTGATCTCATAATTCTATGATAATCATTGTTTTTTACATATATATTATTTGATTGATTTTTGTTTGATAATTGAATAACTTTTTATCTTTTTGATGAACTATTCTTTTGATAATTTTTTATAAATATCAAAAACCCTCACGGAAACAACGTGCTGAAATATCCAAAATAGATTAATAAAAAAATGGACATTGAAGGTCTTACCCGCATCCCGATACCAGGGTGCCCACGGGAAGTTGCTATGAAACCGGACCAAAAATCCGGTTTTTTATTAACCAGCTTTAGCAATATGCGGCAGAAGGCAGGAGGAAAGAAAAGATATGAAAACCGAAGGTAACAGCATCGTAGTACACCACATCGATGCTAAAAGAAAAGAATTGCTTCAGAATCTCGCAAAAGAACACGGGACACCGATTTTTGTTGTCGATCACGAGCAGATTAGAAAAAATTACAGGCAATTTAAGAAACACCTGCCAAATGTCCAGGTATATTATGCAGTTAAGGCTAATTCAAACCCTGATATTATAAAGACACTTTATGATATAGGATGCAGTTTTGATGTGGCATCAATGCCGGAGTTTATGCTTGTTTATGAAAACATCAAACATCTGCCGGAGAGCGAACAGCTTGACTGGATTTACAATAAAATAATCTATGCAAACACAATCAAACCCAAAGAGACCCTTCAGGCCCTTGATCACTATCAGCCTCTTGTAACATTTGACAACATTGAAGAGCTTAAAAAAATTAAGAAATTCGGACCAAATGCAGGGCTTGTTTTGAGAATAAGGGTGCCAAATACCGGCTCAATGGTTGAGTTGTCCTCAAAGTTTGGAGCAGAGTCAGGCGATGCGGTTGATCTGATTGAGGAAGCAGTTAACATGGGACTTACAGTTGAAGGTCTAAGTTTTCATGTCGGCAGCCAGTGTACCAATTTTGAAAATTACATTCAGGCACTTGAACTATCAGCAAATATTCTTAAAGAAGCCTGGACCCGTACAGGAGAGAAAATCAAACTCCTTGATATCGGCGGAGGTTTTCCTGTCAAATATCATCCGGGGGTTAAATCAATCAGGACACTTGCTAAAAAGATAAACAAAGAAATTGAGCGTTTATTGCCGCCTGACATTCAGATTATGGCAGAACCGGGAAGATTCCTTGTGGCTAACTCCTGCACCCTTGTTTCAAAGGTTATAGGGAAGGCATTTCGTGACGGTAAACCGGGCTATTACATAAATGATGGTGTATATCACACATATTCCGGTCAGGTTTTCGACCACTGCACGTACCCTGTTCTTTCCTTTAAGGAAGGGGAAACACAGATATCTGCTGTATTCGGCCCCACATGTGATGCATTTGACACAATCACACTCTCTGCCGAGCTTCCCGAGCTTGAGATTGACGATCTTGTGTATTCAGAGAATATCGGAGCATATTCACATGCTTCATCGACATACTTTAACGGATTCCCCCCGGCTAAGGTTGTTCATATAAATAAACAGGTATAGAGAAAAACAGGTTCGTGAAAGGGAATTAAATTTCTGAAAGTTTTCAGAACTGCTCCTTTTTTTGAAACCTGCAAATATCCCTCTTTTTTTGTTTTACGGATAAATATCAGGAATAAGAATGTCCGCAAATACTGAAACAATTTACTGACAAATAAAGATATTCCGGATATAGAAAACATTAAAACAGCCATTTTTGCGTCCTTGGAATCAAAAAAGAGTGTCATTTAAAATCTCCTATGTATTTTCAATTTATGCACTAGCAGAGGTGTGACTCAGTTTTTTGTTGGAGAGTCAGTCACCTCCAAAATTTCAATCCACACACCCGTGAAGGGTGTGACGTCAGGACGCTATTAAATATCTTAAATGGGCAGCATTTCAATCCACACACCCGTGAAGGGTGTGACTATGAGATATTCAACGCTGACCGGGTGATCGGAATTTCAATCCACACACCCGTGAAGGGTGTGACCGCCGCGTGTTGTGTCTCCTCAGTATTGTGATTATCTTATTTCAATCCACACACCCGTGAAGGGTGTGACGAGGATATGTCCTGCGTGATGACATCTCTATTGAATTTCAATCCACACACCCGTGAAGGGTGTGACCGGAGTGATGAGGAGATAGATGACATTTTGACTATTTCAATCCACACACCCGTGAAGGGTGTGACCTAGACGAAACCATTGCAGCGCTTGGCGTAATGATTTCAATCCACACACCCGTGAAGGGTGTGACCCTTCCATTCATACGGCTGTTTAGTGTTAGGGTATTTCAATCCACACACCCGTGAAGGGTGTGACAAATATATTGAGAACACAAATACAGATACTTCTGATTTCAATCCACACACCCGTGAAGGGTGTGACATGCCCGCACTTCTCAGGCTCACTTGACGGTATAGATTTCAATCCACACACCCGTGAAGGGTGTGACTCAGATGAAGAAATGGAAAATGCGAAAGAAATCAATATTTCAATCCACACACCCGTGAAGGGTGTGACATTTATAGTGCTCTCTATATTGCATGAGTGCACCAATTTCAATCCACACACCCGTGAAGGGTGTGACACATGAGAAAAAAGACAAAACTATAATGAGAAAAATTTCAATCCACACACCCGTGAAGGGTGTGACTCTCCTTTTCCATTGACAAAAACGCTGCCGTCCGATTTCAATCCACACACCCGTGAAGGGTGTGACATATGATAGTTGGCGTGTTACCATACAGGACGGTAATTTCAATCCACACACCCGTGAAGGGTGTGACCTGATAAAAAACAAAGAACGTGTAAAATATGCGGATTTCAATCCACACACCCGTGAAGGGTGTGACAAGATAAAGCCGCGGAACAGGAAAAAACTCCATCGATTTCAATCCACACACCCGTGAAGGGTGTGACTTTGATTTTACGCGGGATATGGTCGCGGGTAAAATTTCAATCCACACACCCGTGAAGGGTGTGACTTCATCGATAATTATGTTTGTAGCCATAAATTTTATTTCAATCCACACACCCGTGAAGGGTGTGACACGGCTATATATATGCAACAAAAGAATTAATTATTATTTCAATCCACACACCCGTGAAGGGTGTGACCAGCACTTGTTATTGCCCCCCTTCCGCCGAGATTATTTCAATCCACACACCCGTGAAGGGTGTGACCTACAGGCTTTTTATACGATAAAACATTTACATCATTTCAATCCACACACCCGTGAAGGGTGTGACAAGCATCGAAAGCAACAGGAAGCAGGAACGCAATAAATTTCAATCCACACACCCGTGAAGGGTGTGACCATCTAATGATACCATACATCCGGTGTGCTGGATATTTCAATCCACACACCCGTGAAGGGTGTGACGAGCGCTTTAGCTCCTTACGCTTAATTTCCATTTTAATTTCAATCCACACACCCGTGAAGGGTGTGACATTTTAGAAAATATTTTTAACGGGATTCTAATTATTTCAATCCACACACCCGTGAAGGGTGTGACTTAATTTTCCCTGCCATTCGCTGTAAAATACGCCGTATTTCAATCCACACACCCGTGAAGGGTGTGACGCCGGCATGTCGGCATCTGATGCCAAGGTGCATAAATTTCAATCCACACACCCGTGAAGGGTGTGACGAAGTTCTGGCCGCCATAAATGACGAACAGTTTAAATTTCAATCCACACACCCGTGAAGGGTGTGACATCTTTTAATTTTTGCGAATCATCAACAAATTTTGATTTCAATCCACACACCCGTGAAGGGTGTGACCTGCCTGTGCCTGGCCGTTTCTCCTGAGCGTCTGATTTCAATCCACACACCCGTGAAGGGTGTGACTATGTTATCTGGACAAAACAATAAAATTACCAAAAATTTCAATCCACACACCCGTGAAGGGTGTGACTATATGAAAATGTTTTTTATTACAACATTTCTTGATTTCAATCCACACACCCGTGAAGGGTGTGACCAAAGGCGCGGGACTTAAGATCCCGTTTCGTAGATTTCAATCCACACACCCGTGAAGGGTGTGACGATTATGAAAACAACTTACCTATAGACAACAAAATTTCAATCCACACACCCGTGAAGGGTGTGACTAGGCGCTCCAAACGTATTTGTCCAAATAACCGATATTTCAATCCACACACCCGTGAAGGGTGTGACAAAACAAATATGTACCCTACGAAGGCGACCGAAGATTTCAATCCACACACCCGTGAAGGGTGTGACTGCATTCTTCTATCCAACTGATGCATTTATCCGTATTTCAATCCACACACCCGTGAAGGGTGTGACAGGTAGATCTACTAATGCCTTAAATGATTTTTCGTATTTCAATCCACACACCCGTGAAGGGTGTGACGGGTTCTATTTCAAAATCTTCAATTATATAGTTTATTTCAATCCACACACCCGTGAAGGGTGTGACTCTAAACTAATCAGTTCAATAACATAATCTCCTGAAACAGGAGAACATGGATGAAAATGATTACATCATCTAATATAAACAGCCATTATAATATTTCTTTCTAAAACAAAACGGCATAAAAATACATCTGCCGCACTATATAATAAATATAGAATTAATAAAAATGGTTATTTAAAAAATATTTTTACTTTTTTTTACTTTTAATATCACAGAAATCACCTGCAAAACACCTGGAAAAATGGAAAGATTATTATACTGATCTTTAATTTTCTCCGCGAACCTCCCCGGAAAAACATGTGAGCTTAGGGTTCGCAAAAAATCATGTAATCAAAATACCCTCAGGATCATAACCCTCCTTTGCACCAAAATGCTCGACCCTGTTCTTCCAGTTCTTGCCAAGATAATAAAACCTCAGACTGTCCTTCTCCTCATCAATTATACCGCAAAGGGAGTGTTTAAGCTTTGCAAACTGGGCAGGATCCAAAAGGCATTCAAAAACGGAATTCTGAACCCTCTGACCATAGTTCACACACTCCTTTGCAACCTTACGAAGTCTCCTCTTACCGCCCTCAGACTCAGTACTTACATCATATGTAACCAGAACCATCATAATAAAAACCTCAGTTCATGAAAAATGGCGGATAACCGTCAATATCCCCACGCAAAAAACGGGCCATCAGCATCGCCTGAACATAAGGAACAAGACCGACAGAGATCTTCTCCTTTAAATACGGATGGACAATTTTATCCTGCTTCCTCTTCTGCCATGCACCAAGAACCTCCTTTTTCCCGTCATCTGTCATAATAACGCCGCCGTTCTCCTTCTTTAGAAAATCATTACCGCTAATCTGCCTCAGATTTACCATACTTAAAGCAAGCCTGTCAGCCAGAAACGGCCTTAACTCCTCCATCATATCAAGTGCAAGACTCGCCCTTCCAGGCCTGTCGGTATGGAAAAACCCGACATAAGGATCAAGGCCCACACTCTCAAGAGCAGACTCAACATCATGTGCAAGAAGAGTATACAAAAAAGAAAGCAGAGCATTCATATTATCCAGAGGAGGTCTCCTGTTGCGTTCACTGATAAAAAAATCATCCTTCTGCTTTAAAATAAGCTCATCAAGAGCTGAAAAATAAAATTTTGCACAGTTTCCCTCAATCCCCCGGAGGGCATCAGGATTGATGCAGTCATCAACCTTCAAAAGATTCCCGATAATAAGACTGTCGGCATACCTGACTTTGTCACAGTCAATAACATCACCGTGATCGCGAACGCCACGCCCAAGAACAGTCCTGCAATTGACAACCTTGCCCTTCATAAAACACTTTGCAATATTCAGGGAATCACCAATATCATCAGCTATCCGGTACTGGGTCCGCCTCAAATGTACATTCCCCTTAACCTTCCCACTGACTCTTGCCTGAAACCTGCCGGACGGAGACAAAAAAGACAGCCCGACATTATTATCAGTACAAAGCCGCATCAGCTGCGGACTTGCACCCATATACCCAAAACAGACAATCCCCTCAAGATTATGAACAGGAATCCTGAACCTGTCCTCACCATCAACCCTTACAACCACGTTTTCCCCGTCCTTTAAAAGATAAGACTCAGGTGTGGTCACATAAAGCGTATTCAGTAGTTTCCTCATAAAAAACCCCTAATCACCCTTGCAGGCATCATCCACATGCCTTTTGACATAACCTGCAACAGATGTTTTCTTAATTGTAATTTTCGGCATGCACACATTTTCAAGAGAGCAGGCGCTGCATTTTTTTGACTTCTCCGCAGGCGGCGTAACCCCCTTATCAAAAATCTCATGCATCTCATCTGCAAGGGATGAAACAAGACTCCAAAGGGAATCATCCAGATTCAGATGAACCCTTCTTCTGATCTCATGATAATAGAAGTCAGCCGATTCTATCCTGACTCCGAACATCTCCTCAAGGCACATTGCCTGTGCACAAAGCTGAACCTCGTCACGCTCGTCGGTTTTTGGTTTCCCCCGCTTGTATTCAACAGGCCTCATCGTCCAGAGCCCTTCATACCCGGGGACTGAAATACCGTCCTTTGTTCGGATATACTCAACAACATCCGCAATCCCGAAAAGGCCAAGACTATGTGATACCAGAGGAAAAGCCCTTGATATGAAAACATCACCCCTGCTCTCAAAAAAGAAGGGATCATCGACACGCTCATGCAGGAAATGACCCTCTGTTGTCCTCAGATTATCCTCCCACTGGCGCTCAACATGAATTAAGGCCCACTGCCGTTTGCAAAAATAAAAATGCTGTATGCCTGACAACGACAAAAGCTCGTCATCGGCATAGCTTTTTCCGGTCATAATTTTTCAATCAGAGTAACCCCGGAAGGAATCTCATCCTTTAAAACAGTGACATCATAGTCACCAAACGAGCGTGGCGGAAGATCGCCTGAAACACGCTCAACTTTTACCTTGTCAAAGAGAACATGCGACTGACAGCATCCAAGTTCACTCTCATGCTTAAAGACTATCAGTTTCCTTGCAGACATCTTTCCCCTTGCAGCCGAGTGGTCATGCTCAAACATATTTACAAGACTGTCCCACAAAAGCTCAAGATCATCCTCTGTAAATCCGGTTGTCTTTCTGGCAAGATTTGCAGAAATATAACCCTCGGCACGGTAAAGACCGTATGGTATAATCTGCTTCTTTCCCATCGTCTGACCTTTCTCGGCATCCTTGTCCTTTGTAACAGCACAACGGGTAACCGTTATCTCCTGCTGAAAAACGGGATCAAGGCTTCTTGAAAAATTGATCTGAACAGGCCCTCTTACCTGACCGCAGTTGACCTCTGTTGTCATAACAGCCCCGAATGCACGGATATCAAAGAAATTCTGGCACATAAACTTCGTAAGATCACTATCTTTTGGCTTCTTTGAATCCTTTTTAATGCCGAGATTATCATACGCTTTCTGGTGCTGCTGATTTAGAACAGCACCTGACTTCACATAAATTTCATAGCCGGGAACATCCTCTCTTACAAGATCAACATAATCCCTAATCTTTCTTTTAAGGCAGACATCGGTAACAATACCACAGCCTGTCTGCGGATCAATTCTTGGCATATTGCCCATATCGGGATCACCGTTGGGGTTTCCGTTCTCAACATCAAACAACAATACAAACTCATAACGATTCTTAATAATTTCACTCATAATTTACTCCTCCTTTATTGAACTGCTCTCTTTCTTCTTGTAAAAATTCTTACGCTGATGATAATATCCAAGCATAAACATACCCTGTCCTTCAAGATTCAGATACTCAGGGAACTCATTTACTTCAGACAAAATTTCCTCTATGGACTTATTTGACACAAAGCCCCATTCTGACTTTGCAATATGATGCTGTGCAAGTTTTAGCAAAACAGGGAAAACTACCGCTGGTGTGGACGATGCGCTGCTGAAATATTTGCTGTTTATAGTACTACCCATATCCTTGTTTGTCTCACCCTGCACCTTTTCAAGCACAGCAAAAAGTCTTCCAAGACGATACGGCACATTTTGACTCTCTTCATTTAAACTCATGGTAATCAGACTCTCATCTAAACTGCTCAGACCGGATCTCGAAAGCCTAAAAAGATAAGCCTTGATAAAACCGGCACGAACATAATTAATCGACCTCTCAACCTTTACACGACTTAAAATTGCGTTGTACATCTGAGCCGGATAGGCAGTCCCGTTAAGAATGGAATTCATCATAAGACCGCCGAGAAGGGGGGAAACTTCTCCCTTGTCAGAACTCTCAGGCACTGTTTCCCTCAAAAGATTCCGTACGGAAATATACCTGAAATCAAAATCACCCCTGACAATTTCCATATCCAGATAATGACGTGAAACCCTCTCAATGAAGTTTCCAAAACTATCCATATACCAAAAACGGACAGCAATTCTTGCATTATTCGGAGACAGACCAAGGATGTAGAATCTGGTATCCCGATCTGTTTTTATGTCATCACTGTTTATTTTGTGACCTCTGCTAATCTTTTTCAGAACATCATTAGCAATCTGAAGGGTTTTTTCATCCTTAACTCTCTGATTTTCATCTGCATTCTCTTTATTATCCTTAGATGCATCACGGGGGTTTAAGAAGAAATTTGCAAGATTTTCACAGGTCTTATCACTCGTTTCCGCCCAGAAAACCGTTGTTGTATCCCCAATTCTAATCCTGTTGTCCATCGACAAAAGCAGATGGTTAAGAACTGTTGTGTACTTAAACATCGCCAATTCGCCAACAGGGGCATTATAGCTCTGATCCTTCCCATAAGAATAAAATGCATCATTATTGAAGCTTACAATCGAAGCACCTGCTGACTGTGCATTGGCAACGCCCTTTATTTTCTGATGCAGTCTTGCAACCGGACCACTCTCACCGGTCACAAGGCACTGCCCGACAATGGCACCCTTTGAAGAACCGACAGAATTATACTTTTCCCAGCTCCTCCTGGCATCAGAACTGTTGTGCAAATAATCATCATCCCTTTCATACTGGAAAACAAAATTTCCGCCGGCAAGGATATCATCCTTGTACTGGTCAATCTTTGGATTTTTAACGAAATCTTCAGGATTCCAGTTATCAAGAAACAAAAGGAGTCCTTTTGCAGCCGGATTATTTACAACATCAAGCAGACTGTGATGAAGTTTCTTAAACTCCTCAAAACATTCAAGCGAACGTGGATGAGTTAAAACAACCTCTTTTTCACCATCCTCTAAAAGAACACAGCCGCCTTTATACAGATATTTCTTCTCATAATCTGCTCTTTTTACCTTCTCAACACCAAAGACATACTTTGCATTTTCACACAGGAAATAAGGGGTAACACTGTTTGCACGGGAATTCTGCTGCGGGACATCCATCATCCGCGGTCTGGGCTTTTTATCATCTGATCGCAGATCAATGATGTTTAAAAGCTCGCCTTCACCTGAAATTATAAGATTAAATGAAACCTTTGCACTGCTGTAACCGGGACGTGAAATAGAGACACTCTCATCATTCGCCAGAATATCATAATACCGGCATAAAGACTCAATTATCACGACAGACCTCCGTAACAGAGACATTTGTTCACATCAATCTCCCCGTCAGTCATACTTGCCCTGAAAAATACAGCTTTGTTCTCATCTTCAAAGTCTATGTCATGCAGCATAAACCCAAGATCCTTCTCACCACCTTTTTCACCGGAATAATAGGAATCAGGAACATCACCTTCAATAAATTCAAATGAGACAGGAAACTCACGGCAGCCGAAATACGGCTGATGAAAGCACTGACCTCTCTTCATTCTCCGAAGAGCAATATTGTAGTGCTTCTTTTCGGTATCATCAGGACCTGCCTTATCAGTCATTTCAAAATGTGCCTCAATGCAGTAGCAGACATCACGTAAAACAAGCGATGCACGCTGAACTCTGTCATCATTTGAATCCTGATAAAGGGAAACATCCCCGCCTTTAATTGCATTTTTGACCTTGTTCGCCGGAATTTTCCCAAGAACCTCGTTTCTCCTGATATTGTCAAAGCTGATTTTATTCAGCACATGAATCTTGTCAATCTTCCAAGAGATTGCAGGCTTCCAGTAAATTGCCTCCAAAATGCCCCTTGCAGCCGAAGGAGTCATTACATCATAACTCACCCGTTCGACTTTCATCTCAGGCCGTGTAAAACAGGCGTAATCGCCCCATACTTTTAGTTTAATTCCATAACCCAATGCTAATTCACCTCCTTTAAGCTATCAAAAGCGCTCCGTTGAATTCATCGGAAGAAATCCTCAACAGACCGGTTTTTTCTGAATAAAGGGACTCAGATGTAAGAATATAGTACCTGTCTGCAATAAGTTCCAGGGCATTTGATTCATTCAAAGCCTTAAACTCATGCGGATAAACCGAAACACTATATCCCTGAAGTTTTCGTCCATAATTTTCAGGAAAACCAATCTTTTGGATCTCTTTGATTGCTTTTCTTGCGCTGTCATCAAAAGGAATAATAATATCCTTCGTGTTTTCGTCAATTATTCTGAAATCATCACTGACATCTCCAAATGGAAATGCACATTCACCTACCCTTTTTTCAAGGGATAGCAGTATCTTCTTTTTGTCAAGCCCTTCATCTCCTTCATTAAAATATAATTTTTTGAAATATTCACTGACAGCTTCAGGCGATAGCGGATCTTCAAACTCTCTGAATATCATCTCACCAATCTCAGCCGTTCTGCTCTGCCAGCTTGTCGCTTTTCCGTAATCCTCAGTTGATCTGAATACAAAAATCTCCCCTAAATCCCTTTTGCCTTCACGGTTGCATCTTCCTGCGGCCTGTGCAATAGAATCGATGCCTGTCCGGGCCCTGTAAACAAAAGGAAAATCGACGTCAACACCGGCCTCTATTAACTGTGTCGAAATAACCCTGCACGGTTTGCCTTCCTTTAAAAGAGAACGAATTTTTTCAAGCTGTTCTCTTCTGTGCACAGGACACATTCCTGCACTCAGGTGAAAACAGCTGCCATCATCTTTAGATATTTCCGATTCAGTTATTCTTTGATAAAGAAGTCTGGCATGCTTTCTGGTGTTTACAACGCATAGAGCCTGATGATGGCCGGTTATTCTCTCTGATAACTCTTCATCAGAAATATCTCCAAGGTTATTGACATGAACACGCCTGAAATGCTCATAAAGCTCTTTTGGCGATTCCATAATCTCAACCGGCTGTATATCCTCATCCAGAAAATCCCCAATCTTCGGCTGCGTTGCAGTGCAGATAACAACCGTCGATCCGTAATTTCTGACAAGTTCCGATAAAGCAGAAAGGCAGGGTTTTAGGTATTTTGTCGGAAGCATCTGTGCCTCGTCAAGAATGATAACACTCCCTGAAAGATTGTGAATTTTTCGACACCTTGATCTTTTGTTTGAAAAAAGAGACTCAAAGAACTGAACATTGGTTGTCACAACAACAGGCATATCCCAGTTTTCAGATGATAGTTTCAGCATATCCTCCTGATTAAAATCCCCGACATCCTCAAAACCCTCTTTTCCCGGATCATAATTGCTGTGATGTTCGAGGACATTTCCGCTTCCGAATATTTCCCTGAAAACTTTGGCATTCTGCTCGATGATGCTTGTATAGGGAATTACGTAAAAAATTCTCTTAAGGTCGTACTTTTTAAGATGCAATAGAGCAAAAGCCATTGATGAGAGGGTTTTCCCGCCGCCGGTCGGAACACTCAGCGTAAAAATGCCGGGCTTAAGTTCTGCCTTTCTTCTGCACTCCTGATAAATCTCATTTCTGCTTTGGTTTACGGGCGTATCCTCACATGACAATGAAATATCTCTCATCCGGTTTTCAAACTTTTCAAAAAGAGATTCAAAGGATTCATATTTCCCCCTTAAAGCTGATTTTTCAGGATTTGCAAACCTCTCGGTATCAAGTGAATCCGCATCAACAAGGCAGGAGTATAGCATCCGGATATAAAATGAGATTGTAAACCCGGGTTTTGTAGGGGAACATACCAGCGTTGGATTGAAAGAATTCAAATCAGGGGGTTCAACCTCATATTTGTATGCGGAATAGTCATGAAGGACGGCGTTTTTGATCCTGCATTCAAGACCGCTTTCAGGGGTTCCGTAATTGAGGATACCTCCGTGATGTCCCGCAATAATATATTCAAGAATCCTGCTTAATGAAGGATTATAAAGACCCTTTGCCTCAACTGCCCCTGCTGTTGAATGATCAACTCTTATTCTCCTCCCTTCAAGCCGGTTTTGAAATTCCCCGGAATATTTTCCAATATCATGCAGGAGTCCTCCTGCGTAGGCAATCCTGCCTGAACCAAAGTCATCTGCAAATCCTGATGAAATCTGTGCCACACTTTCGAGGTGATCCTTTAGAGTCTGCCAGTCGCTTTTATTCGCATTTTCCGTAGTATGTGCATAGTACATCTGATACCACAACTTTTGTATTACTATGAGGAATGAGTCAAAAGGAAAAACAAGGATTCATAGCATAGATTCTCCGGCAATTAACGAGAAACAACGATTATATCCATATCTCATATGCAAAGGGCAAATCACGATTATATTTGCCTGTTGAATTATTATCCCCTTATTTCAATCCCCACAATTGAAATTATTAAATTCTGGTTTAAAATTATACAAACCACGAAGAGACTATGTTACCGATTCATCAGTACATAAACAAATCAAAGCACTTTCTCTCTTCTCTAACGAAGAGTGATTACACAGGATTTTTATTTATATATTCCTATTTTAAATTATAAAATACTAAATCCACGGAAAATAATTAATCAAATCTGTTAAAAATATTCAGCCTTAAAAAAATTCTCACAATGAATAATTCTCTTAAATCTTAATATATATATGACCTAGTTAATTTGATTTGGATTATATTAAATTACAATCAATCATTTTTAATTAAAAAAATTACATAAACATTTTATTCAACTGTGATAATTATGGTAAAATGGTATAACAGTATAATGACAAAGCTCACAGTCAGTTTTCTGATCCTGATAGTTGTAATCTCAGGAATGAGCTTTTTTTACACATACGGTGAAACAAAAACCGCACTCAAAGACACAACACAGGATGAACTCACATCACTTGCAAGTGTTATTGCAACACAGATCGACGGCGACCTGTTATCCACACTAAAAGAGGGAGATGAAAACAGCCCTGAATTTATAAAATTACGAGATCAGCTCTACAAAATTCAGGAATCAAGTGATGAAATACTCTACGTCTATACTATGAGAAAAATAGGTGACAAAGTCGCCTATGTTGTGGATGCTGAATACGGAATTTTCGATGATGACACTTCCGGCATCAATGAGATTTACGAAACACCCTCAAAAGAGATGTTCATCGGGTTTGACAAACCAGTCTCTGAAAAAGAATTCACATATGATGAATGGGGAGTTGTAATTTCAGGATATGCACCTGTTCTCAATTCTAAAGGTGAAACAGTTGGTATTGTCGGAATAGATATGGACAGTCAGAAAGTTATTGACAGACAGAACTTTATCGGAAACATCATCTACATAATTATATTAATTTCAGTCCTTATCGCAGGCGGATTTATTGCGATGTTTGCAAGATCCATGATAAGAGATATTCACACACTAAACGCTACAGCCAATAAAATCAGCATGGGTGATACAGGCGTAAATATTGATATAAAAAGAAATGATGAGATTGGGCTTCTTGCAGAATCTTTCGGCAGAATGGTTGCCAGCCTTAAGATAATGATGATGGACCCGGAAGATGAGGACAAACAATAAGGTGGTTGTGTGTCACTTATCTCAGATAAGGTTTTAAAAGAGGTAACTTTTTACCTTGGACCGGCAGCAGAAAGATTCCTTGAAAGACAGACAAAATATCACATGGATGGTCTGGCCTTTAAGGATATCGAAAGAAAACACCTCAAAGATCTTGCATACTGGTTGAAGGTTTCCGGAGGCCTTATTATAGACAAAGGAAAAGCAGAAGAAATGGCAAGGAAAGTTGAGAATCTCCATTAAATCCTGCTTAATTTTTTTAATTAAAATACATAAAACCCCTTCAGATTTTTAAAAATCCTGAATCTTTTTTACCAGAACTTTTCCACCGGATGAAACTGATTAATACCTGAAAAACAGATATTCAAAAATCCGTATAGCATTAGGATTCAATTTTATTCATCAGGATTGTTTATGCCCGAAAAAATATCAATGACAGGGAAACAGCCAAAAACAGCAGGTGACGTTGTTTCATGGTGCAGAAATAACGGGGTTATACCAGTTCCCTGCCGCCCCAAATCAAAAGCCCCGCTCGGAATTATTTCAGTAAAAGGGGTTTACGGCGAAAATCCCCCTGGTGAAAGGGAACTTTTAAGAAATTTTGACAGACGCTTCTTTGGAAAAACGGTTCGCGATTCTTTTCATATCCCCTCTCAAAAAAGGCTTGAGATTATTGAAAATTACTGGAACCGGCCCTATACCAAAAGCTTCACAGCAGGGCAGATCAGCGTATCCCTTGATATGAACTATCCGACAAAAGACGGACTTACTATTGCCTGCATCGACATTGACACAGACGATCTGGCTTTTCTTGCAGATGAAGAATTATTTCAAAAATGCCCCCTTATATCCGGTAAAAAAGGAGGAAAACTATTTTTCAAACTCAATAAAGAAAAAGCCCTTCCAAGTCCCATAATCCAGTACACAACAAAAGAAAATCTTGAAAAACCGGGAACAGAACAAAAACCCGCACTAATCGAACTTTTCACAGGGCATAAACATGCACTCATATTCGGAGAGCACCCGGAGAGCACACCTGAAAAACCTCTGTATTATCAGTTCCTTCGCGGCTTTGATGAACAAATCCCTGTTATCACCTGGGCAGACACAACAGCAGCACTAAATTCTTTTTCAAAAAAACACGGGCTTTTGATAAGAATGACAAACGAAGTTGTCCCATATGACCAGACAAACCTCTCAGAATGGGAGAATAAAAAAACACAACAAAAGAAAATTTACAGAACACTTGGACAAAACCGGATCGACCGGTGGTAAATATCACCTGATTATTAAAAATCAGGAAGAATATCCCTAAAAAATTAAAAATGGCCCTGATAATAAATATTTTTTAAATTCAGAATTATTTTTTATTTAAACGCCATTTACCCGGCGGAACCGTTATTTCAAACCTGGCACCGACACCTTTAGTACCGGTTTCGACAATTAAAAACCCGTTTATTGCCAGAATTTCCCTTATTAGAAATAGTCCGTAGCCTGTATTTGAACCAAACCCTTTCAGAAAAATCTTTTCCTTAATACAATCAGAAATCCCTGCACCGTCATCTTCAAAAATAATTAATCCGTTATCTCCCGACTCTTTAAAAGAAACCCCGATTGAATTAATGTCAACCCCGTGTCTTATGCTGTTGTCAAAAAGATTTGAAAAAACAAGCAGGAGCATCGGGTCGGCAAACACCAGATAATCATCGCAACAGTTCCTGAATGTGATCCCTTCAGCCAAGACACCCAAAGATGCCTGCCTGACACAATTATTCAGATCCTGCCAGGAAGGAGACTCCAATCCGAGATTTTCATAATTTTTTGTGAAGTTTATCTGGGCACGAATCATATCAGTGCATTTATCGATTTTATTTAAGACCTGACATGCTTTTGAATTATCCTTAATTTGTTCAAGAATAAGTTCATTATACAGTTTAATAGCAGTAATCTGATTCAATATATCATGCCTTGTAATGCCGGAGAGAATTTTGAGTTTATTATTTGCACGAAAAAGAGCATCCTGTGAATTTTTTATATCAGATATATCATTGATTATTAGAATAAAACATATTATTTTACCGTTTCTTGATATGGGAATAAGTCTGACATCAAGATCAATTGTTCCTTTTTTTTCAGAAGTAAACCCCCATACTTCTTTTAAAAGATCAAAATTATACTTTATCTCAGAGGATAACGCAACACCCTCTCTTATTGCCATTTTAATATTCGCAGGAATGTTAGGATCAGAAAATAAACCTGATTCATTAATGATGTCGCAATATTCGGTTCCGAATAACTGTTTTATTCTATCATTACTTTCAAAAATATTGCCATTTTCATCGAAAATAACTATTGCCTGTGCCGACTGATTGAATATCTCACTGTACTTAATCTCCCTTTCAAACAGTTTTTCTTCGGCAATCTTTTGTTTGGTCAGGTTTTCAACCATCGCCACGATATACTTTGGTTTTTTATCTCCTTCCCTTATTGCAAATACCGAAATATTCACCCAGACATCAGAACCATCTTTGTGAATATAACGCTTTTTTAATGAATAATTATTGATCTTTCCTGAAATCAGTTTATTATATAATTCAACATCAGCACTCATATCATCAGGATGGGTTATGTCAACGAAATTTTTCATAATCAGCTCTTCTGAACTCATTCCAAGAATCCTGCAGATTTCGTCATTTACGCTGATGAACCGGCCCTCTTCATTTGTCAGGTTCATACCAATAGGAACATATTTAAAAACAGACGTGAAGAGCATTTCACTCTCCTTTAAGGATTTTTCTGCCTCATTAATCTCAGCCATACCTGTAAAACTCTCAGGAAGGCAATTATTTCGGTTTAATTCCGGTTTACAGACCGTTTTCAAAACAGGAACCTCATCACCGGATTCATCAAAAACAAACCTTTCAGAATCCTCTTTTTTGGCCGTTTCGATCTCAATGGATTTTTTTATGCTGAAATAAAGTTGTGCATACATCCCTTCTTCATCACAGCCTCCCTGAATAAAAAAATCAGCTCCACTTTTGACGGCTTCGTTTAAAATATCCTTCCCGCCACTTTTTGAAAATAAAATAACAGGAGCAAAGAACCCGTTTTGGCGTATTTTCTTTACAAACCCGGGATCATAATTCCCGCCCTTTTCATATCCGAATATAATGGCATCATAAACGGACTCCGTTTTGTCGGCAATAATGTCAGGGGAACAGTAAGCTGAATCTGAATATATGCCATAAATATTCTCAAGATAATTTCTGGCAGAGCTAAAAAAAGGATCATCAGATCCCGTGAATAAAACAACAGGAACGTATTTTTTCAGACTAACAACACTCCCCCCCAAATGATATGTTTGTATATATTCTTACATATGATAAAAATATATTTGAAATAAAATTTCCAAAATCAACAATATGATCAAAAATTTATTCCACAAATAATTTATTTAGAAATTATATTCAAATTAATGACGAGATATTGAATAAACAACATCTGCCCACAAATCTAAAAATATATCGTCAGAACAAAAAAGAAATTAAAAATTATTATTAGATTAGATCCTCAGCTTATTCCACAAGATTCTTCAAAAACAACTCGTGAAGCCTCGTATCCCCGGTAAGTTCGGGATGAAAGGACAAAACCATATGTTTTCCCTGTGTCAGAGCAACTATCCCGGAATCTAATTTACAAAGAACAAAAACATCTTTCCCGGCAGATACTGCAACCGGCGCCCTTATAAAAACTGCATCATAAGGAGCAGAAAGCCCCCTTATCTCAAGAGGCATCTGAAAGGAATCACGCTGTCTTCCAAACGCATTTCTGTCAACCGAAATATCAATAATACCTAAGGGTTTTACCCTTTTGTCATCAGCTTCTGATGAAAGAATTACCATACCGGCACAGGTTGCAAAAAAGCCCCCTTTGAAATTTACAAGGGCGTCCCTCATGCCGTTCTTATCAATAAGGCGTGATATGGTGGTCGACTCACCTCCGGGTATAGCAATTGCATCACAAACGGGGATTTCATCAGAGTTTCTAAGTTCAAAAACTGATGAATCTGCCGTTTTTAGTCCAGCCGACAAAAGAGCCCTCTCAAACGCCAGGATGTGTTCGGAAACATCACCCTGAAGCGCCAGAACACCTATTTTAATTCCCACGGGTCGAGAGCACCTCTTCTTCCTTTAAACCGTGTACATCAAGACCGGGCATTGCCTCTCCAAGATTTTTGCTGACCTTTGCAATCACTGAAGCATCATTGAAGTTGTTTACAGCCTCTACAATTGCAAGAGCCATAACCTCAGGATTTGAAGACTTAAAAATTCCCGACCCGACGAAAACACCGTCACATCCAAGCTGCATCATCATCGCTGCATCTGAAGGTGTTGCAATACCTCCCGCAGAGAAATTTACAACAGGAAGACGTCCCATCTTCGCACACTCAAGGACAATATCAACCGGTGCTTCAATCTTTCTTGCATACGCTGCAACTTCCTGCTCGTCCATTCCTTTCAGAAGTCTGATCTCACCGGTAATTGATCTCATGTGGCGGACAGCCTCGACAACATTTCCTGTTCCTGCCTCACCCTTTGTTCTGATCATGGCAGCTCCTTCATTGATACGTCTGCATGCCTCTCCGAGATTTCTTGCACCACATACGAAAGGAACAGTGAACTGTGTCTTATCAATATGATACTGCTCATCTGCCGGAGTTAAAACCTCACTCTCGTCTATCATATCAACACCGACAGCCTCTAAAACCTGAGCCTCAACAAAATGACCGATCCTTGCCTTCCCCATAACAGGAATTGAAACAGCATCAATAATCTCTTCTACCTTTGCAACATCAGCCATCCTTGCAACGCCGCCTGCCTTTCTGATATCTGCAGGTACACGCTCAAGAGCCATTACAGCAACAGCACCTGCTGACTCGGCAATAACAGCCTGTTCTGCGTTTACAACATCCATGATTACACCGCCTTTCTGCATGGATGCAAAACCTCTCTTTATAAGTTCAGTTCCGTGTCTGAGTTCTTCGAAATTCATGTCTTAGTAATTTATCCTGATAAGCAATAAAACCAGCAATTCAAAAAAAATAACAGGATAATTCAAATTTTAATTTGATTTACATCAAATACAGGGAATATGACAGTATTTTTGAAAAAAACGCGAAATGATGCATATGAAACAATCTATAAAAATAACCTCTTCCAATTTTATGCAAAACGGTCATGACATAAAAATTTTACAGTCTCTAAAATATTCAAATCACAAATACAAAAAATTATGATTAAAGATCTTTACCTTAAGTCTTATTTTATTCTGTACATTCCCCCGGGAACAGTAATTTCAAACCTCACACCCTCTCCGGGTACTCCGCATTCATTGATATTCATTCCAGTCATTGCAAGAACATTGCTGGTTAAAAACAACCCGTAACCGGTATTCTTGCCGAATCCTTTGAGAAGAATCTTGTCCTTGTCATGACAGGAAATTCCCTGGCCGTCATCGGTATATATTATCTTAAGCAGATCGTCAGACATCTCTGAAAATATATTTATTTGACTGAGTTTTTCGCCGCCATGCCGGATGGAATTGTCAATAAAGTTATAAAAGACCTTGTTCAAAAGCGGATCCGCATAAATTTCTATTTTTTCATCAATACTGACATCTACCAGGACATCTCCCTGACTAACCATATAGGCAGAGTACCACACAGTCTCAGACAAATTCTGCCATGCCGGTGAATGAACCCCAATCTCCTGATAATCTTTCGTAAAAGTTATCTGATGCTGTATGGTGCTTGCAATAACCTCCATCTTGCCAACCATCATGGCAGCCTGAGGATTGTCCGCCGCCATCTCTCTTGACAGTTCAAAATATCCGAGAAGTGCTGTCACCTGATTCAGTACATCATGCCGGGTGACACTTGACAAAAGATTTAATTTTTCATTTACTTCTGAAACCTTATCCTCATACTCCTTTCTAAGTGTTATGTCACGGCATGTCTCACGCCTTCCAAGCCACTTCCCGGAACTGTCATAAACAGGCTGGCAGTAGTGGCTTAGCCACTTCAGTTTCCCGTCGTCAGGCCTTATGATCCTGAAATCAAAGTGAACAACATCGGTCATCTCCTCTGAAAAAGATTCATAGTGCCTTATAAAAGACTCCAGATCATCAGGATGGATTAGATTTTTAATAACCCGAATGCCATTTTTTGTGAATTCATCCGGTTTGAATCCGGTTATCCTCTCGCACGACGGGGAGATATATACAATATTTTTATCAGGCCCAATCCATGATTCAAGATCATATGTATAATCGGCAAGAGTGCGGAACTTCTCTTCGTTTTTCCGTAAAGCCTCCTCCATCTTTTTCCTGTTGCTTATGTCAAGGATTACACCGACAATTCCAAGAACATTTCCGTCGGCACCAAAAAGAGCGGTTTTTGAGAAGAGAACATCTATTCTCTCCCCTTTTGCATTATTGATTGTATATTCATACTGCTGAAGATGCGGATTATTAATTATTTCAAGATCCTTCTTTGTATAAACATCTGCAAGATCTTTTTCAAAGAAGTCATGGATATTTTTGCCGATTATCTCGTCCTTTGAAAGACCGACAAGCTCTTCAAATGCAACATTGCAGTCGTAATATATTCCGTATCTGTCCCTGTAAAAAACAGGGGCAGGGATAGTATCTTTTAGTGCCTGTACAAAATTTACTTCTTTGATTAAATTGTTCTCAATCTTTTTCCGGTCACTTATATCAATTATAATCCCGACAATACCACTGACAGTCCCGTCTTCTGCAAACCTTGCAGTCTTTGAAAATATAACATCCTTTTTCTCGCCTTTTGAATTATTGGCACAGAATTCATACCGTTGGACATGAGGATTTTTAACAATCTCTTCATCTTTTTTTGCATATACATCAGCCAGATCCTTTTCAAAGAAATCATAGATGTTTTTGCCGATTATCTCATCCCTTGAATAACCGACAAATTCCTCAAAGGCAAGGTTGCAGTCGTAATAAACTCCTTTTGTATCTCTGAAAAAAACAGGTGCGGCGATCGTGTTCATTAACGCCTGCACATAATTGATCTCTTCCTTTAAGGATTTCTGCATCCTCTTTTGAATGGTTGTATCTCTCCCGACAGCCTGATATTCAACAATATTTCCGTTTTCATCAAATATCGCCCTGTCAATCCAGTGCTGCCAGCGGACTTCACCATCAGGCATTATAACCCTGTGTTCAATATCCAGTACAGGATTGTTAGGTCTTAGCAGACGCAGATTTACTTCAAGCCTTTTCCTGTCAGACCTCGGAATTTTTGTTTTAAGACTTCTGCCGATTATCGAAGAAGACTCAACATTATAATTGCGGCAAAATGCCTCATTTGCAAAATTGATAATCCCTGATGGAGCAAACCTGCACACAAATTCAGTCTGGCTTTCAACAACCGCCCTGTATCTCTCCTCACTTTCCCGCAATGCTTTTTCAGCCTGTTTTCTCTTAACAGCCTGTACAATCATATTCTTCATCTCGGCGAACTGTGCTTTTGGTTTACCTCCCTTCTGAAGATAAAAGTCGGCACCGTTATTTATCGCCTCAATTAAAACATCCTCTCTGCCCCTTCCGCTGAAGATAATAAAAGGGGTACTAAACCCGAGAGCCCGGATTTCTTTTAAAAATTCAATACCGTTCATTCCGGGCATTTCAAAATCAGAAATTATGGCATCAAAAGGTTCTGATTTCAGTAAAGAAATACCTTCAATAGCAGAATTTGCATTTTTTACACTGTATTCGCTCTCTTTTTCCAGAAATATCCTTGTGATTTCCAAAAGCGCAGGCTCGTCATCGACATGCAGAATTTTTATCAATTCATATTTCCCCCTTAAACCGGGACCTTTCAGCGTGGTATAAAGATAAATTAACCCTGTTTTTCAGATCATTGTAATATATATAATTTTATTCATACGGATAAAATAAACAAATAAAAGGAAAAATGCTGAGGATACTTCAGCAGTATTTTCCGGATTATTCTTCCCTTATAATCATCGCCCCGCCGATTGCAAGTATTAATCCGAATATTATTGCGATAACGCCGAGGAATTTTTCAACAATTACAGTAATCAGTTCAACAGAAAAAGTCATTCCTACTCCAAGAATGATAAGCAATACCCCGATAAGCAGGGCAATAGTTCCTAACCAGTCCATAAATACCACCTGAATTTGTGAAGCAGCTGTGCAAAAAATAATTACAAAGCTCTGTCAATAAAAAATCGGCTGAATATTATTAAATCATTTTGGTTTTATAAGTTTTAATAAATTACACGGAGAATTTAGTCTTTTAAAAAAGCATTCCATAAAGGCGTCATATATTTCATTATATTTAAGATTATGAAATATATCTTATTCGGGTCAACAATTCAACCATTTTGACCCCTAAAATCCTGAAGATTAACTCCGGGCATACCAAAATACAAAAAACTAAAAAAATATTATCAGAGATCAGGCTGTTTTCATATTATAAGCAAATCCATATGTTCGTTCGCTGATTGAACAGGTAACAAAAAGATCATTATTCAGCCCCGGCTAAACCATAATTATTCCTGATTATTTTATATCCGCCGATAATAAGAGCTACAAAAACAGGCCCCATTATAAACCCGAAAATGCCCATAACCGCAATTCCTCCAAAGAAAGCAATAAACATCAGGACAGAATTCACACTTGCCCTTTTCCCCATTAAAAACGGCCGCATCCACCAGTCGGGAATTGCACACAATAGTGGCCAGCCCAGAATCAGAACTATCAAAAGACCTCTTATATCCGATATTGAAACAGAATATACCACAAGAAACGCAATTAGAAAAACAGGTCCGAATACAGGTATCAGTGCCAGTATACCTGATAAAACAGCATAAAAGAAAATATGCCCGTATCCCAGTACATAGAAAACCGGAAAAGACAGGAAAAATACAATTACAGCGATTACAACATGAACATTGAATAGGGCATACAGCATGTCCATAACCCCCCGGTCCAGTATCTCAATATCATCCCTGCTCTTTTCAGGAATCAGTTCTCTGATCTGACCTGACAAATCATCTCCGAATTCAAGAAGCAAAAACACTGCAAGAAACAGAATCATAACTTTTATTGCAATAAGCGGCAGGATAACCAGAAATTCGAGGGTTGTCTCCTTTACCCACAATATAATGGCAGAAGTAAAATCCGAGATGAATGGCAGGGGATTAAAATATCCGCTGCCACTGGTAGAAAGATACGCATCACCAAACCAGGAAGTTATCGACACGAGCATTTCTTTTAAATAATCCAGATTGCTATAAAGAACAATTGACGAGACATAAATTGCCATAATTATCAGAAAAGCCGAAATACATGTTATCAGTAGTGAGGAAAATGCAGGTTTCATATACTCTTCAAGATACCTTTGTGCAGGCATCAAAACAGCTGCAAGAGCAACTGCAACAACAAAGATTGCGGCAAACTCCCAAAAGGCAATCAATGCAGCTGCAAATATGATCAGAACAACTCCAAAAGAAAATATCTCCCATTTTTCCAACTTCCTCCCCCCATATTATTGAGTTTTAACAGCTCAAACAGGTAAAAAGATTGCTGTGCAAAAATAATAAAAAAACAATTGATAAAATAACCGTCAAACAAAAATTCAAAGCAACTTTTATTGAGAAATCCGGAAACAATTGAATATAATTATATTTATTGTAAACAGAGAGTATTAAAGGAGTATATAATGGTTAATCTGGCATCAATTCCACCGCAAATAGTTCTTGCGGGGATAATCGTGATATACATTGCAATTATGCTGATTGCAATTACATCAATAAAAAAGAGAAGAACAGGACAGACCAGGGAAAGAGACGACATAAGACAGGAAAAAAAGTTTAGAATAAAGTTTTTCAAAAGCCTCACAGAAGGATTTCAGCTTGAATCCATAAAATGTCTCGAAGACATACTAAACATTTATAAGGCAACCCCGGGACTCAGTGAAGAGGACATAAACTACCGCTATGGCCTTTCAAGATATCTGCGTGAATATATGCTCGCACTTATCTCAAAAGACAATAAAATAATCCCTGATTCAACAACAGAAGCCGAGATCCAGGAATGGAAAAAAACCCTCGATCTGATTATATCACAAAACGATGTTCAGATGCCTTATTCGGATCTCCCTCCTCTTGAGAGAAATATTTTAAACGACATAACAGTGTCAATAAAACGCGATGACAGAGAACATGTCAATGATAAACTAAAAGAGCTCTCAAGACTTGTTCTGGCAAGGGACAATGAACTAAACCGCATCTACCAGAAAAATGACGGTTCGGCAAATGTTGCAGTTGTTTCACTGATAATGTCTGTTATATTCGGTCTGATTGCACTGTACCAGTATATTTAAAGATTAAAAATAAATAACAAAATTTTTTTTGATCTCAATTTTAGTATAAAATGTTCGTATCATGAATGTTATCCGGAACACTTCCTGATAACGAAACTGACGCACCAAGTGATGGGAGCAGATCAATCTTGAAGTTTTCATTGCTTTTAAGCTCAAGATCCTCTGTAAGACTGATTACTATCGTTGCAGATTCACCCATCGAAAGAGATGAGGATTCTTCGTCTTTTTTTATGACACTCCAGTAACCCGGAGCAGGATATGTTTCCGATAAAACCGGACTGGACCGTTTTATTTTTGTGATGCTGTCCTTTTTCATCAAAATGATATTCATATTATTTAGATCAAGCGGAACAACCGAATAGGGACTTCTTATAGACAACCTGATTTTATCGATATTTCCGGACGTGGAATTTTTTAACCCGTAAACATCCCCTTCTATCATAAAAGAAGAAGAACTCTGCTCAACAGCACTATAAATTACACTCTGTGATTTCTGGATTGAAAAATAACCTGCCCCGAGAATTACATATGAAAATACAGATGCAACTACAATAAAGGCAAGAAGAACAAGTGCCGCCTCAAGACCGGTAAATGCTTCATCTCTTTTCATAAAAATCACTGATCTAAATACCATCTGCCTAATTTAAAAATCATAAAAAAATTATGCTATTTTAAATTCAGAGGTTGCAGATCTCTCAGGTTATCATAGACATATATCCAAAAAGCAATAAAAATATCGCAATCCGCTTATTTTATCAGCCGGTTTTTTAGTACAAATACAAAAAACACTCAAATATAAGTTGCATCATTAATAGAAAAAGATGAGCACAGGCATATTCCCACCCGTTGAATTTCAGATGAGCCTTCTTCTTTTCATAGCACTCGGAGGGTACCTTCTTGCATCAAGGATTAATCAGTCAGCTGTCGTGGGAGAGATCCTGATAGGACTTCTTTTCGGTCCGAGTTTCTTAGGGCTGATAACGTATACGGACTTTGTCAGGAGTATTGCAGGACTTGGTGCCGTAATCCTGATGTTTGTAATAGGGTTTGAGTTCAGCTTAAAAGAACTCAGCAATATTAAATTTGGAATTCTGGGAATCTCAGGTGTGATCGTTCCCTGGATAGGCGGATATCTGCTGGCGGTTTTATTCGATTTTGACTTCACAACCTCCCTTTTTATTGGAACGGCCCTTACCGCAACAAGCATTGCCATAACTGCCAATGTCCTCCGCGAGATGTGCCTTTTAAACACCGATGCCGCAAAGGCAATTATTGGCGCTGCAGTTATCGACGATGTGTTAAGCCTTCTTGCTCTTTCAATTACAGCGGATCTTGCATCGGGTGCTTTTTCATTCACAGGGATTGCCCTTACAATAGCAAAGCAGATTGGATTTTTGGTAATTGCCGGAGCTTTTGGCATAATCTTCATATCCAGGTGGATTGAGAAGATAGACAGGACGAGACTGGCAAGGAAACACCCCGAGTTTGTCTTTATATTTGCCGTAATGATTGCATTCCTCTATGCCACACTCTCAGAATATTTCGGCATTTCAGCAATAATAGGTGCATTTATTGCAGGGGTTTCAATAAACGGAGTCGACCTCACTCACAGCAGGGATATTGAGGAGGGGGCAGAGTATCTGTACATCATTTTTGCATCCATATTCTTTGTCTCACTCGGTATACTGGTTGACGTTTCAGTAATGACAACAGGAGGACTTGTATTCCTCATTGTCCTGACAACAGTTGCAATTCTTACAAAAGTTGTGGGATGCAGTATTCCGGCAATTTTACTTGGGTATAGCAAAAAAGACTCACTGGCAATAGGACTGGGGATGTCACCACGAGGTGAGGTTGCAATGATAGTCGCCTTAATGGGACTAAATATGGCACTTATAGGACAGGATATATTCGTCTCAATCATTATGATGAGCCTTATAACGACAATATTTACACCAATTGTCTTTCGAAACTGGCTTTATAAAAAAGAGGCCCTTGCATGTGAAGCTGAATTCTGAAATTAAAACCATGGATAAATAAAAAACCAAAATCATAATTTTTTAAGATCAAATACAAACTTTGCACCGGAACTGAAATCACCTTCAATTCTGTCTGTTACAAAAATATCGCTTCCGTACCTTTCAAGAACCATTTTTACAATGCACAGTCCAAGCCCCTTACCACTTTTATTGAGCTTCCCTTTGGAAAATCTCTCAAAGACAACTGGTTTTTGTTCATCGAAAATCCCCGGCCCGTCATCAGCAACTGATACTCTCAGATAATCCCCGCAGTCTTTGCAGTCAACATATATTTTGACATCAGACCCGCCAAACTTCACACTGTTTCCAAAAAGATTAGCAAAAACCTCGTTTAACAGTTCATCGGCAAGAACCCTGAAACCGCAGGAGGTATAATCAAAATCAGCATCAGGCAGATGAGACATTTCCCTGCCGATTACTTCATCGACACTGAGGCTTTTTAATTCAGGCAGGTCATCCCTGCACTTCCTTATTATTGAAACATTATTGATTATATCAATGCTTTTTTCTATCCCGCATATTGCTTTTCTGGAATTTTCCGAGGTTTCTCCACCCACATCACTGAGAAGTTCGGCATAACCCATGCTAATCATGTTTGCATTGCTGATATCATGCATCATTATGTCAAGGTACAGGTTTGCATTTTCATTTGCCCGGATTAAATCCTCCTGCAAATACGCTGACCGGATTATGCCGCCTGTATGCTGCCCAATAGCTTCAAGCGTTTCTTTTTCCTCAGGTGAAAATTTATGGAAACTGCTTGTTGCAATATTTAATGAACCAATAACTTTACCATCAACAGTTACAGGTACGGATGCAACAGAAAACACCCCCATTTCCCCCTCTTCGTGTGGAACGCCAAGATACTCTTCAAGGTAACACGGCTTTTTATTCAGGAATACCTCATTATGAGGCGGCCGGCAGATATCCGGAGTCAGAACTTTCGGGAAATACAACTGATAAAGCCCGTAATATGAGGTCAGATCTGCTTTTTTATTATTTTTATCAATGCAGTACAATGCTCCGGCATCAAACTCCATTAACTCAACCGTCTTTGATACAACATTATTAAGTGCATCAGAAGGTGTTTTTGCAGACACTGAGGCGTTCATAATCTGGTTGATTATGTGAAGCTTGCGGTTTAGGGTTCTTATATCCAATATTGCCTCATTTCTTTCCGTATCATCCCTTAGCGTTATCATAATCATCTTTTCTGAAAAGTTCTTTCCGGGAATTTTACGGAGGTCGGCAGATATGTATTTTAAGCCGTCAATGCTTTGAAAACGGCAGAGAACCCGGGATGAAAAGGATTCCTCGTCATAAATAAGATTGTCAATAACAGGTTTGATTTCATTTTTATCAAAAATGCCCACATCGGGAGAATAAAGGGAATTACCTTCAAATAAATCCATGCCTCCCCCTGTTATCAAAGATACCTCTTTTCCTGCACAAACAATTCTGTGATCAGCGTCAGCAATAATATATGGCAGATCCATATCATCAAGAAATTTTTTCAGATTTTCATGGTCAGGTATGTAATCAGGCATAGGGTACACCCTTATATTGCTTTTCACAATAAAACATCTTCTTATCAGTCAGGTTAAATCACAGAAAAGGTCTGATAAATGTCATAATCGAATGGTTTTTGTATATCACCGCCGGAGAGAATAGAATATGAAAGAAATTGAGAAATTATCAGGAATACCGGGGATGCTTAGACCATTTAAACAGTACTTAAGTTCAGCAGGTCTTGCTGACGGGAGTCAGATAGTCTTTTACGGATGCCCGGGGACATGCACTCCTTTTGTTGAGCTTTTATCGTATGCTGTCAGGGACTTGCCCTTAAAACCGGTTTTTGTACCGCTTCTTGACGAGGATAATGCAAAAAGCCTTTCAAATGTACAGGGGGTTGGAATACAGGCGGATAACGATACAAAGATCAACAATCCTTTTGCTGTTGTCTTAATGGGCGGCCTTTCAATGCCAAATGTACCGGTATCAGCAGAAGATGCGGCGGATACCATATCAAAATACGACTCAAAAGTGATCGGAATATGTTTCATGAGCATGTTTGAAAAGACAGGATGGCTTGAAAAATTAAATTTTGATCTATTAATTGATGCAGAAATTGATCCGGTTAAAATATTCAGATAAAAGGATGTGGAATATTTTTCCACATCAACAATTTTCAGGATGCATCTTTGAGAGTAAAACGTATCCGAAGCCCGGGTTTTTCAAGACCGGGGGTTACATCTTCTAAAACCAGCTCTCCGGCATATCTTTCAACAAGCATTTTTACAATGTAAAGCCCGAGTCCGCTTCCCGGCTTCCATTCCCCGCTGCCCCTCTTAAAACGCTGAAGAACCTCTTCTTTTTCAGCATCGGAGACCCCGGGGCCGTTATCCTCAACCGATACAAAAACCTCGCCTTCTGATTTGCAGGCCACAATTTTTATTTTGGAATCACTTCCACTGTATTTGAGGCTGTTTCCAATAATGTTTACAAAAACCTCTGTCAGGAGTTCATCGGCATAAACATACAGGCCGCTCATCTCATATTCTATATCTGCCTGCGGATACTGCAAAACAGCCTTGTTTATCTGATCATCAAGAGAGAGTCTGGCAAACGATGAAGCAGTATGCCGAACTTTTCTGATGGTTGACACTGACTTGATTATCTCAGAACTTCTCTGGGCCGCAATTGTAATTTTTTTTGCATAGTCCTTAACAGTCTCCCCGTCAGTATCTTCCATAAGTATTGAATATCCCATTACAAGCATGTTTATATTGGCAATATCATGGGACATAATGTCAAGGTAGAGGTTTGCCTCCTCGTTTGCACTAACAACAGCCTCTTCTGCTTTTATCCTCTCGTTCAGTGCCAGAATCGCACGATCCTTCATTCTCCGGTATGCAAGAACCTCTTTTTTGAGTTCGGTTACATCCTCTATAACCATAACGCCAAAAATACCCTCGCCAGTTTCATGCCCGATTACAGTACTTGTCTGAATTCTCGGCTCGCCGCCGGGAAGAAAAGCCGGAATTATGGATTCATGAAGCTGGGAGGAAAAAATAACCGGAGGTCCGCCTGCCAGAACATCATCAACCCTTTCACAGAAAATGATCTCCCTTAAATGGGGATACAAATCAGTAAGTTGTCTGCCCTTTATTTCGGATAGCTCAAGACCTGTCCACTCTTCAAGTATTTTGTTCCAGAAAACAACCCTGTATTCTTTATCAAATACACAAACTCCTTCGGGAAAATATCTGGTTACTTCAAAAAGCTCCTCCATATTGCATGCACCGTTAAAAGCTTCCAAATTCATATTTTAAATCTAAATCCGATTAATCTTATCAAGGAGAACCTTCATCGATCCGATCTCAAGAAGCATCACAATATTTCCCTCAACATTGAGATCCTTCACATTAAAACAGGCGGTTGCCATCAGCACATATTTGTCAAGGCTTTTACTGGATGATTTTACAAGACCAATTATTGTATCCTCGCCATAATTTGGTACAGAATATTTTATGTGCGTTTTGAGGATGTTCCCGACCGATCCCATCACACCGTTGAGTATAATATTTCCAATCTCTTTTACAGTTTCAGCACGAAGACTGTCAAGCTCAGGGGTTCCTGCATCTTCTCCGGTAATTGCCATCACAAGTTTTGCCGCACTGTCGGGAGGGAACAAAACAGCAGTTGTGCCACAAAAATCCCCGCCGAAATCAAGCTTTACTATTGCGGATTTCTGCTGCAAAAATGAGTCTTTGACTGATTCAATTTCATCAATGTGAAATATGCGGATTTGAGGAATGCTTAAAGTGATATGGGATTTTGTAATTTTATTCAGCATCATGGCTGAACGTCCAATTCCAATATTAAGAATTTCACGCACTGCATCTATATCTTCGTTGGAAAAATTATGAGGCATTGAAAAATCACCTTTCAAGAATACGGGAAACATTTTCAAGAAGTATTTCTTCGTCCACCGGTTTGTTTACAAAACCCATCGCACCAAGACTTTCACACATCTCCCTGGTGGATTCCTGAATGTCCGATGTCAGTACAACGATTGGAACTTCAATTCCGGTCTTCTTTGCTTCCCTTAGAACTTCAAAACCATCCATTTCAGGCATAAGAAGATCAAGAATCATTAGATCAGGCTTTTTTGAAACCAGAATCTCGAGAGCATCCTTTCCATTGGAGGCTTCAAGAACCAGATAACCTTTTTTCTTCAAAATGGACGTTACTATTTTTCTCTGGAATATTGAGTCATCTGTTACAAGAATATGAAACGTAAAATCACCTTTAATAATCTTATAGGAAACTGGTCTGTGAATTGAAGATAAGTTAAACCACAGATACAATAAACTTATCTGATTGAAAATAATTCACAAAACTAAATTTTAAAAAATAGATAATTTGCCATCAATTCATAAATTCCTTACATATTAAGGACTTTTTACTGAATCAACAATACTTTCGTAAAAAAAATTTAGATGTATGGGTTGCGCAGACCTTTGCCGACACCCATTGTTGCACGCTCTTCCAGAGTCTTTTTGTTCTTGTCGATCTTGCCTGTAGCAAGTTTTGTGACAAGGTCAAGACCAGGTTTGACGTCTGCAATGTCTTTTGTCTCAAAGTATCCTGCATTGATTGCCTTTGTCCAGACATCCTCACCCTTCTTTGTGCGTACAAAGACTGTGCTCCATCCGTCAGGGCTGCCAACAGATCCTGTTGAAACATCCGCAAGGTTTGCTACGTAGTCAAGACATACGTGGCATCCGGGCTGCTCATATTTGTGTGTTGCTGCAAGAGGGATCTGTGAAAGTGCACCACGCTCTGTGTAAACAGAGAACTTGCCCTTTCCAATGTCCATCTTAACCGCAGATTCCATCTTTGTCTTGCAGTGGTCCTCGACGATTGTCTCAAGACCCTGGTATGGGAAGTTTTCCATGCAGAAGATACCGATTGCAAGTGCAATCTTGTCAGGAACCTTGCGCATTGCCATAGGGTAAAGCTGGGCTTTTCTGACTGCCTGCATCTGACATGGTGTTCCGACAATACCTACTTTGTCAAGACCATAGGAACGTGTTGCCTCTTTGATGAGCATCATGTTAGGGCTGATTGTGTAGCGGGTACCGCGTGCTGCAAGAAGCTCTTCCTTTGTTGTTGCAACTACAGGCTCGGGTTTCCATGGCTCATCGCCAGGTCCTGCCACGATAGCTCCGTCAATGATACCTTCTTCAAGTGCATATGCAAAGAGCTGGGTTACAATACCTCCGTCCTGAGAGTATTTAAGAATCTCAGGATCTGCTGCACGTGCTGACACTGCTGTTTTATAGTTTCCGAGTACCATTTCACTCACCTCCCTTGCCCATTGCACCATCAATTGCTTCGATTATACCTTCAAACTGATTCATTACATCGAAGTTGAAGAAACTGCGTGGACACTGTGCATAGCATGCACCGCATTTTATGCACATTTCACGGTCAATGTTGGGTCTTCCGTATTCAATTGTGATTGCACGGACAGGGCAGCTTGCTGCACATGTACCGCATCCCATACAGAGACCCTGATTGATGACATCCACCATGAGGTCGCATCCGCAGGCTTCTGTTCCCTTCTTTGCAAGGTCCATTAACGGCTTTAAGTATGCTGCTGCAAGTTCTTTCTGCTCGTCTGTACCCTGCAGGAGCAGGTATGCCATTACACAGACATTTCTGATTGCTTCTGCACCCGGCGGGCATGAAGGGATATAAAGATCCACATCAATCAGGTCGCCGATTGGCACGAAAGACTCATGCTGGGGCTGGTTCCACTGACCACCACGGCAGAATCTTGTTATGTTTCCATATGCTGCACATCCACCGAGGGCAACGACAACTTTTGCCTTTTCCCTGGTTTCCTTAATTTCTCTGACGGAACACTCATCCTGAAGACATACTGAACCCTCTACCAATGCAACATCCATTTCAGGGATGTGCCTGACATCTGCAAGTGTCAGACAGTAGACGAGGTCTGCATAATCATCCAGAATTTTGAAGAGCCCCTCATAATTATCTGCAAGTGACACCAAACATCCGGTACATCCGGACATGTGAACGTGTCCAACGGTAATTTTGTTTACCACAGGCTTTTCCTCCTTAATTTCTCCATCCAGCTTTTGTTCTGTCTTTACATCAGCGGGTTTCACCATGGGTTTTTCCACGGTTTCTTCCACAGGTTTCACGGGCCCGGACTTCTCCTGATCCACAACCGGTATTTTCACCGGCTTTTTCCCGGATTCCTTATCTTCGCCTGTAAAGATCTCTTTAAGTCGAGATAGTAGTCCCATAATCCACCCCTATTTCTGTCAGTGCTAACTGCACTGCTTTAGGAATGGCCTTTCTAACGCTTTCAGTGACCCAGAATTCGGCCTCATCAGACTCGTTATCAATCTGGGATATGTCAATGCTCTCAGGCTGGCAACCCAATATTACTATTTCAGTTCTTTCCGAAAGGATCTGAAGCGGCTCTTTTAACCCCCATGAATGAGGATCGGTATAGCTTCCCGGAGGAAGAACATCCGGCGTCACTCTTGTTATCTCCCCTGGCTCACCGCCAAAGTCCATTATATCCAGTATAACCATTTTTTTAACAGGTATATCGGACTGTGCCATGAGTGTGAAGAGATAATGAGGGCCTGCCAGGCCTGCATCCATAGCCTTTACATTTTCAGGAAGTGACAGCTTTTTTAATTCGGCAATCGCTGCCGGTCCAAAACCGTCGTCAGTCTGAAGCGGATTTCCGCAACCGACGATCATATTTTCAGCATACCAGTCTGACATTAAACACTACTCACTGAACAAGCTTCTGGGCCACTACCTTCTTCTTTTCATCCACTACCATCATGTGTGTTGCACATGATACACATGGGTCGTATGCACGAACAATAACTTCTGCAAGCTGCCATGGTGCGCCTTCAAGTGCACGGCTGCATACAGGGAAGTTCCATGTGGTCGGCACAAGAAGTGAATACCACTGGACACGTCCGTCCTTTACTTTTGCAAGGTGTACATCTGTTCCACGTGGTGCTTCGTTTGCTGCCCATCCAAGTGAGCCGTCACCCTGTGGAATCTCGTCTGCAACTACAGCTCCTGAAGTGTCAAGTGCATCGACTGCCTCGATCATGCTGTATAAACAGTCCGGATATTCCATCTGACGTGCAATCTGAAGACCCATTGCTCCTTTCTTGTCATAGTTGCGGAACATTGCAAGACGTGCACGTGGTCCTACCTCGATAGGTGCTCCGTCATACATCGGAACAGCAGTACATGCTTCCACCTGTGGCCATGCCTTTCCACCTGCAGGTGTTGTGGCGTGGTTTGGATAGTTCGGGTCGTCAAGTGTAATTTCCTGCTCGCCCATGTACCAGTCCCATGGTCTGACTTCTGTCCAGCGCTCAGGGAACCACTTTGGATCTGCGTCAAGGTTTGTGCTTGCGTAGAGCGGATCTACTGCCATGTAACCCTGATCGTGGAATCCAAACTTGTCATCCTTCTCGACCTCGTAGCTGCCTGCAACAGATGCAGTTCCACGGTTCTCCCAGTCCTTCAGGACTGTTATCATGAACTCCATCTG
Source organism: Methanoplanus sp. FWC-SCC4 (assembly GCF_032878975.1). Lineage (GTDB taxonomy): Archaea > Halobacteriota > Methanomicrobia > Methanomicrobiales > Methanomicrobiaceae > Methanochimaera > Methanochimaera problematica. The sequence goes on from NZ_CP043875.1 coordinate 1,632,004, forward strand.
ATCATGTGCAAGACCTACTGCCTCTTTTGCAAGATCATAGATCTTTGCTTTTCCACGTGGTGAGATGTTCTTGTACATACCACCAATTCTTGGGTTGCTTGGGTGAATTGGTTCTCCACCTGCAATCTCTCCCACAGTCTGACCGATCTCACGGAGTCTCTGGATACGCAGTGCAACGCTGCGGACAGGTTCTTCCTTTGAGAACGGGTTGATGTGTGTATCTGTACCTGGCAGGTACATGTCAGGGAGAGTTAGAATGTTGTGCAGTGCGTGGCTGTGCAGCCTGTTTGCACACTGCAGGATGATACGAAGAAGGTATGCATCGTCAGGAATTTCACAGCCGATGGAACCTTCCATTGCTTCGATACCTGCGAGAGTGTGCGCAATCGGGCAGATACCACAGACACGGGATGAAATCTTTGGTGCCTGATGCATGGTCTTTCCGATTGCGAGTTTCTCAATACCCCTTACAGGTGTTATGCTGAGCCAGTCTCCACGCTCGATAATACCGTCATCATTGACTTTCAAAACGAGCTTGGTGTGACCCTCATGCCTTGTAGTTGGGGAAACCTCTACAACTTTCGACAAATTAATCGCCTCATTATTTTATATTTTGTTCAATTGGCTATACTGGTGTAAACACACAATTTGTTTTGCAACACACGTACCTGAACTAATCTGAACTAATCCAGTACGCTAATTGGTAATTTCAGTCTTAGCTTTAAAAATAGCTTTCGTTCTTAATTCAAAATAATATTACAAATTTGTTTAAAAGTATTACCTTTTGCAGAAGATAAGTTAACATTCTGACCATAATAAATGAAAGAATTTTATTTTTGAACAAAAAGGTGGTTTGGATTAAGGATTTAAGCCGTTTCGTTAAGTTCTGCACGAAGTTCCGCGATCGTGGCTTTTCTTTCGGCGTATGCATCATGCTGATGGATACTCTCTTCGTTTGTCTGTCTTATAGTGACCAGTGAATCACCGGGCAGGAACGAGAAGTCTGTCAGAACGTGCTTTGCCATCTCACGGACACAGTCCTCGACAAACCTTGCATTTTTATGAGCTGAGAATACAACATGACTCTCATCACCACGTTTTAGGAGTTCGTAGATCTTTGCACTCATCGAATCCTTCAGAACTGAAATAATCTGTTCGAGATCGACACGCTGATCGTCATCAGTCTCGATGCACAAAAAGCCCTGTCCACGCTGGTTGTGTGTGGCCATAGGAACTTCAGAGAGGAACTTCTCTATCTTGTCGTGCTCAACACCAAGATCGATTAATTTGTTGTGGGCAATCTCTTTCATGATGTTCTGGGCACAGGGACAGGCGGTAATGCCGGTTACCTGGGCACCAATGCTCTTCCTGACAATAGGATCAGAACCGTTTCTTCTTGCAACCGCACTTGCGACAACCTTTACGACTTCATCGCACCCGGTCTTTGAAACAGGGGTCTCGCGACGTACCATGAAAGTGCTGGTCATTCTGACCTCTGTCCTGTCTGCGTACTCGTGATGATCAAGCAGTTTTCTTGCTACTGAATTGCAGACATCCTCTATTCCGTTGACTTCACCCTGAACGGTCTGCTGCAGTACTTCGTCAATTACTTCGAAATTGCGTGACATGTTTGCGCCTTTAAGACTGCTTGGCAGGTCCACAAAAACATCAAAATTTGAAATAAAGATAACAGGACGTTTGCCAGGTCTTGCAACTTCGACTAACTTCTTTACGTTTTTCACACCGACTCTTGTAAGGTTGATGCGAACTTCCGGCAAAGTAGATTGGGTATCAGGTAATTCCATTGAATAATCCTCTTAAATTTATCTGTGAACAACAATCTGAAAAATTAAAACAAACCACCATTGAGCACGTTCTAAAAAAATCTCCTTTTTTTTATTTAACGGAACTCCAATCAGAAGAATATAAACTTCCTGATGAATTTTTACAGATAATGAACACAATTTTTTTTGGTCTTTGTACGTATTTTTACGTCAATAATATAATATTTATGAAGTTGCACCACAGTCTTAAAAATATTTTTAAAAAGACAAAAGTCAATTAATATCTGACATGTCCACCAAATCCGGAGATAACGCAGGAATTTTAGATAAAAGAAGAATTTCAATTATCGGTTATGGAAATGAAGGAAGACAGCATGCTCAGCGCCTGCGCGATTCCGGAACTGATTTTGTAATAGGCGTCAGACCGGGGAATAGCTGGGAAAGGGCATCAAAAGATGGATTTGACGTATTCTCCATTTCAGATGCAGTCAGCGGATCGGATGTTGTAATCGTAACTCTTGCCGCAGACGGAATCAGAACCTCATTTGAAAAATATATCTCACCTTATATGAAAGAGGGAGCCTCTCTCGTTATTACTGATCCTTTTTTTCCCTGTTACCAGCTTTTGGAAACAAACAAAAATTATGACATCGGCGTTTTTTTTGTAACAGGACAGGACATAAGCAGTTCACAGGCGGATCTCATACCCAAATCCGCATATATATCGGTTTTAAACAACTTCAGCAAAAAGGCACAGGACATTGCAGCAGAACTTGCGACTCTGGAAGGAATTGCAGATGATCACATCTGTTTTGAAGACTTAAGGGACATTGCGGAATCAAAAATATTCGCTGAAGAGGCTGTCATGAAAGGGGCGGGGATTTTTATCAGGGCTGCCATTGCGACGATGGAAAATAATGGTTACAATTCCAAAATGTCAAAAGAGATCGTTCTTAACACTTACATGGCGGCTGCTAATGAATATTTAAGGAAGAATGATGAAAAAAAGGTAAAAACAGATGGTCAATCCCGCAGTGAAACTATAATGGAAGAAAATATTGCGGAATATATGAATGAAGTTATTAAACTGACAAAAACAGGAATCATTGCAAGAGACAGAATGTTGTCAGAACTTACCCTGACAAATCATTAATCTGAATTTACCGGGGGGGGATTTCGAGGTAAAACCAAATTTTTCATTTTTATCAGACACGGCCTGAAAGATTCTTTCCGTGCACTTTTTCACTAAACCTTTTTAATACACGTTTTTACATTCAGATTTTAATTCACGGAAACAGGATATCATTTAAATTGCAGATAGATATATAGATTACATTATGTCTGTTTGTATTATTTACCATTCAGAATCAGGAAACACAAAAGAGATTGCCCAAAAACTTTCAAAGATTACCGGGGCAGATTTAATCGAAGTAAAACCTTCAAAAAAATACTCTAAAATATCCCTTTATACCCTTGGAATAAAAAGAGCAATTTCAGGCGATTTGGATCCGATTAACCACGATAAACTTGATGTTTCAGATTATGACACAATAGTAATCGGAACGCCGGTATGGGCGGGAAGGCAGACCCCTGCAATTAACAGTGCAATAAATGCGCTTACAGGGCATAAAGACAAAGATGCAATTGTATATGCCACCTACAAAAAAGATAAGGCGGAAACATTTGACATTCTGACAACTAAACTGACTGAAAACGGGATGAATGTAAAATCTTCATTTGGATTTTCTGAATCAGAAATAAATGACAACGAAAAAATATCCGGACTCGCACAGCTGATCTAAAAAAATTTAAAAAAAGATAAAAATATTTTTAGGAAAAATGGAAATTCCATTTTTCAGGTATTTTTTTGCATTAAAATCCCCACCAGAAGGACGGGAATTTCAATTGCCGAAATATTTCCCTTAGTATCTCATCAGTTTTGTTGTTGAAGACAACAGCTCTTTTAATTCTGTACCTGTAATTGCCAGGTCACCTGATTCGGTATGAATTAAAATACCGTCGCCTCCGCACTTTCCAATAACAGTGTAAGAAACTCCGGCAAGTGATTTCTCATCACTGACGGCAACAAGGAATCTGCCGTAAGACTCAGAGAAAAGCTCAGTCAGGGCATCTCCCTTTATTGTTACCTCACATGATTCAGTGAGACCGGCAAGTGCTGCAACAAGTCCTCCATGTGAGATATCAGTTGCAGACCAGACATTTCCGTTTCTAACAAGATTCCTCATCACGTCAAGGACACAAACATCAGGAACTAAAGGTGCAGAGCCGCCGCATCCGGTCAGAAGATCAAGCATTGATCCTCCAAACTCAGGCTTTGCACTGCCGCCGATGACTGCAAGAATCATTCCGGGCTTTGCAGCATTGAAGGCCCTTACATCTCCTTTACCCGCCATTCCAATCGACGGAGTCGGGAGAATCTGTGTTCCGAATTCATCAGATTCATTGTACAGGGATACATTTCCTCCGACTACAGGGATGTTGAGCTTCCTGCACATATCTCCCATACCCCTTACCGATTCACTGATCTGCCAGAAAATCTCTTTGTGAACAGGACTTGCAAAATTCAGACAGTTTACAATACAGAGAGGTTCGGCACCCATTGCCGCAAGGTTTGCCGCATTCTCATAAACCACGTTTGCAGTACCTTCATACGGCTTTAGTCTGATCTGTCTCGGACTGCACCCGCATGAGAGATAGAGGGCCGAATCACCAAGACGCAAAACACCGCATCCGCCTTGTGTTGAGACTGTTCTTAGCTGGACATCATGATCATACTGCCTTTTGACCCATGACTTGTCTGCAATGTCAGGATGGGAGAGAACCTTTTCAGCCAGCGTTTTGATGTTCTCTGATGGTTTTATGAAAGGTGTTTCAACGGAATAGGGAGTGCCCTCCCAGGCTTCTTCCGGAGCACCCTCAACTAAAAGATCAATTGGGAGATCACAGACAACCTGACCATGGAAAGTTACGACATACCGCTTTTCTTCGGTTACCTCTCCGATATCGCTCCATTTCAGATCATATTTTTCAATAATCCTTGTGAGCTCTTCGACATCTTCTGAAAGGACTTCCATTAACATTCTTTCCTGCGATTCGGCAAGAAGAATCTCAACTTCGTTCATGTTGCTTTCACGAAGATGTACCTTGTCGGCAGCGATTCTTGCACCATAAGTGCTTGACATCTCTGATGATGCACCTGCAAGACCTGCCGCTCCAAGATCCCTGCATGAGAGAACCTTTCCGGTTTCTGCCATCTCAAGTGTTGCTTCAATTAAGAGTTTCTCTGTGTATGGATCTCCCACCTGCACAGCAGGTCTGTCCTCTGACTCGGAGTCCTCTGACAAATCGCGTGAAGCAAAGGATGCGCCGCCAAGACCGTCCCTTCCGGTTGAGGAACCGTATAAAATCAGGCGGCTTTTTGGCTTTTTTACGCGTGCTGTCAGATATGTTTCAGGATCGACCACACCAACGCAGACAACATTTACAAGAGGATTTCCGCTGTAATTCTCATCAAACGTCAGTTCACCCCTTACAACAGGAACACCGATGCAGTTGCCGTAATCTCCGATACCGGATACAACGTGTTCGAAGAGGTACCTGTTCTTCTCACCTGACAAATCCCCAAAATAAAGGGGGTCCATAAGTGCAATCGGTCTTGCGCCCATAGATATAATGTCGCGGACAATTCCTCCGACACCTGTTGCGGCACCGTCATAAGGATCGACATAGCTTGGATGGTTATGTGATTCCATTCCGATTGCTATTGCAATCTCGTCAGAAAAACGCACAATCGCGGCATCGTCGCCCGGTCCCAAAAGCACATTTTCCCCGCTTGTCGGCAGGGTGCGCAGAAGGGGCTTTGTTGAACGATAGGAGCAGTGCTCACTCCAGAGGTTCTCAAAACATGCCATTTCAAGATCAGAGAGAGATCTCCCGATTTCCTTTTCTATATACTCAATATCACGGGAAGGTAGCATAATTGTAGAAATGTCTGGTTTTATAAACAGATAATAGATGCCTAAACATGTTCATCATTTAAATGTCTGGCAGGGTTTTCACCGGCAGGCATGATCTGCCGGAAAGTGGACTGATTTGTTAAAAAACAGCAGATTTCAAAAAAATATCTGAAAATTATTTATTAAGAGCAATCTTTATTGCCATTTTTAGTTCAAAATCCTCAAAAGGTTTTGTAATATACCCCGAGGGCTTTGTTTCAATCGCACGGGAGATTATTTCATCTTCCATATGTGAACTCAGATAGATTACAGGAATATCAGGGTACACCTTTTTAATTTGATGCACGGCCTCTATCCCGTCAATCTCACCCGGGAGAGTGATATCCATTAAAACAAGGTCAGGAAGATATTTTCCGACAGCCAGAACACCATCTTCTCCTGTCATTGCAACCTCATAGTTTCCATAACCCATTTCTTTTAACCGCCACTGGATAAGATCGGATACAATCTCATCATCCTCTACAATAAGTATTTTAATACCGGACAAATCCAAAAACATCTCCCTCTCAATAATTTATTATTAGAGCCGTATTATCTAAAAAACTTTATTTTTTATTCTGAAAATCTGTAACCCTCATAAGGTATTTCTATCTCAAATCTTGCGCCTTCACCATAAACACCTGTCTCATGAATTTTCATCCCCGTAATGCCCAGAATTTCTTTTGTTAAAAATAACCCGAGACCCGTATTGCTTCCAAAACCATGATCAAATATCTTCTCTTTTAACTTATCCGGAACACCAAGACCATTGTCCATGACCACAATAACACCATAATCATTGGATTTAACAAAATCCAGAGACATCATAGTCACTTTTTCACCATGCCTTACTGCATTGTCAAACAGATTGAAAAATATCTTCTCAAGCATAGGATCGGCATAAACCTCCAGAGGTCCGCATTTCACATCAATTGTGACCCCGGAAGACCTGGCCATCCCCTTAATTCTTAATGCAATATTGTCAACCCTCTGCCATCTGGGCACTTCCACTCCTACATTGTGATAATCACGGGTAAATTCAATCTGCTCTTTGATATTTTCAGATGCCTGACGAATTCTTTTAAGGTGATGCGTCAGTTCATCATTATCCCTGACTTTTTTGTCCATCAGGTCTGTAAAGCCCTTTATCCCCGCAACCTGATTTAGAATATCATGGCGGGTTATGCTTGACAAAAGATTGAGCTTTCTGTTTGCTTCGTATAATGAGTTCTGATACTGCTTGATCTCGTTTATATCCTGCATTATTCCGACAATTCTTAATGGGATTCCTCCTGAATCTGTGTCGGATATTTTTCCCATCACATTTATCCATTTATATCTGCCATCTCCGCACAGGATGTGATATTCGGATTCAAAATGCCTGCTTTCCTTATCAATAACCCTCTGTTCAACATCAACAACATCGTTAAAGAAATCCATGATGTCCCTGAAGAACTTCACCTGAAGTATGTCCTTCCAGTTGTCCGAACCCTTATAACAACCCTCTTCGCTGTAACAGAACATTTCCTGGTAATTGCCGGAGAAAAACATCTCGTCATTTACCATATCCCAGTCCCAGACACAGACACCTGCCCCTTCTATTGCAAGATTAAGCCTTTCCTCACTGACAATAAAGGCTTCTTCCATCCTTTTTCTGGATGATATGTCAATCGCAATGCCCCGGGCACCTTCAGTCTTTCCGTTTTTTTCAATGGGACTTGTATAGATCAAAAAGGGTATTTTAGTGCCGTTAGTTTTTATAACGGAATATTCATATCCCCTTTCTGAGCGATACCCTGAGATCATCCACTCAAAATTCTCCCTTGCCCTTGAGCGGTCAGGCTCGTCAATGAGTGAATAGATGTTAAAGCCTTCTTTAAACTGTTCGGGAGAGATAATTCCCGAATCAAAACCATTTTTATTTAAAAATGTGATCATGCCTCCATTGTCAATTTCAAAGACAATCTGCGGCAGAAGATCGGTAAGATTCCTAAACCTCCTCTCACTTTCGATAAGTGCGGATTCAGAGATCTTCCTCTCTGTAATATCCCTGATAATTGACTGAACAATTCCCTTGCTTTTGGAAACAATGCTTGCACTGATTTCTACAAATACCTCATTTCCCGAACGGGTTTTGAGCTTTGTTTCATAAAAATAATTTCCTGATTCTTTTAGATTTGAGAGTGCATCTTTGAGGGCATTATATTCTGACCCGGGATATACAGCCGATAATTCAATATTTAGTAGTTCATCTTTTTTATAGCCGAGAATTTTAACCAGGCTGTCATTTATATCAATAATTCTTCCATTGAAATCATGAATTATTACGGCATCGTTGGAATTTTCAAAAAGACTCCTGTATTTTTTCTCATTTCTTCTAAGAGCCTTTTCCATGTGCTTTCTCTGGCTAATGTCAATTGCAATCCCGCGAAGACCACTGATCTCACCGCCATTGAATATATATCCAAAATGAACCATCAGTGGAAAAACCGAACCATCCTTTCTTTTGGCATTGTATTCAACAGCACCTATTATATGCCCTGTCAAAAACCAGTGAATGTTTTTGGTTGCCCTTTCACGCTCTTCTTCACTTAATATACCCTGAAATAACATCCCTCCTTCAAGCTCTTCGGGAGAATATCCAAACATATTGGTGGAATAACGTGTTGCAAAAGTGAATTTTCCATTAGAATCCATCTCAAATATAACTTCGGGAAGCTGATTGGTCAGACTTTTCAGCCTGTTTTCACTTTCACGAAGAGCATTGAGCGCATTCATTTTACCGGTTGTATCCCTTATGAAGACATGCATGATCCCTTTTTCAGAATCAGCCATGCTTGCGCTGATTTCAGCCGTGATCACCTTTCCGCTTTTAATCTTTATTTCGGTTTCATAAAAGCCGTGTCCGTCTCTCATCACCTCAGCCAGGGCTTTTCTCATCAGTTTGCAATCGCCCTCAATTTTCAGATCCTTAAAATCAAGTTCTTCATCAATGCTGCCTTCAATCTCAAACATTTTTCTGGCAGCAGGATTGCACATGAGAATTTTACCGTCCATTCTGTGAACGATCACCCCGTCTCCGGAGTTTTCAAAAATATTCAGATACCTTTTTTGAATCTCCTTTAAATCATCCTCTTTTTGATGGAGTCCCTGTGCAATTACCGTTGTAACTGTCCCTATACAGACGTAGGTGAATACAAAAAGAATCCCTGAATAAAAAATCATCTCACCAGGGCTGCCTGCCAAAACATAGATTATGAGATTTGTGAATATGTAGAATGCAGCAAGTGAAAAACTAATCCGGAGTCCTTTTGCAGGATACTGAAATATAAGAAATATCAGCGGAAAATAAAATATATGGGACAAAACAAGCATTAACCCGTCACTAAAGAGATAGAGGGAAATCTCGGATATAAAAACCGTAAATACAACAAGTCCCAAAAGAATAAGATTTAGAAGATCCCCACAATTTTTACCTTTAAAGTCCCGTATTTTCATTAAGCCTGTAAATTTCAATTGTTTCACCCTGATGAATTATTTCGAAATGCTGTAAGACAATGCCTCAATGCATGTATCCCTCTAAAGAGTAGTCTGGTCAATTTCAGAATAAAATAAATCCGGTTTTGCCGGTTGCCTGAAAAGATATAATTTATACTCATAGTGTCATATAAGTAAAGCATGACCGACCCATACGAATCTCTTTTGAAGCAGGCATATTCCAATATTACTGAAAAATCGGGTGATTTAGGCAGATTTACAGTTCCGGCAGCCAGGGTGTATATTGAGGGAAAGACAACAGTCTTTGAAAATTTTGCAGAAATTGCATCAACACTGCGCCGTGAACAGGATCATTTCATGAAATATCTGTTGAGTGAAATAGGCACGGCAGGTAAAATTGACGGCAACAGGGCAGTATTCAATGGTAAATTTGACAAAAGCCAGCTGGAAAAAATCATCGATAAATACACGCAGGATTATGTCATCTGTTCAGAGTGTGGAAAGCCCGATACACGCCTTGTAAAAGACGGACGTATTACACTTCTCCGCTGCGATGCCTGCGGTGGACACAGACCTGTAAAGAAGAGAAAGACACACAATGAAGGCGGACTAAACCAGGTCGAAGAAGGAAAGGAAATGACTGTCCAGATCGAATATCTTTCCAAAAGAGGCGATGGTGTTGCAAAGGTTGGCAAATATACACTTTATATCAAGGGAGCAAAACCAGGCCAGAATGTGAGAGTTAAAATCACAAGAGTTGCAGGTTCAATTGCATTCACTGAAAAGATCTGATAAATTTCCAAAAAAAATAATTTTTATTAAAATCACTTTGTGATTTCTAATCAGACAGTGCCTGAAACATTGGTTTCATGCACGTTTGTTATAATTTTTTGTCTAAAATTATGCTTTTTCAATCTCTTTGATAATGAAATCTGTTTTCTCCACAAGCTTCTGTGCAGCATCCTTAATTGCGGTTATCGGGTTTTTTCCGTTCTTTGTTGTTACAAGCAATACAGGATCTACAAAATGAAATTCGTGCGTATACTGTGCGACATCCACATCCTTGTCATTTAAAAGCTCATTTGAAAGGGCACTCATGTATGTATGGGTCTCTCCGACAAATTTGATACGTGCGAGATCATCCTTTAATTCAACAATCTTGATATCCATAGGTACCCATACGTTTGGAATCTTTTTTAGTATATAGATATGGGTCATTACCAGTCAGGGTGAAAAAACAAATTTACATAATAGCCGGGCATCCCGAATTAAAAAAAGTTGGTTTTTAGATTTTGGATTAAAATTCAAATACATCGCCGTCATGCGATACATGAGGCAGATCATCCCCGATTCTGTGACTCATGTGAACCAGATGAAATTCTTTTGCACGGACAGCTTTTGCAAACTCTGTTGCCTCTGCGTAGTTCATGTGTTTCCCTATATGGACATCAGGGGGCATTAGTGAATCCAGGAAAAGAAGATCACAGTCAGATAAAAGTTCTGTCGTCCTCTCATTTAACAGAGGGTTCGTATCAGACGTATATCCGATTTTTTTGCCGTTGTATTCCATTACAACACCGCAGGTGAATATGGGCGGATGGTTAACCTCAACCAGTGTGAACCTGATTCCTGCCAGGACAAAGGACTCATAAGCAGGAACAGGATTTTTCTCAAACCGAAGGTAATAAAAGAATTTTTTTATGTCTTCCATCACTTCAGGCGCCGCATAAGCGGGAGGAAATTTCTGCACCCTGTAAAATTCATTGTATCCTGCAATGTGATCATAGTGTGCATGCGTCCACACCACATAATCAATAGCAGGAGAACCGTTTGAGAGAAGCTGACGCCTCAGGTCAGGAGAAGTATCGATCAAAATTCTTTTCCCCTCATTTTCAATCAGCATCGAGGTTCTCAGACGCTCACGATTCTCAGCTTTCAGGAGGCTGCATACTTCACAGTCGCAGCCGATTTTTGGAGCACCTATGGTATCTCCGGTGCCTAACAGGGTTATTTTCATATTGAAACGCTCTGGCGGATTGTGTCACGGTCTTTTACCGTTCCCATACCCTGTTCTATATCAGACTCATTCATCTCGTAACTGTCACGCATTAGTGCGGAAATTAACGATTCCTTGATCATTATGCGGAGATCAGCTCCGGAAAAGCCATCTGTCTCCTCTGCAAGTTCGTCATAGTCGCAGGTGCAGTCAAGCTCTCTTGTGATCTTTTTGAGGATCTCCCTTCTCATCTCATAATCAGGCAGAGGGAATTCAACAACATCGTCAAACCTTCTCCATGCGGCATCGTCGAGAAGTCTTGGGTGATTTGTCGCACCGATTAGCAAAACTCCGTTTTTGACGAAACTGATTGTATCGATATTTTTGAGAAGCATGTTTACGGCACGCTTCATGGCTCCGTTGTCATCTGAAATCCTGCTCTTGGCAACGAAGTCAAACTCATCAATGAAAAGGATACACGGAGAGAGTCTCCTTGCAAGATCGAATATTCTGTCGATGTTCTTTGAAGTCTCACCAAGATACTGCGATGTCACCATTGCAAGCCTGACTTCCAGAAGCGGCATCTTAAGCTTCTTTGACATTGCAAGAGCAAGGGAGGTTTTTCCGGTTCCGGGAGGACCTACAAAAAGAAGTTTTCCAAGCTCATAGATCCTTCTTTCCTTTAGATAATCCCTGTTTTTAAGGGCAATGTTTATTTTTCTGAGAGCCTCTTCCTGACGATGGGTGCATACGAGATCGTCTATTGAGTGTTCCACTTCTTCAGGGGCACTTATGATTATAAGGCTGCTTGCGATCTTTAACTCCTCGTCATCCCCCACTATCTCATCAATTCTTGCTTTTAGGTATTCCTTTGAATCCCTGAATCTTACAATCGAGGATTTTGATTTTTCATATGATATTCCCCCAAGTCCCGACTTTTCAAAATAATATGCAAGTACGGGATTTTTTTCAATCCTTTCCATCGCATCCTGTTTTGAAAACCATCCGGCAGCCGCATCAAGTGCGGATATCCCAAGACGCTTTCCAAAATCATCAAAAGTTACAAATGGATTTTTTCGCACAAGCTCATAGGACTTGCCTGTGCATAATATCCGGTCAGCAATGCTTTCGCTTACAACAACCGGCCTTTCTATATCTGTATTGCACCCTGTGGTCCCCGAAATATCCCTGAATTTCGCCGGAAGATCATCCATATCAAGATTTTCATACTGATTTAGGATCTCCGATGTCAGTAAAAGTTCGAAGACATCAAGGGCCTGTGCATCATTATCTGAAGACATGCGTACAACATAATATATACCCGTTCTATTGGGATATAGATATCCCTGGTAACATTTCCTGATTAACAAATTATTAAAAAAAAGGATTTTTCCTGATTTTTCAGGCAGTAGTAATAATACATCCGTCTTCTGTCACAATGACGGTGTGTTCCGCCTGGGACACAAGGGAACCCGGGATGTCATGGAGCACGGGATAACCTCTGATAATCCCCTGTTTGTAAAGCTGTGCAAGTGCAATTTCACTTTTTCCGCTGTACCATCTGCGTGCAAAGGGAAGACTCTGTCTTGTTTTTATTTCAGAAAGCAGCTTCTTTGCAGACGGGAGTCTGACGTTGCGATTGGAAATCTGACTGAAAATTTCGGCTCTCGGCCCGTCTGTCACCTGGCCGCTTCCGGTGGTTGCAAAAGGTTCTATTGCAAATGACATTCCCTCCTCAATGACAGTCCCGCCACTCATTCCGACATTCGGGATTGTCGGGATTCCATGCAGGAGGTATTTTCCAAGACCATGGCCGGTAAGGTTTGAGACAGGACGGTAACCTCTTCTTTCAATCTCCTTTTGAACGGCAGCCCCGATCTCCCCTGTGGTTACACCGGGTTTTACCATTGAGATTGCAGTATTTAAGGCGCTTCTTGAGGCTTCCACCAGCAGATCATTCTTTCCAAGGTCAACTGTCATTGCAGTGTCTGCGACATATCCGTCGATATGAACACCCATATCGACTTTTACAACATCACCTTTTGAAAAGCAGCGTGTGTCGCCTGCCGATGCAGTGTCGTGGGCAGCGTTGTTGTTAAGCGAGATATTCAGGGGGAATGCTATTTCACCACCCATATCAATTATTTCAGCTTCCGAGACCTCGACTAAATCAAGTATCGATGCATCCGGTTTTACTCTTGCCGCTGCATTTGCAAGGCATTTTTTCGCAATATCTCCTGCCTGTTTGTATAATTCCACTATTTCTTCGTCCATCATATTATCAGTTCATCCTTGTATTTTGTAAAACAGTCAAAGCCCTCTTTTAAAACGAGGCCCATATCTTCAAGCCTTATACCGCCTGTGCTGCGATAGTAGAGTCCCGGTTCAACAGTTACGACATTTCCGGCCAGGAGCTCTTTTCCGGACGGCGATAGTGAAGGCTCTTCATGAACCGCCATGCCAACTCCGTGCCCCAGACTGTGAATGAAACCTTCCGTGCCGGTTTTGTAGCCTGAACCCTCAAAATGTGACACCACTGCGTTGTGGACAGCGCTTCCCGACACACCCTCGCGTATCATGCTTTTCCCGAGAACTTTTGCTTCCCTGACAACGGAGAACATGTTTTTTATTTCCCCGTCTGGTTCGCCGCGGACAAATGTTCTTGTCATATCGGCATAGTATCCGGTTTTTGTATCCTGCGGAAAGAGGTCTATCATTATCGGTTCGTTTTCGACAAGGACACCCGAACCTTTGCAGTGCGGCATCGATGTCTCCGGCCCGCATGATACGATTGTATCCCTTGCAAGAAGCCCTCTTTTTAAGAGATAACAGTGGATCTCATTTCTGAGATAGTCTGAAGTCAGAGGGGTTTCGTTGATTTCAAGTTCCCCCGTTTTAGCGGAGGCACTTTTTATCAGGGATACTGCAAAGGATATTGCATCCTCTGTTATTTTCTGGGAATGCCTGATGAAATCAGCTTCATCAGGAGTTTTTACGGCACGCATCCCCGATACCGTTCCTTTGTCAATATTGATTTTGCACAATCTCTCCATTTCGCGTGCAAGATAGAGAGGGAATGTGCGGGGCACAAGAATATCCCCTCCTGCAAGCGCCGCCACCATTTTTGCTGTGGCTTTTGCAGGGTCTTTTTCTTCTTTTAAATAATCAAAAAATCCTGCATCGCCGCGTGTCACCACATCACAGTGAGATTCAGATACGGCTCTTTCAGCCTCCATCTGCGGCACAACAAGTGTTCCCTTTCTTCCTTTTTTCTTTATGTAAAAAACGGGATCACCGGTCTCAAAGCCTGTCAGATATCTCATATCAGGATCATCAGATGATGAATACAGAACATAAGCCTCTGCGCCCGCCGCTTCAAGTGGCCTGTCAGGAAAATTCATTTTTATCAATCCGTTAATAATTTGATTCGTACACAGAAGTAATTTTACCACATAGAGCAGAAGTTTTAGTCATAATGAATGAGTCTGCCAAAAAGACATTTAAAATGAAATTTGCAAAGCTTACAATGATGCTCAACGCCATACTTCTGCTGGCCGCCCTGTCTGTTCTGGCATTTTTTGGTCTTATTCCAATATATAGCATACAGATTGCGGCAATATGCGCCATCCTCTGTATCATCCTTATCGTTTTATTCAGGAAGCATTACCTGGCTGATAAGGCATGGCTTAATGAGCAGGATGACTAATTAATGATTAATCCAGAGGGAGAGATTTGAGTGCTGCAAAAACTTCAAAATGAGATAGAGCTTGTCGGAAGACACATTGACGTTGTACTGGTGGTTGTCGAGCACCAGCCAATCGGCATTATGAAACTCTCCGAGCTTTTGCAGATACCCTCCCATCGTGTGCGCTACTCTCTCAAGGTTTTAGAGCAGCTCGGATACATAAAAGCATCACCTTCAGGAGCGGTTGCAACCAAAAAGGCCTCAGAACTGGCGCTGAATCTGGATAATGAAATAGATATTCTCATTAGCCGCCTTGAGGCAATGAAAAGGGATCATGCAGATTAATTTCGCAATATTTAATACTGCAAAAGTCAACTTTTATTGGCAACTCACAGAGTGCCTCCATAACTCAGTTGGTAGAGTGTCTGGCTGTTAACCAGAATGTCACAGGTTCGAGTCCTGTTGGGGGCGTAATTTTCTTTTACGCTAATTTTTATCACCAGATATTTGATTATTAACAATTTAAATTTAGAATTTTAATCAGTATTTATTCGCTTTTAATAGTATAACAGAAGTTATTTACAGCGCACACCACAATCATTTTTCTACCGGTTTCATAAAATTAATATTTAGTAGAAATATTTTGTAAAGCATTAAAAATTTAATTCATGGCTGAATGTTGAGCAAAAATATTCTTAATAAGTCCAAATTATAATCAGTACTTTCAAACTAAATTCTCACATCACAAATAATATATCTCCCTATTTTTACAATAAAATATAAGATGTAATTTTTTACATCAGGAATACATTTGTTGCGCAGGTGAAAATTATTCATGACCAAAAAAAGACACCAAAAGAAGAAAAATTATCACAAATACAAAAATAGTAGTAATTTAAGTGAGAGTCACACTCAGCATAAAAAATTCAAATATCCGGAAAATAAACTCAAGAATAAAGGGATTTTTGCAAGAATCAGAATGCAAATCTGTAAAAAGTATCGGAGATGGATTCCCGTAGAACCAGACGAAATTCCAGAGAAAATAGTATTAATGGCACAAAGGAAAAGGGATTTGCGACTTAAAGAAGAGTATGTCAAAGATAAAAATTTCATTTATAAAATATATTATAACAAAACAGGACACAGTCAACACAGAATAAAATATTACAAGAAGAAAATCTGTGAATAACTGCAATAATGTCGATTTTTTCTTTACATCTTTTCCATCCCAAAACTAATATAATATAAAATACTCATTTTCGGATATGAAACTTAATCCGGTGCTGATACTTATAGCACTTTTAGGAACGGGTATTTTCATAACAGGGTGCACTACCGAAGACAAAAACGGCGAACAGCCCGGACTAAAAAGCACAACATGGCACCTCACCGGATACAAAGACGAGGGAGGGGAATATCAGCCCCTCATTTCAGGAACGGAAATCTCACTCATCATCCTCACTGACGGGAAGATATCAGGCTCCGCCGGATGCAACGGTTACGGCGGAATATACACGGTAGAGGAAAACAAAATCTCTTTTCAAAATATCTACTCAACTGAAATCTACTGCGCAATACCAATCGGGACAATGGAGCAGGAAACCTGGTATCTTACCAGTTTGAGGGATTCATCATCATATCAGATTCAAAACGGCAAACTCGACATCATGAATGAAAACGGTGAGACAATTCTCACTTATGAAAACAGGATACAAAAAATATAAATTATTCCGGCTTTAATCCCTGCCGGAAAAACAATTCAATTTAATGAAAATACCAGGATTTAGGCATTCTCATAATATATGATTGTTTAATCTTCTTCCCTGACCATCGAGATGGCTTTTTTCGGACAGACCTCTGCACAGATTCCGCAACCCTTGCAGAAATCATAGTCTATCTCAAAATCTGTGGTTATTGCGGCATCAGGGCAGAAACGGTAACAGTTGCCGCAGCTGTTGCATTTTTCCCTGTCCACAACAGGTTTGAATGTCCTCCAGGAACCGGTGTTTCCACAGGCTCCCTTCTTTGGTCTTGAAATTGCAAGTTTTGCACTCATAACACCAGCTCCTCATATGCCTTTAAGGCTGCCTCGGTATTTCTCTCATCCTTAAACACTCCTGAGATCGCCTCCCTCACTGATTCACGGGAAACGAGACCGACCTTTGCAATTGCTCCCAGAAGCGGGGTATTCAGGATTGGGTTTCCGGCAATGACAAGGTCAAGTGAAAGTGCAACACCGGTAAGATCAGCACTGTAAACCTTGTGGCCTTCCATTTCAACAGGATGAGGGCTGTTTATTAAAACCTCTCCGTCCGGCTTAATGCCGTTTAAAACGTCAACAGTCTGCATGATGCTTGGATCAAGGACAATAACAAGATCAGGCTTTCTGATCTGTGAGTACACCCTGATTGGATGATCATCGATTCTTATGAAGGATACAACCGGAGCACCGCGTCTCTCGGCACCGTAAAGAGGTGTCGCAGTGGCATGCTTTCCGTCAAGGAAAGCAGCATTTGCAAGAAGTTTTGCGGCTGTTACACCGCCCTGACCTCCGCGTGAATGGAGTCTTATCTCATACATTTACTCGCTCACCCCGAACCACTCTTCTCCGCCTTCCTTTCTGTGCCTGACAAATCCGGCGATGTCGTCAAATGTGACTTCCTGACCGCCGAGACCGGCAATGACACTGAACGGATTGCATCCGGTTTTTGAGCGGATTTCGTTTGCAAGAACACCGCCGTATCCGAATGAATAGTCACGGTCAATTACAACGACCTCCTTACCCAAAAGAACACCTTTTAAGTCAGGGAAAGGCCTGAACCAGCGGACACGAACTGTACCGACACGAATACCCTCTTTTCTGAGAATATCTGCGGCAACTTCCATCTCCTTTCCAAGAGTTCCCATGGCGACAATCACAACTTCGGCATCTTCGGTCATGTATTCCTCATACATACCGTAACTGCGGCCAAAGCGCTTTTCAAACTCGCTATGAGCTTCCCCGATAACTGCCACGGAATCGTTCATTCCACGCTGGATGTCATGACGGAATTTAAAGTGCTCTGATGGAGGTGTGAGTGTACCGTATCCGCCAGGATTGTCTATATCAATTGCATGCGCCAGTTTGATCGGCGGGATGTAGTCCCCCGGCTCAACTGTCTCAAGCGACTGGGTAATGTGTGTTAAAAGGAATCCGTCAAGATTGATCATCACAGGCAGGGAAACATCATCATGCTCTGCAATACGGAATGCCATCAGTGTGGTATCATATGCCTCCTGAACAGTCGACACATATACCTGAAGCCATCCGGTATCCCTCATTGAGATAGAATCGGAGTGTTCAGCACCGATATTCCATCCTGGACCAAGGGCACGGTTCGCATTTGCCATTACAATAGGGAGGCGTGCTCCCGCTGACATGTGAAGCATCTCGCACATATACACAAGTCCGTGTGAACTTGTTGCGGTAAACGTCCTGACGCCTGTTGCGGAAGAACCAATGCACGCAGCCATTGATGAATGTTCTGACTCAACAGGGATATAGCGTGCATCGAGCTGACCTGAGCTTACATAGTTTGCAATCTCTTCCACAATCTCTGTCTGCGGAGTGATAGGATATGCCGCAACAACGACAGGTTTTGCATCCTTTACAGCCGTTGCAACAGCCTTGTTTCCGGTTGAAATTGTCAGCATATTCCAGTCTCCTCCTTCTCAAGTCTTTTGATGTTCATCTCAACATGCTCCTGCAAAACAGCGATGTCCTCTTTGGTTGCTGTTTTGAAACGTCCCTGTTGTTTTAGATAATCCTCGACAGGAATTCTCTTCTTCATCGCCGCTTTTGAAGCGCCGGTAATTTTTAATTTCCCGCTTTCACGTTCGTATAAGACCCACATTCCGGACTGCACTGCAAGTTTTCCCATATCGATAGTCTTCTCTGCAGGGTAACGCCATCCGGGAGGACATGGTGCAAGGACATGCATAAACTTTGGACCGGGTATTGAAAGTGCTTTTTTGACTTTATTATAGAGATCCACCGGGTATGCACTGCATGCAGTAGCCATATATGCAGGATTATGGGCTGCCACAATTGCATCAAGATCTTTTTTGTATTCATTCTTTCCAAGCGGCGTTGTCGTTGTTCTTGCGCCAAGCGGTGTTGCACCTGATCTCTGCATGCCTGTGTTTGAGTATGCCTCGTTGTCATAGCATACATACAAAAAGTCAGTACCGCGTTCAAGAGCACCCGAAAGCGCCTGAATTCCTATGTCGACTGTTCCGCCATCACCTGCAAAACAGATGACATTGGTCTGTTTACCAATGGCACGGAATGCTTCACTCATACCTGATGCAACCGCCGCTGCGGATGCAAATGCAACGTTGTACACCGGAATGTCAACTGCAGTATTAGGATAAATCCCCTGAATCACACTTGTACAACATGCGGGAACAACCAGCACCGTATCCTTACCTGCCGCTTTGGTAACATAGCGGAGGGTTAAAGAGGCACTGCACCCTGCACATGCGGATGTTGTCTTTAGTATGAATTCCTCATCCGGAATTTCTGCCAATATTAAAACCTCACTAAATAATTTGTCATCATTTATAATGATGGTTTGGCTTGAAATTATAAAAGAGTAAATAATGCAAAAGCCGGATCAGGAAATGCACCCACTGAATATATTATAACAGCCATCAAAACATAAGACATTAACATCAAATCAACCATGTTATGGGACTATTATAAAACGCTGGGCCTTAAAATCACAGCCACAGATGAGGATATCAAAAAGGCATACAGGAGTCTTGCAAAGGCATACCACCCTGATACATCCACCCACCCAAACGCTGCCGAACAGTTCAGACTGATTACAATCGCATATGAAACCCTCTCCGGACCTGATACCAAAAGTGAATACGATAAAAAATTAAAAGGAAGTCAGGAGAGTTACACTAAGAGTGAAACTCACAAAGAGGATAAAAAAGACGAATATTCCCTGATGGCAGACTACGAGTTCACGGTCAGGGAAAAAGAGCGTTTTTTAATTGACGGAGAGGAGCTTGTTCTCAAAAATACAAGGCATCTTTTAATCAAAGACACAGAATACATCGTATATAATGACGGTCTCATAAACATAGGGGGCATTCACAGATTTAAAAATTCAGGGACTGAACGCTATTTAATAGACGGCACTGAATACATCCTTGAAAATGCAGAACATTATTATCAGAAAGGAGAGGAATTCATACTGATTAACGGAATTCCCTACAAAATAAAATCCTCTGATTAACCAGTGAGTGCATAAAAAATAACACTGTTATTTTCATCAGGCGGGGCCTGAAATAATGTTAAAAGACACTTTTTCTAAAGAATTTTAGGGAGAGATTTAATTTAGAAAGATTCAAAACCACAATATCCTTATATATTTCTAAAATAATCAGATTTTAAAGGTGAAAATAATGGTGAAATTACCTGACAAGAAATCACTGGAAGGATTATCCAAAAAAGTAGGGGAGGCTGTAAAACTTCCGGAAAAGCCGGAAGACAAAGAAATCGCAGAAACTAACGATTCTCAAACAGCTTCAGTTCCAAACGGCCTTTCAGAAGAGGAAATCAATAAAATACGTGAGGAAGAGAGGAAAAAAATTGAACAGGAGAGAATAGAGAAGGAAAAAGCTGAAAAGGCCAAAAAATACGAGGAGATAGAAGCCGAAAAAAGGAAGGAAGAGGAAAGAATTCTCGAAGAAAGAAAAAAGCAGGAAGAACTCGAAAAACTTGAAAAAGAGCGTCAGGCAGAAGAGGCAATAAAAGAAAAAGAACGGGAGGAATGGAAAAAAGAGGAGGAAAGAAAGAAAACGGAAGACGAAAAAAAGCGTCAGGAAATTGAGAAGGAAATCCTCAGAAAACAAAAGGAGGAGGCAAAAGCAGCTAAAAAAGGCGGCCACCTCGTAAGGAATATCGGGATTGTTGTCCTTTTGATTGCAGTTATTCTGGTTGCCGGATATATCTCTCTTATTACCGGAAATGACAATATCGAGGCATATGGCTATCCGCTTTCATACTCGGCACAGTATGATGTTCTGATGCCTGACAGCAAAGAAGTAAGCTTTGGCGGAATTCCTGTATCCGCAGTTACAAGCGGGGATTCAACGATCCTGAAAATAGGAAATGACAGGCAGTCAATCAATAAAGGTGAGACAAAAACATTCCAGCCAAAACATATTACAATCAAAATGTTTGGAATGAGTGTTTATGATTCAGACTATCAGGTGACTGCAACATACAGGGGAATTGTCACAAACAGGATAGATCTTTTAATGACCATAAAAACATCAGCCCCAATACAGCAGTGGCTTGCTAAAATAATGACACCGGGCGGAGTTGCAATAACTCCGGTATAATTTTTTCCGATTTTCTTTATTAATATTATAAATTACCACAACTCAGCTGTTTTCTTAAGCTGTGCGTATTTCTTTAAAATTTCATCCTGGTGGGATATGCTTTTTCTGTGAACATCAATGGGCGTAAACACAATCCCGCAGTCAACATCCCACAACACAAGGCCCTCAGGTGGTGCGGCAGGATACCTGTGCCCTTCGGTATTCAGAAGTGAATCCCTTATTTCCACAGGTTCAATCTCACCCCTGCCAGCCAGCATAAGTGCATGTGACATGCACCTGACCATATTCCACAAAAATGAGACACCGGTTATTTCAAAAACAGTAAATCCGTCTTCAGTAAAAACATCGCATGAGAGAATTTCCCTGTGGGGACTTTTCCCGTCAAGACGTGCAAATCTTGTAAAATTGTGCCGGCCTTCAAAGTAAGCCGCAGATTGCCTCATTTTTTCGATATCATAATCTGTTCCGTAAAAATAATACCTGTAAGTCCTTTTTTTTGCTGCCAGACGCGGATTGAAATTTTCGTCTACCTCTGCCCATCCGGTAAAACGGATATCACCAGGCAGTTTTTTGTTTATTGCCAAAACAGCCCTTTCAGGATACGGGGTTGTGAATGAAATTACCTGACAGCGTGCATGAACACCCCTGTCAGTTCTTCCTGACAGATAAATCCGTGCTTTTTGCCGGTCTGAAAAGAGATTCAGTTCCGTCAGGGATTTTATTATATCGTCCATGACGGTTCTTTTACCGGTCTGCTGCTGAGAGCCTGAAAACCCGGTACCAAAGTATGCAATCCTAAAAGCCAGCCTCATCTCTTATGAACACGCCCGGATATTTTTCGCTTGGTATTCCGCCAGGACTGGTGTGTATATGCACGAAGCGGAGTCATCTTCCCCCTGACTTCGGTTTTTCCGGCGATTATTGCATTGATTACCGAATCAACATTTTTATCGGCATCAACCAGAGTAAGCCCGTACCCGACAAATCTTGCATTATGGGCATCACTCCCTGCAACACACGGTTTTTCATAAAATTTTGCTTTTCTGCCGGCTTTTTTGTTTGCAGCACCTACAATATAACGACTGTTAAAACATTCCACAGCATCAACAACACTAATGGCGGTCTTTAGCTTAATTCCAACACCATGCCTCCACTGGTGATAAGGATGGGGCAGAATAAGCAATGCTCCAAGCTCTTTTGCTATCCTCACAGTTTCAAAAAAGTCAAGTCCTTTTGGAATTTCTTCTGTGATACCAAGAGCAAGCAGATGACCCTGCCTTGTGGAAATCTCAATCCCCGGTATCACAAGTACAGGTGAGTCAATGCCAAGCGCATATATGGCGCCTTTCGTTGTGTCATGGTCGGTTATTGCTATTACATCAAGACCGGCCGCTTCAGCTTTTTTAAGTACATCTTCCACACCGCTCTCCCCGTCACGTGAGAAACTGGTATGGATATGCAGATCGCACTTTAACATCAGATCAGTAGTATTTTTCACCTATTGCATATTAATTCAAGCTACAATGACAATACTTCTCCCGACAGGTGAACTGGCATATAATACGGTTCTGGAGGCTGCAAAAGGTTTTGATGTAAATATTGTTGTTTTTGGAAAAATAGCTGCATTCCTGACACCAAATAATCTGGAAAAAATATTACTGGAAAATAAAAACTGCGAAATGGTTCTGGTTTCGGGAATGTGCACCGCAGATTTTTCAAATCTTGAGGACAAAATGCACATTCCAATATACAGAGGTCCGCGCCATGCAGCAGACCTCGGCCTTGTCTTAAGAAGTCTTGACGAGATCAAACTCTCAAGGCACGTCCCGGCAGATGAGATGCTGGCAAAAAAACGCGAAGAAGAAGCTGTTTTCAAAGTCCTTGAAAATGAAAAAAATTCATCCTGCGATTTTGAGATTAAAGGCCTTAAAATAGGTGGGAATTCGAGGATAAAGGTTCTTGCGGAGATAATGGATGCACACAAAAACGTGGACACTGCATTTGTTGCAGCCCGTTATTTTGAATCGGGTGCGGATATTGTCGATTTGGGATTTGGATTTGATGCAACACCTGATGATGTGAAACGCACATTTGAGTCCCTCAAAGAAGTGAAAGGTCTTCTTGCCGCAGACACACAGGACCCTGAACTGATAAAAGCGGCAATACCGTACACTGACATAATCCTCTCCCTTCACGATGAAAACATGGGCTCTGTTGCAGAGGATATCGCAAAACATGATGTTGCCGCAGTCATCGTGCCTCACGAAAAAACACTCGAAGAAAACATTGCAATGGCAAAAGAGGCGGGGATTAAAAAAATCATCGCCGATCCGCTTTTACAGCCTGTAGGTTCAGGGCTGGTAAAATCCCTGTCTGATTTTAAAAATACGGGCTGCCCCTTATTCTTTGGTGCAGGAAATGTGGCAGAGCTCATCGATGCCGATTCAGTCGGGATAAACGCACTCCTGGCCGGCATGGCAAAGGAAACCGGTGCATCGGTAATTTTTACAAGCGAGCATTCCGACAAGACAAAAGGCAGCATAAAGGAGATGAAGACAGCTGTCTGCATGATGGCACTTACAGATGACAGACCGTACCCAAAAGATCTCGGAATCGATCTTTTTGTAATTAAGGAGAAGAGAAAAAGAAGAGAACCTCCACTGAAATACGAAACGATAACAGATGCCGAAGAGATGCCGGAAGATATGACATATGACCCTCTTGGCAATCTGAGAATCGGAATAGAAGACGGGTTCATAGTTGCCATACATAACGGCTCTGCAGTCAGGGGTAAAAAATGGGAAGATGTTTTCCACACCATACTAAAGCAGAACAGGGTTTCGCTAATGGATCACGCGGCATATCTCGGAAAAGAGTTATACAAGGCAGAACTTGCCCTAAAATTTGACCGAAGCTTTGATCAGGACGGAGATTTTTAAATAATCCGTTTCTTTTTTATTTTAACATTTAAGGCAGTAACAGCGTTTTAAAAAATCCCCGGTAAAAATAAAATATTCTATCTTACAACAAGCACCGATACCTTGCTGTGTGACACGATTGCAGAGCTTACACTTCCCAAAAGAAGCCTTTTTGCCATTCCCTTCCCCGTAGACCCGACAATAATAAGATCAGCGGATGTTTTTTCGGCATAATCGAGCATTTCATCCCTTGCATCTCCGAATTTCATATCAAAATCACCACCGGCACCTTCTTCAAGAGCAATTTTTTTTGCTTCTTCAATAATCTGCCATCCTTCATCCCTTAACATGTTGAATATACGCTCAGATGAAGGATCAACAACACCCATGGAAGGATCCACCACTGAGGCACCGTAAATCCCCGGGTTTATGACATACAAACCGTACAATTTTGCATTCCATCCCTTTGCAAGCGACAGTGCCTTTTTAAGCGCCTTTATTGATGGTTCAGAACCATCTATTCCCACAAGAATCCTTTTGTACATGACTGCCTATATAGCCCCACTAATTATTAATTCTAACCTGAATAAGCAAAAGGCCGGCAACTTCAAATGCACTCCGGAACACACCCTCTTTCATAAAATTATCAATGAAAAACTTATCAGTGCAGCACCTCAACATATCATAGCACATATGCCTGATATAAAAATTAGAAAAGAACTGCTTGAAACCCTTCTTGAGCTTGGCAAAAGTCAGCACCCGGATGAATTTCTGGCAATTTTAAAAGAGGATAAAGGTGTGATTGAAGAACTTGAACTTGTTCCGGGGACAATTTCCGGCGAAACAAGTGCACGCTTTGACCACTTCATGCTGCCACTTGACACAAAAACAGCCGGAAGTGCACACTCACATCCGAGCGGTGCAATAAGACCTTCAGATGCAGATTTACGCTTTTTCCCAAAAATAGGCAAATACCATATAATTATCGGAAATCCATATACTACAGATTCCTGGAGATGCTTCAGGGCTAACGGCGACTTGTTCTCAATGGAGGTCATTGAATGAAAAGGGTGGTTGCAACAGGAACTTTTGATATACTTCACCCTGGCCATGTATTCTATCTTGAAGAGTCAAAAAAACTCGGAGATGAGCTGCACGTAATAGTAGCAAGGGATGCAAACGTAAAGCACAAACCAAGACCGGTTATCCCCGAGGAACAGAGGCTCATGATGGTAAGAGCACTCAAAACAGTTGACTTTGCACGCCTTGGTTCTGAAAAAGACATGTTTGAACCAATAGAAGAGATAAAACCCGATATTATCACAATAGGATTCAACCAGTACTTTGACACAGGCAAACTTAAAGACCAACTCAATGAGAGAGGAATTTATTCTGAAGTCGTAAAAATAAATGATTACAAAGGGCAGGGATTTTCCAGTTCGAGAAGCATCATGCAGCAGATATTAAAGCAGCGCTGTAATGAAACCCTGGAAAAATAAATAATAAAATCAAAAAATCCCCGTTCACTTATTTGATCTTCATATGTGTTGATCTTATTATTCAAGAAGACTTGTCCAGATTTTATTTTGGTTTAACAAAAGCCAGTATTTTTTTAGCTCTTTTCTGTGATCACGGTATAATGGACAGTGATTTTCAACAACGCTCCAAAAAGACCGTGAATGATTCATCTCTTTGAGGTGGGCAAGTTCATGAACAATTACATAATCCCTTAAATGCGGGGGAAGCCCGATCAGCCTGAGATTGAAATTGAGATTGCCCTTTGAGGAACAGCTGCCCCACCTTGTCTTCTGTTTTTTAACAGAATACCTGTTGTATGATACACCCATATCTTCTGAAAAATAATCAAGACGGGGAGTCAGATCATTTTTCAGCCTTTCTTTCAGATAATTTTCAAGGTCAGAGGGCGATGAATAAAAAATGACTTCATCCTGAAAGTCAATCCTGCATGAATCACCCCCGCAGATGTCATAATAAATACCATATATCAGAAACTTATCGTCATTTAAAGAGCAGGGGGTATTCTCAGAAATTTGCCGGACATGCTTTAAAATCCATGCCTTCTTTTCATTAAGAACAGAATTTACATCAAACCCAGGGGGAGCGACCACTTTTATAGTTTTGTCGGGCAGAACAGATATTCGGATATTTTTTACAGGACGCCTGACAACAGAGACGTCGCATCCGGAAAATTTCATATAATCTGTCCATCTGAAAATAATTTATCAGAGATCAATTCATTTTTCTTGTCTTGAGCATACCAATCGGACTTTTTACGTTGGGACGCCGCTTTACGGTAATTCCGTAATGCTTTGAGAGCATATCCCTGACCTTATCCGACTCAATCCATCCTGTATCAAGCTTTCTTACTATACTGTCTATTTCCATCGCCTGTAAAATTATCTTTTCCCCAAATGACCCGCCTTCAAGATCGGCAAGGCCCACAATTCCCTGAAGCGGATTTCTTATATGATCATTTAATATGGCAAACTGCTCCATATTTTTTTCAATCTGGAAAAAAGCCTCTTTTTTAAGCTCTTCAAGTTGATAACTGCGGGTCCTGTCGCGAAGAATAGTCAAAACCTTCACAACCTCCCCGTCCTCAAAAATCGGAGACTTTAAAACCTCATATATAGTAAGCCCGCCGTCTTCACGGTGCTTTACTGTTGTGTCAAGTGTTTCTCCGGATGTAAACACATACCGGTATTCAAGGCAGAGTTTTCCAGTAAGATAAGGGGCAATATCCTGAAGGTTTTTACCTTGAAGTTCCCCGGACGAATTATTATATCCGGTTATTCTTCCAAATGCCCTGTTATATATTTCAATACCCAGATCCCTGTTTACAACAACAAGAGCGTCATGTATTGCATCAATTGTTGTCCGGTGCAGTATTTCAGACTCAAAAATAGCATCACGGCTTCTTTTTGTTTCTTTGCAGTCTGAAAATCCGCCTTCGAGAATCATTGCAATGTAATTTTTTTCATTATGGGAAAATTCGGCTGATTTAAATTTTAAACGGACACCTTCACAGGAATTGTCTTTTATTTTTGCAATTACTTTATTTTCACAATCAGATTCAACCGAAATAAAAATATCGCTGATATTTAAGGAGACGGCATCTAAATTCAGGCTTTTATAATAAAGGACAGCGGATTTGTTTGTATATTCAATATTTCCCGACGGATACCCGAATATCAAAACCGGTTTTTCAGAGAGATTAAAAACAGGATCAATGAAATCAGGCAAATCCTTTTCTTCAGGCAATCCGGAAGTATTACAAACAGGATTTTCAATAATCATCCTGATTTTATTTATCGTATCAGACTGTCCTGCGGGCAATATATTATCTCCTGAAATTTCAGTTTTCTGAAATCATATTGTCAGTAATATTTGTATTATCTATGAATTATTAAATCAGCAGTGATTTTCCAAACTGATTTGCACCATTGTAACGATACCTGATTCTATATTTTTCGTTTAAATGTTATATATATAGTGATAATAACCCGGCAATTCAAAGAGAGATTTAAGAAATTTCAGATAATAATTATATGATTATAAAAAATTTATGAGATTTATTTTCATCAGACCTGCTGACTTTTTTGTTTTTCCCAGTATTCCACAATCTCTTTTCCGCCGATAAAT
The DNA here is from genome assembly GCF_032878975.1 of Methanoplanus sp. FWC-SCC4. Taxonomy (GTDB): domain Archaea; phylum Halobacteriota; class Methanomicrobia; order Methanomicrobiales; family Methanomicrobiaceae; genus Methanochimaera; species Methanochimaera problematica. The sequence goes on from NZ_CP043875.1 coordinate 1,659,963, forward strand.
ACAAGACCGTTCTCCTCAGCATATTTTTCTGCATCTTCTTTTGAAAGAGCACGTCCGGTATTGTCGTCAAGCATTTCACAGATTGTAATGCAGGGTGTGATGCCCCCAATCTCCGCAAGTGTTATTGAAAGTTCGGTCTGACCCCGTCTTTCATCAAGAAGTTTTTTGTTTGCACGCAGTGTTGCCATGTGTCCGGGTGTCCTGAACTCAGATGCAAAATCAAGAGCACCTCCGTTCATTGCATGCTTTACATGATCTGCAAGGTGGTTTGCAGTAAGCGCCCTGTCAATATCGGTAATTCCGGTGAATGTATCCTTGTGATTCACCCAGAGTGAAAACGATGAATGGTTCTTCTTGTCATATGGGATATCGCCTTCCTTTTCTGCGATGTGAGTCATTTTCAAAACCTCACTTGCAAAGGGAAGTCCCATTTTATCAGCGGCATCTGAATGAACTGCAGTGCAGATAAGTCCGCCGGCATCCTTTCTCATGGACCGGATATCTTCAGGTGTAATCATGTCGGAACGTATCGCAAAGTCTGTCTCTCCCTCGCGGTCTGCAAAATCGTATATTAGTACAAATTCTCCTTTTTTTAGTGCTTCTACTGCTTTCTGTATCATTTTGAACATACCTCCACTGTAATTCTTATTCCGTCTTTTAATCCGAGTTCTTCACGAAGTCTGACTCCTGAAATTATTTCAATAACGTCATCAAGGTGATGCGTCCTTCCCGGTACTATTATTGCACACTTTATTCCGCTGATTCTGCATGGCAGACATTTAGCCGCTCCAAATGTTCTCTCATCGGCCTTAAATCCGTCAATGTCAACCCAGCCGTGCATTTCCGCTTTCTTTCGTGTTTCCACATTTGCAGGATCAAGCTTTACATTAAGTGTGCCGGGGAAGGGATCAATTCCAAGGCGCTCTTTAAACTGCGCCACATATCCGGGGATTGCTACATAATACCTGCCTTCCCCGAGACCGCTTACAACCTCACCTTCAATTCTGAAAGTACCGGCACTTTCCTCAAAAAGCCGTTTATAATCAGCATATTCTTTTTTAAGAGAATCTTCACCGGATTTGGTTATTGACACATACTGACCGTCCTGACGGACTGATCTCGTTATCAGTTCCTCTTTTTCAAGAGATATTAAACGGCGGGAAGCAGTCTGGGGACTGATTCCAAGAGCATCTCCAAGTTTCTGGGATGAAACATTGACCTGCCCGTTCAGACCGCCCATCTGTCCGATCTTTTTCAGCGATATCAGATCTTCTGCTGTTGCCATCGTTATACCATAATTGATAAGCATACCATATATGGATTTTGATCATGAACTCTATTTTTTCGTGAAATGACGAATGGGCTTTCGCTAATTATATAACATAGTAAATGCTCATATATTCTCATGAAATCCGCACTGCGCAATCGTCTTGCTGAAAAAATGGCAGGAGAGATTACGCTGTCAGAGGCACCCGGAGATGCACTCAAAAAATGGAGGATGAATTTCGCCATAGCCCCGGGTATTCTGGCAGAAAAACTCGGGGTTTCTCCGTCTGTCATCTCAGACTATGAAGGCGGAAGGAGAAAAAGCCCGGGAACCGCAGTAGTCGGAAAGATTGTTGAGACAATTCTTAAAATAGACGAGGAGAATGGCGGCAAATACATGAAAAAGTATGCCAAAATTCTTTACAGTGATTTTGATGATGACGTAATCTATGATATGCATGATTACGACTCATCCATACCGCTAAAAGACCTCTGTGATGCGATAAACTGCTCACTTATTGATGGCACACTTGCACACAGGATTTACGGCTATACAGTTGTCAACAGTCTGAACGCCATCGTTCAGCTTTCAGCCGCGGAGTTTAACAAGATTTACGGCTGGAGCACTGAACGGGCGCTGATTTTCACAAACGTCTCAACCGGCAAATCGCCGATGATCGCAATAAGAGTTACTCCTTTCAAACCGCGATGTGTTATTCTTCAGGGAATAACAAAAGAGAAGATTCACCCGCTTGTAATAGAGCTCGCAAAAAGAGACAATATTACACTGCTTACAACAGAAATGGAAGTAACAAAAATTGTTGAAATTCTGAGGGAAGAACCATGGTAGGAATTATTACATACGGTGCTTATATCCCGAGATACCGCATCAAAACTGAAGAGATTGCAAGGGTCTGGGGTTCAAACGGCGCTGAGATTGCAAAAGGACTGGGGGTTTTTGAAAAATCCGTACCGGACCTTGACGAGGATACACTTACAATCTCGGTAAACGCAGCAAGAAATGCACTCTTAAGAAGAGAAGTAAACCCCGATGATATCGGTGCAATTTATGTGGGCAGTGAGTCACACCCGTATGCAGTCAAACCAACAGCAGTTACTGTAGGAGAGGCAATCGGTGCAACTCCGGTCATGACCGCCGCTGACTACGAATTTGCATGCAAAGCAGGAACAGCAGGCATTCAGACCTGCATGGGTCTTGTAAAAAGTGGCATGATAAAATACGGTGTTGCAATCGGTTCAGACATTGCACAGGGTGCACCAGGGGATGCTCTTGAGTACACCGCTGCCGCCGGAGGTGCCGCATTTGTTATCGGAAACGATGATGTAATCGCAGAGATTAACGACACATGCTCTTTTTCTTCAGATACACCTGATTTCTGGAGACGTGAGGGACAGGAATACCCAAGACACGGAGGACGTTTCTCAGGTGAACCTGCATACTTCAAGCACATCCAGGGTGCTGCAAATCTCATGATGGAAAGAATGGGCACAAGTCCTTCAGATTATGACTATGCGGTTTTCCACCAGCCAAATGCTAAATTCCCGAGAAATGTTTCAAAAATGCTCGGATTTACATCAGAACAGATAAAACCGGGACTTGCAGTACCGCGTCTTGGAAACACATATTCAGGTGCAGTGCCGGTCGGACTTTCAGCAACTCTTGATATAGCAAAACCTGGCGACAGGATATTTGTAACATCCTACGGATCAGGTTCAGGAAGCGATGCATTCGACATCACTGTAACTGATGCAATTGAGACTGAGATCGACAGGAAAAAAGCACCTTCTGTTGAGGAACTCTTAGAAGACAAGCAGTACCTCGACTATGCACTGTATGCCAAACACAAGGGTAAAATCGTGATGCAATTATGAGAGACGTAGCAGTTATCGGAATAGGACTCACCAACTTTGGTGAAATGTGGGACACCTCATTCAGAGAGCTTTGTGTTGAAGCCGGTGTAAAGGCAATAGAAGATGCAGGGCTTGACGGTGAACAGATTGACGAGATGTTTGTCGGAAACATGAGCGGTGGTCGTTTTGTACTCCAGGAACATATTGGAGCACTCATTGCAGACTACGCCGGCCTTGCAACAAACCACATCCCTTCAACAAGAACAGAAGCAGCCTGTGCATCAGGAGGTCTGGCATTCAGACAGGCAGTTACCTGCGTCGCATCAGGGATGCAGGACGTAGTAATTGCAGCAGGTGTCGAGAAAATGACCGATGTCTCCGGCGGAGAGACAACCGATGCCCTTGCAGGCGCAGCTGACAGGGAATGGGAAGGAATCTACGGAGTCACATTCCCTTCACTTTACGCAATGATGGCAAGGGACTACATCCACAAGTACGGTCTTACAAGAGAACAGCTTGCACAGGTTGCAGTCAAAAATCACTTCAACGGCGCAAGAAACCCAATAGCACAGTTCAGAAAAGAAATTACACTGGACGTTGTCAAAAACTCAACCCTTGTTGCAGACCCTCTGCGCCTCATGGACTGCTCACCGGTTTCAGACGGAGCTTCAGCAGTTATCGTATGCCCGCTTGAACGTGCACATGAATTCACAGACACACCTGTCAAAGTTCTGGCATCAACACAGGCAACAGATACAATTTCACTTCACGACCGCCGTGACATCAGCACAATTGATGCAACAATCGCGGCAGGAAACCGTGCATTTAAGATGGCAGGGCTTGAGAGAAAGGATATCGACCTTGTTGAAGTCCACGACTGTTTCACAATTGCAGAAATCTGTGCAATAGAAGATCTCGGATTCTGTAAAAAAGGAGAAGCCGGAAAACTTACAGAGGAAGGATACACTGCTCTTGACGGAAAGCTTCCTGTCAACACAAGCGGCGGACTTAAGGCATGCGGACACCCTGTCGGTGCAACAGGCATAAAGCAGGTCTGTGAAATTGTCCAGCAGCTCAGGGGAGATGCAGGAAAGAGACAGGTTAACGGTGCCGAAATCGGAATGACACAAAATGTCGGCGGAACCGGTGCAACTGTTGTAACACACATATTTGGGAGGACCTAATAAATGTCAGTTCCACGTTTCTGGAGAAAACAGCCCCAGCGCTATAATCTGATTGGTACAAAGTGCGAGACATGCGGTACACACTATTTCCCGCCACGTACACTTTGTCCAAAATGCAGAAGAGAAGGAAAAATTGTCGAACATAAATTTAAAGGAACAGGTAAAGTTGTCACCTTCTCCATAATCCGAACGACAAGTGAAGAGTACGATATTCAGACACCTTTCCCGGTTGCAATTATCGAACTCGATGAGGGAACCAGAATGACTGCACCTGTGGTCTGCGATATTAATGAAATACACATAGGAATGCCGGTAAAATCCACATTCAGAAAGATTGTTTCTGACGGCCCGAGCGGAACTATAGTATACGGTACAAAATTTGTACCTGCTTAAACAAAAAATCCAATTTCCAATAACCTAATTTTTATACACAAAAGTCTATTTTATGGGGGGGCTTTGATGAAATTAAAAAATTATATAAAAGAACCACTGACTCTTATAGCCTCGGTCATAATCTGCAACCTTGCAGGAATAATAGGAGGATTTTTTACTGAAACCGGCCCTGGTTCATGGTACGCAGAAGAGCTTGTAAAGCCATGGTTTATTCCGCCTTCAATTGCATTTCCAATTGTCTGGATTACACTTTACACACTGATGGGGATATCCCTGTATCTTCTGCTTGCTGAAGGGTTTAACCGGCAGAAAGTACGGGCGGCGGTTTCAGTGTTTGCAATTCAGCTGATTTTAAATGTGCTCTGGTCGGTTTTGTTCTTTGGTATGAAAAGTCCGCTATTCGGGATGATTGGGATTATATTTCTCTGGATATTCATATTGCAGACAATCATTGTTTCATATGATATCAACAAAAAGGCGGCATACCTGCTTATGCCATACATTGCATGGGTTTCTTTTGCAGCATATATCAATGCGGCAATACTGATGATAAACCCGGTTATTGTCTGAAAAAGAGAGCGGGAAACAGATTAATCTTTTTTTCTAACCCCGCCCCCCCATAAAAAATTGATTTATTTCCTTATTTTGAATTATTATTCTTTTACAAGTTCAACATGTGGATAAGGAATTTTGACACCTGCCGTGTTGAGACCATCATATAACATGTTCATAAGCTCCGATTTTACCTGATAGTAATCAGGTGTATTAACCCAGACCCTAAGCTGAAGATTAACTGATGATTCAGCCATCTCGAGAAATTTAACGGCTGGCTCAGGATCGCCATGAACCAGTGAATGTTTTTTGGCAGCTGAAACGGCTGCGTTTACCGCATCAGGCACACTGCTGTCATACGATATTCCGAAATTTAATATGAGCATCCTGATTGGCATTTTGGTATAATTGATAATTGGACTGTTCCAGATATTTCCGTTTGGAATTATTGCCCTTGCATTGTCAATCTGCTTCAGCTCTGTTGCAAGCAGGTTCATGTCAACAATCAGGCCGGTCAGACCGGAAACTGTCACCTCATCATCAATATCATATGCTTTTGTTGCCGAAATCCAAAGTCCTGATGCAATGTTGTTTACAGTGTCCTTCATGCCAAATCCCAAAATCAGACCTAAGAACGCACCGATTGCAATGATTATTCCGGCAACATCGAAATTCAGGAAAGCGAGAGCCAGGAGTATCACAAGTACATATAGTACAAATTTTATCGCCCTTGCAATCTGGATCATCATAAGAGCAGGTATATTCAGATTTTTCTCACCGCTTTTTCTGATGGCCTCTCCTATGAACCTGACAATTATGTAACCTAAAATAAGAGTTGCCAAAGCCAGAATCAGATTTCCCAACGACAGCGAAAAAAGTGCGCCAAAATTTATTGCATTTAAATTTAATGAAAATTCTTCAGCCATTAAATAGCCCCCCTTTTTTCTAAATAATCTGCAAGGTATATAATACCAGCCTCTGCACACGATCGGTTTAAAGGCAGAAAAAACTCTAAAAAATATTGTAAAAATAAGTCAGTAGAACCGGGTTGTTAAAAAACTCCGGGTCTACTTCCCTGATCTTTTATTCAGGGATATTGCAATTATCCCGGAGATTATGCAGACAAAAAGCCATACAGGACCGGTTCCTGCTTTTTTCGTGCCGGCAGAGTCAGTGTTTGTGCCGTTTTCAGTCTGGATATTATTTATGCCTGATATCAGGTCTGTTTCAGGAAGACCTGATATTTTGCCGTCATCTTCAAATATGGTTGCATTCTTCTCAACCGTTATTGCAAAGTATGAAAATGAGGGGGTTATTGCTTTGTAGTAGTAAAAGCCTGCATCCTCACGGACGAAATATGTAGGAAGGGACTCCCATCCGCCGTTTACATAGTGCTTCATTACAACATCGCCCTGTTTATATCCTTTCCCGGACAGCCATTTTTTCTCAACCTTGAAGAAAAGGTCGGCATCCTTCATTGAATCGGAAGATGTTTTGTAAAGCGTTGCCTTCTCATATTCATACACCGGCGTGTCCTCTATCGCCATATTACTGTTTATACCCGAGACTTCCTCAACTGTGACCATCAGTTTTGGTACATCCCTGGCGGCTGTGACCTCAACATCGTAGACTGCACCTTTGCTCATCTTAAATGAAGCAGTACTGCCTGAACTGATCTGTGTCGCATAGCCGGAACCTACATTTGAATTGCCTCCCGAACCCTGACCTGAACGGGGAGTCTCTGTAGGAGTTACGGGCTTTTTGGTAACTGTGACGTTGTGTGAAACCTCCCCGGATAATCCGCCGGCACTTACATTAAGGACAACAGGATATACCCCCGGCTTTTCAAAAGTCCGGCTGAAGGAAACTGCATTTGATTCCGGCGTGCCGTTTACCGTCCAGTTGAATAAAACCGGATTTCCGGTTGATGTGCTGGCAAATGCAACTGTAAGAGGAGCACATCCTTCTGATTTATCCATTGAAAATTCCGCAACGGGAAAGACTGACACAGTCTTTGTAATGTTGTCGGTATTACCCCATTTGTCAGTTACATTTATCCCGACAGTGTGATTTCCGGCAGTGTCAAAGTTGTGTACCAGCACCGGTGAAGACGAGATATTCAAAAATTCATCAACAGTCCAGTTGCGTGATGTAATGTAGCCGGAGGAAGTGTCAACGGCCGTGAACCTGAAAGGTGCACCCCCTGTCAGGGAATTTTCAGTAAAAGATGCGTTTGCACGCAGAAATATTTTTACAACGGTTGAAGTCTCGTTGTTAATGCCATCAGAAGACTGCCTTAGAGTAACTGTATAGTTTCCGGCAGTTTCAAAGTCCCTTATGAAATCCAGCTCGGATGAGACCATAACTCCGTTTATGAACCACTCCCGCTTATCAAATGCCTGAATGGAAGTGTCAGTGAATCTGATGCTGCACGGGGCATGGAATTCTGTTATATTTGCAGTGAATTTCGGCAGCGGATAAATCTTTACACTGGCCGAGGTATTGTCTGAAAAGCCCCATCTGTCGGTCACATTCAGGCGGATATCAAATACTCCGGAATCAGCAAAGGTATATGTCATATTTTGGCTGTCAGATGCATGAACATTGTCAATCAGCCATTCATAAGATAGTGTATCACCTTCTGAAGTGTCGTTAAATGAGATCACGTCATTAAGTACTCCCTCATTTTTACCGGCGTAAAAGGATGCATTTACCGGCACCGGCGGATTTGAAACAATTTCTATATCCGACCGGTTGTACAAACCACCAAAACTTACGTTTAATGAAACAAGATACCGGCCGGGATCAAATGTATGAGTGATATTTCTCTCGTTTGACTCAAATACACCGTCAATACTCCATTCATAATTGTCAGGGCGACCTGTGGAAGTTTCATTGAAGGATACAAAAAGCGGTCCCTCTCCGGTTGTATTGTCTGCTGTAAAAGATGATACAGGATATACTGTAATGTCTGATGATGTATTGGACTCATATCCCCAGATGTCTGTAACATTTAAGTTTACGCTGTATATTCCGGCTGTATCAAAGGTTTTATCAAAGGAACTGCTGTTGGAGGCAAAAACACCCCCGACAGTCCAGTTGTATTCACTAATATCTCCTGTGGATGTGCTCTCAAAATGTATAGTGTCAGGTGCATAAACCACGGATTTATCTGCCGTAAAGGATACACTCACAGGATTTTCGGGAGTAACCAAAAACGCATTCTCCACAAATCCGGTCAGACCGGAAGGATTTGCAACAGTCATATTATAATATCCGGGAGTAACTCCTGCAAGATTGAATGAAACAGAGAGGCTGCCTGAATCATGAACAACAGGATTATCACCTGCTACTACCAGGTCTCCTTTTGTGAGATTTACATAGCGTATGTCAGTGCCTGTCCCCTCATAGCCGGTTGAAAAATTTCCTCCGGTTACAATAATATCTACATTTCTTCCGGTCTTTGCCTCAACAACCGATAATGAATTAACCTCTGGGAGAAGTGCACCAAATATCTGTACTCTTTTACTATAAGTATCTGAAACATACAGATATCCTGTGCTGTTTAATGCCATTCCTTTTGGGCCCGAGTTAATATTAAACTGACCACTATTTGTCCCACTGCCTCCAAAGGATTTGACAAAACCAAAATCAGAATTAAAATATTTTATAAGATAATCATTCCCGTCTGAAACAAAGATCCCGTCTTGATCATCAATTGCAACCGACATCGGAGAACCTATATTCCCTTCATCTCCAAAAGATGTGAGAAAATCCCGGTCAGGCTCATAAACATTCACTTTTCCAGAAATAAAACTATCATCAACTGAAGCTAAAAACATATAATCCGAAGAATTAAACGCCATCTTTCTAAAATAGCCTTCTGTGGAGGAAATTGTTTTAAGCTTATTGAAACCCAGATCATAAATATCCATATCTCTTCCTTTGTGAGTAAGATCAGAAAGATACAACATGTCATCGGAATCCGTTGCCAGATGACCAACTTTCTCCCATGGAATATTATCATCTTTTTTTTCGCTCCTGACAAGGACTCCGTCGGGTTTATAGATGTTTATAGAATTGTTGGAATTATAATATCCTACATAAGCAAAACCTGAAGAGTTAAAGCAGATATCCTGGGGACCATTGGAGTCAGGTGCAAACCAAGAACCGGTTTTTACACCTGAAGAAGAGAAGATCTCTATCGTGCTGTTTGGTTCGTCAGTTCCATCCTGCACCGGCACATACAAATTGTCACTACCATCGATGGCAATACCGTAAAATCCAGATGCTTCTGTCGTTTTAATCCCTATCTCACCGACATAGTCACAGGGAACAACATATTCTGCCGAAACCGGCACCATAATCAAAATAAAAAGCAACAGCACTGCTGAAGTTTTCCGTAAATCACTGAACATAGCATATAACTCCTGAAATCTCATTGATTTTGGTTGAATCATGAGACAGTCTGAATATCGTGATCACTGCAATTTGTATTACAGTTGTGTAATTTTTAATAAGTGAATGATATTTTCAACTTAACTATTTATAAATATATAGTTTATTGTGGATGAATATCCTATTAAAAATTACGGAAAATAGCTATTTTTGAAAAATAGAACAATATTTTTGAGATTATATTGTAAAAATCATGACTTTTGAGCCATTACATCCCACATGTTTATTTACAGAACACGAATCCCGGGGCATGCCGGTTTTTTATTAAGCATAATTATAAAAACTGCAAGGAAGAGTATGACAATTGTAAAAGATAATACAGGGCAGCCTGACTAACAGAATAAAAAAGGGCGCCGGGCAGTGATTAAATAATGGACAAAAGAGAGGAACAGGTTCCGCTAATGAGAGTCCTTGGGCTTCCGGAGGTTGTTATATCCGGAGTCGGCGTTATACTTGGTGCAGGCATCTATGCACTAATAGGGGAAGCGGCAGCGACTTCCGGAAACGCCCTCTGGCTCTCCTTTCTATTGTCTGCATCAATAGCGGCGTTTACCGGCCTTTCGTACATGGAGCTTTCATCCATGTTCCCTGAGGCAAGCGCCGAATATGAATACACAAGACAGTCTTTTGGCTGCACACTCGCATTCATCACAGGCACTCTTGTAATACTCTCAGGGATAATAGGAGCTTCAACCGTTGCACTCGGCTTTGCAGGGTATTTCAACGGTTTTACCGGTGCCGACCTGTACACTGTCGCCATATTTCTTATAATATCACTTGCAGCAGTGCTGTTCATCGGGATCAAACAGTCAGCATATATTGCAATTATTTTTACATTTATAGAGAGTGCAGGCCTTGTTGGGATAATTGCAATAGCATTACCGCATATAGGAAGTGTAAACTACCTTGAAATGCCGCAGGGGATATCAGGGGTTTTTATTGCAGCCTCTCTCATATTTTTTGCATACCAGGGTTTTGAGGAGATTGTAAAACTCTCCGAGGAGACTGTAAGCCCTGAAAAAAACATTCCAAAAGGACTCCTTTTAGCCCTCATCTTTACAATAATTCTCTATATTCTTGTATCCATATCAATTGTCAGCATCGGGGGATGGGAGGCTGTTGCGGGAAGCCCGAATCCGTTTGCAAAAATCGCAGGCTCTGTTTTCCCTGAAGGTTATCTGATATTCACATTCATTGCACTTTTCGCAACGGCAAACACGGTTTTGCTGATGATGCTTTCGGCATCAAGGATAATGTACGGGATGGCAAAGAAGGGAAGGCTTCCACAGGCCGTTTCATATGTAAGCAAAAGCAGAAGAACGCCTGTTGTTGCAATAGTAATCGTCACCGTCCTGTCAATTCTTTTCCTTTCAGCAGGCGGAATTAAGGATGTTGCATTCATTACAAATTTCACCCTTTTTGCAACATTTGCAATTATTAACGCCTCGGTTATTGTTTTACGTATTATAATGCCGGACTCAAAAAGGCCCTTTAAAGTGCCGTTTTCGATCCTAAAAGTCCCGGTAATCCCTCTGCTTGGAATAATGACCTGCCTTTTTTTCCTGTTTCAGATGGATATGTCAATAATTCTGATTGGAGTCGGGATAATAATCATATCAGCCACAATCAATGTTTTATATCAGACATCCCTAAAAAGAAAGGGTTGAAAACAAAATTTCCTGAGAATATCTGTCCTAAAAAAATATTCTATTGCATGGAAATCTATTGGAAAAAAGAAGTGATTTATTCGCAGCATACATCATAGACCGCATGGTGCTGAACCGGAGAATAGGATCTTACCATCTTTTCCCTGATGCTTCCCTTTGTAAATCTCCGCAGAGTGTCTGTCATCTCACCCTCCTCTGACTGAAGGGTGTAAAAATGAACGGTTCCGCCCTTTTTACAAAGCTTAAACGCGACCTCTAAAAATTCATCGGATGTCATTGGAAGGTTCATAATTATTCTGTCAAAGGAATGGGCAGGAAGAATATTTCCAAGATGAAGTGCATCTGCAAGCATCGGGATGATGTTCCTCTTTTTATTAAGGCCGATATTTTTCTGCATCAGGCTTACAGCTCCCGGATTTATGTCACCTGCAAAAATAACAGATGCTTTATCCGACAAAGCTATCGGGAAAGGTCCGACTCCGGCAAACATATCCAGAACCCTCTCGTTTTCATCCATAATTTCATATATCCTCTGCCTTTCATTTGCAAGACGTGCTGAAAAATACGCAACAGAGAGATCAATTAAAAAACGGTGTCCGTATTCAACATAAAGAGTCTCTGTTGTGTCCTTGCCGGCAAGAACCTTAAACTCCTTAATTCTGTATTCGCCCTGAACAGCACTCTCGGAGTGTAAAACCGTGTGAATCACGGGACGGGATTTTAGAAGAAGACCCGCACTCCTGACATCGTCATCCTGCATAATCGCAATTCCCCCGATTAATTCATGACGTGGGAGAGCCTCTTTTTTGGGTCTCTCTTCAAATATGTATTCCCCCGTTGCCATCATTTCATCCGCTACCGGAAATATCAGATAATCACCGTCATTTAAAGGCCGGAAATCATTGCTTAAAGCACCCGCCCCTAAAAGTTCCCTCCGGGTAATCTCTCCTTTTGACTTTTCCACCCTGACTCCGAACAGTTTCCGTGACATTTGACCATTATAATATTGTATCTGACAGACAAATAACTAAACACATGGAAGAATATATCGAGCGTCTTCGAAGGGGAACATTAAAGATGCACGCTCTTGAAAACGAACTTCCTCCAACAGAGGCGGTTTCGGTCAGGAGAGCATATATTGAAGAGGAAACCGGGAATAAATTTGACACTGTAGGTAGATATTCGGTAAATATCGAGCGCATCGTAGCGAAAAACTGCGAGAATATGATAGGTGCCATCCAGATACCCTTAGGTGTTGCAGGAAAACTCAAAGTCAACGGGGAGTATGCAAAAGAGGATTATTATATCCCGCTTGCAACAACGGAAGGGGCGCTTGTTGCATCAATTAACAGGGGATGCAAGGCGATAACAAAGGCAGGCGGTGCGGATGTCAGAATACAGCGTGACGGCATGACAAGAGCACCTGTTTTCGCTGCAAAAAATGTTGCACATGCAATGGATATTATACGCTGGATTGAATCCAACAAGCAGGTCTTAAAAGATATTGCGGAAGCCACAACTTCACACGGTAAAATGAAGGATATTTTGTGCTTCCAGGTAGGGACAAGTGTCTATGCAAGAATTGAATTCTCAACCGGCGATGCAATGGGCATGAACATGGTTACAATCGCAAGCGAGAGAATTGCACAAAAAGTCAGTCAGGAAACCGGCGCAACACTTGTTGCCCTTTCAGGAAATATGTGCACTGATAAAAAGCCGGCGGCAATAAACCTTGTTCTTGGCAGGGGAAAATCAGTTTCCGCAGGTGTTTTCCTGTCAGATGATATGATCAAAGAGACCTTCAAAACCGATGCGAAGACGATGATGGAAGTCAATAACCGCAAAAACCTTGTTGGCTCTGCACGTGCAGGCGCACTCGGATTCAATGCTCATGCCGCAAACGTCATAGCGGCAATGTTTCTTGCATGCGGACAGGATCCGGCACACGTTGTCGAGGGTGCAAACACCATAACAACCGTTGACCAGATGGAAGGCGGCGTTTATGTATCTGTAACACTTCCGTCACTTCAGGTAGGAACAGTCGGCGGCGGAACCGGTATAGACACACAAAGGGAATGCCTCTCACTTCTCGGCTGCTCGGGAGGCGGGGAGAAGTCAGGCGATAATGCACGAAAATTTGCTGAAATTGTCGCATCCGCAGTTTTGGCAGGTGAACTGTCCTTAATAGGTGCTCTTGGTGCAGGCCATCTTGCAAGAGCTCATCAGCAGCTCGGACGCTGAAAATATCTTTTTTTATATTACATTTTTTAAAGCAGATTTCCAATGACTTATTGAAATCCATGACTATCAATAGCAATTAGAAAACAGAGGATTCCTTCTTGGTCATTATATTAGGGATTTGTTACCTGAATATTTAGCAACGGATTAGAAAGGACAATTGGAAAATATTACAATTTCAACATCAGGAAATAGTGATTAAATCCAACCGCTATAAACACGGGAATAGCATTTACAAATCATTAATCAGCTTTTTTTGACGCGCATACACAAATGATGGATATATATAAAAAATCAATATTTTTAAACAGGTCTATACAAAATCCAATAAAACTGATCACAAATATATCTGACATTTATGAGATATTTATAGAAATTTAATAATAATTTGCCATATTTTTGAGTCCTGGAAGTGGGACTCCCATTATGATTAGAAATCACAGGTGTCATATTAGGATTTTAAACTAATGCATCTCATAGTGCTAATTGTGAATTATGACATTTTGCAAAAAGGCAAAACTGGCAGCCATAATCATTGTTGCGATTTCAATTGCAATTTGTTCTTACTTTATTTTCATTAATAAAGTAAATACAGAAACTGTAGATTGGAATTTAGAAGATATATTGGCCCAATATGATTCTGTTCCGGAAAATTCGGTAATTTGCATTGGTTCAAGTCAGTTCTATTACGGCCTTAATGCTTCACAAACTGAAGAACAGCTTAAATTGAAGCTGAATAGCTCAGTCCCCGTATATAATTTTGCATTTAACGGCGACACATTTTTCACTAAATTGGTAGATTTACCTAAGATAATTGATGCAAAACCAAAAATGGTCATCATTAGTAGTTCTTTTTTTCAATACGGCTATTATGGACAAAATTGTGAATACCAGTTACAATATATTGGAAAAAACTGGAATCTCCTCGATAATTTTTCCAAAAGTTTGTTTTCAACAGAATACTTTAGTGAAGAACAGCTGGATATAATCACAAAAAACAAAAATAACTATTTCAATAAATACCTGGGATTTTTTGAAGAGAGATACAGACTTAAGGAATTGCTCACAGATTTGGTATTTGCTAAAGAAAAAAAGAGCGGAATAAAATATAAATCCTTGGATTTGGGAAATCAGCCCGACGATTCAGAAATCAAAACCATTCTGCAAAAAAGCATTGACAGTCAAACTGATTATAATCAGCAATTTATTGACAAACAAAGGTCTTTTGATAAATTTAATTATAATTTAGAGGAAGAAAATGAATATTACTATATAAGGATAAATTATCCGGAATCTGATACTGTACAGGTTGAAGCATTAAAACATATTATTGAAGAGTTAAAACAAAACGACATCCGGATTTTTGTTATACACATGCCCATGCGTTCTAACTTTTCCGAAATAATTCCCCAAAAGACCCGTGAAAAATATTTTTCGATACTAAACAATTCAGGAATAGAATATTTTGATTTTGAATCCAGATACCCCCCTCTGATGATGAGGGATCTCACTCATCTGAATTCAAAAGGAAAATCAGAATTTTCAAATGATATGGCCTCATTCCTGTTTGAAAAAATACAGGAGGGGGGATAAAAATGTTATTTAATTCAATTGAATTTTTTCTTTTTCTGACCATCGTGTTATTGTCAGTTGAAATTATCAGGAGAAAAATGTATCAGCATCTGATTCTTTTAATCGCAAGTTATTTTTTCTACTGGTATACAAGCAATAATCTTCTCATCCTTCTAATCTTTGTCACACTTATTACCTATTATTGTGGAAATAAATCGTATTCTGCCAAAAATAACGGGATAAAAAAAATTTTCCTTGCAATAGGAACAATCGGACCATTACTTGTTCTTGGATATTTTAAGTACTTCAACTTTTTTTTAAGTTCATTCTCTACTATTGCCGGGCAGGATTTTAATTTCTGGAAAATTATTCTGCCAATAGGAATTTCTTTTTATACATTTCAGGGACTTTCATACGTATTTGATCTATATCGTGGTACGCTCAAACCTGCCAAATCACTCAGAGAATATGCTCTTTTTATCTCATTCTTCCCACAGCTTGTTGCCGGCCCGATTGTCCGGGCGAGTGAATTTCTGCCTCAGTTAAAAAATAAAGTAATTATCACACCTGAAAATTTACAGTTTGGTATAACACTTATTTTATGGGGTATCTTTAAAAAAGTAGTAATAGCAGATAGTTTAGCTCCTGTTGTTAATATTTATCTTGACAAACCAATTGGCTTACCTTCAATCATAATCATTTTCGCAACATTTCTATTTGGTATTCAGATTTATTGTGATTTTTCAGGTTATACGGATATTGCAATCGGTACAGCCAGGATTCTCGGATTCAGACTTCCGCAAAACTTCCTGCGTCCGTATTTAACACAAAGTCCTACTGAGTTCTGGCACAGGTGGCATATAACTCTTAGCAGATTCATTCGTGATTATCTCTATATTCCACTTGGTGGTAACAGAAAAGGCCACATAAGAACCTACATTAATCTGAATGTCACCTGGCTAATTTGCGGTTTGTGGCACGGTGCTGCCTGGAATTTTGTATTATGGGGAGGTTATCACGGACTTTTGCTAACGATTCATAAATTACTTGGAAAAGATTTAAAAATCGGACAGAATAGTCAGTTTCTGAATAAATCATATGCGGGAATTCTTACAAAAATACTTATTACACAGTATTTTGTCTTCCTTGGATGGCTTATATTTCGCGTAGGAGATCCAACTAATCTTCTCTATTGTCTCGAAAAATTCATTATCTTTGATTTTGATTTTCAAAAATCGATACAATTAATCCTTTTCATTGGAGGATTAATTTTAGTTGCTTTGCTTTACGCTATTTCAATTAACAAAAAATTATCATCATACATTTTCCACTTTATCACATATGACTGGATTGAATATTTTGCTCTGCTGAATTTAAGAAAATGGTTTTTGTATGTCCTGATCATAGTTTTTTCAATATTCTGGCTAATGCCACCAAAAACACCAGAATTCATATATTTTACTTTTTAAAACAGGAAAAAAAGACTAAAGCAGACCACAGACAATTAAGACACAGACCTCAAACAAAATTTTTTCTAAATTATTACCAGGTTCCTTATAACAATTGACAATCCGGACCTGACATTTAGCAGTTTAAAATAACAAAATATATATCAAATAATACAAAATTAAAGTATGGTGTTAACAAATGTGTAGATTTACAAATTATTTGTTAATACACGATAAAGGATTTAAACAGGCCAAAAAGTAATAAGATAGAACATTCATTTAAATCCGGAATATACCTGATAAATCAAAAATCACAGGATATTTTCCAGGTTTTAAATCAAAAATGTCAGAAAAACACTGTCCATAAATCAAACATGAAACCAGAAAACCGGATAATAGCAACTGCCATGTGCAGTAAAATCAAAAAAGATTATCTGAAATCCTGTAATAATCCTCTAATCCATTACATTAATGACAAAATCACCAGAAATATCCATAAAAAAAGTCACCCACAAAGGAATTATTACCAGATTCTAAAAAATGAAGGATCTTTTTTCCAGAAAGGAACCTGCACGTCCCGTGAAAAGATCTCTCATTTCAGAATACCGGTAATTAATTTTCTCAGATAAGAAACCAAAAAAACCACCCAATAAGTGAAGACCTTCTTAAAAAAAGATGCAGATTTATTTCTATTGCTTTTTTTCGATAATCTGTTGATTGATTTGTGAAATCCTTAATTATCAAACCACTTCATCATTAAAATTGCATCTTCACCGTCACTGTAATAGCCACCAATGACGAAAACCTGGGAATATCCCATCTTCTGATAAAATCTCTGTGCCTCTTTATTTGAAACCCTTACTTCAAGCTGTACCCCTTCTGTTCCGAGAACAAGACATTCAAACTCAATTCTCTGCATGAGTCTCCCGCCAAGACCCTGATTCCTGCACTCCGGAACGGTTGCAATATTCATAATATGACCATAGATCGCTTCTCCGGTATCCTCAATTCCTGCTATGACAAACCCGAGAATTTTTCCGTTTTCCTCAGCAACAAAAAAAGTATTTTGATAAAAAAACAGCGCATCCAGAAAAGCTGATTCATCCCAGGGGTCGGTGAAAAGCTGCTTTTCAATATTGTTTATAACCGAGAGATCAGCCTTTTTTGCACGCCTTATCGTTATATTTTCAACAGACATTAAAAACTACCTAATAATTTGCGGATTAACTATTTATTCAGCCATTACTTTAAACCAGAGTATAATTTTTGGACAGAACTAAATTTTTCCGGATATTCTAAGAGAACGGGGCCATTTATTAAATCTGTCTCAAATCTCAATTATGCTCACCCCTAAGAATTTTTAAGATATTATTTTTAGAGATATTATATCATGACTTCACTTTAGTCGGATACTCATATCTAATTAAAGAATTAAATAATAAGAGAGTACTCCAAAGGGGAATTAAGACCTATGGTTAAGATATACAGTTTTCCGGCCTTAAGGCCAAAAATAGGAGAAGCCGAAAAGATAGCATCGGTACCTTACGACGTTGTAAGCACAGAAGAAGCAAGGGAATGCATCGAGAACAATCCCAAAAGCTTCATGAAAGTTATACGTTCAGAAGCAACAATGCCCGGAGTCAGCCCAAATGCCGACATTGTCTATGAAACAGCAAAGAAAAACCTTGAAAAAATGGTCTCTGAAGGCTCATTGTTAAGAGACTCAGAACCGGGAATATACGTGTACCGTGTAAAACAGGGCGGATCAATATACACCGGCTTTGTAGCTAATGTTTCAGTAAAAGACTACGAAGAAAATAAAATCAAACGCCACGAACACACACGGTACGAAAAAGAGGAGGACAGGACAAAACACATCGACACAACAAACGCCAACACAGGTCTTGTTGTCCTTCTATACCGTGATCCGGGAGAAATTTTCCCGTATATTGAATCCCTTATTCCAAAAGGCGAACCCGATTCACTCGCAAAAGTTGATTCAGGAGTTGTTCATGAAGTCTTTCCCGTTTACGACAAAGATGCAATATTAAAGATTCAGGAAATGTTTGAAGGCGTTGATGCACTCTATATCGCAGACGGACACCACCGTGCAAAGTCATCAGTAAATGTTGCAGAGAAAAGACGTGAAGAAGGCAGAATTACAGAAGAAGCAGAACGCTTTATGGCGGTAATTTTTGCTGAATCAAGGGTAAAAGTTCACGGTTACTCAAGACTTGTGAAAGATCTTGGTGAATATACTCCTGAATCATTCATTAATGAACTTGCCAAAAAATTTGACGTAAAGGAATACGGGGAAATTGACGACACGGTATTCCGCATCCCACCACTTAAAGAATCAAAAACACCCTTACATGTATTCCACATGTACCTCAAAGGGAAATGGTATGAGATTTCATCCCCGGTCGAAAACCCTGATGACGCAATTGAGTCACTCGACGTTTCTGCAATTCAGAAAACGGTTATGGAAGACATGTTAAAGATAACCGACCCACGTGCCGATCCACGTCTTGAATACTTAGGCGGGGCAAGGCCTCTTGCAGACCTTGAAACAAGAGTTGACAGCGGTTCTTTTGCCGCCGCATTTTCAATGCAGCCTGTAAAAGTTGAGTCTGTGCTTAAAATAGCAGATGAAGGAAATGTCATGCCACCAAAATCAACCTGGTTTGAACCAAAACTTCTCTCAGGTCTTGTGATTCATACACTCGACTGAAATAATCAATAAAAAAATACACAAAAATATCAAAATTTTTTCCAGGAATTTCCGGATAGCAATAACTTTATTTTAAACAGCCAATATAGTGATTTATCCGGCCTTAATTATCTCCCGGAAACGGAGGTCAAATCTCTTGAATAAATGGTTTTTTACGTTAATAATAATCGCTTCAACCGTTATTTTCACATCAGGATGCCTTGGTTCTGGAGATGACACTCCGGTGGCTGAAAAGACCGCCGGATTTGACGCTTTTTCAGCGAATAAAAGTGTCGATGACAAAATATACCTAAAAGACGCCATTAAAATTCTCAACTACTCAATAGAAGACGGATTCATAGAGGGCGGAAATATTACATATCATCAGATAATGGGTAGCGGCGCTGATGAATCAGGTGCAGCGGATTTCTGGATAATAGGAATTAAAAGGGAAGGAAAACCCTCACTTCTCTCATATTCAAGAACAGGCTGGGAAGAAAGAGACTGGCCCGGTCCGATGGGAGACAGCATCATAATTATGGATGAGATAATTCTCCCAAAAGAGCTTTACTCAAAAAATCAGGCTGAAATAATAAAATTACTAAATGAAACAGGAACAACCGAAGTAATTTTAAAAGACGGCAGATACCGTATTTCAGGTTCCGGCCAGTCAATAAGTACAACAGCAGATTTCGATTCAATAACAGGGGACGTGATCTGACCTGAAACTTAGAAAAACAGATGATGAGGGAATATTATCCGTAGATTTTCTTGTTGGATTTTCAATATTCATTGTTGCATTCATACTTGTTTTGAATATGATTCCGGGATTTCTGATAAATCTCCAGAGTACTTCAATTGACTATGATGCCGTTGCATACAGAACGTCAGTGATTCTTGCAGAAGACCCCGGCTGGCCTTTTGATCCTGCATGGGAGCAAAAGAGGGAAAGCAGGAAGAATGAGATCGAACGTCTCGGCCTCTCGATCTCATCGGAAACTCCCAATATCCTTTCAAGAGAGAAAATAGAGAAATTTTTCAATCAAAAAGAAGGATTTGAATTCACACCGGATGATTACAGGCAAAAGGCAATATTCGGCGAAATTCCCTATTCATATAATATATCACTAAGAGTGGATGGCGAAAATGCCTATTTTACAGGACAGCCGCTTCCGGAAGTAAAATACGGATATATGAAACGCCTTGTAAAAATCAAGGATTACAGCAGGGCAGATGTTTCCTCAGGAAACTATAATCAAAGCCATAATAACATCACATCAATTGACACCACTTTTGTGTTTAACCTGAGTTATTCTGAAATCTATGACAGGGAGATTTCCCCGGCATACAGGATACAGCCAAAATACGATCCCATTACATTTACAATAAATGATTTTTCAGAAAGTCTCAATCAGTCAGACATTACTAATGTAATTTTTAAAAATGCATATTTTGTAAAGGACGGGGTTATCGTAAACAGGCCTTACAATATCTTTGAAAACAATACATATCTCTTCTACATTGATGGAGTACAGCACAAAATGGCTGACACAATCCCGGATATGGAGGACAAATCAACAATCAGCTATACCCTACGCCCGCCTCTTTTGTTTTCATCAGAGGTAAACTCAGAGCTGAAGATTGTTTTTGCCTTTAAATTCAATTTTGTGGATGATGATTCAGTTCAGCATTATTACATCTCAACAGAAGATTCGGGAGGAATCCCTTACGGATACGGATACCCTTACATGACAGACCCGAATCTTAAAAACGGCGTTTTGGAGGTCTGCATATGGTAAGTCTGGATGATTCAGGCCAGCTGTTTACAATAGAGGGCCTTACCGCCGCTCTTTTGATGGTTGCAACAGCTTATATTGTCCTTGGAACAGGCATGGTCCTAACACCCGGGGATGTGCATATTTCCGACATGCAGCTTAAGCAGATGGGAGATGATGCCCTGCTTGTAATGGATACAAAGAATTCGGCAGACGAAACAAGCCAGCTTGAAACACTCGTTAAAAATATGAGTGCCGGAGGAGCAACAGCAGCCGCTGCAAAAGAGCAGTTTGGGCTTAGACTAAAAGAACTCCTGAAAAAAGGCACGGGTGCGACATATATCGTTGATTCGATAAGTTACAGCTCAAAAATATACTACCGAAACGGAGACATAATTGAATCTGATGATTTCAGTGATCCGGTTATCAGTTCGGACAATCCTGCAAAAAGGCCTGCAATAAGATGCGGACGATATGTGAACACTGAATATAAAGGATCAGACAGAGTTGTAAGAGTGGAGGTTTTGCTATGGAGAGAATGAATGATGAAGGCCAGTGGATTGTCCTGATGGGATTTATTGTAAGTGTCGGGATACTCTTTCTTGCAATTATACTCAACCAGTCTGTCCTTGTCGGGCAGACCACATCCGAAGGCATAATTGAATTTCCAAAAAATGAGATTATTGACATCAGAGAAGAAATTCTCGACAGTGTCAGGAGAAATATAAATGAGGGCAAGGATCTGACAGGACTTCAAAAAGACATCTCTCTTCTTTCACTTGACAGGGAAAACGCTGTTGTCACATACAGCTATGATCTGAACAAATTCAATGACATCTATTATGAATACACCGAAGTGGTCATCCATTTCAACAACGGAGTGACATCTTATGACGAGACCTACCTTCTGCCAAAAAAGATATGATCCTGAAGAAGCAGTAAGCACGATTGTTGAGTACATCAACATAACCGCAGTCCTGATAGCGATGTTTGTCCTTGTCATGCTTGTCACAAATGCCCTTTTAATTGAAGGCCCGTCAGATACCCTGAAATATCACTCATTTACTGATATCGGAAACGGCGTCAGCACAAGGATTGTGGACATTTATGTAATTTCGCCGGAAAACGGACGTATTATGACAAAATTTGATCTTCCGGATGATGTAGCAGAAAAGGAATATAATGTAAAGCTTGACCCTCTCCAGACAGGAGCGTCACAAAGAATAATTGTAACGGATGGAAATACCAAGTCCATAATATCAATAGGCGGAATCGGAGCCACAAGGGCGGTTACCGGAAATACGACAGGTTCAGGAATTAACCGGATCACCTATGACTCAGGAGGAGTATAATGAATCATAATTTTAAAAAACCCGATGAGAGTGGAGTATCCGAAGCAATAGGATTTATCATCATGTTTTCAATCGTCCTGACAGGGATTGCAATGGTAACTCTTTACGGATACCCGCTGCTTCTTGAATCACAGATAAGCTCTGATGAGAGAACAATGGAACAGACCATGATTACGCTGCAAAACGAGATGAAAATTCTTACATTCAGCAATGTGCCTTACAGGGATATTTCAATACGTGTTTCAGGCGGTTTTCTGGATGCAATCGACAATGGCAATTCGGTTGAAAAGTTTACCATCTCTTATCCGGACACTGCGGGAGCAAATGTGGATTATGAATTTGCTCCGGGTGCACTCAGATACACATCAGGAGAAGGTGACACTGTCCTTTCCATTCAAAACGGGGCACTTGTTTCAAGGCAGAAGTTTCAGACAGGTTCTGCAATGGTCGCAGAACCGAGATGGTTCTTTGATGATTCCACAAAAACCCTTGTAATGTCCCTGATTAAAATAAAGGCAGACAGGGAGTACTCTCTCGGCGGCATCGGAAACCTTCAGATGAGCATGCTTGATAAACCTGAAACAAAGGCAGACATAAATTTTATTGCATCACTTGGAGTCTCACAGACTGTAAGAGTAAAATATGAACCTGATCCTGATGATGATTATTCGCTTGCATGGAAGAATTACCTGACCGGTGATTCAGTTTTACAGGACGGTTTTAGCCCGTCTGGTAATTCTTATCAGATTAACGGTGTTGAACGACTGGTCTTAAAAGAGTATACAATCAAAATAGAAAATCTCTAAATCTTCTCTTAATTTTCTTTAAAACCCTAAAATTAAATTTTTCAGAATTGTTTGTCAAACTTTGTTGTCAATAAAACATAAATGAAGACAGCCGTTATAAATACCAAAAAAATACAGGATGAATTTGTCAGGTCTTCATTCAGTCCTGTTTTATTATGGAATAAGCTTTTTTGCTTTAAATTAAACTAAAAAATTAAAGATAATTATTTTTCATAAGCCACTCGACCTGCGGCTTTGTATATCTGTATATGATATCGCACTTTTCATCCTGGAAGTCCCACGGAACGACAATTAATACATCGCCTTCACGAATCCAGACACGTTTCTTGATCTTACCCTTAATCCTGCCGGTACGGGTAACACCGTCATAGCATCTAACCCTTATGTGGTTTGCTCCGAGCATGAGGTCAGCTGTGGCAAACTGTTCTCTGTTTCTTTTATTTGGAAGACGAACCCTGACGATTACGTCATTCCCGGTATTGCTTCCACTTTTTTTTTTGCCGTTATAAGCCAGAAATTTCAACTCCAGTTTCTATATATTAGCTCTAATGAAATATATCAATTCTTGTTATACCTACATTATCTGCAGACTCCTTTAAACATATAGGATAATATTGTCCATAAGAGTTTGAAAAAAAGAAATTCTCTAAAAATCAGAACGGAAAAATCCCTGTTTTTCCATTTTGGCAAAAAATTGATTTTTGGGTTTCGTGCTAAACAAATTTTTTTGGCTTTTTTTCACGTAAATTAATCGGACCTGTTAAATCCGCCTCTTTACACCCCGTCCGCCACAAAATCCGTTTCCACATCCCCGTGGACGACCTCCGCGTCCCACCCCGTAAAAGTCAGGATTTGTGTTCTGATTTTCAGAACCCGTGCCAAACGGAGATTGTGAAACATCTTTTATTTCCTCACTACCACCGGCACCTGTGCATTCACCAAGTCTTCTTCCTGTCATGCTCCCTTTTCCCAAAGGGCCAGTTTTATCTAATCCCGGCATTTTTTGTTACCTCCTTTGTTATACCATTAATTGCACATATGAGCAATAATAAAGTATCTTTTGGGGCAGAATAAAACAGAGAATTAGTCTTATTTTTCAAAAACTATGCTGATTGTTTTTCCGTTCACGATAGCATCTGCAACTTTTTTTCTGGCACGGTGAAGATCAGTCCACAGCGTTCTCCTTGAAATACCAAGTGATGCTGCCGCCTGCTCCTGATCAAGATCATTGAGATCCACAAGCCTCAGCGCCTCAAGCTCATCATAATATAGTATTACAGGTTCATCGTCCGGCTCAAATGTCTCATCAGGCACAAAACGGTTGCACTTATATGGAAACTCAATGTTTCTGCTTCCACGCGGCCTTCCGCGTCCTCTCCTGCGCCGCCCCTGTCCGTGTCCGTCCGTGTTCATGGTTTGTCAGCCCCTGGATTCATATAAAATTTATAGATTGTTCATAACAATTCCCGTTATAAATTTGTAAAGGTGACCCTGATTTTTTTTATTCAAAGGATTTCATTATCATCATCTATTCATTTTATACTTATAATAACAAATTATATTCAATAAAAATATGAGCCTTGCACTCTTTGCTCCCGACTACCTTATAGGCACAATAGGAATTGCCGTATTTGCAATTACAGGTGTTTTAGCAGGCGCTAAAAAAGGAATGGATCTCTTTGGAATAATTGTAATCGGCCTTGTGACAGCTTTTGGAGGAGGAACACTAAGAGATGTCATAATTGACGCACCTGTCTTCTGGATCCAAAACTTCAATTATGTGTGGATAGCAACAACTGCGGCAATAATCGCCTTTTTCATGGAGGATTATTTCTGGAAAACTTATAAGCCGCTCCTCCATCTTGACGCGGTCGGTGTTGCACTCTTTAATGTTCAGGCAATAGACAAGACACTTCTTTTAGGATATACCCCTGCCGTTGCGGTTATCATGGGCTTAATTACCGGCATCACCGGAGGTATAATGCGGGATATACTTGCAGACAGACCCAATCTGATATTAAAAAATGACCTCTACGCAACCCCAATCCTTATTGGAGGAATTCTCTACGTCATCATGATACAGCTCTTCCCAAATGCAACAACAATTAACACAATAACTGCAATAGCGGTTGTCGTGATAATAAGGGTTGCTGCAATAAGGTGGAATCTGACATTTCCAAAATGGCTTTTATTTGCCGGAAAAGAGAGTGAAAACTAAAAAAAATATTTTTCAGGGTATTCCTCAAAAAGAAGGATGTTTATCCGACAAATACTCCTCAAATTTTTGCAGGGATTCTTTCATATCATATCTGCCAAACCCGATCCTGAAATGACTGTCACCATACTGGTAAACAACTGACGGGAGAAGGAGAACCCCTGCCTTTTCTACAACATCCCTGCAAAACTTTTCCGCACTCTCACCTGTCTTCAGACGCACAAATCCGATAGAACCTGCCTTTGGCCGTACCCATTCAAAGAGACCGGAATGTTTTTCAAAAAATTCATCGAGAAGAGCAAGGTTTTCCCGGATTATGCTTAGATTTCTCTCAATTACCCGATCCCTGTTCCGAAGCGCAACTGTTGATAAAAATTCCGAAGGAGCACTGCTGCAGATGGTTGTATAATCCTTAAATGATGCAACACGGAGCGTCATATCACTGTCTTTAAGGACAAGCCACCCAATCCTGAGCCCTGCAAGACCATACGCCTTAGACATTACACCTACTGATACACCCTTTCCATAAATATCGACAATTCCGGGCAGTCTGTCCTTTTCATCATATTCAATCCCGCGGTAAACCTCATCAGAAAATATACATATGCCTGTTTCACCTGCAATATCCGCAAGTTCCCTTAGCTCTTCTTCTGTAAAATTAAAGCCTGTCGGATTGTGAGGGGTGTTGATGATGATTGCCTTTGTATTATCCCTTATACTCCTTTTCAAAGCTTCAAAGTCAGGTTTCCAGCCATTTTCATCGGAAATTTCCCAGAATGTCACATCACAACCTATTGCACGGGCTATTTCATAGAGCGACTGGTATGCCGGATACAAAGCAATAACATGATCACCCTCTTTTAGAAAAGCATTCATGAAAACAAAAATTCCTTCTTCCGCACCGGCAAATGTAATGACATCATCGGGCAAGACAGAATCATACAGTTTTGATATCTCCTCTCTTAAATCAGGATGTCCACGGGATTCAGTGTAGCTTAACCTTTGTGAGAGAAAATCATCAAGTGCACCCTCCTCATATGAGAGCAGTTCTTTTATTGATAAAGACTCGCAGTCGGAAGTACAGAGAAGATGAGGTGCGGAAAACTCATATTCAGCAAGATACCGTTCAAGAAGGAATTCATTAATCTTCATCAGGTGAATAAGGTTGTTTTAAAAAAATAAATAATTAAAGGATCTTTTACGAAAAAAAGGCATTTTTTAGAAGGAAAGGTTATCATCAAGATATTTTTCCAGCTTTTCAAATCCGTCGTCCAAAATGAGCTGACCGAGTCTTACACCCTCGCGTCCGTTTTCTTTTACGTAATCAATCACAAGACCCGCAACTTTTATGCAGTTCTCTTCTTTTAGGGGTCTTTTGTACTCTTTTCCAAAAATCAGTCTCCGTCCTGCACGCCCTCCGAGATAAACTCTGACCCCTGACTCCTTTGATATGATGTTCTCCTTCTTGCATGCCGTGATGCAGTCACCACAGGAGATACATCTCTCATAATTAACTGATACAACTGAATCCTCAAGTGAAACAGCATCTTCCTTGCAGGCCGAAACACACTTTCCGCATTCATTGCACGAATCTCCGGCAACTTCCGGTACTGAATATGCAATAAAGCCTATGTCATTGAACTGTGCCTTCCCGCAGTTGTTGGGACAGCCTGAAACACCGGTTTTAATCTTCACAGGCAGTTTCATGCCTCCGTATTTTTCCTCAATTTCCGATGCAATTTTTCTTGTATCCACAATCCCGTGAGGGCAGAAAGTTCCTTTGCATGCAAAAACGGCTCTTACAACAGGCCCTGTCCCGCCGACAACAAGACCTGCATCCTCAATTTCCGCCTTTGCATCATCTGCATATTCAACATTCACATAAGGGATTTCAACACTCAGACGTGAAGTCAGACACACTTCACCGTTTCCGTATTTTTTTGAAAGCTCAGAGATTTTACCAAGAGCATCGGAATCAAGGTATCCGGCAGGGCAGCGGATTCTGATAGTCCGATAAAATTTTTCGTTCGATTTTAGTATTCCTGATTTTTTCGTGCTCATGATTATTACTAAATTTTAGCTGAAGGGACAATAAACTATTCAACACGACACCTGTAACACTGCAAAACCATCATTCACTTTAAAATGAAAAACGCCAAAACATTAGTTATGAACTATGCATTTGCGGACAGGATGATGAATCTGCCGGAGTCTTTTCTGGACAGGCTTTTTGCCGTATCCTCAGTTCCGGACATAATCTCTTTTGCAGGAGGACTCCCTAATTCCAGATTAATAGATGTAAAAGGAATTAAAGAGGCTGCAATTGATGTTATGACGAATGAAGGGGAAGAGGCACTCCAGTACACAACAACCGACGGATATCTGCCCCTTCGTCAGTATATTGCAGACCGCTATAACAAAAGGCTCGGACTTAATGCAACAGCTGATGAAATCAGAATTGTAAACGGTTCGCAGCAGTGCCTTGATCTCGTTGCAAAGATATTCTTAAACAAAGGTGATCATGTAGGTCTTGAAAAACCCGGATACCTTGGAGCAATAGAGGCATTTTCACTTTATGAACCTGTATTTCACGGAATTTCACTCGAAGATGACGGACCGGTTATTGAAGAGTTTTCATCTCTTGTAAAAGACTTCAGCCCGAAATTTTTCTACGGCATCCCTAATTTTCAGAATCCTT
Organism: Methanoplanus sp. FWC-SCC4; assembly: GCF_032878975.1. GTDB lineage: Archaea > Halobacteriota > Methanomicrobia > Methanomicrobiales > Methanomicrobiaceae > Methanochimaera > Methanochimaera problematica. The sequence continues at coordinate 1,688,169 of NZ_CP043875.1, forward strand.
CGGGAAGAACATATTCAACCGATAAAAGAAGGGCAATAGGAGAGATTGTATCAGGGACAGACACTGTTTTTTACGAGGACGATGCATTCGGAGAACTGGCATTTGACAACAAACCAATTGTGCCGGTTAAAAAATTCGCAGGAGACAACGGTATCATAAGCGGTTCATTCTCAAAGATAATAGCTCCCGGTATGAGAATCGGATGGATATATGCACCGGTAAAAGTTATCCGCACCTTTGATGCGGCAAAACAGGCGGCAGACCTTCATTCAAATTTCCTCTGCCAGAAGATCATCCACCGCTACCTTGAAACAACAGACCTTGATGCACATATAAAAAAGATAACAGAAGTCTACCAGCGCCATTGCAGGCTTATGTGTGAACTTGCAGATGAGATGCTTCCGGATTCGGTTGTCAGAACTGACCCGAAAGGTGGAATGTTTATGCTGATAACACTCCCCGAAGGAATGGACTCAATAAAACTTTTTGAAGAGGGGTTAAGGCAGAGAGTTGCTGTTCTTCCGGGAGTTCCTTTTTACACAGGAAAAGGCGGTCATGACACAATAAGGCTCAATTTCTCCGCACCTGATGAGGAGAACATTAAAGAGGGTATGGAAAGGCTTGCAAAGGCCTTTTTGAACATGTGATTTTTGGAAATACATTCATATATATTTAATACCATTTTTTAAACTGCCAAAGGGCCTTTATACAAATTTAAAACGGGGGGAGAAATTTATGAATGTTTTAATAATATATGCTCATCCTGAGCCTAAATCGCTAAACGGAACATTAAAAAACAAAGCTGTTGAGGTGCTTTCAAAAGAGGGGCACAATGTAAAAGTCTCTGATCTCTATGCAATGAAATTCAAGGCAGCACTTGACGGCGATGATTTCACAGACAGGGTTGACAAGGATAAACTTGTGATCCCAAAAGAACAGATGCATGCCTATGACAACGGCACATTAAGAAGCGATATTGAAGAGGAAACTGAGAAGGTAAAATGGGCAGATCTGTTAATCTTTCAGTTCCCGTTATGGTGGAGCAGTTGTCCGGCAATCATGAAGGGATGGATAGAGCGTGTATTTTTACAGGGCTTTGTCGTGAACCTCTATGATAACAAACTCTACGACACTGGTCATCTGGCCGGAAAAAAGGCGCTCATATCATCAACAGTCGGATCATCTGAGGAACTTTACACAAGATACGGACTTCACGGAGATCTCGATGTCCATTTAATGACACTGTGGCATGCAACATTTGAGTTTACAGGAATGGAAGTTCTGGACCATTTTCTCGTCTACAAAGCATCGGTGATGAATGAAGAAAGAGTTAAAAGTGAACTTGAAAGGTTTGAAACATATCTTAAAGCACTCTGAATATGGGGAATCTTTTTTTAATTTCCTGCTTTTTTTATTTTAATTAATTTACGTTGGACAAAAAGAGGTCAGGTGTTACCGGTAATTATTGTTTCAGGGTAAAATGCCGACCACGAAAACCACATGACTTCAAAACTATCAACCGGAGATAATCTTTTTTGATTAGATACCAGAGAAACTTTGGATTCCAAAAATCCGTCAGCTGTCCAGGTGTAATTTAATCCTGTGCTGATAATTTTATTGTCGGCATACTCAAAATCATGGATTTGTCCATCAAAATCTCTGTCAAACACCCTGACCGCATCAAGCCTTTCATCATATATGGCAACAAACAAAAATTCAGGCAGTCCGCCATTTACGACACGGTTTTTTACAACATCGGATTTTCGAATGGTATATGTCCGGTTTTCGGACTTTATCGCAACAACGACCTCCTTAAAGGGTAAATCGTAATTATAAGACATCAGCGGAAACAAAGGATCTCCTGATACATAATAGGATGCAGGGTCATCATATGATCCGTAGGGATCTTTTTGGTAGTCACGCAAAAAGCCGGTTTGATCAGAGAGGACCAAAGATTCCGGATACTCAAAAGAGGCATCTCCCCAGTTTGTCCAGATAACAGGGACAATTTTTAGTTCTTCTCCGGCAAGTTTTCCCGATACTGCCGTTCCCATAATCTGTGACCACAGGCTTTGAGTCAGCCTGTCATATAAAACAAGATTGCTGTTTAAAAGGCGTCCCGATGTTCCGAATGTTGTCTCTTCGCCGCCTGTATTTCGGACATACCCGATAACACTTCCGGTAAGCGGGCAGTAGGTTATTGAAAGGGGCTTTTCGTTGAATTTGTCGTTTACGATCTCATGCCAGACCATGATTTTCCTCGGAAAAATCCATGATGATGAGCCGTCTGTATATAAAAATACGATATCACCATTGTCCATGTATTTTTTTGCATCATCAACACTGACATAACGGGGGAATTCCAGAGGAGGAATGCTGTCTTTTTTTGCCTTTGATACAACTATGTTTTTTTGGTAATCCTCAAATTCGCCTGATTCCCCGGTCTGATCCCCTCCAAAATCAATACCGCATCCGGTCAATATACAAAAGACAGCCGCAATTGTTGCAAGAATTATGAAAATAAGTATTATTGCAGTATTCGTAATAATTATGGTTTTTTTGCCCCCCAAAAAAACTCACTCCCTTTTGGTTGATTTTATTGCAATGGTTCCTGAAAAGTTATTAATGTGATGCCTCAATGAAACATGAGATCACTTCTGCCATCTCCAGAGGGTACTGATACATTGCCCCGTGTCCGGCACCCCTCATCTGCACAAGCCATGAACCGCTGATTTGTCCGGCAAGGAAAAGTGAGTTTTCAGGCGGTGTAAGTACATCTTCCGTTCCGGTGATTATTAAAACGGGAATATCAAGTTTTGTGAGTCTTGTGTATGAGCCTTCCCAGGTTTGCATTGCATTATATTGTTTATCCACATTTTCAGGAGATATTTCTTCAGTTATTTCCGGGAAATACTCTTCGATGACCGGGTTTTCTTCCATCCAGTCCGGAGGGAAAAGAAGTTTTAAAAACCGCATTCCTTTCTCTTCATCAGTTCCGGAGGTATCGGACAGTGACTCATATACCTCCGGGTCAGGCATTATCATCTCTCCTCCGCCGCATTCTCCGGCATACATTATCAGTTTTCTGACCTTTTCAGGATAATTGAGGGCAAGTTCCTGTGCAATGTTAGTCCCCATAGACCATCCGAGAACATGTGCGGATTCAATACCAATCTCTTCAAGGAATTTTGCAGTATCATCTGCAAAAAGCCGCATTGAATATTCATCATCTGTTGTTCCGGAAAGCCCCATTCCCCTGTTGTCAAACACAATTACCCGGTAATTTCGGGAGAGTTGATCAATTAGTTGCGTACTCCACATATCCATAGTGGCAGAATAGCCCGTTATCATCAGCAGAGGCTCTTTGTTTCCGTATTCTTTATACGCAATATCGATTCCGTTTGCAAAAACAGTTTTTATATCAGCATTTTTCGGGCTCATGCAATTTACCTGTGCCATTCTGTTTGTAATAAGTGTCTAAAAAAGGTTTACAGCAAAATAGTATTTCTTTTTTGCAGGGTGAATTCACAGGCAGGTCCAGATTAAATTATTCACATAATACCGGCAACAGAGATCAAAACCATACCCCTTTCAAAAGTAATATCCATTCACACGGATAATAAAATCTGATAATTCAGTTTCACTATTGTGAGAATATCCATTATAAAGGTGGTATTTTGGCAAATTGGACAATTAAATCTGCCCTGCGCGAATATGACAGGAAATATAGAAAGGATGAGGGAAATCCCGCTAAAAGAAAAATCGACAGAATTATTCTTTCGCTTTACATCCTTGGTGAAAACGGACGAAAAAACGTAAGTCAGCAGGATATCGAAAGAAAAGCTGCAATTTCGAAGAAAGAAATTATTCCCGCAATAGAGGAATCAATGGAAAAGGGATGGATTATTGATTCATCCACAATGTCCGGAATGAAATGGACTTTAAACAGAAAGGGAATCATCTACGCAGAAGAGATTATTGAAACCCTGGAATCTGTTGAAAACCGGTTTTACCTAACAGAAATGGAATAAATATTTTTTTTAAACCGGGGATTTTTATCAGACGTATACAGCGTTGTCTGTTCACGTTTTTAAAGATCGTATTGGAAGGGCTTTATCTAAGGTAAAACGGTTTAAATAATTTATATCAGGCTTTATCCTGCATGAGATGATATTTACGGCAGAATACTTTTTAGAGATAATTATATTACACATACCATACATTCAGGACACCTTATGAAAGGAATGATCCTGATTTTTGGTTTACTTGGGGTTATGATTTTGCTCATTTCCGGCTGCACGGATTATGACACCGGTCCGGGTGGGGAAATTCCCGGCACAGAAATCCCGGAGGGTACAGCAACACAAACGGAAACATATGGTGGAACAAAAGAAACCCTAAGTGAAAACTACAAAACAGACGGCATAATCAGTGAGGGTGAATACAGTAACCACAAAACACTCTCAGAAGGCCTCTTTGATCTCTACTGGACGGCTTCAGGCGACACATTTTATGCAGGGATTACCGGAAAATCAACAGGATGGGTTGCAATAGGATTTGAACCATCTTCAAACATGAAGGATGCCGATATAATCCTCGGCGGAGTGAAATCAGACGGAGCTTACATATATGACATGTATTCAACAGGAAATTTCGGTCCACATCCACCCGATACCGAACTTCAGGGAATAAACAATATCAACAATTATGAGGGAACCGAAAAAAGCGGTGAAACAACAATTGAATTCTCACGGAAACTCAACACAGGAGATCCTTTTGACAAAGTAATAAAACCCGGGTCAGGGCAGAAAATCATATGGGCCCTTGCAGACAGTGACGAGCCGTCATTTAAACATAACATCAAAAAAGGCACTGCAACTATCTGAAAAAATAACCAAAAAAAGATACAATATCCAAAATTTATTTTTAGAGATAGGCCATTATACCCGTAATTCCGTGAACCAAAGCAAGAGTACTCGTTAAACCTGCAAGTCTGAAATGCCAGACAACCGGTATTTTTTTAGCTCTCCTTTTATTCAGCAGAGGAACGGCTGCTGTTGCAAAAAGGGACGTAATAACTGCAATCCCAAGATAGATTATCAGAGGATATCCAAAAACAGAAATGTATGCAAATTTATAGGCCATATGCCTTAGAAGAACAAAATCACATATATATTTTTGCCAAAAACAGGACAGCCGGTTTATTGTTCATAGGCGGGATTCAATTACTTTTAAGGATTCCTTTGTTAACTTTCCTCTTTTACCGGCAACATCGGAATTTCTTATGGTGCAGGCATGGGACAAAAGGACATAGCTCTCATCAAAAAGATCAAGACCACCTTTCTCAAAGTCATCAAGCCCGATTGGGACATAAGATGAATCAAAAGGCTCCCTGCTTGTGATCGGGCAGGCATAAACAGATCCGGAAAAACCACCCCTGCCAAGGACTACAACGGGGCGCATCTTTCTCTCATTTCTGCCGTCAATTCTGACATTAGCGATCACTACATCCCCACGGAAATATTCAGACATTTTTCTACTGCTATTATGATTATGACACCGGAATTTTGAAAACATTTTGGTTAAGCTAAAAAATCAGTCAAACCATACCACCGGCGGTTTTACCAGACTATACTCCGGAAATCAGAACTTATAACTGATTATCAAAAATATCATAAAAATCAGGCAGAAAAATCTGATTTGGACGGGCCCGGATACGTGCAAATCTTTATTTGCAATACAACCAGAGATAGAAAAAAACTGAGGGGGTTTTGATGAAACCTGATGAAGAAATACATAAGGCCGGTTTTTTATCATCAGAAAATATCAGTGGTACTAAACAGCCCCAAATCCTCTTCCCAGGCCCCCTGCCGGTCTCTGTCAGCATTGGTTTTATCGCCACAGAACAGAGCTTTGATATTGAAAAGGTACTGAAATCAGTAAAAACAGTCTTTTTGAAAATGGAAAAGATTCTCTTCAACACTCCCCACACTTACAGGTTTATCCTTCCCTTCAATCCCGGACCTGAACACATAATTCTTGAATCACTTTCAAAAGATCCAATCTGGAAGAAGTGCAATGAACCAAAAGTTGTGCTCCTGAAAATACCCTTCAGGGATGATGAGATAAGGATGCCATTTGAAGGCGAAATATCATTTGATGTTGAGATTGTCTCAGAGGAGGGCAATTCAAAGAAAGTTTCGGAATCACACTATGAACCGGTCATCGAGCGGAGCTCATTTGTAATCCTGACAGGGGAATGGGAACCGGAAACAACAAAATACAGAAAAGGCAGCGTATTTGACATTGCCAGAAACTACGGCAGAACGGTTGTTGCGATAAATCCCCTTATGGAGGAGACTTTTGAAATGCCTCATGATGACCGTATTTTTGAGTCATACACACAGCTAAATGACTATAACAGCGAGTACCTGTCAGATTATTTATTTCAAAAAAAGGCTCTGAAATATATCTCAGCATTAAGGGAAGAATGCAAAAATGCAGGTCTTTCTGAAGATGCAATATCCAAGATATATAGTCAGCTTCTGCCCCAGTTTATCAGAAGCAGAATGCTGTCCGAAAAATACCGCATGTATTACTCAATTGCAGGGACATTTGCTTCAATACTGGCAGCGATGGCAGTATTGACGATCACTCTCCAGACACTTTTTTTCCCTGAGATGCCCGAAATTGTCTGGATTGAAGTTGCTGAAATCTTTCTAATAATCCTTCTGATGACAGGATCAAGGTATGGAGATTTTCACAGAAAGTGGATTGATTACAGTTTTTTATCTGAGAGAATCAGGGCTGCATTTTTCCTGTGCATCGTATGCATAACCTGTGAAAAACCCGACACTCCTCCTCATATGAGTCTTGCACACAGACCAAATGACTGGATGGTGATGGCTTTTGAATCACTTACAGAATCGGGAAAAATTGAATACTGCCGCCTTGATATTCCTTTTGAACCGCTTAAAAAGTTTTTTGCATCGGCATGGATTGGATACAAACTTAAATTTTATAAAGAGAGGAGCAGATCTTCGCGAAAAAAATTCTTCTACCTCGCAATTGCCGGAGAAACAATATTTGTACTGACACTTATTCTCGCAGTGATTCATGCAGCAGGGATAGGACACTGGGAGATAAGAAATGTAGAAGGATCTCTTATGCTTGCATATCTGACAATAACACTTCCTGCGGTGGGCTCAGCTATTGCGGCTGTCAGAGTACAGAGGGAATATCTCAGGAATTCTGAGAGATATTCACATATTGTAAGGCATCTGACTGCAATAAAAAACCAGACACGTCATGTCAGGGATATGGGTGAATTATGCGGTGTTCTCGAAGAGATGAACGAGATAACACTCAGGGAACAACAGGACTGGAGAATTATTTTCCGATTCAGAAGAATTGAAGCAATGTGAAATCCCCTGTCAGGTCAGAGGACTTCAATATTGAGGTTTGGACCCTGCACATTTCCTGACATATTTATCCATCCTGACACCTTTTCTCACTGGAAAACGTATCGATTTAATAAATATTATTAAATTTTAAGTGTTTGTCCTAAAGGTTCCCTGTATTCTGTACCTTCTTATTCCTAATCCAGCCAATAAGTAAAGAATCGAAGTAATAATCCCACAGATTGGTGAAATAAAAATTTCTGTTCCCGCTGCAATGCTGATATAACCTGCAATAACTAAAGGATTTATTAGTGCATCTTCTACCATATGCAATATAACACCCGGCCAGATTGATTGTGTTACCCGGTAAAGCTCAATGTACATAACTCCCCAGCATACTATTGTTATCATAAAAAAAATGAAAAAGACCCCAAGACTAACAGGTAACACTGCCTGAATATCTGTTTCTGATAAAAAGAACAGTAAATATGGAGCATGCCAGATTCCCCACAGACCGCCAACAATGAGATATACCTTCCAGTCATTAAGATTTATTTTAGTGAGTTGCGAAGACAGATAACCATACAGAGGTGGCCCGTCAAAAATATCTATAAAGAAATTAAGTAAAAAACCGCTGTAAACCACCGGAATAAAAAGTCTGAGGTCCAATGCTGATAAGTCAATCCATCCTGTTAAAGCTCCGATTATCAAAACGATTGCTGTTACAACAGGAAATATAAAAAAAGCAATCAGGTACCATTTTATGTTTCCCTTGAAATTCGGCAAAAAACCAAAATCTTTCCAATTGCCCTTTGAGAATAGAGTGATTGCAATTGCTGTCAGCATTGGCAATACCAGCCAGACTCCCATGCCAAGAGAATCACCGGGAGGCTGGTCAATAAGTAAAGAGTCTACAAGAATACCTATCCAGCCACTCATAATTACAACAATAATAAATACAACAATATTGCGGATAGATTTATTATTCATGCATACTATTCAGGACCCCAATATAAATAATAGTTTATGTAATATATTTCATGATCTGAGAAATACTGTTTCTGATGCGATATGATGATTCAATAGCAAATCTCGTTTTATAAGTGTTGTGGATCTTTCTCGTTGTCCGGTCAGGGACTGGCGAAGACCAGTCTTTAAATAAAATCAACTTTCCAGGCAGAGGTCTTCAATATTGACGTTTGGCTGGCGGATTCTCCACACACATTTCCTGAAATATTTATCCATCTTTATGCCTTTTATAAATACAAAAACCCACAGAATATATAGATCCTTTCTTTTGGTGACCTTCATGCTTGGATTTTGGTTTGTAAATTTTTGGCTAAGTACTCAAGTTTATTGTTTAAGGGAACAGGAGTCAGGAATATCAGCTTTAAAAAAATTATTTTTAATTTATTGGCCTGATGTTGTCGGCATAAACGGAATCAGGGATGCTGCAAGTTTGGCTATATCCATCGACTGAAGAATAACTTTTCCAGGTCCTGTGAGAGTTGTAAGGAACAGACCCTCGCCTCCAAAGAGCACTGTTTTTACACCGCCGGCAAGATTTATCGAGTAATCAACCGAGCTTTCAAACCCTACCACAAGACCTGTTTCAACCCTGACTGTCTCACCGGGTTCAAGATTCATCTCAATTAAATCACCACAGCAGTGTAGAAATACCATCCCTTCACCATAGAGACGCTCAAGAATGAACCCGTCACCGGCAAAAAGACCGGCACGAATCTTTTTTGTCAGCACTATGTCAAGTTCAACATTCTCTTCAGAACAGAGGAATGCATCTTTCTGGGCAATAAAATCACTGCCACTGTTGAGCTCAAGCGGGAATATTTTACCGGGCACATTTCCTGCAAAAGAAACAAACCCAGGCGTTTTTGAGGGTGTAAACTCTGACAAAAACAAACTCTCAGAAGAAAGGACACGTTTTATTCCCCCGAATATTCCGCCCTTCAATTTGGAGGACATCTCCATATTTCCGCTCATGTTGACCATTGAACCCGCTTCCGCACGAACCTTTTCCCCAGGTTCAATTGAGAGCTTTACCATCTGGAGATTGTCTCCTATTAATTCATATCTCATTTTACTGACAATATAGTCTTAGGGAATATGAGATAAATCATCCGGATATAACAGGTATGAGACAGTACAGCATTTTTACCCCCGGAGAAACATCAGGTTATTTACTATAAATAATTACAGAATAAAAGAACACTTCTGCTGAAATGTTTTACAAAAAACGCTCTGATAATAACCGCAGCTTACAATTAGCTAAAATAAAAAAAAATTAAAAATTTAGAACCTTGGTTTTCTGTATTTTGGCAGGCAGTCCCTGCAATATACCGGTCTTCCCTCGGCTGGCTTGAATGGAACTTCGCATTCCTTTCCACAATCTGAGCACACTGCTTTGTGCATTTCTCTTGGTTCGCTGGGACCGCCGAAGTTTCTGCGGCCTCCAAAACTTCTATCATTCATTTTTATTTTCCAACAGAAAAAACTCTGCTTTGTAGTAGTATGCTATTCTAGTTAATATAACTCTCCATGATCTTAAAGAAAATTAATGAGGATTTCTATAAACCCCCCTCAACCACAAGTACTTTATTTTCCCAGATCGATCTTTAATTCATGAGTAATTTCACTAATTTTGCAATAAAAAGTGAATATGAGCATATTGCTGAATTGGGAGATCGATTGGGTGAAGTTGAAAAGATGATTGACTGGGAACAATTCCGCCCTATCATCAAAGAACTATATACAAACCAAACTGAAATTGGAGGCCGTCCAAATCTGGATGAGGTTCTGATGATTAAGATGCTCGTCCTTCAGCAATGGCACGGTCTCTCTGATCCTGAACTTGAAAGACAGGCTAATGACAGGATTTCTTTCAGACAATTTTTGGGTTATCCCTTAAAGATACCTGATCGTTCTACTATCTGGCTTTTTCGTGAAAGACTATCCAAATCCGGAAAAGATTCTCTAATTTGGAATGAATTACAGCGACAACTGGATCTTAAAGGTCTTTCAATTAGAAAAGGTATGATTCAGGATGCAACATTTATTCACTCAGATCCCGGACATACAAGAGTTGATACTCCAAGAGGAAAAGAAGCAAAGACCAGAAGAAGTAAGGACGGTACATGGACAAAGAAAGGAGGGAAATCTTACTTTGGATATAAGCTGCACGTAATTATTGACAGTGATTATGATCTGATTCGAAGGATTTGTACTACTACTGCATCTCTACACGACAGTCAGATTGATTTATCTGATATTGATGAAGTTGTTTACCGGGACAGAGGCTATCAGGGAGCTGAATGCAAAGGATACAATGCCACAATGTTGAGAGGAGCAAGAGACCATCCAATAGGTATCAGAGACAAACTTCGTAATAATAGAATCAGCAGGAAAAGATCCAAAGGGGAAAGACCATTTGCTGTGATTAAATCAGTTTTTGGATCAGGCAGTGTAAAAGTAACCGATTTGAAAAGAGTGCGGGTGAAAAATATGTTTTCAGCATTTTGTTTTAATCTCTATCAAATGAGAACAATTTATGGACATTGATCAAAGAGCGATAGCTATCTGAAATTGAAAGAAATATTCAAAGAAATGAAAAAATAAATCGGAAGAACAAACCTTTGATCTTATTGATTCAGTAAAAATTGGGATTATAGTAATTCTCTAATATTATTATCTTCAATTTCTCAATTATATAGATATAATTTCCTAAAAATGATTTCCTGCACCAAAACATGGAATTAATTAATATTTTACGCTGGAATGTTTTAATATTCACTTATAATTTTTGATATCCCTGACTGAATGGATCTGTTGCATTAACTCAGATTTTATTTGGATTTTAAAAATCACGACTGATATCCAATAAATTAAATTAATTTTAATAAAATTAATTACATTTCTCAGGATTCCTGTTTAAAACAATTCCGGCATAAATATTTATTCAGCCCCAGTAATGCCAAAAAAACAGGATATGAGTCCAAATTGCCCGTTATGCATATGGATAATATCCTGTACAAAAAAATAATTTTTGGTGCTGATATGGTTTAAATCAAACCTGACATGAGAGAGACAGGAGCCAAAGAACAAATTATCATAAAGATTTTCAGACATTTCAGAATGCAAAACACCGCGCTGTAACAGCATTCAAAAACAGGAAAATATCAGGATATGATCCCGTTTTCATTAATTTCTAAAAAATTCACCTGAGGAATTTTGAGACGAAAGGCGATGTATCACCCCTTCTTAGGAAATGTCCGGAAGGTCCTTCCCCAATGAACTCCGAGAACCAGGATTCATGCTCAATCTCTTCGTTTAGAATAGAGAGTGCAAGATCGTAAGTTCTGTGATCCTTTCCGGCGGTTAAATTACAGATATGGGTGTATTGTCTCACTGCACATCTTTCAGCCTCAAGAAGAATTTTGAGCATCTCCATTGTGTCTTTTGGATCTTTTGGAAGATTTGCCGGAGGACAGCCTGAGACGTTGTGAAAATCAACCATACTCTGCGGGAGTTCCCCTCCAAGTTCGTAGATTCTCGGAACCAGTGCTTCAAAGTGATTTCTGTCCTCGATCCTTGCGGTTTCCGCGATCTCTTTGATAGTCTCCCCCTCAAGCCCCACCAGGTTTACCCTGAGAATAGTATAATAATAAAAGGTTGTAAGCTCGGCAGCAGCGTTTTTTACCAGCAAATCTACCAGTTTATCAACATCCACACCCGCTTTTTCCACCATCTGTCTTGTAACAGTTGCCATTTTTTTATTGCCCCCTTTTGCTTACCAGAAAAGGGATTAAACCGTATAAACATTTGCCAGACATTTTCTTGCACCGCAAAATTTATTTTCACGGAAAAATTACCCTAAACACAGTTTTTAACCGAAATCAGACATTATTCACTAATATCTTTTAATAATTGTCAGGACAATATTTTATCATGGCATCACCAATACTGGCACTCATTCTCTCATTTTTTATTCCCGGACTGGGTCAGTTTTATACAGGACAGTTCCTTAAGGCTGTGGCACTGTTTGTCTTTGCAGTTATATCAGGGGCCCTTGTAGTTGTTTTAATCGGAATTCCCCTCTATTTTATCGTATGGATATACAGCATGTACGATGCATATAAGACAGCACAGGAAAGCTGAATTTAAAAATAAAATTATTTTTCTTAATTTTTTCATTAAAGACAGGACAAAATCTCTTAATTTACAGAGGCCTTATTCATTATCCCGTTCATCTCTTCAATTAACTGACTCAATATTTCCGGAACAGCACCATCCTGTGCACTTACAGTTTTGCCTTTTGCAGAGACCTCATAGAAAAAAAGATCATAACCCTGTGATTCTGGTTTGTATTCATCCTCTAAAGCCATGAATTTTTCAGAATCGATAATTGTCCTGATATTTAAAAGAGTCTCATCATCAACCAAAACCGAGGTTTCCACACCATTTTTGTAAATTATTGCAGTTTTGTTTTCAAAAAGAAGAACCCTGTCATTAAACCCTGCAAAACCACCGGTTCTGTGGTATTCAACAAGAAGTCCCCCGGGGTTATCTGAACTTTCGCCATTTATATCCTGTGAACCGTTTTCTCCTGTGCATCCTGCTGAAAAAAGAGACACGAATACAAGCACTAACACAGATACAGGAATAATCAACTTATTTCTATCCATATTAATCCACTTTAGCTTTGATACCGGATAATCCAATCGGAAAAGGACACAACATGCCACACAATCACATCCGCATGTAAAAAGGATTTATAGTAACAAAACAACTCTTTGAACAATATGGATTTTCCCCTGCTGCTTGAAATAGCCAGGATATTCTCGTACTTTTTCGAGTTTATCGGAGCCGCACTCATAGTGTACGGCGGGTTAAAGGCGACAATTAAAGTTATACTTCTCGAACTACGGAGAAAAGATTATATTTACAACCAGATAAGAATTGAATTTACTGGAAAAATTGTATTCGGACTTGAATTTCTAATTGCGGCAGATCTCCTTGCAACACTGATGACTCCTACACTCGAAGAGCTGGGAATTCTCGCATCAGTAGTTGTAATAAGAACAATACTCGGATACTTCCTCTCAAAAGAGGCCACGGAATTCAAATTAGAATGAAAATTCAAGATCAATTTGTGATCTCCCGACAATTAGATTTCTGTAACTTTTTTTCCACTTTTTTAGAATAATCACCAAAATTATCATCAAATTATCATCAAAATATCACTAAAATATCACTAAAATATCACTAAAATATCACTAAAATATCACTAAAATTTTAGTAATCAATAATCAGGGCAACAGTACAACAGTTAACTAAATTGACAAAATAATTAATAATACAGGGTATTTCTAAAATGACAACATCAAAAGAAGCACAGCAGAGGAGCAATATTCATCACGGCGACATTGTGAAAATTGAACTTAAAAAAGACCAGCGATCAGGTAAACTCACAGAAGGAAAAGTAAAAGATATTCTGACAAACTCCTCCTTTCATCCCCACGGAATAAAAGTAAGACTCGAAGACGGCAGTGTCGGAAGAGTCCAGCAGATTGTCTCTTAATTTTTTTCAATTTTAAAGAATGTAATAATCTTAAAAAAGGCAGCTATTTTATAAATAGATTAAGCCCCCAAAAAGACTGTTAACCATGTCGCTTTATGAAACTGCTGATAAAATAAAGTCAATGGAGATCAGAGGGGCCGGACGGATTGCCAGATATGCTGCGCAGGCATTAAAAGAGCACGGCAACGGACTAAAACCCTCTGACCTAAACACATTCCAAAGAGAAATGGAAAAGGCATCGGAGGTTCTCCTCAAAACAAGGCCAACCGCAGTATCTCTCCCAAACGCTGTAAACATCGTAATGAGGGAAGTCAGGGCAGCGGGGACAATCGAAGATGCAAAAGAAAAACTGACAAAAACAGCAGACTCATTCATCGAAGATTCGATAAATTCAGTTTCAAAAATTGCCGAATTCGGATCAAGGCACATAAAAGACGGCGATACCATATTAACGCACTGCAACTCGGAGGCCGCCCTCGCCTGCATAATAAAGGCACACGAAGACGGCAAAGAGATTGAAGTCTTCGCAACCGAGGTAAGACCACGCAACCAGGGTTTAATCACCATAAAAACACTCAATGATGCGGGGATTAAAACCAGTTTTATAGTAGACTCAGCAGCAAGATACTATATGAAACGGGTAAACCTTGCAATAACCGGTGCAGATGCAATCACTGTAAACGGTGCAGTGGTAAACAAAATAGGAACATCACAAATCGCCCTTTGTGCAAAAGAGTCAAGGACACCATTGATCGTTGCGGCAGAGACCTACAAATTCGCACCAAAAACAGTATCCGGTGACCTGATAGATATAGAAGAACGCCCTTCATCCGAGGTTCTGGATGATTCCATCCTTAAAGATCTAAAAAATGTCCGTGTGAGAAACCCGGCATTTGACGTAACCCCTGCAGCTTATATAGATCTCATAATAACCGAAAAAGGCGCAATTCCGCCTGAGATGGCATATACAATTATTAAAGAATATCTTGGATGGAAAATAGAAGAATTCAGCTAAAAAAATTATTTTTTTATATTACTACTCAGGTGTTCCTCTCCAGTAAGATGACGGAACCCTGTCTATAAGCATTCCCTCGACAATCATCGGCATAAGCTGCCTTGCCGTTTCGACAGCCTTTTCAAGCCGCCAGCTCCGGTCAGCATAGATCATGAATATCGGATCTCCCTTTTCAACCCTGTGTCCTTTTTTCTTATGGATGTAAATTCCCGCACCCCTGTCATGCGGCGCTCCTGCTGCACGGGCGATTGTAATTAAGGCATGATTGTTCATCTCGACAACATAACCGGACTCGGGAGCCTTTACAATATGGTAAAACTGGCCCGGAAGAATGTCCTCTGACATCACTTTTGGATCACCACCCTGAACTTCAATAATCTCCCTCATCTTTTCAAGAGCCTTTCCGCTTGCAAGGATGTCGGATGCCGCCTGAAGACCACCTCCTGCCTGTGCTTTCCCGGACATTTCAAGTGCGATTCCGGCAATCGACGTACTCTTCTGAATAAGTGAATTCGGCTCCTTTGCACCTTCCAAAACCCACAGGGCTTCCCTGACCTCAAGGTTAACCCCTATTGCATGGCCAATTGGTGATTCACCATATGTAAGGGCACACTCCACTTTTATTCCAAGACGTTCACCTAATTCAATGAACTCCCGTGCAAGCTTTCTTCCCTCCTCAGGAGTCGTCACCTTTGCATGCTGCCCTACCGGGATGTCGATCACAACCAGATCAGCACCCACTGCGAACTTTTTCGCCATAACACTTGCCAGCATCTGACCACGGGCATCAATCTTGAAAGGATACTCGTAAATGATTATCTTGTCATCAGCAGGTGCTATGTTTGTAGCACCTCCCCAGACAATTGTGCCCCCGACCTTCTCGGTCATCTTCTGAACTTCTGATGCAGAGAAGGAAACAGGAGCAAGAACCTCCATTAAATCAGCCGTACCGCCGGCGCCTGTAATCGCCCTTGAACTTGTTTTCGGTATCTTAAGACCAGCCGCCGCAATAATCGGAACGACCAGAAAAGAGATCTTATTGCCGGGAACCCCTCCAATCGAATGCTTGTCGACAATCGGGTGAGATGTGAATTTAAGCTGGTCACCGGTTGCCACCATTGCACGGGTCAGGTGCTCAACTTCATCCATGTCAAGACCGTTGATGTATGAACTTGTGATATATGCCCCCATCTCGGATGGGGAGAGGACATCATTGACTATGTCGTTTACGATTGCGTTTGTCTCTTCCTTAGAGAATTTTCCTCCGTCCATCTTCTTTTTGATGTAATCAAGCGACAGAGGACGGGAAGCGATACGCACTTCAAGAACACTGCCTTCCCGGGCCATAAGGCGCTCATTGGTCTTATAAAAAATACCAAAGGTTCCCTTCTCAAGAATTGTTTCGGTTGTCGTAACGCAGGCAGAGGCAAAAACACCGGTCTCCTCATTTATGACCTGAACACGACCACCATCGATTACACCAATTTTCCTTGCATCTTCACGGTTAAGCATCAAACCGGGATAATCAATATCCATCAGTTTCGCAGTAAGTCTGACCATTACTCATCATCTCTAAAGGAATGAAAGAGTTTTAACGCACCCTACAAATATAGTCTTTTTGAATGATCAGCAAAGCATTTGCAATAAAAACAAAACGGTAATTCAGATGATAATAATTTCCTGCTAATCCAAAAATTTTAAAAAATGATACAAGGTTTCATTGCCAATAAAGTAGATTACTAATAGAAGGATACCAGCAATGGAAAACAGCAAATTGTATGTCGGCAACCTGACATATTCAGTAACAGAAAAACAATTAGAAGAATTGTTCTCTCAATATGGTGATGTTGTAAGCGTCAAAATCATTGAGCGTAAAGGATTTGGATTTGTCGAAATGGGTTCACCCGAAGAGGCAGAAAAAGCAAAAGAGGCTCTCAACGAGACCGAGTATGAAGGACGTACCATGAGGATTGACGAAGCTCGCCCTCCACGTCCAAGAAGGGAATTTAACAGATACTAATCTGTTTTTCCTTTTAGATTAATTACTTATTCAAAAAAGCATACGCAAATTTATATCTTTTAATTTCAGGATAATTTGTACTTCCAGTACCCTGCGGGAATCTTTATCTCAAACCTTGCGCCCTGCCCGAAGGTTCCGTTTTCAACAATCGTATAATTTGTTATTTCCAGAATTTCCCTGCTCAAAAAGAGACCAAATCCTGTATTCATACCGTAACCACGTGAGAATATTCTTTCTTTCTCCATTATGGAAACTCCGGCACCGTTATCCTCATAGATCAGAATGCAGTCATTATTTTCTTTTTTTGAGCTTATTATGATACGGTCTGCATTTTTGCCGTGACGGATGGTGTTGTCAATAAAGTTAATAAAAACCCTTGATATCATCGGGTCTGCCAGAATCTCAATGTCGGCTGTTTTATCCTCAATCTGTACATGCTCAGGGATTTCAATTCCGTCTTTTGAAAGACTCATCAGTTCATGAAGATTCTGCCATACAGGTGCGTTGAGGCCAATATCCTGATAATTGCCGGTAAACCTGATCTGTTTTGTAATCACAGAGATTATCGACATCAGTTTATTTATTATGGCAGTCTCCTTTTCATCATGGGGACTAAAAGAGATAAGCTCTAAAAAGCCCTGCGCCGCTGTAATCTGATTCAGGACATCATGTCGTGTGACTGATGAGAGGAGATTTAATTTTTTGTTTGCAAGTTTGAGCGATTCTTCAGACCGGATGTATTCTGTTATATCCCTTACAATACCAATTGCAACAGGTTTTTTCCCTGTGATTAATTCATGTCTGGCAATAGAGAGCTCAAACCACTCAAAGCCGGTGCTGAAAGGAATGTAAAACTGTAATTTTCCCATTTCACCTGTATTTATGACATCTCTTATTTTTTCAGTCAGCGGACCGGCCACACCTGCAGGCATTATTTCCGCAAGATTTTTTCCGGTCAGATCATATTTTTCACGGTGAAATACATGACTGCTTTTGGAATTTACATCAATAATCTTTCCTGTATTGTCTATTTCAAGCAGTATATCGGGAATGGCGTAAAGAGTCGCCTTCAGGTGTCCTGTTGCTTCTTTTAACTCATCTTCAATCTTTTTTTTCTCAGAAGTATCGGCTATAAATCCCTCAAGAGCTACAACCTCCCCTTTAATGTCATAAACCGGACGTCCACGCTCCCAAACCCATTTTTTCTCTCCCTTCTTTGTGATTATCTCGTACTCGTCATCATACATTTCATTTTTCATGATGCGTTTTTGCCATAATTCCCAGACTTTTTCACGGTATTCCGGGGAGATAACATCCCCATAGGACAGAAGACTATTGTTTATGAGATCTTCAGGTTCATATCCCGTAAGATCCCTGCATCCTTCACTTACAAAAATCATTGTCCAGCCGGGATCATTTTTGCACTGGTAGACCATCCCCGGCAGATTTGAAAGGAGAGTTTTTAAAAAACGCTCTTTTTCCATGAGCATATTTTTTTGCCAAAAGAGATCCTCACGCGATCTTTTTGCTTCCAGAAGAGCCTGATTTGTGTTTTCAACCGCCGTTATTAGTCTTCTTTTAGCATCTTTTTGTTTTGAAATATCCCTGATTATTGCAAGGACCAGGGTTTTGCCATCACTTATTAAAGGTGAGAGAGAGAGATCGGCCTCAAAACGCTCACCGTTGAATCTAGTAAGCATATATTCAAATCTCAGGGGCTGACCTGAAATAACGGGCATAAAATATTTTTCGAGGAAATATGTCCTGTATTCCTCTTCGGATCCTTTGAAATCTTCCGGATTTTTAAATATTAAAGAAAAGCAGTTTGCCATATCAAAAATGCCTTTGACAAACCCGAAGAGCTCCTCTGCTTTTTTATTTTTGTCAAGACATTCGAGTTCCCCGTTCAGGATAATTATTGCATCATTGGCTGATTCAAATAAAGTTCTGTATCTCTCCTCGGATTTGAATATTTTATCAACCGCCCTTCTGTAACGGACTGCAATCTTTATCTTAGCAATTAAATCGGCAAAAACAGTATTTGGATCTCCTTCTTTCTGGACATAAAAATCAGCACCGTTATTAAGGGCATCAATTACGACTTCCTCCGTCCCCCTCCCGGTTACCAGTATAAAGGGAGTACCGGTATCATGTGACCGGATTATTTTTAAAAACTCGATACCGTTTTTATCCGGCATCCCGTAATCGGAAACTATGATATCATAATTTTTTTTTTCAAGGATCAAAAGGGCCTCTGTTACCGATGTGACAAAAGTGCAATCGAGATCAGGATCCCTGCCAAGATATATCTTTGCAACATCAAGTACTGCAGATTCGTCATCCACAAAAAGCACAGAGATCATACATCCATTAATATGCTCTGAATTTTTTAAAGTTATCTGTGCGAAAAGATTCTGCCGTAAATTAGAAGACGCGGGGCATAAAATTCAATGAATAAATAATCTAAATCAGGTTAAATTTTAAATTCAAAGCAGGAATCCAAAAAAATGAGGGCCAGATTTATTAAATATTCTTTGAACAGATACGGAGAGCGGCCATATGGGCAGTTGAAAATGCCGCCTGTAGATTATATCCTCCCGTGTCCCCGTCAATGTCCAGAACCTCGCCGATGAAATACAGATTCGGAACGATTTTTGATTCCATCGTTTTTGAATTGATCTCAGATAATAAGACGCCGCCGGCTGTTGCCATAGCTTCGTTGAAACTTCCTGTTCTTTTTATTAAAAACGGGTATTCCGTCAGATTCGAGATTAATCCGTTTCTGGCTTTTTTTGAGAGGTGGGCACATGTCATATCGGTTTCTATCCCTGAGAGTGAAAGAATGAGTTTTACAAACCTTTCCGGAAGGCCATATCCTGACAAGACCGTTTTTATTTTCATTGTTCCGGTTTCCGAGATTTTTTGAGTGAATTCCTTTCGGAATTCATCCTGACTTTTCTCTTTTATAAATGATACTTTCAGGATATTTCCGGCTCGTATATATCTTGACATGTGAAGAATACATGGTCCTGAAAGACCTTTGTGGGTCAGGAGAAGATCGCCTGTAATCTGCCTTGTTTTTTTGTTGCCATCATAAAGGGAGACTGAAATATTTTCAAACGAGATTCCTGAAAGAGACGAAAAAGGATATTCAGACGGATATACCGCACAAAGAGCGGGTGCTATTTCCGTAACCGAATGGCCCAGAGTCTCTGCAAACCTGTAACCGTCACCTGAAGAGCCTGTCCCGGGATAGGATTTTCCACCGGTTGCGATTACAAGACTTCCTGATAAGTATTCGGAATTTTCTGTTTTTGTGATAAATCTGTCATTGTCAGTATCGACAAAAATAACACTCTCACTGCACCTTATTTCCACACCGTTTTTTTCACATTCCAAAAGCAGCAGATCCAGAATGTCGGATGCTTTTTTGCTTTTTGGAAATACCTTCCCCCCATTTTCCTCAGTCAGCGGGATGCCTCTCTCCTCAAAAAAGGAGATGAGATCACGGTTTGTAAAGCCAAACAGAGAAGGTCGCACGAATCTGCCGGCGTCACCATAACGGTCTGTAAAATCCTTAATATCACGGGCATTTGTCACATTGCACTGCCCAAGGCCTGAGAGCATCAGTTTTTTACCGCATGATTCCTTCTTTTCAAGAAGCAGTATTTTTTTTTCCTGTCCTTCGTTTCTGCACATCCTCCCGGACCAGAGTGCACAAAAAAGTCCGGCAGGCCCTCCCCCTGTTATTACAACATCGTATTCTTCCACAACAATTACTACTCCTTATAGAAATCCGGGGCCTTTTGATTTGAATATGACCAAAGTATTTACAGATTCAGATTTTCCCGGTAAAACCAAAAAGACATGATCAGTGCTTAACTTTAGCCGTCTATTGTATGATATAATTTTTCAATACCAAAACACCCCGGCCGGAAAGTCATTTGAATCTCCAAAAAATATTTATTCTCAAAAAATATCATGTATCAAAAAAGGGGGGAGAATTTATGGCGCTTAAAATAAAGCAGCTTGAGCGGATATCACACAAACCGCACACAAGAAAAAGGAAAATGCACGGCGAAAATCAAAAACCGGACATCAGGTATCCGGATATCACCTATGAAGAGACTCCGCATGAAATCCAGTTCGAACACCACGGACTAAGAGGCTTTAAAGGTCCAAAGAGATGGAGACGAAAAGGCTGGTATTAAAAAAATCCGGACGACAACCTATTTTGGATCTTTACTGCATATCATGCAGGATTTATATTCCATATTTTTGACCAAATAATTCATTGCATATGAGAAACATTTCTATGTTCAGACCTGTATGGTAATGTTAACGGCAGACCCGTCCAGACACCGGGCATAGCCGTTTTTATAATCAGGGGGGCAGAAAAAAATGGAAAGCCGCAAATTGTATGTTGGAAATCTTAAATATTCTGTAACAGAAGAACAGCTTGAGGAATTATTTTCAAAATACGGCGATGTTAAAAGCGCCAGAATTATTCACCAGAAAGGATTCGGATTTGTTGAATATTCTACTCTTGAAGAAGCTGAAAATGCAAAGGAGGCTTTGAACGGAAAAGAATATGAAGGCAGGACAATGAGGGTGGACGATGCACGCCCTGTTACCCCGCACCAAAGGCGGGAATATTAGAAAATAAACATAATTTCTCTTTTAAAAAATTTTAGGGTACTAAAAAACAGGTGACCTTTTTTTATTATACAACCTCCACATTAAATTCGAATACTCTTTCCCAGTTATATTTCTCTTCTCCTACGGGTTGTCCCACTTTGATTTTCACATCGTAGTTCCCGGGCCTTTTGAAAGATTTCGGCCAGGCAAAATATGGTGTTTCGCTGTGCCCTGCAGACTCGATTGTAGCAGTTTTTGCCTCAATAAACTTATCATTTATGAAATAACCAAGCGCTATGTTTCCTTTGACTTCGCCTTTTACACTCACAAACATATTACGAAGCCGGGACAGTTCCACAATATCAGGTTCGTTTGGAATATCAGGCGAACCTGCTTTTTCAAACCAGATATTTGTAACTCTGGCATCCCCCTTTTCAACCATTTCTATCACCAAAAGGTATTTTTGAACTTTTTGAAACCGGCACATACAAACTATCCGCTGAGATAAAATCATACAGGGAAACTCTCCACGAATCCCCCGGCATCATAATCCCCTTTTTATGTCTTTTTCAAAAAATTCATTTTCACCGCTTAGGGCAGGACTCCTATTATAATCAGGCAGAATATATTTCTATCCCCTTTAATGACTTTCATTTTCTAATTTTCACTGATTATCGGTTTCTTCTCTTCTTATGATTTCTTCAATGCTTTCAACCTTAACCTGCTCTGCACGTCCGCCAAAATAAAATCCGATAATTGTTGCAAGTGCGCCTGTAAGAACTCCGATTGTACTCTTCAGGAGTTCTTCGGATTTTCCAAAGATTACAAGATATAAAACGGATGTGCCAATTATCAGTATCACCGCCGACATAAGGGAAAAACGTGAAAGACCCTTTCTTTGAGGAAGCTGTCTGACCATATCGTGTGCTATCTTTACTCTTTCCATCTCGATTCTGGTCTTCAGAATTTTTAGATCCTCACTGTCGGATTCAGAGGAATTACAGTTTTTCATTCCAATAGAGGATATATCAATTTTGTCAAGGACTTTATTCCTCATACTGTAAATTACGTAAGTGTTCATAAGCCACGGGAACACCACCACAATTCCCATAATCAACACCACAATTATGAACAAAAAATAGTCTTCCGTTACAGGAACATAGCCCGCTGATACATTGCCATTCAATAAATTCCCCCCATCTTTTTTTAGAGATTTAAAATATTCCTAAAAGAATATATACATTTCCGGAATTTTTTTTACTGTCCATATAATTTTTATATATCCTCACAGAGATGACTCAATATTTAAATTCCACGCCTCCCAAAATTATTCTTTAATCAGCCAAAAACCTGAATTTTTTTTGGTTTTGGAAATATTTGATCAGATTTAGGGAAAATATCATGCAGAGATCTTTTAACATCAAACCGGTTTTGGCGGTCACACTTACACTTGTTGTGATTGCAGTTATTATGTTCGCAGTTTTTATGACAGATACAGACAGTGGTGAAGGGGTAGCCGGCATAACCTCCAATTTACAGGAAACGGCAGAATCTTCTTATTCGACAGACTCCCCATATTCAGGAACTATCAGGATTTTAACAAGCCCTGATATACACAGCCACATATTTGCGATGAGTGAGAATGATACCGGATCACGAATCGGAAGAATAGGGGCACTTGCCAACTCTCTTGGAAATGAGAGGGAAGACACACTTTATCTTTTTGCAGGTGATCTCGGCGAGGGTAATTTTTATCATACTTATGCCGGAGTTCCGGAGGTCAAAGCCTACTCGATGGCAGGAGTTGATCTGGCAGTTCCCGGAAATCACGCCTTTGATTTTTCAACAGAAGTCTTTGAATCCGGGGTTACAAACGCTTCATACTCAGTAATCTGTGCAAATCTGGATTTTACTGATTCTGAACTGAACAATATAATCAGGGATTATGCCGTATTTAACGCAGGCGGGGCAAAGGTTGGAGTATTCGGCATTATCACACCTCAGCTTGGAAAAATTGTGACAATCCCTGAGGATATGATTTTTTATAAGAACACAACTGATATCGGAAATTCTGCTGTAAAATCCCTGAAAAATGAGGGTGCTGACATCATAATCGCCCTTACCCATGAGAGCAGGGAGGAGGATTTAAAACTTGCAGAGTCTGTTTCAGGAATAGACCTGATTATCGGCGGCCATGACCACCTCGTCTGGAATGAGACCATAACAGGTGGTGACGGCGGAGAGACTCTTATTGTTCATGCAGGAAAATACGGCGAAGAGATGGATTGTGTTGATATTACTTTTGAAGACGGAATTTTATCAGATGCATCCGTAGTCAGATATACAATAACAGAGGATATGCCTGACGATGAGGAGATAACATCATTTGTGATGCCATATTACAACAATTATTCAGACAGCCTTTCCAATCCGATTGGATACTCACAAGTTGCACTTGATGTACCATACCTTGAGATAAGGTCAAAAGAGACAAATGCCGGAGATCTCATCACCGATACAATTAAAGATAATGTACCCGGTGTTGATATCGCATTAATTAATTCAGGATCTATCAGGGGAGACGCCGTGATTCCGGCAGGTGAGATATCTTACCTGACATTAAACACGATTCTTCCGTTTGAAAATATGATTGTTACAATCCGGATGACAGGACAGGAGATCAGGGATACTCTTGAGAGGTCTGCATCCGCAATTGTCGTTTCAGGCGACGAATGTCCGGGTGAGGAGAGGGTTGGTTCAGGCGGATTTTTGCAGGTCTCTGGTGTAAGGTTTGAGATCAACACTAAAGGTGATGTTTTCTGCTGTGACTATGACAATGACAGAGTAAAATGCACAGGAAACAGAATACTCAACCTCTCGGTTGTTACGGATTCTGGAAATGAACCGATTGTTCCGGATAAGACGTACACTGTTGCCGTCAATAATTACATGGCCGGCGGGGGAGACGGTTATACAAATCTTCTTGAAATTGCGGACGATAAAAAATATAACACAGAGATAAACCTAATCGGCCTTCTTGCAGCGGCGATTGAGAGGGATTCTCCAATATCGCCTGAGACTGACGGAAGGATTCTGGTTTTTAGTTGATTTGTTGCGGATGAAAACCGGGAGATACATTCCGGTTAAACCACCTTTTTAGAGAAGGGTTTTGTATAGTCTAAAAAAAGTATTATTTAAGAGTAAAAGATGCTGACACCTTCTGGAGAGGTGTCCTGATTCTCATAGGAATTGATTATTCAGTTTATCATTTTATTTACCTTTATGTCTTTGCCGAGAGCTGCATCGAGAAGATTGTCAAAAACCGCCGGCATCTCCTTTTGGATCACAAAGACACCCTCCTCTGTTATTCCTCCCTTTGTGGCGACACGTGATATTATATCTTCAAAGCTCTGATTTTTTTCCTCAAGAAGACATGATGTCCCGACAAGGGTTTCTCTTACCAGAAATTCAGAGAGCTCTTTTGATATCCCTTCGCGTCTTACGGCTGATTTTGAAAGCTCCTTTAATATTGAAGCAATGAATGCTGGTGCACAGCTTGTCAGGATGGTCAGGATCTCAAAATCCTTCTCTTCCGCCTCAACCGCTTTTCCAATAGCGCCAAACATGGAGAGTATTAATTCCTTATCAGCAGGGGCAGCTCTTTCTCCAAATGACAGGAGAGTTACGCCCTTTAAAACCTCAGAGGTAATACTCGGTATTGCACGGACTATCCTTGCATTTGACCACTCAGAGAGATTTTCAAGAGATACGTCAGCAGCGACTGAGACAAGTATTTTATCTTCGTTAAGCACTTCCTTTATTTCAGCCAGCACCCCTTTGACTTCAAGCGGTTTTACGCACAGGAAAATGACATCGGAGTTTTCAACAACCTCAATATTGTTTTTTGCAGCATTTATTCCGGTTTCCTTTGCAAGAAGCCTTAATTTTTCTTCAGTCCTGTTGCCTGCAATAATCATTTCAGGTTTGGAAATTTCGCTTTCAATAAACTTTCTGACAAGCATCCCGCCCATGCTTCCCGTCCCTATTACACCTGTTTTTTTCACAATATCACCAATTCTTCATGTAAATCTTTGTTTCTCTACTGATATAACCGGTTTTAAAAAACACTGACTCCGGATTAAACTGCCGGTTTTGGAATAACAGGGTCAGTCTGTATTTTTACCGGCGATAAAATCCGCTTTATCATCGGGCATGAACAATTCAGGTATCAATACAATGATTCATTGCAGAATAAAACAAAATATACCGGAAAGTAAAAGCGGTTTTTGAAATGGTGAACAATAAAATATATGTGGGGAATCTTCTTTACTCCCTTAGTAAAGAAAGACTCGAGGAGCAGTTTTCCCTATACGGAAATGTTACAGGGATCAAAATTGTTCAGCGGAGATATGCCTATATTACATATGAAACTGAAGAAGAGGCCAAAAATGCTGTAAGAAGATCAGACGGCATGATATTCTACGGAAGAAAAATTAAAGTGGAACTCGCAATTAAAGGCAAATAATTTTTTTATCAATATCTTTCTTTTTTTCCGGATGACCGGTGTGCCTATCTAAATAGATCAAATTGAGCTTATCAGGGACAATTATTCGATGCTTTCTGACGAGGTCAGAATCCAGCACTCAAATTTTCCTGAGTGGGTGGTAATTATTTTAATCGCACCTGAACAGACCCCGGTTCTGATGGAATATTTCAGATAAATAATAACAAAGAGCCAAATCAAAGGCTAAATGTTTATTAAATTCCGGCGGAACCGGGATTAAAAAAAATTATTTTTTTAGTTGCTTTCCTTTAACGCTTTTTCAGTCTCCTCAAACACTGCAATCATGGAGTCGTCCGGCTCCGGAGTCATTTTGCTGACCACGTATATTGCAAGCATTGAAAGGATGAATCCGGGCACAATCTCATAGAGTCCGAAGAATGCAAACTGTTTCCATATAAGAACTGTGAGACCACCGATAATAATTCCTGCAAGGGCACCCTGGCGGGTTGTTCTCTTCCAGAATAGTGCCATTAATATTGCCGGACCAAATGCAGCTCCGAATCCCGCCCATGCGTATGAAACAATCGAGAATACAAAGCTGTTTGGATCAATTGCAAGGCCTATTGCGATTACTGCAACGAACAGAACCGAGAAACGGCTGACCCATATGAGTTCTTTGTCCTTTGCATCTTTTTTGAGGAATGCTTTGTAAAGATCCTGTGATACGGCGGAGGCACTGACTAAAAGCTGTGATGAAGCCGTACTCATAATGGCTGCAAGGATACCGCAGTAGATGATGCCTGCCAGGAATGAGAAGAAGACTTCACCGGTCATCACCATGAAAACAGTCTCGGAGTCTGAACCGACCAGAGGCTGGCTAAGGAAAATCTTTCCGATGAGACCGATTGCAACTGCTGAGAGTAATGAGATAATTACCCAGATCATTGCAACATTTCTTGCCTCGGTTATCTCTTCGGGCTTTTTTATTGCCATGAACCTGACAAGAATGTGCGGCTGTCCGAAATACCCGAGACCCCATGCAAGCATTGAGACGATTGCTATGAATGTAAGCGGGCTTCCGCTCTCACCGTCGATGAACGGGTTTAACAGATCAGGATTTATCTGGCTTATTCCTGCCAGTGTTTCCGCAGGACCGCCGATTAAAATCATCGCGGCAATAGGAACAGAGAGCAGGGCAAAGAACATTAGTACTCCCTGAATGAAATCAGTCAGACATACAGCCTTGAATCCCCCTGTAAAGGTGTATGCGACAACGATTAATGAACCGATTAACAAAGCGGCGGTGTAGTCGATTCCAAATACTGTATTGAAGAGTTTTCCGCCTGATACAAACTGTGCTGACGTGTATATCAGGAAAAATATCAGAATAAATACTGAAGAGATCCCCCCGAGAATATCCGATTTGTCATTGAAACGGTTTCTGAAAAAGTCGGGGAGTGTCAGAGAATCGTTTGCAAGATGGGTGTATATACGCAGACGTTTTGCAACGAATTTCCAGTTAAGGAATGTTCCGATAATAAGACCGAGTGCAACCCATATTGCCGACATACCTGATATGTATGCAAGTCCGGGAAGACCCAAAAGGAGCCATCCGCTCATATCCGATGCTTCTGCACTTAATGCAGCAACATAGCGGTTTAGTCCTCTGCTTCCAAGAATATAGTCACTCACTGTGTGGGTCTTTTTGTAGTATAAAAGACCGATTGCAACCATTATACCGAGATATACGATAAAGGCAGCCAGTATTTCAATGCCATTGCTAACCATTGGATTCTCCTAATTTTACTGATGGCTCCTGCCCGGATATTTTAACCGGATTTAATATTCAGGTCGTTCTCTGATTTGTCATCTAAAAGCAGCTGACAACTCACATTGCGGACTTCTCTTAAAAAAAGGATCAGGAACACATCCATTGTTAAAATGTTTACAGGAAGAGTATTTATATGGTAAGTACTTGAATTTTTGAGGGAATATCCATCATGATTAGAGAATTATCTGTATGATGACAATTCCGGTTTAAATCCTCGTAAGAGTCATTGATGTATTAATCAGGAATTTATCAGGACTTTTATTTATATTGGGAGATAATTTAAAAAAATTCATAGAAAAATATAGGACTTCTGTAAATTTCATTGAGATTGGAACGCAGATAAGATTTCATAATATCAATAAAAAACAAAATATTTTGTCTGAAATGAGAGAAAAAAGAGAATATCAGTAATCTGAATTCTCTACGACACTCTCGCCATACTGTCCCAGACTGTAGTTTAAGTTATTGTACTGCAGGGTCATTTTATTTCGCATAAACCGGTAAGGAGTACAGTTATCAGCCGACAGGGAATCGGTGATGTCGCCATCTGAGTCTCCGTAGTAAACAGAGACATTCTCTTCATTTATGTATGGTGTCTTTGACGTGCCGTTTGTAAAGATTACTTTCGGATTCTCAATGCCAAATATTACACTTATATAATCTGAAATTCTCTCCTCGGGAGAACTGTGCTTCTTTGTGATGAATATCACCATGTCGCCACGCTCCCGGTGCATCCGAATGACATTCGCCGCTGCATTTTTCGGCATATAATAGCCGACAAACTCATTGTTGATTGCTCTTACGAACTCGGGATTTTGTTCAGGATTATCCCCAAAGATGTTCGTGTTATCAGGCCCGTCGATATTCGTCATTCCGTAGTAATAGACCGAATCGGTGTAGAAGGTCGTACTGTCCAGATCCAGCCCGGCGATGATAGGGCCGCCCCCTGCAAGACTTTCTGCAATCTCATTTACACTAATGGTTGTATATGACTCACCGGATGCTGCATCTGGTGTCGCATCCACTCTGATATCATCAGCAGTAGTGGCGCACCCGGCACAAAGGATCATAAGAACGGCCACTCCCATAAGGATAGCTGCCTTCCGGACAGCATTTTTATTCATATATATAGGTTTGATAGTGTGAAGATTATATTTTTGATTTCATTTTTTAGGAAACCGATTTCCAAATAATGCAGACAGGAATATTTTAAACGATACCCCTGCAAAAAGGCGCTCAAACGATTAATACGATAGCATACAGGGAATAATCGACAGGATGAGTGACGAAGCTCATGGATATCAGTCATGGCATCCGGTTGCTGCCGTCAAAAAGAGAAGTTGTCCCGGAAGAACTCTGCCATGAGGGATATACACACAGGGACCGGAGGACAGAAGAAATAGGGTTATTCGACTATATACTTTGATATCTGCATAATCAGAAAATAGCCATATCATACCAGTGAAAGTAAACTGCGACAATCTCAGAAATCAGGTAAAATAAGAAGATCAATTCGATAGTATTTTCGGAATTTAACATTAAGATCGAAATATTACATCGAAGTGTACCCTTGAAAAACGTTTATCACTCCCCGGCTGAGTCAGGAAAGCCTAAACCCAAAAAGAGTTTTCAACAATTTCAATTCAGGATGATACTCATGGAATAAGTTAAGGACGAACTCATTAATGCCATGCATTCCGGAAGTATCAGCACAACCAGTCACGCATCATCCTGACCGGTTTCGCTTCGACTGAGGAGGAAACATATATCTCATGATGAAAACATTCAGACAGAAGGCACATATGCTGTGTCTTACATGCCTTATTTTATTCATTCTGTCCGGAACTGTGGTCTTTGCCGTTGAATCTCTCCCTGTTGGCACGAACCCCGGCCCTGTCTCTGAACAGTACTCCCCGCCGCCCGGCCTGATGCCTGTTGTCATTCTGCAGGGAAGCCCATATGAGATGGGATACCAATACGGCCTTCAGGTACCTGAATATCTCGCCATCGTCCGGGATTCGGTCTGGGCAGGTGCCCTCTCTGAGAAATCCTATGATGAAATTTTGGACGAATGCAGGGTTGATAAGGAGTATATCGCCAGGGAACTAAATGATTTTCAGTTCATCGAATTCTTTAAGGGTATCTCAGATGCCATGAACGATCAGGGGTACGCCTTCACGCCAGTCGACCCCATTGTCATGCTCTACTACGGAGGACACAATGGCCCGGCGCCGGAGGAACACTGTACTGCTTTCGCTGCCTATGGAAACGCCACGAACAACACGCTTATTGTCGGCGATAATTTTGATTATTACTCGGTGTCATCCAATTCCTACCAGGTTCTGCTGTTTCTTTACCCTGATAACGGCTATTCATGTATCATTCCGTCAGGTGCCGGACGGACCGGAAATAATGTTGTTGTTAATGAAAAAGGACTGGTCTATATTACGACCGCAGGACCCGCTCAGGGAGCCGGTGATACCGGCCCGGGCATCTCGGCCTTTCTTGAGCTCCCTTCAGTAGGGATGTCTGCCGCTTCTGTTCCTGAAGGAGAGGAAATCCTTCTGAACATTACACGGAGCTTCTCTCTCAGTCGCCTCCTGGCTGATACATCAGGGAATGCCGAGGTTATTGAGTCGACCCGTGAAAAATTTGCAATCCGCAATGGATCAGAGGATTTCATCATAGCTGCAAATCATTATCTGAATCCTGCGATGAAGGAGTCACAGAAGATCTGGGACCCGCTCCGGTATTATCCATCGAGTTATTACCGTTATATTACTGCAGAAAAACAGATCCGGGACGGATACGGGAAACTGGATTATGAGAACTTCAGGCATATCCTTTCATCATCTGACTGGTGGGACGGTCAGGCATGGCACCGGGACGACCGCTGGAGCAGCAACACCATTAACCGGTTCCGTCCGACTGGCGCAACGCTCTATTCTCTTATTACTGTTCCCGGGGACCGGGTGGTCAGCATCTGCCAGGGAAATCCGGATATGCCGGGGTGGGGAACACGGGCACCAGGTCAGACCGGAACCTATGTCAGCTTCACCCTCGGGAGCAGCCCTGAATATATGGTTTACAAGCTCAGATCAGATGCAGATGCCCATATGTGGGAGACTATTCAGCTCAGGGGTGATGCACCGGACACTTGGACTAATGAACAGTGGAATTCCATTGAGAATGATTACTGGGAAGGAAACTGGTGGCACAATAAGGGCACACTTGAGACTGATCCACGAAACAGGACTTTTGCCTTCGGTAAAGCGGCAACTGCCTATTCTTCTGCGATTGCACATACCAGACTGGTGCATAAATACTGTGAAAGTGAAACGACCAGCTGATAAATATCATAACCGCTGAACCATCTCCATATGGTTCATCCATTTTTGCTGTTTACCATTGAACCAGCACCTTTGGTCTCGTCCTCCAGGGCATCGGTAAACCGCTGCAGGAGGGCGTGCCTTTGTTCGGCGATCTCCGCTGCGGCATCTGTGTATATCAGGCCCCTGAGTTTCAGCAGTTTTTCATGGATGTGATCATTGGCGTCACGGATGCCGCCCCCGTGTTCGCCTGCCTGAAGAAACGTCCTTGCGATCCCGACCGCCCCCATAGCGTCGAGTTTGTCGGCATCAGAGAGGATCTTTGCCTCCAGAGTCTCAGGTTCGGCGCCTGTGCTGTAGCGGTGGGTGCGTATTGCATGAGTGATCGCCCGGATGCATTCTGCGTCATAGCCATTTGACCTGAGGTACTCTTCTGCAATTCGTGCCCCCTCCTGTTCATGCGGGATGCCGCTCTCCTCTTCAAGGGGACGGGCGATATCATGGAAGAGGGCAGCCGGAATTAGAACCCGCATATCCGCACCCTCGGCCCGGCCGATCTCCCGACAGAGGCGGGTGACGCGGAGGATGTGGTCAAGTCCGTGGGCTCCCGACTGCCTGAAGCAGGTCTCAACAAAGGTCAGTATTGTCTCCGTCTCCGTACTCATGTTAAGAGAGGTTGACTCTGAGCAGAAATAAGGGGACCGGACTATATACCGGACAACACCTCAGGGATAATATCCTGACCAAAAGCACCGGAAAAAGCTCCGGAGTGATACCTTCTATGGATATTATTTTGATTCCACGATGGCCCGCATCCCGCTCATGAACATAATGATCCACGGGATCAGATACCTGAGAATTTAGCAGAAAGATACACTCTCCAGGTTTTAGAACGATGAGAAGCAGTATTCGGGGGTGCATGACATTTGTCCGTCAGGGAACTGCAGCACCCTACACTACCTGAGCTAAATTTTCATCAGAAGGATCACTTGCACATTTCAAAGCCCCAAAAAGTGTTGGAAGAGTAAAAATAATAAAAACGGCAATAATCGCAAATTCCCTGAGAACGGGTGCCATCATATTTGTATAATTTTATCTACAACATAAAATAATCTTAAAATTAATGTGATACATTGTTGATCATAGAAAAGTGGCGTTTTCACTCCTTTGTTGTGAAAAATTTGAAAAGTGCGAGGGGAGTGATTCGAACACTCGAACTCCTACGAGACTAGGCCCTCAACCTAGCGCCTTTGACCTGGCTTGGCAACCCTCGCCTGCAATTTAGAATAAGCACAACAGCATCTTCGGATGCCACTTGAGCCTTTACATTTACGATTTACAATTATTTATGCATTCTTATTTGATGCAGGAGATCTCTTTGAATTTATGTGTTATCACAGACACAGGGTAGAGATTTTACCATTTTCTTAGAGGTGTTACCTGAAATTTAGAAGAATCCTGCCTTTTTATGAATGGTGGAAAAAATCTGAGAGAAAATACTAACAAACGTGTCTAAAATTAATGAAACAAAAACCTGAAAAACTAAAAGCGGGCCCAAGGGGATTTGAACCCCCGACCACCTGGTTAAAAGCCAGGCGCTCTGCCTAACTGAGCTATAGGCCCCTGAGATAATAGAATATGATATCGACCAATATGAACGTTTTTATTTGATTCTGAAAGAGCCATCAGGCATGACTACTGAATGAAAAATAAAAAACGGCCATAAGTCTACCAAAATGCAATTTAAAACGTAAAATTCATGTAAAATAGATACAGCAGATGAATTTCCGGCTACCATATCAAATCCGGAAGTGACCGGGAAGTGCGGAAAAACCAGACATAGAATGCCGATAATTAATAAAATCAGGGCAATAAAATCAGCTGCCTGTTATGAAAAATTATTCAGGGATTGTTGAGGGACCTGATTAAAAATTACAGCAATCCGGGCAGATCTTGTGAGAGTATTTAATCTGCCTTTCCCTTCTTTTTTGCGGATTTCATCATGATTCCAAGCCTCAATCCGTTTACTGAAACCATCACACCAATAAGAATTACAATTGATCCCAGTATAACCATAAAAATTTTCAGAAGTCCGACGGGTGTTAAAAGAATCCCGACCGAAAGACACAGTGAAAGAATCCCAATCAGCATGCGGCTTACAAAACCTTCGGGGACTGCACTTCGGCCCTTTTTGACCCTCCTTAAAAGCATAAAAGCGCTTGCGAGCATCCACAGGGCAAGCACACCAGTCAAAATAACAACCCACCATATTATCGGCAGGTAATATGCGATGATTCCGGCAGAGACAACCGACAGACCACGCAGGACTTCCCATGGTGAAAATGAATTTTTCAAATCCATAATCTCTTTTACAATCATCACAAGTCCAAGACCGGTTATTGCAAGAGGAACAATCAGACCAGTTATACCGCTGAATGCAAGAAGAGGTTCTGAAATTATCTCCAGTCCTGCAAGTAACAGAAAAATCCCTGCCAGAACCTGCAACTGCCAGCCTCTTCTCTGTTTGTTCAGGATCTCTTCTGTGTCATTCACCTCATTTCTTCTAATACCGGATATGAGAGTTACAAAAGTGTCGCCAATCATTAAAAGAAGAGGTGCATCATCAAGAAGGTGCATTATCGGATGCTTTTTTGGATCGTATCTGTCAAGATGGACCTTCCACTCATCTTCGGTTTCATGAACATGATACTGGCCATTTCTAAAACTTGCAATCGTTCCCGGAGAAGGTACATTTATTGATGATTTTTCCCATTCAGGACCGAGAGGTTCGGTTACCGATTCCTTTGATATTTCCACTTCCCAGACACCCTCATTTAAAGGTGCCAAAAAATCTTCCAGTCTGCTCAAAACTCACTTCCCCAAAGAATATTAGGATATTAAATATTATCCTCAGTCATAATAATATAACTTAATTTAATCCCGGAATATTTCATATTATTTTGGAAACTGATTGAAAAATCATAATCATAATAATCTACTAAAAATTAGACAGATGGATTTGTTCTCATAATTCATCCTAATATCATTTTCCGGGCAGATTTTAAAAATTTCGCAGGCATATCTTCATCCAGTCTCCATGTGATATTCATAGGTCGACTTCCAGTATGGCTCACATATCTGGCAGTTCCAATACAAATAAAGGGCTGTGCACGATTATTTACTTCTTTAAACTCCCTTACAAAGAGAAGAATCCTTGCTCCATTAGAGTCATGATTAATGTACCTAATTCCAGTAGGAGAATTTTCAGAGGTTGTACTCTGAGACTGCCAATGGAAAAGAGTCTCATTTACTGCAAAATCCTCGTACATTGTTGAAGGTGAATAGTGCTTCTCTGTCTTATTAAGAGTGATAAAAAATACATCCAGATTTTTATCTTTCAAATGTATGACACCTTCACGCTGTCCATGAGAAGGCATATTTAAAAGAGTATAGTGATCAAGTGCAGAAAATATCTGATTTCTTGCATAACTGCAATGCAAGAAAAGAGGCGTTTTAAATCCTAAATTAAGAGGTTTTTCAACAAAATCTATGTTCTGATATTTGTAATTTAAAATCTCTAATATTTCATCCTTCACTGCTTCATTCGCGAAAATCGTTTGGAAGATATCTGAAACTTTATTATAATTCTGGATAGGAGAATTGTAAAGGGAATAGTAAAGCATTGTAAGCATCTTTTGGTCATAATCTGAGATTTCCTCTAAACAAACATCTCCAGAATTTCTAAGTAAATTAATTATGAATTTTATAAATTCAGCAGAGTCTATATCTATAACTCTCAATGCGGATTCAGAAATCCAAGTCCAAATCTCTAAAATTACCTAAATCGGGCACTTCTATCATTCTGTTTTTTTCTCTCAAATATCAAAAAACTTGTGCGCCCAACAGACACCAAAGCTTCAAAAAAAATTATTCAAAAATATTAATCAAGGATGTTCACCAGCCGCTGCATCGCTTCACTCAGCAGCGGACGGTTCACTTTTTTTTACCGGTTGACTATAATTCTGCTACGCCAGAAACAGCCTCGTTTCACTCGCCTGTCCCAGGCTGCAAACAAGCAGCCTCCACCTATTGCCTGAAGGCAAAAGGTTCCGGTTGCCGGCCATACACTCCGCTTCCGGGGATGGACAAGCATCCCCCCGCTCCGTGATGACCTAATCCTCCCGCCGCTGTTCGCGGCTCCTCCCTCCGGGCAGTGGATATGAAAGATTCTATTCCCCGTCCGAGGTCGGGCGGGCGGGTTATTGCTGCCGGACCGAAAGGAACGGCAGCCGGCTCAGCGCCAGCGTTGCAGCTGTAAGACATGATTTTCCCACACTAACGGCCCGCAATTCTCTTTAGATATCCGGCAGGGAAAAGGCAAAATTTCAGGGAGAGGGTCTTCCCATCTCCAGAAAATCCACTGCCCGTTGTGCATCACCGGCTGCACTGATAAGATCACGGGCTGATCCTTCCCTGATATGCTCAAGCCATCCGGCAATATAAGAAGCCGAATTCATCCGGACAGGATCTGTATCAATACCGCACATGGCACAAAGAAACGCTGATCCCATCTCCGCAGTCAGCTCCTCGCGGCTGTATGTTTCACTTCCAAACATCGACGTCTTACAAATTCCCGACCGTTTAAGCCTTGATGAATGGCCGGTCCAGTGCGTCAGCTCATGAAAATACGCTGCATAATAATCCTCCCGTGACCTGAACATATCCATAGGGGGCATTCTGACAATATCCTTATCCGGACTGTATGACGGGCTACCGATTCCGTTTAGATGCTTATTTCTTTTAATAATCTCCTCACAGGATACAACCGGCGTTATTTCTGCGACAGCCTCAGGCTCTATCCCTTCACATTGGGAAAAGTTAAACACCGGATAATAACGGACAATAGGCCGTTCCCTCTCGGCCATAATTATTACATCATCGCCCTGATCGTTAACCGTCTTTTTTGTATCGGTCTTTGACCAGAAGAGAACAATTCCCGATGCCTTCTCCCCTTTCCTCACACTTCCGCCGGCTTCTCTTATCTGCCTGAAAGTTCCCCAATGTGTATGCCCTGCAAGAAGAAGGCGGTTTATTCCCCTGTATTCCTTCCCTGTCAGAATATTAACAGGATTCATATCCTGCCACGTCTTCTGCCACGGGACAACGCCGGATTCAAGCTGCTTTATGATCCGGTCCTGCACAATCTCATAAACAGAAGGCATTATTCAGACCTCCTGCTGACAGCTGCAAAACGCCGGCCGCCTTCATAGGGGGATCTTAATAAAACAATATTCCGGCAGCGGGGATCTTCCTGCTCTGCTTCCGTTGCGTTTATCTCTCTGTACTCTAAACCAGTTAATGAGGTGGCGGGCTTTCTGTTTGGCGACATGATTAGAACACCACCTCAACCGGTTCTTCCACGTTCAAATTATTTCTGAACATATCAACCAGTTCCTTAATTTTTCAGGAGAGCGAAGGCGCCGGACTTTTCCCGACAGCTTACACTTCCCTACATATATATTTATTTTAAAAGTATTTAATTATTTATACTTGGTATATATTCAGTATATACCAAAGTAAGTTATTAATTACATAATGCCGCATAACTATTATGGATAAAATAGAAATCACTGTTTCCGGTTATGAAGTCAGGGAAAAAACAGCTACAAAATCCGGCAACAGCTGCCATGTTCTACTTCCGCAGGACTGGATCGGCAAGCGGGTTAAGATCATCCTTCTTGATCCGGTCGAAGATAAAAAGGAATAACAGAGGATACTCACGAATAATCCCAATCACTCTCACTGCCCCTGGGGGAGGAGCCGCGAACAGCGGCGGGAGGGGATGAGCATGTCGGAGCGTGGGGATGCTCGTCCATCCCCGGAAGCGGAGAGAATGGTCCGCACAGCGCCAGCGTAACAATTAAAGACGGCCTGTTCAAGGCGGGTGGGTTGTCAAAGACGAAAGGCCGGACAATCATAATAAAAAATGCCTGCCGGAATTCCTAAAGATATTACCGGGCCGGAAATATATCACAGGACAATAAACAATTCAGCCTGAGCTTTCTGCATGATGCAGTAAGCGGAGGCGGTGGCAGACAGCCGGAAGCAGGCGAGTGAAGCGAGTCTGATTCGGGCGACACAGATAATTTTAACCTGAAAAAACAGCGAAGCGCCCGCTGCTGAGTTGAGCGATGCAGCGGTGGGTGAGCGTCTGCAAATACGACAGACCATTAAGTAAAGCATAAATAGACCCCCTTTTAGGCGAAAATCTCAGGAATCGCGACCTTCACAGAAGCCCTGTATTCCACGATCTCCACTTTAGCCAGTATAAACATCGTCTGAAAATACGGGGCAATACAACGTCATTATATCTCAATAATGAGGGCGCCAATCGGCCTAATGTTGGTAAATTAGACTTTTTTTGAAATCACATTATTTGTATCTAAAATCTGGCGAAAAATACTTGAATAAAGGGATATTCACTGTCTTTTTTAAAGGACTAATTTGTTCATTAAGGCAGATCATTACTTTTCAGACGAACGCTAAACCAACATTCCATCTTATCAGTTCCCATTAATGTTATTCCATCTTCGAAAAATTTGAACATAAATAGATTATTTTCAGATAATAAGCAAAATTTATATAAATAATTTACTTCAGCTAATATTTCACCTTCGATATTTCCTTTTGCAATAATACCATCAGGTAATGATATATTATCTAAAGAATAATTTGAAAAAGAAATCTCAGGATATCCACCAAGATTGCATTCTTTATCTGTAATTTGTGGCATGTTTGGATCATCTACAGCTAGCATCTCAAATCCTTCTGAAAACACTCCATTCGTTAAATCTTTAAATCCTGCAATAGTAAAAGAACCTCCACTGTTTGGAACATAAAAATAAACATTAGTTATTTTTTTCCAGAGCCGGTGAAGATATTCATATGCATTAGCAATATTGGAGATTTCTATTTCGGAAAAAGGCAATATGCAGTTACTTCCTTTTGCATGAAACAAATCACATCTAATTGGGTATTGTTGATCAACAAAATAATCTATTGGATTTGAAGTATTTTTTGGAACATAATCCGATAGAGATATTTTTGTATTAATCTCTTTTAATGCCCTTTTCAACCAGTCACTTTCACCTTCTTTGTTTTTACCATTTTTTCTTTTATGAATGGGGACGATATTGCTTAAGATAGCTTCAAATGATAAAAACAGATTTCGATAGGCTTCATAAAGATTATTGCTCGTTTGCGATAAGCGGTAATATCGAAATGCCGGAATCCATTCAGGTTCAGGATTAGGTTGTGATGGAACTTCTTTTCCATCACGGATTACTGTTATTGTTCCTGTCGCATTAAATTTTAGCTGACTGCTGGAAAAAATTCTAAGAACATGTTTTTTACCTTCTTTAAAGTGAATTATATAAGAATTGGCAATATTTTTCATCTCAGTATCCATAATTTTTTTTACTGAAAGAATATCTAGAAAATATTGGCATCTATTATAACCTTGATTTAAGGTTTCTTGCGGCGTTAGATCGGTTTGTGCTCTTGCAATGATTATAGATTGGTCTTTTTTTACTTCAACTTCCCATCTCTCTTTTTCAAATTTATATACTTGACTTATTTTTGAGGGAGAATCTAGAGCAAAACTCACACCACTATTATAAACGATACTTGAATAAGGAGAACCTTCTGATCCTCCAATATATATCTCTCCTAAGCTTGCCATCTGAACATCCTTATATTTTTTATAATCATGTGATACCTTAAAAGAAACTGCAATAAATCTGTATTGCAAAAAATAAATAATATTAGCTGAAAACGATTCTTATTGGTAATTAAATATTTAAATTTAAAATCAATGAAAAGGAGGTAAGCAAAGAACGAAGGAAATAATCCTCCGCCCTTTTGTCAAAAGCACACAGCACCGGAACCAAAGCCCAGGTTAATTTTCAGGATCAGAACAGCGCTGCAACACCGTCCGCCCAGGTCTCAACCTTGTCACGGATTGCATCATCAGTGTAGGAGCTCAGCCTTACATTTGTCCTGTTTATGGACACATAATAAATCTCACCATTCGGGTCCATACATTTCAGAGTATGGGAATATGTGTCATGCTCTCTGTCCCTTACACAATCGCCACCGACAGCATCAGCAAGAGCAGTGTCTGCAAGAACAGCTGTAATCGCAGCATTATATGCATGGACAGCCGGTGCCTTAACAGACATTGATCCCACGGACTTTGCCTCATCATCCTCAAAGATGAATTTTGCAGTATATCCCTGTTTAGAAGTTGATACCCCCGCAATGTTCATTCCGTTGGACACATAACCCACACATCCAAACGGGTTATTTACAACCACATCCTGAACAATTGAATCAAAGGTTTCAATATCCGGAATTGGATTTTCAAGTTTCCTTGTTGCAGTTTTTGTGTTGTTGGTCTCTATAAAGTCAGCCATTTCTTCATCATCTCCGACAAAGGTTTCGTTTTCCAAAACGAAATCCGCCTTTTCAAAGGTGCATGCATCCGCGTCCTTTAAACCGGCGTCAGTTGCCTGGATACATCCGGAAGTATTACAGACAATAATAATTATGATCAACAATAATATTAACTTGACTTTATGAGTGGTAATTTTCATATATAGAGGTGTTATTCATGGTCAGTAATAAAACCAACAGAGACATGATTATCGAAACAAACAGGGATGTTAAGTGGATTTGCAAAACACTTTCCGAACTGAAAGACTCAATTGAGGATCATGAGGGAAGAATAAGGGTGCTTGAGGAGCACAAGGCTGAAGCAAAAGGGTGCGAGGGAAAGATTGCCGCTGGTCTTGGAGCCGGAGCCGGCGGAGCAGTCGCCGTTATTTTAAAAATATTCAGCGGTTTTTAGTTACCGGCACCCCCTTTTCCAAAACAGTCCCACTCATCAGGACTTATTTTTAAACCGGTTCTGGAATTAAAAAACCCGAAAACAGCCGTCACCCAGTAGAACCCGAACATTACAACCATGTAGATATTCTCAGTGAATGCACCCTCAAGAATCCATATCAGGTTCCCGAAAATCCAGCACAAAAAACCTGCACTCCGAATCTTAGAACTTTTCGCAGCGACAAAAAGAGCACCGGAGATCCCTAAAAGAACCGCTGCACTCATCATTGGATCTGGAAGTGTGATGTTGCTTAAAAACTCAATTGTCATGGAAAATATGATTGAACTTCCTGACTTTTAGGAGAAACCCGTGGAGTGTGAAAGTGAACAGAATATTTTATACTCTCACATTCAAACTCCCCCCCTAAACTTTAAATCACCAAAATCAGACAGAATAATTAAGCGCTGGGAAATGCCGGGAACAATGACGACCGGGATTTAACATTTCTTTTAGTGACGACCAAATCCCCGCGGATTTCCAAAACGCCGTCTGAAAAAGGTTTGCAGAAAACTGTTGACTAACAGAAAACAAAAAACAGAAAAAACCGCTGCAAACCATTGCAAAAACACCACGACTTTAGGTGAGACCATGCAGAAACATCCAAGAAAAGTGACAAAGGAAGACATCGAAGCCTTTGAAAAGCAGTATCCCGCATACGGAAAGATCGGGAAAGCAATGCTCGAAGCAGGCATATGGTGTCTTGTTGAATCGAAAGAAGACAAACAGAAAGAAAAACACGGCAGCCAGAATCAGAATAAATATCACAGCACCCTGACCCGGACCGCCAACATAAATCTGTCTGGACAAAAGATAAATCATCCCATCCCTGCGGGGGTGAAAAACTAAATGACAGCCTCCAAAAAATCCACAGATACTGCCGGAAACAGAACCGGAAAAACAACAGGAAAAGCCACTGGAAATAACAAAAAAAGCTCAAAGAGATATCCGCTATACCTGATCGCCCGTGCCATCTCTGAAGAGATTCACACAAAAGGCGACAGCATAGAGGCAATCACTGTAACAAGAAC
The DNA here is from genome assembly GCF_032878975.1 of Methanoplanus sp. FWC-SCC4. Classification (GTDB taxonomy): domain Archaea; phylum Halobacteriota; class Methanomicrobia; order Methanomicrobiales; family Methanomicrobiaceae; genus Methanochimaera; species Methanochimaera problematica. The sequence goes on from NZ_CP043875.1 coordinate 1,729,476, forward strand.
GGCAGGGCACACCTACAAAGTGGAAACAGAATTCCGGGAAACACCCGGTGCAGCCGGAGGAAACAGGAATGAATGAACCATCCTGCGGATCAATCCGCACCGGAATGCAGGGAAGGCTTGACATCCAAATCGAAGACGAATTCTTCTACATCATCCCCGAAGATGTCAGAAACCTGATCTTCTACGGAAGATCAGCCCCGGTTTTCAGATCCTGCACCGAAAAAAAGGACGAATGGGCAGAGATATTCGCAACCGAAATCTCCGGCCATGTTGCCATAAACACAGCCGGAAGAGCAGTTGAATTCATCACAACAAAAGGCTGCTTCATAATCCCGCTCTTCTCACTCCAGAAGGTCGCAAGGGGAGAAGCGGTTTCCGCACCGCTCTTTCAGATACTGCCTGATCTCAGGGGAGGCGTATTCCTTTGAACCGTAAACAGGGGAATGAAACAGGAGAGAAGGAAAGCATTCCCGCAGCGGAGATAAAAAAGACTCTCTCCGTTCTTTTTGAAAAAAGGGATGTGGTTGAGATCCGGGCAATCGGGGATTTTTCAACCCACAGCGGATACTTTGACGACCACAGCCTTCTCGCAGAAAAGGCTCAAAATATCGACAGACTCACCGATGTCTCCGGCGTCTACACAACACTAAACAAGGTAAACCCGGCACTCCTCTCAAGACGTGCAAACAGAATACGGATGAAACTCTCAAAAAACGATCCCACAACCGCGGATTCCGACATAATAAGAAGGAGATGGCTGCCGGTTGACCTTGATCCGGTAAGGCCGAGCGGCGTTTCATCATCCGATGGGGAGCACAATCTTGCACTGGAAAAGGCGGCAAAGATTAAGGAATGGCTCTCAGAAGAGGGATTCCCCGAACCTGTCCTTGCAGACTCCGGCAACGGTGCACACCTTCTTTACCGGATTGACCTTGATAACAGCGGGGAATCCACAGAACTTGTGAGGCAGTGCCTTGAGGTCCTCGACACATTCTTCTCAGATGTATCCGTCCATGTGGACACGGCCAACTTCAACGCTGCACGAATCTGGAAACTCTACGGAACAAAGTCCAAAAAGGGCGATGACACACAAGATCGCCCACACAGGACCTCAAAGATTATTCTGGCACCAGAAAAGCGGCAGGTTGTCCCTGTTGAAACCCTTAAAAAACTGGCCTCCCTCATGCCGGACGAACCGGAGACTAAAACGCCCCCTGCCTTCCGCAGCGGCGGGGGGACCGGGAACAAAAACGGATTTACCAACGGCACGGGCAAAGGCGGAAATATCAATCTTGGCGAATGGCTGGCAGGAAACAACATCGGAACAAAGTCTGTCAAACCGTGGAAGGGCGGGACAATGTACACCCTTTCAGAATGCCCCTTCTCCGATGAGCACAGAGACGGTGCTTTCGCAATCCAGTTTGAGTCAGGTGCAATCTTTGCCGGGTGTCACCACAACTCATGCGGAAACGGTGTGCAGCGGTGGCCTGAACTCCGTGCCATGTATGAAGACAGGTCTGCCGGAAGAAAGGAAAAACCGGCAGGAGTGAAAGCCGGAAGAGAGCATAAGCAAAAGAGGCAGGAAATTAAAGGAACCTCTCTTTTTTCCGATGAAATCAGGGAGAAGGCGAACGCAATACTCAGGGAAGGAGATCCCCTTCAGTTCATGCTTGAGACCTTCGCAAGGCTCCATGTGGGCGACCGGACTGTCGCCGAATGCCTGATAATGTCGGTTGCATCGCAGTCAGTTGAGAACACTAAAGGTCTGCATGTATCGGTATCCGGAAACTCCGGCAAGGGAAAGTCACATGCATGCAACTCAATGTTAAAGCTCATACCTGAGGACTACAAGCTGAGCGGAACAGTGAGTGACAAGGCACTATACTATAACCCCGACCTTCAGCCAGGAACGGTCTTTCTCTTCGATGATGTCAGCCTCTCCGATGATCTTCAGGAGATCCTGAAGTCTGCAACTGCAAACTTCTGCGACAGAATCGAGCACCAGACGCTGACGACCGACAGGCAGCTTAAGATATGCAGCATCCCGGAGAGGTGTGTCTGGTGGCTTGCAAAGGTGGAGTCGGTCGGCGATGATCAGGTGATGAACCGCATGCTGACAACGTGGATTGATGATTCGGCAGAGCAGGACGAGCGGGTCCTTCTGCATATAAGAAAGACGGAAGCCTCGGAGAATATTGTGAGCACTGAGCCGGAGGAGGCAGAGATCTGCCGCTGCATGTGGGCAATTCTAAAGGAGGAGACAGTTTATGTTTCAATCCCGTTTGCGGAGAAGGTACAGTTCTCAAGCTCTGCTAACAGGCGCAATCCGGCAATTCTTTTTGACCTGATTAAGTGCCATGCCCTTTTGTTCAGAATGCAGCGGGAGAGGTTTGGTTCAGGCGGGAGAACGGCCGATGCCGGACAGGAAGAGAGTCTTCCTGCCATCCGTGCGGAACGTGATGATTTCCGGGCAGCAGCAAGGATTTATTCGGAGATTAACGGTGAGAGCGGCGGGCAGGAGACGAAACTTACGAAGAATGAGGCCGCTGCTTTAAAGACCATATGCAAAATGGGCTGGGGTGTTGTTACCATCAGTATGCTCCAGGATGCAATGGGGCTTTCATATCATCAGACAAGGAGGATCTTTCAGGGCTATACAAACGGAGGAAATTTGTATTCAGGTCTTCTTGAGAAGTGTCCGGCGATAAGCTTCATTGACGCTACTGTTTCACATGAGGTGGATGGCTGCATGGTCCGCCGGAGAGAGAACCAATTCTCGTTTAACTATGAGGTATACCACAGGTGGAACTCAGGAAGTGTGGTATGGATTTCTGAAGGAGGAGAGCGTTGTGATGATGACAAAAACGGCGGAGATGATGAAGGTAATGATTCAGAAGGCGAAGGTGAAGGCAAAGATGTTGGAGGGGATTCCTCCCCAACAGAACCTTCTGACGTTTGCACATTTGCACCATGTTTGCACCCGTTTTGCACTTCCAAAGTGCAAATTAAAAGACCGGCAATCTGCGAAGCTTCAGGCAATCCATTAGTAAATGATGAAAAGCTTCTCTCTAATAATAGTAGTTTGCACCGATTTTCAGGAACGGAGAAGGGGTCTGTTGCACTAACCTCTCCGGGTGCTTCTGTGTGTGTTTCCAAAATCAGTGCAAACAAGAGTGATAAAAAGCCGTGTAAAGTCGCAACCGTGGAAAGGAGCTGCATGAGCACGCCGTTGGTTTGCACTACTCCGGTGCAAGTCAGTGTAAACCAGTGCAAAAGTGCAAACGAGAGTGGTTTCACTCATCCGCTGCCGGGAGTTATGAGTGCAGCGGATTTTGAGAGGGTGAGTGTTGATCTCGGCCGGTGTGGTCTTTGTGATGAAGGTAAGGCTTTGTTCAGGTCTGGTGAGTTGAAGCTTGTGATTTGTGAGAGGTGTTACGGGAGACTTTTGAGGGAGGAGAACGGGAGGAGTGGGATTTTATGAATGGTTTGGAAACTGGAAAAACTGTCTTAATTAAAAAGCCTTATTGCCAGTCCGGGCAGAATATTTACCAGCAAAAAGTAATGACAAAACCATATATTGCACTTGATATGTTCTCCGGTGCCGGCGGCCTTACCGAGGGTTTTATCCGGCAGGGATTTGAATTTGCAGGCCACATAGAGATGAATGAAGATGCTTGCAAAACCCTTGAAACACGCCTGATATATCATGAACTGATGAGATCAGGAAATAAGAAAATATACGGAGATTATTATAGGGGGATAATCAGCAGGGATGAATTCATCAAGTGTGCAAAAGACTGCGGTGCAGGGGAAGACCTGATTATTAATGAAGCAATCAGTGATGAAACTGAATTGGAAATCAAAAAGAAGATAAAAAAATATCTCAGGGATAACTTTAACGGAAAAAAAACCGTTGATGTAATTATCGGAGGTCCGCCCTGTCAGGCTTACTCCATGGCCAGACGCGGTAAGGAAAATAAGGCAGAAAAAGACGATCCAAGGAACTTTCTGTATGAACATTACATCAGTTTCCTGAAAAAATTCAAGCCAGATTTCTTTGTTTTTGAAAATGTGCCGGGGATTCGCACAGCCAAAAACGGGACAATTTTAAAAGATATCTTTAACAAATGTGATGAGGCCGGCTATAATATTGATGCAGATACTCTAACTGCATCTAATTTTGGCGTCCTTCAGAATCGCAAAAGGATAATTATAATCGGGTGGAAAAAAAACTGTAAAACCTGCTTTTATCCAAAATTTGAAGAAAAAAAACCTACAGGGCATGTATGGAACATCCTCAGCAATCTGCCGAAACTTCAGGCAGATAAATCAAATAAAGAATTAAGGGGAACTGATGAATTCCAGCCATACCCTGAAGGAGTCTCTCTAAAATATCTTAAAAAAAATAAGCTTAAGGGAAATTTTGGCGGTATAAGACATCACGAAGCAAGAATGCACAATGATCGTGACAGGGAGATATATCGTGAAGCCATTAATCAATGGAATAACGGAAAGGTACGCCTGAATTATAACAATCTTCCTGAAAAACTGAAAACCCATAGATTCCGCAGCGGATTTGTTGACAGGTTCAAGGTAGTTGACGGGAGAGGATATTCACATTCTGTCATTGCCCATATAGCAAAGGACGGCCATTATTTTATTCATCCGGACATCGAACAGGCAAGATCTCTCACAGTAAGAGAAGTTGCAAGACTTCAGTCTTTTCCGGATGATTATTATTTTGAAGGAAACCGCGGGGCAAAATACACACAGATTGGAAATGCAGTACCTCCGCTGATGGCTGATGGAATTGCAAAAGAAATTAAAAAAATGATTGATGCCGAAAGGGAGAGGAATCACCCTGAAGAAAGAACAAAGGCTGAAATCTGAGTTCTGTTTTTTCAGAAAGATGATTTAATACTGTTATTTATTTTTTTAATTATTAAATCAGGATTTTTCCTGACCTCATGCTCCCAGAATCTTAAAACAGTCCAGCCCGAATCCTCAAGCTCTTTTGTGATTTTCTTATCCCTCTCAACATTTCCATTTATCTTATTCATCCAGAATTCCGTATTTGTCTTAGGTTCGCGGAAACACTCAGGGCATTTGTGCCAATAACAACCGTCAATGAAAACCGCAATTTTGTATTTTGTAAAGGCGATGTCAGGCTTTCCGGGAAGGTCATAATGAATCCTGTATCCACGGATGCCGTTCTCCCAAAGCATTTTCCGGATTTTAATCTCCGGTTTTGTGTCTTTGCTCTTTATTGAGGACATATTTCTTTTTCGCTGCTCCGGAGTCAGGACGTCGGTCATTTCAGATTTTTAATTTGGGATGGATTATTATAAATATTGGTTGTAAATTGCAAAAAAGCAAATAGGAATATTTTTCTAAAAACATACCAATTTTTGATTAAGCTTTTTTGGGGAAAATAATGGGTAAAAAATTGAAAACAGAAGAGATACTACCATCTGCAAGAAGAACAATGAGTGCATTCAGGAATTTCGGGTACACATTCAGCAGCGCTGTTGCGGAAATTGTTGACAATTCAATAGAAGCAGGTGCAAACGAAGTAAATATCAATATTAATTTTGACGGATCAGATTCATGGATAACCATTGCCGACAATGGTCAGGGGATGGGATTAAAGGAAATTACCGAAGCAATGAGGTATGGAACCGAACGCAAATATGATTCACAATCTCTCGGTAAATTCGGAATGGGACTGAAAACAGCTTCCCTGAGTCAGTGCAGATGTCTTACTGTTTCAAGCAGAAAGAGTCTGAATACACCATATATTACCGGCTTATGCTGGGATTATGATCATATCCAGAAAACAAACAAATGGCAGGCAATCAAATTAAAAAACACCGAACTAAACAGGAAAGTAAGAAAACCGTTAATGAAAAACACAGGGACAGTCGTGATGTGGGAAAGGCTGGACCGTATAGCAGAACTCGAAAATCCTGACGGAAAAAGAGGAGAAAAACGCCTTCTAAAAATGGTTGAAGATCTTGAATTACATCTGGGAATGGTTTTTCATAAATATTTATCAGGGGAAATCAAAAGAAAAAATTTAAAGATTTGTATTAACGGAGAAAAAGTCAGACCATGGGATCCTTTCGTCAGAACTGAAGAAAAGCTGGATATTCTCAATCCGATAAAAATACCTGTTAAAACAGATAAATCAGAGGCCCATGTTATTCTTGAACCGTTCATCCTCCCAAAAAAATCAGATTTTTCATCAGATGCAGCATTTGAATCCGCATCAGGCCCGCATAAATGGAATATGCAGCAGGGTTTCTACATATACAGATCAGGCCGTATGATTCAGAGCGGGGGATGGAACAGGATTCGTGCTTCAGATGAACATACAAAATATGCAAGGGTTATGATCGATTTCCCTCCGGAACTTGACGAAATGTTCAGCATTGATGTTGCAAAAATGCGGGCAAAAATCCCCCTGCAAATCCGAGATTTAGTAAAAAAAGAGACCGAAAAAGTTGTGGGAAAAGCGAAAAGAGCCTATGGCGCTGATATGAATACAAAACTGAAACGAAAAATATCAGAAGTGATAAACTCAGATGAAATAAAAAAAGAAATCTGTAAAACCAACAACATCCCAAAAATTGAAAATAATTTTCCTAAAAACACCTCTGAAACAGGCGGGGAAGTCATAACATCATCAACCCATGCAGATCCACTTCCTGTTGCAATTAATTCTACAATAAATCAACTGGATGTAACAATTCCCGTTCAGTTTCAGGAAATATATGAGACAGAAATACCTGATGATGAATATTTCAGACTATTAAGGGCAGTATATGATGTTTTAATGGAGTATTCTGATTCTGCAGAAAAAAAGGTTTTAAAAGAGGTTTTCACAAGAATACCCCAATTTGAAGAAAATGTCATTGCAAAGAATTCTTATATAGAAACAATATAATACCCAATATGGAAATTGATTTATATTATTAATAATGTAACCAAGCTTGCAAAAAGTAATAGAATATATCTGACAATAATATATATTAACTTTATAATGGGAATTCAGGAAGAAGATTTGGATGAAATAAGAAGAAAAATACTAAGTAAACCATTTAGCAAACGCTCAGATGAAGAAACTACATTAATTAGAGAGATTGAAAGAAAAAGGAAAATTGAAGAAGATAAAACCAAACTTGAAAAATATAAAATTAATAAGGCTAATAAATACGGAAAAGAAAAACAAAAAGTTCAGAATACTAAAAATATGATGAAAAGGACAAAATTTAGAGAATTTGATTTAATAAAAGATACATTTGAAAAAAGGTTAGGGTATAAATTAAAAATTGGTGAAATTAATACATTAAGAAAAGTCATAGGTGACAAATATATATATGACATTAGCATTGAAGAAATTTCAACTCTTTGTACTCATATTCAAAACCTTAAAACTAGATATGGTAGCGGTAAAACTATAACATAATTATTTACCATGAAAAACAATGGAACGATTAAAAGAGAAATATTTACAGATCCTGAAAATTTTAAAGATAAAGATCTTGAAGAAAAATTTAATAAAAAACAAAAATATTGGGGATCAAATTATTAAAAATACGCTATTTTCCTCTCAAATTCTATTTAACCGAAATAAAAATAAGCATTGTTCTTGCCCTTGTTATCCCGACATACATCAGTTCATCAGCCGAATAAAGTTCAGGAGATACAATCAGAATTATTACACTGCTCTCAAGACCTTTGAATCTTCGTACAGAATCCGCACATATAAACCCTTCAGCGGACTTTCCAGCCTCGACGGTTATAATATCGCCTATCTTTCCGGAAGGAATTATGGATTTAATCTCTGAAGAAGAAGATGCAAGAACTGCAATATCCTCAGGAAAAATTTTTTCATTTTTGATAAGATCATATACACATTTTTCAAGTGTTTTACGGATTTCAGGATAAGCAGGCTTTGTTTCAAAGTATTTTATATCAATTCCGAAAGGTCCTTCGGAAGTAACAACCGGACCTGTGTAATATTTCTCAGATTCACTAAATATTTTTTGAGTGTTTCGGAGATTTCTTGACAAAGTAATTGGAGATTTTTCGAAATCTTCGGGCACATGATATAATGAGTCGTATATTTTCTGATTTGTATCAAGAAAAATTCTTGCAGTACCCGAACCATCCACCACGAGTGTTTCAATAAGTGCATCGGTCCATTCCCTGTAAAAATCCTGGCCCTCGTCAATAATAATCACATCAAAACGTGACAGTTTCCCTGTTTTGAATGCTTCTTTCAGAAGATTGGGATAAACATGCCTGAATAAAATATCATCAGGTATATTCCGGGGAATTTCAAGTCCGGCCTGCAGGGCTGATTCATAACAGAGTCTGTGAAATGTAGATACCAAGATATTTTTTTCATGTGAAAGCTTTTTTTGGAGATTTTCTGCAAGAGGGCTGTTATAGCAGGTTAAAAGAACCCTTCTGTTTTTACCTGCACATCTTATAGCCTCTTCAACAGCAATGATAGTTTTTCCTGTTCCCGCTGCCCCATAAACCGCAATTTTCTTTATATCCGTCATCATCTCAAATAAATGAAACTGCTGCTGCGTCTGATATAATATGGCCGATTCATCATCCCTGATCATGGTTCCTTCAGGATAATGAAGCTGAAAAGGTCTTGCAAGAAGATCCTCAAGTGCTTCTATCCCGTCATCACCAAGTGGATTTTCACCATAGCTGGATTCACTCTCTGCATTCATCATACCATGAATCCATCCGGCAAAATCAGTCTCAAATTCGGATGTAAAACAGAAAATGTCAAGAGGAGCATCCATCCCAAGATCTTCCTCCGGCATATAGGAATGAGGGAGAACCACACCGTGGGCCGCTCTTATTCTACGTGCTCTCCAGAAAGAGGATTTGTTAAGCTTCTTGAGAATCTGGTATTTGGAATTTGTTGCCTGACGAACGGGATTTTTTATCCGGTGGTTGAAACCATATCTGTCTTTTGTCTTCCAAGTTTCTGTCTCAGGATCATATGAAACAGCCCCGCCTTTTACTTCAACTGAAAGAATACCATAATCCCTGTGTGCCACAAGAAAATCGCACTCGCCGTCAATTTCCTCACCAAATCTGCTCAGGCCAAGCCAAGGTCTTGAATAAAAAACAACATATGAATCGTCCAGCTCTTTCTCAAACTTTTCGAAAACCTTTATTTCTGTACTTCTCAGGATATTTTCCCTTACATCAGACGGTACAACCGCCGGCCACATTTTTGCCATTTACAGATCCCTTAAAATACCCCTGAAATAACCGGAATCAGGGTTGTCATGGTGCCCGACAAGCATCCCTCTGTCAAGGAAGCGGTTAAATTCCTCACAAGAAGTCTCCGGTGCCATGCAGCAACCGTGACAAGAAGCAATTGAAAAACTCTCAGGAACTGCCATCATCCCTGTAATACACAAGGGATCTGATGAACACCACTCCATTGATTTAATTGCTGAAATGATCGTTGGTTCTATCCGTTTTGACTCCCCCTGTCTCTGAAGCCCACCAAGTGTCCCGTCAGAATCCGGACTTGAAGTGTATATAAGAAAACCAGCCATTCCTTCTGAAACCGGAATATCTTCACATATATACAGTCTTTCTCTGAGAGAAGCTGTTGAATATCCACATTCAAGTGTAAGCTGCCTCATCAATGCGTGTGCAAATGTATGAATCAGCAGAAAACGTGGAGTTATTGTTTTTGTTGGAACAGTACCAGGATATTTTTTGCTCCATTCCTCACCCATTTTACGGTTCAGATCATATGCTTTTTCACAGACAAAATTATCATTTTCCCAATTTCTAAGACTGTCTTTATTGAATTCAATAAAAACACCCTCTCCTCTTACCTCAATAGCCGGAAGCCAGTCTTTTTTTGTATTTGACAGGGGTGAAATATTTACATCATCCTCATCCCCTGGAGGTTTAATCCTTGTAAAGCCCCTTAATGCACGGACCTCTCTTAAACGAACCGCACGTACGATTCTGCTGAAATAAGGTTGCAACATTTCTGGAACGGATTCATTTCTTATCTCAAATTCTCCCGGTTCACCGGTTGCTGCAGTGTTAATTCCAGAAGTGAACTTCAGATATTCCTCATCTCTGAGTTTTTCCGGAATTATCCTCTCATAAAGAACCTTTCTATGTTCAATAGCCTTTACAAGTCCCTCAGGAGTCATATGAAGAGATTCGAGAGTTTTCTTAAGGCTTCCTCTGGAAAGCATTTTGACAAAAGCCACTCTGTCATCATCATCGGCATTGATTATGTCATTCCAGTAAGTTCCTATTTCCTCACGAAGTTCATCCGACCACGGGGGGATGCTCAGGGCCGATTCGATTACAGGGAAATAAAGATTTGACGCACCACGCTGCATTACCCGCGGTGTCAGGTCACAGTCCTCATACGAGCCATATAGCCACGGCCTTCTGCCGGAACAGGAATACCCCGCAAGTGCATTAGCTCCAAAAATTCCTTCAAGCGATCTAGAGGCCCTGCAGTCCGGACAAGTAAGAATTAACCCACCAAGACCTGCTCCTTTTGATTCGAGTTTTAAAAAACCCTTTTTTTCTTTGTTTTTACAGCCTTCTTCATGCCTGACCCACCAGTGCCACGGGAAATCATCCAGATGCCCTCCCTCGCAGGCTATAACAAACCTGACCGGAACAACATATGCCTTATCCCCTCTGCCAGATCTTTTATTAGAACAGGAAGCACAATACAAGCCGGCTTTCCCAGGGTCCTCCATCCACATGTCTGCAGTCCCGATATTATTACAGTCCGGACATTGTAACCAGCCGGGAAATCTTACGGCAGAAATAGCTTTGTCGGATTTTCTGTTTCCAAAGTCAAAAAAATCATCGTTCACAACTGGAGGAAGCCGAAATCCACGGACTCCAAGTTTTTTCTGAAGTCTTTCCTCAAAAATTACCTGTTCGTTCTTAAGACCTTCGGGTTTGAAATCCCAGTCCCATGAGTCCAGACCGGAAATTACAGCAGATATTGCAGCGTCTCCTGATCTGAAGTCAACCACAGAACCGGGACCATGCGTCATAAGAACAGCACTTCTTCTTAGTTTCCCAAGACTATAAGCCATACTACTCATTACTCCCTTCATTAAGATTTTTAAGACCCCTACGTAATTTAAAAGGAGTTGAAGTCTCAACACTTCTCATATTGTTCATAACAGGCCATGCCTTCCCAGGGCTTCTTCCTGTTGCCCGTTTTGTTGCCGCTGCTTCTGCATCCTGAAGCAGTGACTTTTCCTGCTCTCTTCTGTTCAGATAATACTCAGGAGACATTTTCCGCCATTCTTCCAGATATTTCCCGAGTTCCGCTCCCACCTCTGTTTCAGAGCTGTCAATGGATTTCGCACGGGATACAATATATCTGATAATTCCTTCAGTTTCTTCAAGACTTTTTTCTGAAAATTCAGGTTTTTCTGACATACCTGTTGCCAGATGCCTAACAAGAGAGACTAGTACAGCTCTTAATGCCCGGTCTCGGCTCCTTGAGGCAAAAGGCGTGACACTTGTTGCCTCAACGTCGCGGTAAAGCGTATTATGCCATGTAACAAAGGTTTCATATCTTGATCTGTCCCTTACTTTAGCATTATTAAGTACAGAAATCACAAGTCCCGGAACTTTGCCTCTTCCTACCCTGCTTGTTGCCTGAATATATTCAGAAATACCTTTTGGCTGTCCGTCAACAACCATCAGGCCAAGACGTGGAATATCAACTCCCACACTGAGCATATTTGTTGCAAGTATAATGTCAATGACATCATCTTCTCCTGCTTTTATTGCAAGACCTTCAAGCATATCCCTGACCTCATCCTGTGATCTTCTTGAAGTCAGTTCCTCTATTCTTTCCGGATAACCTTTCCCTTCTTTCCTCCGCTCAGCTATGACAGAAATGCTATCACTGACATCATCCTGCATTAGAACAAGAGCCCCTCCAAGTTCCCTTAAGGAATTAAAGTATGTCACAAGTGTCCAGTATGGATCGGCAAGTCTGATATCAGCAATACCAGATCTTGCAGACTGAACAAGTGAAGCAGATACTGCCTGAAGGGTAAACTTGTTTGAGCGTCCTGCCGTTGTCACCGCAGCATAAAATCGCCCAGGTGCATCATTGTCAATGACCGCAAACCCTGAATCTCCCGCATCAATTCCCGAAGGAGGAAACTGACAAGTGTCCCTATCAAAAAGTGCACGAATCTGATCATCCGCCCGTCTTATGGTCGCAGTTGATCCAATAATTTTAGGTCGCCTGTCGTTGCGGGTAAAAAGCCTGTCAACAGCAACCTCATAGAGGCCCGATACTGTCCCAAGAGGTCCGGATATCAGGTGCAGTTCATCCTGAACAATGAGATCCGGCGGATTATTTATGTCAATACCAAACAATTCCTTTATTTCACTTCTTCTTACAATCTGGGCAAATTTGTCCACGGTTCCAATAAGAAGTGTCGGGCAAACTGAATATATATCAGAATCAACGGTGTAAACAGGCAGAGGTTTACTCTCATTATAGAGAATACAGTCACAATTATTACACCGGACATTTATTCTTTTATTCTTTTTATCATCAGTCCAGTTCAACTTTCTTCCACAGGCGGGACAATTCAGAAGTTGCTTAGGAGATGCAGCCGTTTTTTCATCGCCTCTGCCTCCGCCAAAAGATCCTTTTGCTTCTTCATAATTGTTGGGTGTTGCACCGCCCCCCACCCAGAGACCTATGGAAAAAGGCACATTTCCAAGTTTTTTATAATTATTATAACCTGTTTTGCCACGTCTTATCGCCTCACATGCAAGCATGAGAGCAGCAGATCTTGTGAATTGCTGTGTTGTAAGAAGTCTGAGAGTATATCTCATTACAGCCGCAACGCCGGCCCCTTCATCAGGATCATCGCGGGATAACCTGCGGTAAAATGTAATAAATGCAATAAGTGCCAGATAAGCCTCTGTTTTCCCTCCGCCTGTGGGAAACCATAAAAGATCCATCACATTTCTGTCAGGGTGGCTGCTGTCTGCAACTGATTCCGCCGACAACAGAATAAACCCAAGCTGAAATGGTCTCCACTTAAAAGGAGCTTCTTTGGATCTTTCCTTATTCCATGAGTGTTGCAGAACTATTGCCTGATTGGCAAGCCGGAATGCCTCAGCCATTACAGGATCACCTGCAATTCTTATAGCTCCGGCTTTCATTCTTTCCATAACCTTCAGACAGTTTTCAAGGTTTTGTTCCGCATCTACCTTATATAAAGATTCTATTTCACCGACTTCGGATTTTTTTGATGCTATCCATTCATGATAAAGGATAGGAAGTTTTAACAAAATCTCCTTCATTTCGTCATCTGGGGCAGAGGACAATAAATCAGCAGAAAGCGGATTAGCAGACGAATTACCTTCAAGTTCCCTGAATATCTCATGCCCCAGAGGACTCGTTGCCTTCACTTTAACTTGTGGAACCCACGAGGTTTTAACAAAAAGTGCATGATTTTTGTTTTTCTGATCTTCTTCCCACTCTGCAGAACAGGTGTGTCCTGTTGCAAATTCCAGTGAATTCCTATAGAGTAACGCAGTTGATCTTTCCTCATCGTCCTTTCCTGAAAATGGAAGAACATCTGAAGAAGGTCTTGGAATCAGTTTAGTATTGCCTGAAGGCCATATTTTGATCTCGGTCTGGAAAAGTGAGGCTTCCTCTGTGGCAATGCGGCCTGAAGACCTGTCTGTTTTTCTTTCGTTTAGCAATGTAACCGTTGAAAGAAAAACCCCTCCTCTGTAAATTGTTCTGATATGAAGATAAACCCCCTGAGGACCGCCAAACTTTTCAAGGCTTATTTTTTCAGATATGGAACCATAAAGAGAAACAGGGATATCCTCAAGAATATAAGGATTTCTTTTCCACAAGTGTTTTTTTCTCTCCTTGTCAGCAGATTCATCTTTTTTGACTTCTGTTATGCGTTCATATTCCGCAAATGACACAGATACCAATATAGAAGGATCTTGCCCATCCGATGAAACAGAAAATGAAACCCCTGCAACTGAAGGGCGGTTCATTGAAGATGCGGATATTTCTTCATCAGAGCCGTCACTGCCGTCATCCCCTGAAACTCCGTCTGCTGCCGACTTCTCATCCTGATTTTCATCAAATCGTGTCTGACCGGGCCACAAAATCCCTGTAAGATAGACATCCGAGGGTTTGGAGTCCAGAATTTCATCTTCTTTGTAAGGGCCGATAAGATCCTCTTTCAGCCTTTTTAGTAACAATTCGCGTTCATTTTCAGATATCATTTCTAAACACCCTATCAGTTAAAATAAATTGTCGGGAAGCCCGAAATTATAGGAGCAGGCATTATTCCACTTTCACACCAGGGATAATGCAGTGTTTCTGCAATACTGTCATCAGGAGGAACAACAATTGTGCGGAGTCCGAATATGTGGAGATGTTTAAAAAACGAAGGGGTCGTAGTATATCCTTTCCAAAGTGTTGATCTTGCCTTGAATATATCATTATTTACACCTTTTGAAAGAACAGCAACTGATCTTTTCCTGAGAGCATAAATGTCTGATGAATCCAAATTACTGATTTTAATTCCATCTGGATTTCCAAGAGCAATTCTGTATGTATAATCTGATTTGTAATCCCTCCATGCAAATGCATCTGCCAGATCACTGGAAATATTCATCATAGTTTTTATATTGGATTCAACATCTTCAGGAAGTTCAAAATAAGACTTACCTGAAATACATTCTGCCGAAATATCATTTTCAAGTCCAATCTGTACCTGTAAAGCATTTCTTTTATTTTTTACATGACCAAAAACACGCGGACAGTTGTTGACTGAAAGAGTATATGTCTGATATCCTCTGCCATGAAGAAGCCTTTCCCTTGCCCTTGTAGCGGCAACAAAAAATACTCTTGCCTCCTCATCATAGTCAATATTATTCCATTTTTGGATTTCAGGAATAATAAGGCGTACTTCCTTTGTCTCCCTTCCTTTTGAGGCATGAATGGTACTCAGTACCGGTCCTGAACATCCAAATTCGGGATAACATATACCCGCCGGCGGTCTCTGAGCACCCAGACGGATTCTTAAATCAGTCATACTTACACGTGTCGCCGATTTTCCGCTTAATCTGTTGATCATATCCCAGGCTTTTTCAGAGTCGGATACTTCAAAGGAGGTTCCGGAGATTCTCTCATCCCAGAGTTCAGTAAACACATTTTTTTTCAGATTTTCTTCTGTGAAATCATTAAGTACAATACCTACCCATGGAAGAATACATACCGGAAGACCTGACATCCTCAGACGGTGATCTGTTTTGGTGAAGGCCGATGCCCTGAGAACCTCCGCTTTTTTTCTAAAGAGAACAAAACAGTCATCGTCATCAAAATCTCCGACTCCCATGCCTTTAATTTCCTCTGAATTTGACAGAATATCATCTCTGACAGCGGTAAATTTTTCAGCACCTCTGTTTTGATCCAGAACCTTTAGCCTGGTGTCATGGAATATTTTACACAAACCCAATGATTTAGTACGATGAATTTTTTCAAGTTTTTTCCGAGAAAAAATGTCAGGATAATTCTCTTTAAGAATCCCTGTGAGTATTTTTCCGGATTGTTTACTTTCATCATTATTTTTCTCTGCAAAGCCGTAAATAGCCTGGGCATCATCAGAGAATACAGATATTCCGGCATCTTCAGACATGTGATCGATTATTGAAAGAATTAGTTCACTTCTCGGACTGACAATGTCCTGGGCTTCATCTATTATGAGATGACGGATATTATTTTTGATGTAATCGGCCTCATCACCATCTTCGTTTATTTTCTGTGTCAGCTTTTCAATTGTGTCCTCATATGATCCTGTAAGTGAAGCCGCATCATCAAATCCTGAGTGTATATTCCAGGCATGTGAATCAAGTGTTGCAATTCGGATTGAGTAAACATCATCCGGATTATCAAGATATTCACTAATACGGCTTTGGATTTCCTTCACAGCCGTTCGTGTAAAACTGACCAGCCAGACACGGACCGGACTGATACCCCCCCTGTCTATGAGCCATGCAACACGGGCACATGCAACAGCTGTTTTACCGGTTCCCGGTCCGGCATCCACGATAATTCTCTCTCCAGGTCTGGTTTCAATTATCCCTTTCTGGTAAATGTCAGGAAAACCGCTGTATTCATTATAATCTTCACCGGTTGTGCTCTCATCTGTATTTATTCCCGAATTACTCTGCAAATCTCCTTTAGAGGTTACTTCATCAGCACAAGGATTTGTTTCCGGCCTCTGAACACACGTAGCTCCCTCTTCCGAGGCATTAATCACGATTTTTGGCGGGATGACTTCCTCCTTAATTTTAGCTGCAGAGCCTCCATCCATGTCTTTCCGGAGCCTTTTTAAAAACATTTTTAACTTATCTTTAGTAAGATCACCCACATTCTGCAGACTGAATATTTCAGATATTGTTTTTTCACATCTGGGGGAAGTCACTGTGAAATCAGGATTACCCTTTTCTCCCGTAACAAAATCAGATTCATGGTTTTTTACCTGAGGAATCGTAGGAATTATTATTTTGTCAGATCGTGTCGGCGAAACGGTATTAGGTGCAACTGCAGATAGTTTTTCTATATCGTTCACAAAGGAAGGAACCTTTATCTCTGCGGCCGGAACTACAATCCGGCCTGATTCAGAACCAGTATGAGTTTCAGGCGCTTCTTTTGTGCCCTTTGTTTGGGAAGGACTCTTTTTTATAAAAGTAACTTTGTGGTTTTCAACAACAGAGGGATCTGAATTTAATTCTGCTTTTTCTATGGTTCCATCACACACTTCTGGCTTTAACAGTTCACCAGTCTTTTCGATACAGGGGAAAAAGATTGTTCCGTGCTTATCAAGTGCCATTTCAGGAAGCGGCACATATTCAGAGTTCTCTTTTTCAATTGTTTTAAGAGCATTTTTGAACAGGTTCGCAAGTTTAACCGGATCACGGCCGCAGAGAATTAGAATGTACCATGCCCTGCTAAGATTGAGAAACTTTCCTTTTTCAACACTGATTTCAGAATTCACCGTGGCATGGGCTGTCCGAATAATATCCTCCCACTGCCTGTCTGTTAATTCTTCTCCAGGGAATATCTGAAGAATACCTGGTATTCTTCTGACAGCAGTATAACTAAACTCCTCAATAGCCGATTTAAAATTAAAAGTGCCGGTATTTCCGGAGAACTCTTTGTTTTCATGAGACAATCTGAAGAATCTCTCGGCTTCGCCCTGGTATTCAGCAAGTTCAGAGTCTTTCCACTCGATATTCAGGTCAAGACCCATATGAAGAGCTGAAGATTGTACCCACGCAAGATCATCAATAAAAAGCTCGGCGTCCATTTCCTCTACGTAAAAAGAACGTTCGGGGATAGCCACAAGCTGGTAGAATGTTGGTTTTTTATTTCCGTCTTTTCTTAAAACACGACCCATACGCTGGATTAACTGAAGTCTGGATTTTGTGAAGGCTAAATTTATTCCAATATCTGCAGATTTGATGTCAATTCCCTCATTGAGCATGTCGGCACCGATTAAAATTCCGGTCTCTACAGCGATGAATTTGTTAACAATATCTATAGGTCTCTCTTTTATCTGGGAATGAATGACAAAGACATTTTCAAAATATTTTTTCAGTTCACGTCCTACAAAATTACAGCTTTCGATATTCATCAGAAATATGACGATTTTATGCTTATTACCAAGACTTTTCGCCAACTCTAAAGCTTTTTCAAGGCGTGGCTGAGATGTATGTATTATTTGTCTTCTCTTGAGAACCAGGGCCTGAAGAGCCTTCCACTGATCAGGTAATGCTTTTCCGGTGAGACGGGCTCTTTCACAGAGATAAATAAAATCTCCGAGACTTTTTATTGAAAAACCTTTTTTGTTTGTAATGTGCAGGATCGTGCCCTTATCATTTCGGACATAATTGAAACTTTTTCTGATCTTTCCGGATATCTCTAAAAAATCGGCCTGTTCTTTTATGTCAAGATATACCGGATGTACAACCCACGAAAACTCAGGAATTATTCCGTCTTTCAGAGCCTGAAGAATAGGATATTCATATACTACCTTTGCAAGTTCTTTTGATATGGTCTGTCTTTTATAAGGATCCCCCAGCTGGGCAGTCAGGCCTAAAAGCCACTTATGGTTTACTGCAAGTGCCTCTCTGTATTTTAATCCACGCATATGATGAACTTCATCAATAATAAGCAGATCTGTACTGTATTCTAAGGGCCTCCGTATTATTGTCTGAATAGTCTCAAAACGAATTGTAATTGAATCAGCTGATATTCCTGTTTTATAGGATTTGCCTGATTCAGCAGGGATACCCATTTTTTTGATTATTTCCCTTCTCCACTGGTTCAGTATGACAGTTGAGTGGCAGGCTACGAGAACTTTTTTTCCTTTTACTGAATGCAGGCTTTCTTTCCAAAGTTTTTCAATGGCCATCATCCCTACAGCCGTTTTTCCCGTTGCAGTTGCCATTTCGACAACACCATAATGGTTTGCCTCTTCCCACATGGAAACGGCCTTTTCCTGATGTTTCCAGGGGATTAACATCATCCGGGGTTGTCCTGCAATCTGCATTGCTGTTTTTAAGTCTGTTCTGGAGATGATGTCCATTAAATTAAAAAGAAATTCCCGATCTTTTATTATAAAAAAAAGTTCAAGGAAAAAAAGTCCGCTTCCTGCTTCAAATGTGGTTGCAACACGGTCAATTATTTCCGGTCCTGAAAATTCAAGAGGAGTTTTTCGTTTTTTGTCTTTGCTTATATTAACAATGATTTTTTTAAGAATATTGTTTATTATTGCAATATCTGCTGATCCATGAATGCCTGTTTTTGTATGTGACACATTGGATATCAGATTGTTTGTTACTTCAAGAAACCGGCCAAACAGTTCTTTTGTCTCATCATAATAATCAGGGTTATCACTTATCGGATTATAAACGGATTCAGATTTTATTCTGGATTCCAGAATAGTAAAAAAGTGGTCACTGTACCAGTTTCTAAGTTTTCTGTGTTCTTCCTTAAAGTCAAGCCCCAGTAAAGGAACAAACCTGTATCCATCCTGCCTGTAATAACTGTACTGCAGAAGTGCATCATCGGCGTAAAAAAAACCCGTATAAGGATCTTTCAGATATTTATCTGCGAAATCCTTAAAATCCGGTATGTCTCTTTGGCAATTATTTTTTCCGGAGAGGCAGACACGACAAAGTCCCATATCCGTTGCATCTCTTACGCCACATTTAGTGCAACGGACCAACTCTCAAATCCCCTTTATAAATAGATATGATTATCGTGAATTTATTTCCCCCAAAAAAACTGCCTGTCGACATAATTAATATCTCGTTTATTTTTGATTAATTATAATTAAAATTGACAATTTTCACCATTAATCTTTCGATTTTTTTCTAAAAAAACATACAGGACAATTAAAAAGGAACATTTCATTCCTTCGGAAACTATTTTGGAAAAATTCACCCCCTAACCTCCACATAACTCATCCTCCCGTGAACCCCGTCCCTTCTCACAACATCAACAAGCCGGAGCTCCTCAAGTTTTTTGATATACTCAAAAAAGTAGGTATAGCCAATATTCAGCTCATCCTTAGCACGCCGCTGCACCTGACCTGAAGTAACACCGTCCGTATTTCCCCGATCCGCTGCCTCACGGTTCATCTCACCGATAAGATCAAAAAGATGTCTCTCACCCGGCTTCAGAGTCTTAAGAGTCTCATTCACATGAACATCTTTTGAGAACGTAAACGCCTGATTCACATCCCCTTCCGTAACAGAAGTTCTTGCATCATTCTCAGCACTCAT
Source organism: Methanoplanus sp. FWC-SCC4 (assembly GCF_032878975.1). Classification (GTDB taxonomy): domain Archaea; phylum Halobacteriota; class Methanomicrobia; order Methanomicrobiales; family Methanomicrobiaceae; genus Methanochimaera; species Methanochimaera problematica. The sequence continues at coordinate 1,749,381 of NZ_CP043875.1, forward strand.
CACCGATCTTCTGATAAGGTCAAGACCAACACGGAGATCCCCTGTCTTCATAGAGAGGTCAACGATATAATCAAGGATATCTCCGGAAATGACATTCGGATAAACACCCTGAAAAATTCTGGCCTGATAAATATCGTGCATTTCTTCAGCCGAATAAGGCGGAAAATATACCTCAGCCGGCCGGAATGATGACAATACACCTGCATTAAGACCGGCAGAAAGATCCCTGTGAACATCTGAAACAATTGCAAATATTCCCACACGGACACCCTCATACTCCTGATGAAGTCGAAGGGCCGTGAAAAGTGTCGTGTTCATTGCATCCCGGTTCTGAATGTAGTTCACATCATCAAGGCAGAGGAGAACAACCCGTTTTTCCTCTGCAATTTTCTTTGCAGCGGCTGAGACAAGATTGTTGTAGGACAGTCCTGCCGGTGCCGCCCTGACTCCTGAAACTTTCTGATAAACCTTTGAAAATATGGAAAACGGGGTCCTGTCTATCTGGCAGTTGACATAAACCGCTGCAAGTCTTTTTGTGTATCCTTCCGCTTCTGAAAACAGCCGCCTGACACATGATGTCTTCCCCGTTCCCGGAAGCCCCCTGCAAACTGTGTTTACCGGCGAACAGCCCGTTAATGCCGGACGTAGATTATACGAAAGCTCCTTTATCTGTTCATCCCTGAATAAAAATCTGTCAGGTATGTAGTCTGATTCAAATGTCTGAAGATCTTTGAATAATGTCTGGTCCCACTGTAGCAACTGGTTCATATTTTCAGGTGATATCTGTGGGGAAATAAAAGGTTACGGGGTTTACTTTCATACCGCACGCATAGGATTTATGGTCTCATTAAATTGGATATATTCAGCGGGTTAAAAGGCGCACTGTGAATAAAAAATAGAGAATAATTTGATGGTTTTTCAAGTTTTGTGTTTTCCCGTGTGCATATTATTAATGTGCGTTTGTCTTCATCCTCTCTTCAATAATCTCCTCGATCATTCTCTTTAGAATTTCAGGGTTGGTGTTAACATCCTTTGCCATCTCTTCGATTGTGTCCTGTGCATCCTCGGTGAATGACACTCCGCAGTGGTTGCAGAATTCCGCTTTTGGCGGGTTTATTGTCATGCATTTGGGGCACATGAGCGGCTCAAGTGCATGGGTTTCCTTCTCATCCTTTGGTACAATCCCGTAACTTCCAAGAACCTCGCGGTCAATGTCGCCTCCGGTAAGATGAGCGTATGTCTGAAACATTGGTGTGTTGATGTTTCCCCACATCATGAGTTTGATTACGGATTCGTTCATGCCTTCGTTTATCAGGTGGGTTATTCTGCTGTGCCGGAAGATGTGCGGGGTTATGTGTTTTTCAACTCCTCCTCTTAGTGCAACTCTCCTGATTATTTTCACTGTTGTGTCATATGTAAGAGGATCTTTTCGGTGCGTTATGAATGCGAGTGAGTCTCCCTTCGGTTCAAAGGGGTAGTCCTGACGCCATGCAGAAAGGTAAGGTTTTGCCATTACAAGACGGACATACCGCTGCGTGCTGCATTTTGTATCCTCGATTGTCAGAATCACACCATATTCGTCAAATCTTATCCTTCCCCATGTCAGGCATCCCAGTTCACTTATCCTGCATCCTGATTCATAGAGAACTGATATTAATGCACGATCTCTTGAGGTCAGACACCCCCGGATAATTGACTCTATGTCCTCTTTTGAGAGCATCTGGTCCGGGCGTTTTGTGGTTTTGTCGGCACGGGGAGGTTTTATCTTCTGGATCTTCTCTTTTGGAAGATCTGAATAGCCGTTTTCTATCATCCAGAGAGAGATTCTTTTAATAAACATTACATAATCATGAACTGTGTTGATCTTGTAAGGTCGTCCCCTGCTGGTTTTCGCAGATTTCAAATTGGAAATTGCTTTGTAGATGTCGGATAATTTTGCTTCCCTGTAAGGACAGATGAATCGTCTCCAGTTTACAAGAGTGTATATTATCTTGTTTTTTCTAATAAGACCAATGTTCTGTGATGCCTCGAGTTCAGCTATGAATTCATAGATGAGATCAATGTCATCCTGTGTTAGCCTGTCTTCTCTCATTGCCATTTCAAAAGATTTGTCTGGACGGGCAGAACTGACCTTATGAAAATTTATTTCATTCCGGGTGGGTGCTGTGATACTTCCCATGAAAGAAAGTTCATATTAGGGACATATAAAGTTTAGGCGGGGGATTTGGACATGATTGGGGGATTCCTCAATGCGGATTTTCTTAAAAAGTCGTTTTCATCCACATTTAGGCTTTCACAAAGTCCTGCAAGTGAACAGATCTCGTTAAATGTAGTCTTAGAATAGATCTCATCTAAAGAGATTCCATAATGATCAACAAAACCCGCAAGTGAGATTTTTTTACCCGTATCCAACTCAAATGACTTTGCAATTTCAACAAAACGCTTTTTGTTGTTCCATGAAGCCTTAATATTTTCAAGAACCTTCTCACGTGCAACTTTCTCAAGATGGATATAGCATCCTTTCGGAAGAGAATATACATCATCTTTAATCTGTTTTTTAATAGAAGTCCTGTTAGAAGATGTCAATGCTAAAAGACGAGTATCAAATCTAAAATTAATATTCTGTCTTCCTACAAAATCCAAAACGGTCAAACACTCTTTCCCATCACAAAGACGCAGACCCCTTCCAAGCTGTTGTAAAAATACTGTGAGGCTTTCTGTCGGTCTTAAAAATAAAACGGTATTGATCTCAGGGATGTCAACTCCCTCATTGTACAGATCAACTACGAATATGAAATGTATCTCTTTAGAGACCAGTTTCTTTTGAACAGAGTTTCTCTCATCTTTAGGACTTTTAGAGTGAAGGCATGCGGACATAATTCCAAGACTGTTGAATGAATCAGCCATATACTTTGCATGTTCAATACTCACACAAAATCCAAGTCCTATTACATCATCGATATTTGTGACATATGTTTCAATTCCTTTAATTATCTGAGATATACGCCCATTATTTCCAATATAAAGACGGGATAATTCTCCTCTGTCATATCCCCCTCTCTTCCATGCAATAGAGTCCAGATCAACAGTATCAGATACCCCAAAATAATGAAAAGGGCAGAGCAATTTTCGATCAATTGCTTCAGGGAGTCTTATCTCAGCAGATACCTTTCCGTTGAAGTATGAGAGGACATCAAAATTATCCATCCTCTCCGGTGTTGCAGTGAGACCAAGAAGTATCTTAGGCGTGTAGTATGAGAGAAGTTTTTGGTAAGATGGTGCTGCTGCATGATGAAACTCATCAACAATTATCATATCATAATAATCAGGAGGTGTGAATTCAGTCAAATCCTTACTATTAAAACTCTGAATAGAAATAAACAGATTTTCTAAGTCCTCTGGCTTGCAATTTCCTACAAGGAGCTCTCCAAAGTTTGAGTCCTTTAACACACCTCGAAACACAGAGAGACTCTGCTTTAATATCTCCTCACGGTGTGCAACAAAAAGAAGTCTTGGCTGATATCCCAGTTCCTTTTTCAGATTTTTATAATCAAAAGCAGAAATTACAGTCTTTCCTGTACCTGTTGCAGAAACGAGCAGATTTCTGTAATTCCCATGAACTTTTCTGTCTGCCTCAAGCTTTTCTAAAATTTCTCTTTGATAGTCATATGGTTTTATGTCAAACGGTGTGATATCTCCAGATTCCTTGTAATACTTCTCGCTTAAAAGAGCATCAGCCAGAGTTTTTGCATCTTCTGGAGAATACGTTTTAAATTCAGAATCATTCCAATACGACTCAAAAGTGGCTTCAACTTTTTTTAAGAGATCATAGGTATCTTTCTCTGTAATTTTTACATTCCATTCAAGACCACTTGTGATGGCAGGATTTGAAAGATTTGAAGAGCCAATATATGCAGTTGAAAAACCGGTTTTGCGATAGAAAGTGTAGGCTTTTGCATGAAGTCTAGTCCTCTTTGTATCATATGACACCTTAACTTCAGTATTATCAAGGGATTCAAGAAATTCAACCGCCTTTATGTCTGTTGCACCGGTATACGATGTGGTAATTAATCTTAATTTGCCTCTTTTTGAAAACTCCAAAAGTTCATCTTTTATCAACCTAATCCCACTCCACTTAACAAAAGAGACCAGAATGTCAATTCTATCAGCCGACTCAATCTCAAGTCTGAGCTCGTTTAGCATACTCGGCTCAAGGGCTGAGCCCGTAAAAAGACTGCTCTTTGAAATTGAAGTCTCAGGTCTGGATATTTTCTTTTGACTAATAGACGGGTAATCCATCTTATCAAAAAGAGATAGAAGTATTTCACCATTCTTTCCAATAAGACAATGATTTAGTGAATCTTCTTTTGTTTCTTCTGCAAGATACTTAATCAGATTATTACAGACAGAAATCTGTTTTTCAAGAGTTCCATCTTTTTCTTTTATGTATCCAAGTGAAGTCCTTATAATAAGGGAAAGATAATCTGAAAGAATTTTTTGAGAGTCATCTTTATCTATTCTCTCCTTTTCAACCAACTTTGAATCAGAATCTGCTGATTTCAGTTTTTCGGAGATATAATTATTGATGATCTGCTCATAAATCCCATCAGAAAGAGGCATACAATAAAATTATGACAGGTTTATAAAAAAAGCTGTCCAAATAAATTTGAATTTTTTCATTGCATAAAACCAGGGTCTTCAACAAAACTTATCATTGCATTTGCTAAAAGCGCCGTAAAAATGCTTTAAAAATTATAATAGCAGATCTCTCAGGATCATTTCACGATCATTAATTGGACGTTAAATTTCAATCCTGCTTTAAATATAAGTTTTATTTGAGAATATTCTGGCAATATAAAACACAATATTTATTACACGCCGGATATATCAGACATATATAGAGAATTTGGGGGTTCATAAATGGAATATTCTGACAAACAAATATCAATACTATATGTTGACGATGAAGCCCTGCTTTTGGATCTCACAAAACGTTATCTGGAAAAAACAGGAGATTTTTCAGTAGAAACTGAATCATCGGCAAAAAACGGGTTAAAAAAGATTAAAGAAAAGAAATATGATGCCGTCATATCAGATTACAAGATGGCTGATATGGACGGCCTCGAATTGCTAAGAACAATACGTGATGAAGGAAACAACATACCATTTATAATATTCACCGGCAGAGGCAGGGAAGAGGTTGCAGTAGAGGCACTAAACGAAGGGGCTGACTACTACCTTCAAAAAGGCGGAAAGCCCAAAGTTCAGTTTGGGGAACTTCAAAACCTTGTCAGGCAGGCCGTTGCGAAAAAAAAGGCAGAGTCTGAGCTTCTTGAACATCAGCAGCGGTTGGAAGAAATCATAAATTTCCTTCCGGATGCCACCTTTGCAATTGATAAAGAAGGAAAGGTTATTGTATGGAACAGGGCAATTGAAGAGATGACAGGAATTCCGGTTTCTGAAATGCTTGGGAAAGGTGAATATGAATATTCGGTTTACTTCTATGGGAGACGTCGCCCTATGCTGATTAATCTCATTCTTGATAATGACCTTAAGAATCAATATTCATATCCGAATATAAACTCTAAAAACGGTGACAAATTGTACACAGATATCTTATTACCCAATTTCCGGAATAATGAAGTATATATGTGGTTTATTGCATCCCCGCTCTACAGTCAGGAAGGGGACATAACAGGTGCAATAGAATCAATTAGGGATATTACACACATTAAACTGATGGAAAAGGCTCTCGGGGATAATTAAAGACACCGGCACACAATAATTTCCCCCGTTTAATCAGGAATGAATTATTTGAAGACAGTCCTCAGATTACTTTTTTCTCCGACATAGGATCATCATAGTCATCAAACCACAGTGCTTCGGTATTTCTTTTAAAACTCATAAATTTACCAATATTCTCCGGGTCTGCCGCCTGATGGTATTTCATGTATGTCATATTGTCATCAATCCCGACAACAGCAATCTTACCGGATTTATGTGACATTGCATATGTAAACCTCTTTGAAAGCCCCGAGCATCTCATTTTTGCCTTTTCAAGGATAAAATACGCCTCTTCGACAGGTACAACAAAATGCCTGTCCCCAAGCGTAGGCCTGCACTGAAAGATATAGTACGGTGCAACGCCGATGAATGATAATTTCCGCAGCAGTTCTGCCATTGTGTCAGGGTTGTCATTAATTCCATTGAGAACAGGAGTCTGGTTTGCCAGTATGGCACCTGCATCCTGAAGGATATTTACGGCTTTTATTGCCGGTTCTGTTAGTTCACGGGGATGATTGAACTGGGTTATTATGTAGATCTTTTTTTCATCAGCCGAATATTTTCTGATAACCCCGGAAATCAAAGGGTCATTTATTATTCTGTACGGGTTGTATGCCGGAACTTTTGTTCCAATACGGATTATCCGGACATGATCTATTTCCCTGACCCGGGCAATTATATTTTCAAGCTGTTTTGTTGAGAGAAACATCGGATCCCCACCGCTTAAAAGGACGTTGGTTATCTCAGGATGGGATGATATGTAATCAATATCTTTTGAGATATCCCTCGCAACTTCCCTGCTTTCATCCATAAACAGCCTTTTCCTAAAACAGTAACGGCAGTATCCGGCACACATGTCACTTACAAGAAGAAGTGCGGTCTGTTCGTATTTATGCTCCATACCGGGTGCAACAACATATCCGGATTCTTCAGATGCGTCAAGTTTCCCCCAGTTCTCAAGTTCAGCCGGGTCTGGAATTACAATTTTTCGTATTGGATCATCTTGGTCTTCCCAGTCTATAAGGGAGAGGTAATACTCGTTTGTCCTGAATGCAAATTTTTTTGAGACATCCTCAAGGGCACTTTTTTCTTTTTTTGAAAGACCACTGACCTTATTTATGTCTGTAATATATTTCGGCTGATACATCGGTTTGATCATCTGATGATGATAGATAATGGTATTTATATATTTTTGAAGACCGGAAACCAGCAAGGAAAAACGGACAAAATATCATCAACATTTCATCTTCAATAAAAATAAACAGTACAAATTTCAGGATGAAAAAATTTTTTGGCAGTAAATATTTTAGCCATATAAAACTACAAACCCTCTTTAATTCAGGAAACAGGGGGAAGAAAATGAAATTAAAATTATTTTTACTGATAATCACTGCCTATTTTTTGATTTTATCGGCAGGCTGTACCGTTCAGGAAGATTCGGCGATTCAGACACCAACACCGACAGTTGTACAAACAGAAATTATTACAGAAGGATATACCGATGTCAGCCCTTCAAAAGCAAAGGAGATGATTTCAGACGAAAAGGTTGTAGTTGTCGACGTTTCCCCGGTCTGGTCATCAGGACACCTGCCCGGAGCGATAAATATGCCGCTTTCAGCAATCAATGATGAGATTAAATATCTAAGTTCTGATAATGATTATCTGATTTACTGTCACTCAGATTCTGCAAGCATAGAGGGGGCGGAAACATTTGTTAATAACGGATTCACCCCGGTTTACAGACTTGATGGAAATTACAGGGCATGGACTGATGCAGGGTATCCGGTGGAATATCCAAAGTACATAAACGTCACGGCAGAAGATGCAAAAAGCATGATGGAGACTGATTCACGTCTTGTAATCGTTGACGTTTCTCCTCTTTATGATCAGGGTCATATCCCTGGTTCTATAAGTATTCCCTTAAGTGATATCGAGACCAAAATTCAAATGCAGGACAAATCAGCCCATTATCTGATATACTGCCACTCGGATTCTGCAAGCATAGAGGGAGCAGAAACATTTATGAATTCCGGGTTTAATCCGGTGTACAGACTTGAGGGAAATTTTAAAGCATGGACTGATGCAGGATACCCTGTTGAAATTTAAATACCAACCTTTTTTATAATTATCAGAATTTTAGGTTTGAAATGCTATAAACAAATTATCAGGTCCGGGATGATGAATCACAAAGTGATTTACATGGCAGGCAGTGATGAGAACAAAGTCTTCGCAGAGGGTTTCCATAGATAAATCAAATATAATTAAATAATTCAAATAGTAATTACATCTCAATGAGCAATCCTGCTATAAATAAAAAGTGTGATTTATGTGAAAAGAAAGCCATCGGCATGCAGATCCTGGGATGCGTACAACAGACTGTCTGCGAAGAGCATGCTGAAAAAATACTGATTGCAATGAAGCCCGGAGAGAGTAAAAACTGTGGAGCCTGCTATTATGTCAGGTACGAGTGAAAAATAGGTTCTGGGTGATAATGGTTCTACTCACAATAACCTGCACAAATTTCCATATCTAATACTTCTTTTTGGTTCCAGTGTGATATTTCGCTGTAAAGGTTTCATATGCGACATTCATAGGGCTATAAACCTAAAAAAGCACCTTGAAATACCCGCCATTTCCATTGAATACGCATAGCGCCGAAGTGCACGGCTCAGCCCAAACAATTTTAATAAAGATGATAATAGAATACTCTTACTATGGAAAGGCCAAAAATTCCTGAATCTAAAGTGAGGGAGTTTTGTAAAAAATGGAATATTCGTGAATTTTATATTTTTGGCTCATATCTTAGTGATAACTTCTCAGATGAAAGTGATATCGACATAGTAGTTTATTTTAATCCGGGTGACGAGCCTTCTCTGATAACCTTTATTAAAATCGAAGAGGAAATTGAAGAGATTCTTGGAAGAAAGGTTGATTTAATTACAAAAAATGCTCTGATCTCCGGAAGAAACCAGATTATCAAAGATTCAATATTAAACTCAATGGTACCGGTTTATGTTACGTGACAAAGCATATATTGAAGATATTTTAATAATGGCAAAAGACGCCGTCAGTTTCATTGAAGGATTATCAAAAGAGGATTTTTCTAAAGACCTCAAGACCCAGTATGCAGTTATCAGATGTCTTGAAGTTATAGGAGAAGCCGCAAAGAAAGTATCAGACAAAACAAAGATGAAATATGATATTCCCTGGCCCCAGATTGCAAAAATGCGGGATCTCTTAATACATTCATATGGGAAAGTGGATTATACCGAAGTATGGATTACGGCAAAAAATGATCTTCCTGAATTAATTAGGATTCTTGAATCAAAATAAATTTTTACCAAAACCAAAAATGCGAGGGGAGGGAGTCGAACCCGCGAACACCTGCGTGAGTGGATCTTGAGTCCAAAACATATTATAACGAGTAGACCCAATTTAAAAAATATGGTTCAGCAAATTGATATTTCACGGATGAAAATAAGCGATATCAATAAAGAATATCTAAAATCCTTTGAAAGGAACCTGAAACTAAAAGGACGAAAACAAACCACAATAAGATCCCATCTGATCCGGACATCACAATTTTTGAAACAAACAGATGATTATAAAGAAATCTCTAAAGAAGAGATCGAAGATTATTATTTGACAATATCAAAGGAGAAAAGCACCCATACGGTATGGGGTGAGATTCTCAGCCTTAAATTACTGGCAAAACACATTATGCCGGAACGAACAGAAGAACTATTCAGAGATTTAAAACCCAAAAAGCCTCGGAATGGCAGAAAGGAAATGCCACAATGGGAAGATATCAAAATAATTCTTGAATATGAATCAAATCCTCGTGATAAAGCGGTCATTATGCTGTTATGGGATTCAGGGTTAAGAATTTCAGAACTTACAGCCCTTACAATCGGAGACATAACCTATCTTGAGGATTCTGCTGTTGTGCATGTGAGGGATGGGAAAACAGGTCCGAGAGATGTTCCTATTATTGATTCTCTCCCCTATATTCAACGGTGGATAGAATACCACAATTTTAAGGATGATCTTAAATCTCCCCTTTTCAATACAACACGCCTTAAAGGAAATGCCAGGGTTCAGGTGAATGAACCTTTAAGCTCCAAAGCTATTGAAACCAAACTTAAACATCTTCAAAAAGTATCAGGCATTAAAAACCCTGTCAACCCCCACGCAATACGGAAGGCAGCTGCAACCCGGTTAGCCCAACTTTTCATTAATGCTGAACTTGAGGTCCTTATGGGATGGGTTCCGGGTTCTCAGGTTGCCAACCAGTATTATATCAGAGTCAGTCCGGACACACTGTTGAAGAAAAAAAGAGCAGCAGCAGGTATTGAGGAACCCGAAGAGCAGGAACAAACAGACCAGCCCCGGAAATGTCCTCGTTGCAGAACCCTAAACGCCTTTGATGCTGTCAGGTGTTCATACTGTAATTTGATATTAGATCCCAGACTCGCAGTCGAACTAAAACATAAAGAAGATGATTTACAAAAGAAAATTGAAAAACTCCTTAACATTGAATCAGTCATGGAAGAATACATAAAAGAAATAAAAAAACCTTAAAATTAGTTTTTATTTTAAGCTACATACCAAAAATCGTTCTAAAAAATACCACTACCTGATTTATGATATCTTTATTTTCCCCTTCTGCTTTTTCAATATATGAAGGCATTTCTGTTTGATTTGCGGTCGATATTGGGTAATTCGTAGTAGTTACTTCAGTTGTAGGTTTTAAAGATGCAGTCGGTTCAGTCATCGATTTTGTGACTTCCGGCGTTACATTTTGTAACATTTCTTCAGGGGTGCTTTCCGGGATTATCTCTTCTGTTGCCTCAGTTGTAGATTGTTGAGTTAAAACTGGTGTTGGTGTCTCTGTAGGAACCGGGTTTATCATAAACATCCCTTTAGAATAGGTATCATCAATACTGGGTTTATTAATGTAATTAACAATAATGTCACAAAGCTTTTCTCCGGTTATGCTACCAGAAATAGAATAGCTGTCTCCTTCTGATGTTTTTATCTGATTGTTATAATACCAAACATCATAATCAGCAGAATAATAAGGATGCTGTATTAAATAGCGATAAATCCCACTTTCAAGATTATCATTAATATAAAATTTATATCTAAAAGAACCATCATTCTGAATCTTTAAAATAACCGGAGAACCGGAATCACCAACATAACCCGGTTTAATTTTTCCGGTCGGTGAAAATATCCATAACATATTATTAGTAGTGCTTCCACCGTCAGAAGTTCCCCAAATTTCAATAGTTTCCCCGTAATTGACATTTGCAGTATTATCATCTGTCGAAAGAGTTGTCCTGACTGATGCAGTATGAAGATTTTGCCCTGAATAATAAGATTCTTCAGTCTCATTTAATGATAATTTCATTCTTTGGTAATCATCTACATCAAGCGCCCCATCTTCAAATAAATCTTTTAAACTACCCAATGTAACATAGCCGCTTTCAGCGTTTGCACCAGACACCAAGAAAAGCATAACTAAAAAACAAAAAATAAGTTTAATCCTCAATTCTAACCATCCCCTAAAAAATTATTTTTTAATTTCCAAATTTTGCAGAATTTTTGTAATAACTGCTAAATCTTTCTTTATTTCTTTCAAATCCTCCTCATGCTTTTGTAGCATTTTCCTTTCATCATCTGTCATAGATTCAATTTTTTCTTCATGATCAGATTGTAAATTATTGAAATAATCTTTGCAAATTTTTACAATAACCTTACTTGCAGAATCTTCATTTAATCGGTTTTTTTCAGACTCTAAAAGAGAAAGTTCAGACTTTGTAAAGTAAACAGCTATACGATTATTGCGTTTTTCAGGAGGCATTGAATAACATAATTTAGCATAAATAAATAATAGTTCTGATGTGCTAAATTATGCCAAATTAGCACAAATTATATAAGCATTAATTGTGCTATATTATGCTATGTCAGAAAAAGACATAGTCATTAGATTATCAGGAACTATAAACCCTGAAAAAGAACCGGAACTGGCAGAAGCTACCAAAGAGCTTCTGAAAATTTACAATGTGAGCAACCTATCAAAAGAAGGAATACGCTGTCTTGCACGCCGCGAGGGCCTTTTACCCAGTATCGTTAAGGGGAGTGCACCAGCGTGAGTTCTATAAATGCCGGAAATTCACAGCCCTGTTTTGTATCAATTCTAACACCAGAACAGATACAAAACATGCAGGAAACCGCAGGAACACCAGATAAATTATTGGATGATCTCTCTTTCACATCACGTAAGATGGTTATTGCTGTCAGGCATGTTCTCGACAAAATGAACATTCAATGGAGAAGTGAAGAATGTCAGATAACTTAAAGAAAAAACAAAATGTCAGCCTTAAAGTTTCCACAGCCGCCAAGCACAAGGAACAAAGGACTGACGATATAATTGACGCGGATAAGACATATAAAACTTTGTCCTATTCGACAATGGATGTTGCCGGTAAATCGCTCTTTTATAGGACGGCTGCATGCAGGCCGGCTAATGAAGATATGATACGGGGGTGCTGCTGAATGGCAGACTCCGAAATAAAAAAATGGAACCGGAAGAAAGCTCTGGCAAAACAGGCAAAAGAAACCAAAAAAAATACAGTCCCGATCATAATCCCTAAAGATGTTACATACCGTCAGGATCAGATTAAAACTATTCTTAAAAAATCCGGTGTTCGTGCACCCTGGAATCTCCCTGTAAGAGAACTCTACGCTGTAAGAGCAATCCGCCTGGGGGCGATCTGATGAGCGGTATCACGTCTGGTCTGACTGCACTGCATGACAACCGGCAGAACTGGAAAACAAAATTTCTGTCAGAATTGATCGAAACCCTGCATAAATGGGAATTTGCCGAATCAATTTTTGTATATCAGATCTGGAAAAGTTCTTGTGGTGATTACTACTGCCGTCATTACAGCGAAAATGATAAGCACAGGCATATTTATGCCGTTCATCAGGATCACCGGCCGGTAAACCACCTTATACCCGACATCACAGACATAGCCAACAAATACAATGCTGTTCTCTTAGACTTTTACAAACCGCAGAACATTCCAGATCGGTATTCAATCCGGGCATATCGATATGATACCGGCTATTTTGCATTATCCATAAATCAGGAGTAAGGGCTTTGTCACTCAAAAAGATAGCCGACAGGCTCTATACTACTGCAAGTGATGAAAATATTCAAAAGTATCCATCACTTCTTAATGAAGACTATCTAACGCTCTCACAGTTCGTATTCACACGGTCAGATGGTGTATCAATAGATCTCTGGCCTCTCTTCTTACGTGATGTCAATATAGGGATTATAGCAGAGACCATAAGAATTGAAAGATATGCAAAACATCAGCAGTGTATTGAGAAGCCCAAAAATGAAAAGAAAGGCACACAGCGCCCCAGTGCAGAATACTTCAGATTATATCGCTTTATTAAAAAGCTCGAAGGTAAGGAATATCTTAAATCTCAAAAAGGCGTTTTAGACCTAGGTTTTGGTGATCGCCCGTCAATTTGGTATAGGCTTACTAAAACCGGGTATAACTTGACCCTGCAGGTGCAAAACTCAAACCGTTTTGCAAAGAGGGTTAATTCCTCTCAGATTGATAAACAAAGGAACCAAACGCCAGAGAACCAAAAAGAGATACCGCAATGGATGAGATGGCCGAATAAAACGAATCCTCTCCGCATTTGCGCAATCAAAAAAATGAACTCTCTGCCAACAAGCACCGGCCTTTTCTGGAATACCCGGGAACATGGCGGGTCATTAAATCCCGAACTTGTCAGGCAGCTTAACAAAATAGATTCTGATTATTGCGATTATCTTCATGAAATCGAAGACAAAAAAATTATTCTCACTCCCCGGGATGATCCTGATTCAACATATCACACGCTCGATTATGTCACTCGTTTTAACTGCAATTCCCGGAAATATGCTAACCTCGATACATTCCGGGACAAGTGGAAAGAGGCAGAAGAATATTACGAATCAGGTATTTTTGTTACACTCACAACAGACCCAAAACTATTCCCTAATCTCTGGATGGCTAACCGGCACATGGCTGTAGCGTGGAATGCTTATTTATCCCTGATTACACGCCGCCGGAAGACTGCATTAAAAAAACACTTTTATCAAAAATATGCTCTTGACAAATACGGTTCACCAGATAGCCGATTAACCCGGGAAGAAAAAGCAAAGGCAAGAGAACATTACGAAGAACAAATAGAAACCCTCTCATTCAGACCCCGATATGTTGCAGTTAATGAATTCCAGAAAAACGGTTTAATCCACGTTCACGCGGTATTTTTTGACATCGACAATTTAGACGAATATCAGTTAAGCAAAGACTGGAACCGGTTAGGTCAGGGACGTATTGTAGATGTCTGCAAAATTCAGAAATCAGGCCCGGATTCATGGAAATGGAAAAACGGAAAACCAAATGATGCCGGGCAGATAGAAGATCCAAGAAAATACCTGAAAAAATACCTTAACAAAATCATCTACAAAAACGAAGGATATCATTTATACTGGTCAATTAACAAGAAATTTTTCCTTTGTTCTCAAAGGATGCAACCCGAAAAACTCACACCTGAAATGATAAAAGCCAGGGCACAATACCGGCGGGAACTTGCAAGAGTGAAAGCCGAGATCGGCCCTGGGGCATATTGGACTTTTGCCGGTTGCCTGCCTTCCGGGCTAATCCCTGATTTTATCAGCCAAAGAGCAGAGAAGAAAAAATACTATCCAGTGCCGGAATATGTCATTCCGATATCGGCCGGGCCGGTAAAAGACCTTCAGGAAATGAAGAGATCTTCCCCGGTCAAAGAGAAACCGCCGGACTTTGTATCTGCTGCTCAACTCTATCGTGACATGCAGCAGGCAGCCGCCACACCGACAACGGGAGGAATGAGCATAGCCGACTTCATGTAGTCGGCTTTTTTTGAATTTGAATAAAGGAGAGTTTAAGAAATGTTAGGAAATTTAAAAGAATTTGAAGTATGGGAAGGAGATCATTACAAATTGGTAAAATCCTTTGATACAGTAACTGAAGCAAAAAGAGAATCTAACCGGTTAAACCAGATCCACAACAGGGATTATTTTGTTCGTAAAAATGATCCTGATGGATCTAAAAAGACATGCGTTGGCCCAAAAGGCCGTGACGGGTTGTATATTATGGAGGATGAATAATCATGGATTCAATCCTAATGTCAATAAAACCGGAATATGTAAGAAAAATAGAATCCGGTTTAAAATTATATGAATTTAGGAGAGTAATATTTACAGAAATTTCAATTCCTAAATTTACAACATATCTTAAAGGAAAACCGCATTACACCTATAATTCTAACGCAAAACCTGTTATCATTTATGTTTATGAATCTTCCCCGGTTCAGGCTGTAACAGGCTGTATTCAATGCGAAGAGGTGATCGCAAATTCCCCTAAAAAATTATGGGAATTATTTTCAAACCATGCAGGGATTTCAGAGAAGGATTTCTTTAATTATTTCAAGTTCAAAAAAGGCAGATATCCCGCAATTAATACAATAGATATAGGATTTGCTCTTAAGATAAAAGATTATCAAGTATTCAAAAATCCTATTTATTTAAAAGATATTTATGTCGACCGTGCCCCCCAAAATTTCCAATATTTACGCCATTATCAGAGGGAAGAACTGAATGACATTCTTTCAAAAGCTGAACAGGGGGAACAACTATGACAGAAAATTATGGCGTATGGGATGCTATGGACTGTTATTTTGAATGGTTCAAAACCCCGGAAGAAGCTGAAAAATATCTTAATACCATTCTGGAAGAATACCGGAAAGAAGGCGAATGCCCTGAAGAACTGGAAGATTTTTTCATCTTTGAAAAAACTCATGAGCTTATTTTAGGGGATTATCTCATTGAAAACGAAGAGATAACAAGCATTGATCTAAAAATCTCCAAAATTAAAAAGGAGACTGAATACGGGGTGTAATCATGTTAAATATTACTAATGATCTTAAACTGCCCGGAAATCTTCAGGGTATCAAATTTGATTATATGATAAGTCTGATGGAATATGCCTTTATATTCAGTCCTTTCATGGCAGAACTCTTTCTTTTCAAATTTATAACTGATATTTCCAACTTACAACTAAACGGGATCAGCATAATTGAAATACAGGAATTAGAGCATCAGACATTCTTAACCGGAATTTTTGATCAGATAGACCAAGGACAGAATTATATCAGACAGAAATATTATTCAATGGAGGTCGCACAATGATCGCCCTCTTAGCACTTTTACAAACTCCTGCGATGCTGTTAGGTATTATAGGCGCTGTTCTCACCGTCAGTCACACAAGAACACACAGAAAAGCAGGTTATTGTTCCTGGGTAATAGGAAATACACTCTGGTTTATTTCGGGCATTTTTACGGGCAATATAAACCTGATAATACAGTTTGGTTTCTTCGCTCTTCTGGCCGTTCAGGGTATCAGCATAAACAGAGAATCTCGAAAGAATATGGATCCCCCGCATTGCGGAATTGTCAATTTAACATAGGAGGACAAGGTCATGATTGAAAAAGAGCAGGTCTGTGAACTCTTCTGCGGCGCCGGCGGAATGGGTCTCGGGTTCTCCAGATTCTTTGATATCTCCTATGCTGTAGATTTCAAAAAGCAGGCTGTAGAGACTTACCAAAGTAACCATTTTGAAACCCAGGTCAGGCAGCAGGACGTCAGGGATATAACCGGCTGCTATCATGACTTTGACGGTCTTACCGGAGTAATCGGAGGGCCTCCATGCCAAGGCAGCAGCATCATGAATACAAAACGCTGTGCAGACGATCCCCGCAATGCCCTGATGTTTGAATACATGCGGTTAGTCGATGAGATCCGGCCGAGATTCTACGTTATGGAAAACGTCCCGGGAGTCTCCAAAAAAATAAAAGAAGATGTCATAAAGCTTGGAAAAATGGCAGGCTATGACGTAAAATCAATCTATCTCAATGCTGCCGAATACGGAGCAGCACAAACCCGGAAGAGGTGGATTGTTGTAGGAACTCGCGGGAAGAGTTGGCATATGCCCGGGACGCAACCGGCAAAAACTGTCAGGGAAGCATTCTCTGATATAAATGAGAATTGGGGTTTAATGCAGTCCTCAGAAAAGACTCTGAACAACCTGAAAAATTCAACGTCTATGGAATGGACTCCAATGACGAAAGGAGGGAAGTTTAAACATTTAATCCGGCTTGATTTTGAAAAGCCATCTCCTGCAGTTGTCAATGTAAAAAAAGTGTATATGGTCCATCCTACAGAAGACCGCAATATCTCATTAGCAGAGGCCGCAGCCCTGCAGGGATTCCCGCCCGGGTATCAGTGGAAAGGAACAGAATCAGAGATAGCACAAATGATCGCTAATGCCATGCCTGCAGAGCTTGCAGCATCTATTGCGGGCTCATTCTCAACACATCAGGCAACTGTTCAGACCGAATTAATCAGAGGTATAACATGACAAACACGACATTGTCGTTATACACTAAGAGGTGAATGAAATGAAGGAATTTACTAAAGACGAAAATGAAATTATCTGGAATTTAGTAGGGGATGAAATTAAAAGAATTTCAGACAATTTCTACAAAATAGAGAAATTTGAAGAAATTAAAGAAAAATTGTCTCAATTAAAAGACATAGAAAGCAAAGCAGGATCAAACATGCAACATCATTCCATCATTAGCCAGGAGGAAAAAAGATGAAATGTGAAAATTGCGGGGCATCTCCTGCAGAACTCACCCCTATTGAAGTTACAGGGGGTAAAGAAATTGAAATGGGATTATGTGAGGCATGCATTGAAGATCTAAATACATACGGAGAGTTCACGCATGGCAAATATATGGACTGGTCTCAAGGGGAGTGATGAAGATGATGAAAAAAGTTGATTTAATTTTATTAATTACAGCTATTGCAGCCATTATTGCATTATTGTTTGGATTGCCATCTATCATCAGTTTAATAACTGATAGCGGATGTGATGATGAGATTTGCCATGATGCATGGAAGGTCGGATATATAGACGGAAGGTTTTCATTACCTCCCCATGACGATGTTTTGCCTAAATTCCAAACTTGTTATGATGATGGATATTTAGAAGGCCTAAATAACCCCTATGAGGATGACAACATCAGCCAGGAGGACAACTCATGACTCTGTATTTTTGTAATGGAAAAGACATTACAGAAAAGATAAATGCCTGCAAAGGTTGTGATGCTCTTAGAATAGAATTTCAAGCATGCAATGATTTAAAAGGTTTCATAGATTGTGCGGAGAAATGCCCTCGTGGAAAATGGGAAGTTAAGAGTAACAAGATGAGCCAGGATGGTGATCCTAATGATTAACAATAATCCAATTATTGATAATGCAATCCTAAAAAAGATAAAAATGCCATTGTCATATTATTGTGAATTTCAGTTTTATGTCTTATATCGGCGGCTAATATGCTGTAAGACTGGCAAGCATAGATTTGTATTTGTCGAGGAGGATGATCAGAAATTCTGTTCTTTGCAACCCGGAAATTATTATTGTCAGGATTGCGGAAAAAAAGCCCCTCCATCAGAAATTTTTGCATATTATAACTCAGGTTCAGACGTTTGGGGAACTGAAGAATATGATGAACTGATGATGAAAAGGGTTCTGATTAAAGGGGCTTGTAAATTCAGCCAGGAGAAAAACCTATGAGTAGAATGCTCTTTAATTATTTGGTATATATCTACGACAAATTAGGTGATTTTCTTGAAAAAATTGCTGAAAAAATGTGTGAATATATGATAAAAGGAATATTCCTGCCTTTAATATTCATTATAACAATGCCTGAAAAAATAAAAGAGAGAGTCGCAAAAGCTCGCGAAGAAAACGAATTAATATTTGCTAATGATGTGAGGTGATATCAATGTATGAAGTTCTAAATTTACCCGGTTTTCTGCAATCAAAAGAAGCAGATTATAAAAAACATTCCGAGTTTATCAGAAAATTTTCTGAAAGGCTGCATTATGAGCTTGGGGCACTCCTTCAATATGTTTCCATATATTCTTACATTCTTTCGATCATGTTTCAGTTAAAAATCATGGGAGCTAACAAAAATGATTGAAATAAAAAATGACAATATCAAAATCCTTTCATCATCCCTTTACTTTGCAACATATCTGACAATGACAGATTAATAACATCAGACATATCCAAAGGCCGAACCCGGGCCCCGTCAGGTTCAAGAGCGACCAGGAGAACTGGCACACCGTATATATTACAGAACCGTTGCACGGAAATATTCATAGTATCGCTTTTTTCAAGCTTCTGTTCACTGAATATATCCAAAAACTCTTTTTCAATCCGGACGGAAGAAGAGACTCTATTCTTCTTTTCAATTCCTAAAATTCTACTGAGGGCGGCTGTTGGTTGCAAAGTTTGGTTCCTCCTATAGTAAGTGAGTACTAACAGTATGTGAAACCCGTTCGGGTTATATATCGTTATTGCACGAGCTAACATATTAAAGTTACATTGTGTAACACTCATTTACATCGATGAGGTGATCTGGTAGTTGTCTAACGATGTAATCGAGATCGGCGGTAAGCTTGAAGACTGGGAACCCGCCAAAGCAGAATCTCGTTTCTCAGTCTTCAAACGCAAACTTGGCTTAAAAGCCGCAGTAGCAGCAACCGCAGGCGCCGGTCTTGTCGCCTCAGCATCTGCTGAAACAACTGAATCAATCAACTGGACTTCAATCATAGAGATGATTAACGGTGCAGCCGGCATATTCCCGTCAATCGGAAATATGGTCATCAACATCGCCCCCGTGCTCATTCTCTTGGGTGTCGTCGGGTTCGTGTTAATGTTCTTCAATTCCATCCTGGATGCGGTAAGGGGAGCATTCAATATATTCAAATAGGAGGCAAAAGATGAAATCCACATCAAGCATCCTCCTTTTAACTTTACTATTCTCAATGATTCTTTGCCCGGCAGCAATGGCAGCCGAAGACGACATAAAGATCACATTTACGGACCTTGACTTCAACAAAAACACTGAAATCATAGTTTATGACGGCACAGGCGAACTTATCAAAGAAACCAACACGTCCGGCACAATCTCGTTAAACTCGTCCTATTCTTACCTTTTCGTATTCAAACCATCTGAGCAGACATGGTTTCAGAATCCGCTTAACTCACTGGAATTCCTGAGTGTTCAGATGCCAACTTACATCGCATATGCGCTATGGTTCGCGGTAATTTTAGGAAGTATCGTAATAGTAGGAAGAATTTTCAAAGTATGGTAAAAGGAGGCTAAAAAATGTCTGAAACAAAAATAAAACCAAAATATAAAAGTTTTTTCACACGAAAAAACAAAGAACCGGAAACCGAACAGGAAAAACAAAAAAACGCTGAAGAAATTTGCAAATCTTTTAAAGCCATGGCAGTTTTTTCAGTGATATTCTCTGCAGTATTTGGACTAAAAGCAATGTACTTTGACTCATCAGACTTGTATGAATTGATAGATAGCACATTTATAACGCTAATGTTCCTTATACTAATGCTATTCTGTCATTTCTCATATATGTCAGTCAAAACACACTGGATTTTAAGAGAAAAAATCAACAGCTTATCAAAGGGTGAGGGAAATGAAATTCTCTAAATTTACCTTCATCAGTTTGTTGTTTTTGTGTATGCTTATAGCAGTCCCGGCAGCAATGGCAGTCGGTAACGAGACAGCAAATACAACCATAAACAGTTCTGAAAAAAAGCACGGGGAGAGCGGAGAAGTTAATCCTGTGACTCTTGCGAAACTACTATCCGACGGTGTAATTAATGAAGATGATTATAACCGGATGATCGCCACAGTTGTTGAAAATGAACAGGCAAAACAACAGCAGATCGAAAACACAACCACTCCAACTCCTGACCAAACGGTAACCCCTACAGCAGAACCAACACAGGCAGCTACACCGGAACCAACAGAAGAGAGCATCCCGGAGGAGCAGACACAAGAAACACCCGAAGCCGAAACCTTGCCTGAGTCTGAACCCGCAGAAGTGCAGGCCATGCAGGTTTTAGAAACAGTATCAGAAGTTCAGGACACGGCGACAGAAACAAAAACAACAAGTGAACCGGCGGAAACCGTAACAGTTGAAAAAGGGCTAATTGAACAGATAATAGCCGCCTTACAGGGTCTTTTAGGAGTCTGAAAAGATGAAAAAAACCCTGTCCGTTTTTTTACTGCTCTTAATCTGCCTGATCCCCGGAGTTATGGCTCACGGTTTTGAAAATGATCTGTCTGGGTGGTCTCCGTCATCTGATTTTGCAGATACGGCCAGTGCAAGCGCTCAGGGTTTTATTAACGTATTTACAGATGCACACACCGGATCTAAATCCTGTCAGATTACAGCCTATGCAAAAAACAGCCAGTATTACACTGTAACCCTCGAGACAGCAAGCCCGGTAGACCTCACCAGTAAATCTACTCTTTCATTCTATCAAAAAACTTATCAGATAATCCAGAACGGCGGAACTGAAAAAGGATGGGTGGAAATTGACGGCACTAAAGTATGGGAGATGATCAACGGGGCAAATTATGCATCGTGGACTTTAAGAGAAATCGATGTTTCCGGATACACCGGCACACACACGTTAGCATTCAAAACTACCGCAGTAGCAACCAGCACATCTGAAGAAAAATACTCCTGGCTGATTGATGATGTAGCACTTGACGGAACATTGATCCCGCCTGCATATGCTCAAAGAAAATTTCATGTAACAAGCACAGGTGATAATTCACCCGTAAATGGGGCAACGGTCAGTATTACAGATTCGGGATGGACAAAAACAACAGATAGCAACGGAGATACAACTTATTTTGATGCTCTGGCATCATTACATACATACAGTTATACTGTGTCAAAAACAGGCTTTGAGACAAAAACCGGCAGTTTCACAACAGGATCGGGAGATAGTGCAACAGTAACAGTATCATTGACCCCATTAACCCCGGTTGACTTCAGTGCATGGAATTATTATAAAGATATTACTTATTCAGGCAGTAGCGACACAAACAAGCAGGTAAAAATTATTATTCATAGAGAATCCGGCACAGATTCAACTGCAACTGAACTGGATGGATTAGATCGGGTTTGTCATATTTACATAGATCCTTCAAAATGCAAAGATGATTATTCAGATATCAGTTTTGCAACTACTGATGATTACATTCTCCCACAATGGAGACAGGACGATTATACGACATCACAGGCAGTATTCTGGATAAAACCCGCAAGCTTAACAGGCACTGTAAGAATGTATTATGGAAATGCCGGGGCGGTATTGAGGTCATCGTCATCAATTTTTATTGATTATATAGGCCCAACAACCTCTCTGTATACAGGTACATCAGGCACATCATATGATATATCCAACACAATATACGAGGGTTATGTAAAAATTACAAATCCGGGTAATATATTGATTGGCAGTTCTGATCTAGGAACTTATATTAGCCCGGCCAATAAAGCAGTAGAATTTGTAATTGATTCATCAAATTTATTTATATATTCCTTTTCATCTCCATCCACGTATACCGGTCAATCAGTATCTCAAAATTATTTTGATGGGCAATATCACCGTTTATCTGCTGTTAATCGTCAAAGTACTGTCTCGGGATATGTTGACTCATCAAGAATAGGATCTGAAATTAACACAAATATTGCTACCGGAAATGTGTATCTTTTTGCTACATCATCCACAGGCACTCCTTCATTTGAGCAGAAATGGGCATTTGTTAGATCAGCAGTTTCGACAACACCCACTGCTGTAATAAGCACCGAACAGACAACAGGTGCAGCAACCCCGACACCCACACCAACACCAACGCCTACGCCGACTGAAACCGCAACACCCACACCCACGCCTACACCAACACCCACAGAAACAGCAGTGCCAACACCGACAACAACCCCGACCCCGTTACCCTCAATAGAACCGCCATCTTACAGCAGCAGCATTACAACACACCATCAGGCGGCTGAAGCTGCTCTCGAGGAATCATACGAGATAATCCCTGCATTTTACATGTTAATGATATTGCTCTTTATGATGGCGGTCTTCAGGAGGAAATAAAATGAATTTCAAAATTCTCTCTGTTTTATTTCTTCTTTTGCTGATTATTGTAGCTCCTGTATCTGCAAAAGATGAAATTTGGTTTTTCAATACAGATGATTTCACCGCTACTGCAACGGATACAATGATGATCCAGAGCATCCGGGCTGAAAATCTCCATGAAGGCACCATTCAGAGATTCGTTTTTGATAGCTACGGAGAAGCCTATAATCTGGAAATTAAGAGTTATCCTAAAGACTGGGGGTGGTGGAACTTTGACGCAATTTGCACCTACCCCGACGGCAGCACACAGACACAGCATTTAGAGAAATTTGCGCCGATTTCATTTGATTATGACATTAACATTCAGTCATACTGGTTATATGGAGAACTGGCATGGGAAACGAATATCTATGTTACTCTGTCGCCTCTTTCAATTGAAAATTATCGACAGATCCCGATAGATGATACAACTTACCCCGAGGGTTACCCGGCTGTTAGATATCAGCCATTAGCCTTCAGTTATATCCAGGGAATATCTAATGACATTTTTGAAAAAGTCACCGTTTATTATGTAAATGCTGAGGAATTTGAAAAGATAAAATCCGGAGATATTACACTTCCTTTCATTGAAGGAGTCGGGGATCTTTTCGCCTGGACTTGGGAGATGGTTCTAGGCGGAATATCTAAAATTCCATACGTAGGTCAATTCTTTGTAACAGTTCTTCAGATTGCAGCAATATTCATTGAAGAAGCTATATTCTGGATAAATTTGTTGTTTATCCAAAACTGGGCATTATTCATAATGACAATGGAATTTTTTGTGATTGGTGAAGCGATTTACAGCACCAGAAATTTCATGAAATTATTGACAAGATTTGTTGATAATAATGTAAAAATTTTTAAATTCTTCACTTGGCTCGCAACATTAGCTATTGACTTAGTTTTGAAATTCGTTGATGCAGTCGCTAAAATCATTCAGGCTTTAAAGCCTATTTAAATTTTTGAGGTATTGAACATGTCACGTTTTGAAATTCTTATCAGAGAAAGAGGAAAGCCGGTCTTAACCGCAAAAGCCGAGCAGATAGAAATCTGCAAAGAAAAGTTCGAAAACAGATTCAACGAAAAATACGGAGGCGGAATAAATGTCAATCAGAACAAAACTCAGTAAAGGGGAAAATGTCGAATGCATGATAATTGAAAACGGAGGACGATCAATCCGCCGGGACGGAGTCATGCAGCATGTCGGAGATATTCTCAATGATGATTTCCTTCAGGAAGCTTATGCGGTCGTAACAAAACCGCTTCTAAGCTTCAAGAAAAAAGGTGGTGGCATACCAGTATATCTAATAGACAGAAACGCAGGAGTAACCGTTTATCTGGAAAAAGAAGAAACCGGAAAAACTCAGAGATTAAAGTTTGAATCTACCCCTGAAAATCCAATTGACATTACAATAAACGGTAAATCCTTTGCAGGGTGGACAACAGTATTCGAAAGAGCAGAATCCGTTATTAAAATAAAAACAAATGCCTCACTCGTAGGAAGAGCGATAAAATCCGAACTGCTCAGAGATCAATTCTCAGCCCCTCTCTCCGGCCGTGAAAAAATGATCATGTTGCTGGTAGGAATCATCATAGGCGGAGTAATCGGCCTGATGTTTTAGGGGGATAAAATGTATCCAAATACACCAAATCAACCCACACAGCCTTTACTCCCGCCTGAAATTCTTAGGTTCCAGAAAATGGATCTGATGCTCGGTGAAGGAACAGACTACGAACCCCTGGCACATCTATCACAGGAGCAGATAAAGACAATCGAGCTTTACAAAGCATTTCATCAGCATTTGATTCAGGGAGGAGTAGAAGACGGTATCGATATTATAATCACATTCCTTGAAGGTTATAAACATCTCTCTCCCAGTGTTGACCGTTTAGGTCGGATGGAAATTGCCGGAATGCTCAAATCAGCACCAAGTTATCAGTTATTCCCGGAAAAAGAAAAAGAAGACGACATCACAAAAAAATCGCTCTTAGATAGATTATTTGGAGGCAAAAAATGAAATCAACAAAACAAATTACTCTCTCGTATCTCCTTGCATTCGTAAACCTTCTAATGATTAAATACTCGGATTCACCGATTCACAGCAAAGTAAACATGCTATCTGTTAATCTGAAACTCATTCGTGCAGTTCTCAGAGAAGATATGAAAAAAGAGCAAATACTCAAAAATAATCTCGATGAACTTAGCAAAAGAATAGAAACCCTCAGAAAAGAGTATTCGACCTCTTATGAACTCAGCTATATCTATGCAGCATACAACGAACAGCAAAGAGCAGAATTTGAAATCAGGATTTATGACATTCTGGAAGACTTGTATTTCTACATTGAGGAATACAGCCTGATAAATGAAAAGACTTACGGAGAAGTGGAGGCTAAATCATGGACTTTACCGGTTTAGAATCGGAAATATTACAAATGAATTACTCACAGGTTGCACAGGCAGACCTCTTATCTAATCATGCAGACCAGATAATCGACCTGACAGATCCAAACGTCTTAGTAACAACATACGGCGACCTTGGATTAATGATTCTCATTATCGGCTTAATCTGCCTGATATCCGGATATTTAATAGGGAGTATGCGAGATGTCGACTACGGCAAACCGGAATAAGAAGAGTTCCACAATAGGAATACTTGTAAATCAGTTCTGGAAACGCCCCGGGCAGCACGGATTAGAAATAGGCACGACAGGAACCGGAAAAACTCAGGGACTAGTCTATCTCTTAGACGGCCTGGTTAAATGGTCTCCAAAATCATGCCTGGTATGGGTTGACACAGGGAAAACTTCTGAAATGCTTCTCCTGTCAAAATTCCGTCCTCTTAACTTGCTAATTCCGGAAGGGTGCGACATCATAGTGAAACCTGCCGAAGGTGCAGACATTGATATCAAAAAAACCTATATCACAAGTTATGCAGATGTCTGGCATCATCTCGACCCCGACCGGATTAACGTCATATCATTTTACAGGTTCGTTCGTGACCATTCAGTCAATGCCAAAGTGGTTTCAAAAATCTTTCGTGAACTAATCAACATGGCTTATGACTACCATCTGCCTACACCGCTTGATATCTTCATTGATGAATTTCAGTTTATCGCTCCCGCTAAGCACATAGCACAAAGTTATGACCATTACCTCGCCGGAATGGATGTTGTATCCTCCCTTTATACGATGAGATCCCTTAAGGTTCGGTTTGTGGCTGCAACACAAAGTCTGAAGGTCATCAACCCTGCCGCCCGGGACTCATTCCCCTGGTATTTCATCAGAAGGGGATCTATATTCATGGAAGGGAAACTTGCCCGCTTTAATGAGCTATGGGCACAGATACCAACAAATAAAGCTTTCATAGGTCTTCCTTCCCGAGATTTTGGAGATGATAGAATAGCCATGCCCTTTTACGGAGATGGGGAAGAACTCGGCTATGTATATTACAAAGGGATTCTGAAAATCAAAAAAGAAAAACCAGAGACAACAGAAACAGAGGAAGAAGAGAGCGAAGAAAAGACAGTCAAGTTTAAGAAAAAATCCGGAAAAAGAAAAGAAAGTCAGGAAATTGAATTCATCATACAGGGTGAGAATTATGCCTGAGCTAAAGAGTTCTTAAAAAATAAGTTACAAACTGTAACGAAAATAAGCTTCTGCCTGAAGCAGGGATGCTTGACCATCCCTGCAAAGGCTGTCTTTCTCCGAAAAAATGAAATGCGAGCGGCAGGATTTGAACCTGCGAACTTCTACAAGATCGGATCTTGAGTCCGGCTCCTTTGGCCACTCGGAAACGCTCGCCCTCTTTTTTTGCAAAGGTTTATTCACCATTTTATAGGCAGGATCTTGAGTCCACCGCCGTTGACCACTTGGCTACCCTCGCAAACATTTTTTTAAAATTGCACTACTCTATTACACTTTCATGAATTTAAAAGGTAACTTTTGAAATCAAAAAACCCGCTGCATAAAAAACATTTCCGGCAGAATATATATTCTCATATTGCCATTAGACAGATATTGAAATTTCAACAAAATCCAAAAATTGCTGACATTTCAAAAATCCGGGAATCATTAATTAAAATTAACTAAAAACGGAACTGACTTTGAAATAATTAAAAGAAGAATTAAAAAATAAGGGGGGAACAGCATCAGCTGAAAAATTATGGGAGAAATTAATTCGGAGAGTTATTCTAAAAAATATAATGAAAACAAAATCACAAAATATCCAAAATTCAAAATCCCGAAAATTGTCATAAGCCGCTGCATCGAACACGATCCCGTCAGATACAACGGCAGCATGGTAAAAAGCGCAGAGGTTGAAGTCCTCAAAAAGTTTGTCGAATTCATCCCCGTCTGCCCGGAGATTGAAATCGGTCTCGGTGTCCCGAGAGAACCGGTCAGAATAGTCAGAATAAATAAAAACGACCGCCTGATACAGCCGGCGACAGGAAGGGATTTAACAGTCGAAATTAACAGATTCTCTGAAAACTTCCTCTCTTCACTCACCTCCGTTGACGGATTCATACTAAAAAACAAATCCCCGACATCAGGGATGGCAAATGCATATGTCTACCCCGGACCGGACAAGGCAAACTCAATAGACAAAAGAGCCGGATTCTTTGGCGGTGCTGTTCTTTCAAAATTCAAAAATTACCCCGTTGAAGACGAAGGAAGAATCAAAAACCACAGAATACGTGAAAACTTCCTGACACGGATATTCATGCTCTCAGAACTAAGGGACGTTGAAAAATCCGGAAAATACAGCCGGCTTTCCGCCTTCCATCACAAAAACAAGACACTTATTCAGGCATACGACCAGAATTACCTGAAAATTCTCGGAAACATAGCGGCAAACAAAGAAGAACTCACATTCAGTGAATCAGTTAAAAATTACCGCAAAAATCTTCTTACTGCAACAAACGACCCCGTATCATACAAATCAAACATTAATGCAATGATGCATGCATTCGGACAGATCTCAGGAATACTAAATAAAGAGGAGAAAGAATTCTTCCTTGAAAATATCAGGGCATACAAAGACAATCTCCTCCCGGCAATAGCATTAAAAAACATCCTGAAGACATGGATTGTGAGAGACGATAACAACAGTCTAACCGGGCAGACATTTTTTGAGCCTTACCCAAAAGAGATCACATTCTACATGGCAGAAGAGATGGAAAGGGGAAAAGAATATGCAGTAATCAGATGACACTGCCAGTGTTTTTATAAAACCACCGCCTTTAAAAGAATATCCGCATGACACCCGTTCCTTTAGAGAGTATAGAATTTCAGCTCGCTCTCATGCTTTTAATCGCTGTCGGAGGATATCTTGTCGCAGCATATATCCACCAGTCGGCAGTCGTCGGGGAGATCATACTTGGACTAATAGTCGGCCCGAGTTTCCTTGGACTAATAACCTACACCGACTTTGTCAGTGCACTTGCACACATGGGTGCAATCATCATGCTGTTTGTGATAGGATTTGACTTTCATTTCAAAGACCTGCTTAGATTCCCGTATTTTATCATCGGAGCATGCGGGGTTATACTCCCGTGGATTCTGGGATTCCTTGCAGCCGAACTTTTCGGATACCCCGTAGAAGGGTCGTTTTTCATCGGTGCGGCACTTACGGCAACAAGCATCGCAATAACGGCCAACGCCTTAAAAGAGATGGGGAAACTCCACACAAACATCGCAAACGCAATAATAGGAACTGCGGTGATAGACGACATACTCGCCCTGGTTGTCCTTTCAGTGACAATCGACATCGTATCCGGTTCGGCTGAAACATTTGATATAATATTGTCCATAATCAGACCCGTTTTCTTCATAGTCATTGCAGCCCTGACAGGTCTTTATGTCGTCGACAAAATCATAGTTAAACTTGACAGCTCGGAAATAGCATTTAAATTCCCCGAATTTGTATTCCTCTTCGGGCTCTGCATCGCTTTTATCTATGCCCTTGCAGCTGACTTTTTTGGAATATCACCGATGATAGGAGCATTCATAGCCGGCGTATCAATCAACAAGGTATCGCTAAGAAACAGTCTCAGCATAAAAAAAGGCTCAGAATACCTCTACATACCCTTCGCATCGATATTCTTCATCTCACTCGGAGTCCTTGTAGACCTGCATGAAGTTACAAAGGCAATAGTTCCCTTCATAATAGTGCTGACAATAATAGCGGCACTCTCAAAATTCATCGGATGCAGCATCCCTGCAAAACTGCTTGGAATGGACAGACATGACTCTCTTGTAGTAGGTGCGGGGATGATTCCAAGAGGAGAAATGGCAATGATAATCGCCCTTATCGGACTTTCAATGGGCATAATGGGCCAGGATGCATTCATATCAATTATAATGGCAAGCCTTATCTGCACAATAATGACGCCTCTTCTTTTAAAAGACTGGCTTTTCCGTGAAAAACACGAGTATCCGAAATAAAATTAAAAAAAGTAAAAATATTTACATAAAGTCCGCAAGACCGAGCTGTTTTTCAGGAGGCTCACCGAATGTCGACAAAACCGACATGCTCAAAACCTCAACCCTCTGTTTTGTGTACTCGGATACATCGTAATCCTCACACATCCTGATTGACATATCAAGATACTTCTTGACAGAACCCTCGTGGACTGTCTGAATAACCTTGTTTCCACATTTGCATTTCCCCGCAAGAGGCATCCTTCTGTACTTTGAATTGCACTTTGTGCACCGGAGAGTCTGTTTTGAAAAGGAATTTAGATTGCCCATTATATCACGGAGAAAATGCGTTTTTAAAACCCTTTCAGCTACATCGCTCTCATCCACCGCCCTTATTTTCCTTCCAAGCTCAAGTTCGGCCTCAAGCTTGTCAATCATGCTTGTAAGGGTATTGTAAGACGAGATAAGCGGCCCTGCGGAGATATCGGAGGTGTCATGCGTAAACATGATTCCCTCATACTGTCCCGGTGTCCCAAGCCGGAGATCGACATGATCGATCTCCTTTTCAATATCCTTTGGATGTGTATATTCAAGCGCTGCAAGATACATCTTCAAAGGATAGGCAGGGCATGCATCGACATTATGACACTCACCGTCAACCTCGGCAGGATCAATCTTCCTTGTCAGAACAAGCGGTGCATCCATCGATCCTCCCCTTGTCTCAGGCAGAAATGCCTTTGAAAAATTGATCAGACCGTCTAAAAGAAGCATTACACAATCCTCATCACCATCACACTGGCCGGTAAATATGCCGTTTGCAGAGAGATTGTGATCAGTATCAACAGTGAGGCAGTAGACATAATCCTCGGCAGACTCAAGAATCTCACGACTTACTATCCTGTCCGTAATCATCGCACCGCCTTCGGAACAGGGAACGAAGTCGCCCTCTTTTAACTCAAGGGCCTTCACCTTTCTCTGATATGAGAGATCACAGACAAGCATGGCATGCTCCGGTGTGACTGTGACAGATTTGCCCCTGTAAGTCTCAAACCTGATAAGAGTGGCAGGGGATTTGTGAACTGAAACGGAAGTGACTCTGCGAAGCCTCAGTGCACCGTTAACGTCAATTGACTGAACCCAGTAAGTCTTTTTGGGATCAGAATAGTAAGTCCCGACTCTGTCAATCTCTGTTCTTCCCACATCAAAATTCTCAAGAACAAACCTTGATATCGGCAGCTCCTCCCACTTCTCACCGTCAAACACAGTCAGAAGAGTAGATCCCTCAAAGCAGTTCCTCCTCTTAGCGGCATGGAAATAGGGATGGCCATAACCGACATGGGCTTTTGAAAACCCGAGAAGCCTTACCAGAACACCTGCACTCGTATGCGGGGCAAGTCCCATTAAAAGCTGGCCGACAAGATCCTCTTTCTTCTGGGCTTTGTAAAAAGGCTCCATCCCGTAGAGCTTTACAAGCATCTCGTCGATAAAACCGGCCACACTGACGAGCCATTCCCCGCAGTCATAGGAGACCAGAATATCCTGACATTTGAGCTCAAGGATCTGATCATTACTTTCAAGAGGATTTCCGTATACATCCACTGGATAGCCAAGCTCAACCAGTCTCTCCCACGAAACACCGATCTCCCTCGGTCTGAAATGTGTGAGCGGAAGATCGATCATATCATACCTGACCGTTCCGTCCTTGAACACGTAAAGGTCCTTTGAAGCCCTTAATACAGCTTTTTCAAGAGGCTCGACACACCTCTCCTTTGACATCAGACCCTTTACACCCTTGCAGAGCTGAATACCCGAATCCCTCAGGCCGAGATGTTCAAGGGCCTTTTGGTACTCGTCTTTTACGTCAATTTTAAGCTCCTGCATACAGACACCGTCTGTGTTGCAGGCAGGGCAGACACCGTTTTCAGTTGCACGTCCGCATCTCGGGCACAGGAATACGGCTTTTGTGTGCCCTCCGCACTCGCATCTGTTACGGAAGGTTTCCTTGCCGCAGACCTCACATCTCCTAAGACCGATCTGTGCCTTTACAATACCGCCCTGACGGTTTTCCTTACTCTTTGAGGCCTCCTGAAATGACCTTCGTGAACCGCCCTCATCTCCGACAGGGAATATTCCGTGCGGCGGGGGGCTCATCTTCCTTGCCTTTGATTTCCCCGGACGCCCCATCCTTCCGCCGATTCTGGTTCCTGCCTTTGAACGCATCTTAAAGCCGGAGAGATGCATAACCATATCCATCGGATCGTCTGCTTTTAGGGAGTCCCATTCCGGCTTTTTTTCAAGCGATGTGGTAAGTCCCAGGCATTCCAGGAGAACAAGCGGGTTTTCAATTACAACTTTCCCGTCCCTTACTTTGTGAAGAACCAGAATCTCTTCCAAAATAGGTTTCCCTGCACCATCAGCAGGGAGAGTCAGAATTCCATCTCTAAACTCCCCGTGATCCATGACAAAATCAGAGAGCTCTTTTATCTCACTGCACTCAAGATCATCCCAGAGGAACATGTAGTCGGGGTGGAGAAAGATCCCTTTCCGTGCCATTTCAATTGCTTCTGATTCATTCAGGGGCCTGCTTTTGCCACCCTCAAGAATCCACCACTCATGACAGTAGACTCCGGGGGCAAGAGGATGGTTGTTCTCAAGAAATTCCCCGAAACTAACAAGCATCTCACCGACATCAATGATTTCCGCGATGCTGTTCATCAAAGGGAGAGCCTCTTTTGCCGAATCAATCCTGACAACATCACCGTTCAGGAGTTTTAGTGTGGGCCCTTCTATTGTATCCACAGGAACAACACCTGCAGCTTTTCCCGGCCTCTCAACCTTCATCTGAGTCCCTACGGCAAGGAAATCACCAAGAAGGTGGAGGGTTGCAGGGTTAAAACCGGCGGCTGCAAAACCGGTGTTCCTTGATCTTCCGTAACGAAGCCTGAAACCCCCCTGTCTCATAGGATAAGAAAAAACCGGCCTTCCACCGATTAAATCACGGATATACTTGTCTTTTGGCTTGATCTTCGGGCCGTCTTTTTTCTCCTCATCATCATCGCTGCTCTTGGAAGCCGCTCCGGAAACAAGCACATCAAGCCATTCCCAGCCCTCCATCCTGACTTTTCTGACAATCTTCTGAATTTTCGGAGCTTTAAGACCCATACCCTCGGCAACGACAAGCGCCATACCACCCCTTACGGTGTTTGTCTCAACCCTCTCAAGATTCCTGTAACCTGATACCTCAACCCTCTCTGTCGGCTCACCTTCCACACATACAGGGCAGTTTCTGATAATATGCCTTAGATCATCATCGGAAGGGAGATACTGAAGACTAAGGATAGAGTTGTATTTTTTTATCTCCTCAACATACCTCTCGACCTCTTCCTCACGGGGTATGTAGCGGTTCATTCCAAGACCCTTCCTGACATAATCCCCGACAAGAACCGAGAGTGCCTGGGCCGTTCCTCCGGCACTTCTGATAGGCCCTGCATAATAGATCTTCAGGTATTCCGTTCCGTCGTCGTTTTTGCCGATGCCGATTTTTCCTATTCCTTCGGTAGGCGCCGCTACCACACCTTCGGTTAAAAGCGCCATTGACGCACGGATTGCATGATCAAGAATCTCTTCCTTTGTATCCTCACCAAATCTTTTTGCAATGAAGTCGTCTCCGATTTTAAGCGACACTTCCTCACGGGACATCTGCTCGCCAAGCTCACGCAGACGGACTGCAACCCCTTTGTAGCCCAAAAGCGCCTCCACCCTGTCGGCGAGATCACTTGCTATTGGAACCTCAACATCAGTACGCGGATCATACCCCTTAGAACGCGCCCCCTTTGCAATCCCTATTGCTTCATTAAGGCCGTCCTCTATTGATTTGAAATATTTTTCCATCTCCGGTGAGGCCTGAATATCCATGGTTGATTATTATGTTCTGCATCAAAGATATAGGCATTTGATAGAGCAGACCAATATAAATCAAAACCATGCGATTTTTACGTAAACAGGCTTTTGCTAAAAATAACCACAAATCAGGGAATATTTTTAATAAAACGGGGCAGACAAAAATTTACAAAGAATTGTAATATATCAGAATTATAAGAATTAATATCAAACAAAAAGGGGATTTTTAAGTAACATGTTCAATATTCGCGCCTTTTCAATTGGAAAAGCACACGAAGAGGTTATAAAATCAATATTAAAGCACGGAGTGTATATCCTGACAGAAGACGGGGAAAAGACACTTGAACTCCCGGAACCGCTCAATATCCATGTGAACAATCCCTTCGCCGACTATATGATAAGCCCTTACAACATGTTCGGTGAAGGAGCAATGAAACAGTATGTCCATGATCTGTTAAACGGAACCGACAGCGAGTTTGTATATACCTATCATGACCGCCTTTTTGACTATCCGCTCTCAAAAGGGGATGGATTTGTCGGAGACGGTGACGGAAAAGGCATTGATCAAATCGCCTACATCATTGAAAAACTAAAAACAGAACCAAATTCAAGAAGGGCGGAGGGAATTACATGGTTCCCCCCAAAAGACACAAATTCCAACAACCCTCCCTGCCTTCAGAGAATCCAGTGCTTTGTCAGGGACAACAAACTTAACATGCATGTTGAATTCCGCTCAAACGACATGCTCTCTGCTCTTGGCGCAAACATGTACGCACTTGTTCATCTGCAGAAAATGATTGCAGATGAACTCAGTGCAGAAATGGGCTGGTATTCCCACACCTCAGTCTCGGCACACATGTACTATGAAAGGGATCATGAAGAGCTGATGAAATACGTTAAAGGGCTCGGACTTATGGATTCCCTGAGACACTTTGATTCGGGCGAACTGATTTCAAAATAAACCTTCGAAATCTCTTTTTTTTAAGACGTTCATTGGAAATTATTTTTCAGGCACCCGTTTTATGAAAATGACAGCATCATTTTCAGGAAAATAAAAAATAAAAATTTAGTTTGCAAATATTACTTCTCAAGCACTTCTTCCACAGCATCAGGCGCATTTGAACAGAGTTTTTCAAGTGTTATAACCGCACATCTGTGTGCTGTATCCTTTGGTTCTGTTTCGCTGATAAACCGGTTGAGCTCTTCAACAGAATCCTCTCCTATTCTGACAAGAGCCCTGGATGCCAATCCGCGTGTAGGCCCGTCATCTTCTAAAAATACCTCAATAAGAGGTTTTACAGCAGGCTTTCCTATCCCTGCAACCGCTGCTGCCGCATACCTCTTTACATTATCATCAGGGTATGTCTTTAAAAGAAGCATGAGGCTGTCAAGTGCAGGTTCACCAATCCTTGCAAGTGCCGATGCCGCATACCAGCGTGAGTCATTATCGGTTTCTGAACTTAGAAGTTCACATAACGCATCCACGGCATCTTCCCCTGCATCAGAGAGAAATGTCACCGCCGCTCTTTTCTCTTCAAGTTCCCCGCTTTTTATGAGCTCAATATTTTTTGTAATATCTTCTTTTGATGTCATGCTATTCAATTCCTGATTTCTATTTTGACCTTACGCATATAATTTATCTTCACTTTGACATCATGCACCGGGATGGTACTAAGAGACATTTGGTATTATCCTCCCCGCCATCTCTTAAAATTTGAATAAAATGTATTTTTTGTCACTTTAGAATGAAAATCCAGTGAAAGTGTGATTAAAATCACAACGTGATTTTCATAGACTGACATTATCTTAGGGCTACATACAAAATTAAAATTGACACAATACAAAAATAATTGTATTATCCCGCTTTTTTACAAATTGAAACGATTTTTGCAAATATAGTGCCAAATAGATATATATTATAAACACAGTAATATGCATATTTCAAACAACGTCAGGTGATTAAAATGACAGGATACGCAAAACTGAATGAAAAAGAGATTAAGGGAATAAAGGAATGTGAAGATGAAATGGGAGTTATAATGGTTGCATACGAAAAGACATCTCCTGTTGCAAAGCTTACGGAATCACAGATTGAAAAGATAAAATCCATTGAAGCTGAAACAGGCTTAAAGCTTGTTGCATACGAATAAGCCAAAAAATATTATTAATTCTTTTTTATTTTTTAATTAACAGCCCGGCACAACATCAGAGAATTAATAATTAATGCTGATATATTTCCTTAAGGTTATGTTCTCTGATGCTGCGAATGATAACAACATTCAGGAAATCCAGGAAAAAGGCGAAATAAAAACAATTGAAGCGTACGTATCCGGCCAGGTTCAGGGGGTCGGTTTTCGTGCATGCGCAAGGAAGATCGCACTTGGCCTTTCTCTTACCGGTGAAGTGATGAACCTTGATGACGGAAGGGTTTACCTTGTTGCAACAGGTGAGAATGTCATTCTTGAAAAATTCATCTCCTCCCTGTATGAATGCCCGAGAGCATATTTACGGGAAATCTCCTGCAATGAAATTACAAAAAAAGAATTCAGTGATTTTACAATCCTTAGAAATATCTGAGATGAGATAACTGAAATTTCCGGCTGATAAGATAAAAACGATTTTTAATCCGCTTCGATATAACCGGGAAATTTTTAATTAAGAGATAAATTTTTTAGTAACTTATATTAAGAGAGCTGCCTGAAACTATCGAATCATAGTAGAAAGAAACATTCTTTTCAATGATATTCTGATCAATCGAATTCCTGATACCGTTCGTCAGGACTTTTATTATATCATCGTCAAGGTGGCAGCGCTTTGTACCGGATTCATAATGATCTGATGTCAGATATTCTCTTGCAACGGAAAAGACAACCGAATCCACCATTCTTGCCTTCAGTGGATCGATTAAATCCTGGACAAGAGATCTCTTTCCGGTTGAGAGTATCCCGATATCAGTATCAAGATGGGCGCCCACAACAGAAACAGAGCAGTTTCCAAACAGCATGGCATAGCCGAGTGAAAGCATCGAATTTACAGGATCATTGTGAGGCCTCTCTGTTCTCCGCCGAAAACCATGGGCAGGGTTTATACTGCGGGAAATTATCTCATAATACATGTCTGAAGACAGCCTGTGAATGCGCCTTAACTCATCCATTTTTATCAGATATTCTATATCCTCAAGCATTTTGCTAAGCAGTTCGTCCTCGCCCTGATAGTATATGGAACGTCCCATCTCGGCGGATGCCTCTTCAATCATCAGTATACGTGACATAATTGAAGATTTCACTATCTCGCAGGCACTTTTATATCCGGGACTCTTCATCTGCCTGCTTCTTAGTTCCTCATCCGGATAACTCCCGTAAGGACGCATTATTGAAAGCGGGGTGCCGTCTGGATCAAAAAATGATATTGAAGAACCGTTCCTTAAAAGGTGTGTAACTGCTGATGTGTGAAGATTGTGACCTCCAACCACAAGCAGATGATTCACTGATGATAAAGGCAGTTCTTCTTCCACACCCTTCTTACGAATTACAAGAGTAGTGGAAGTTGCTTTTATATGACCTCCAAAACCGGCGATTATATGCCAGGGCACTGATTCTTTCATTTTGACAAACCCTTAAAAGTGAAATCTAATTAATCTATTTTATTTCATTAATCAATACATTAAGCAATCGTTTTGAAGTGCCGGTAAACCACTCGGAACAAAGATATAAATCAATTAATTTCCAGAAAAGAAAAGCGCAGGACTTTTTTTATATACACGCATATAAATTACACAAAATATCAGGTTTGATTTAAATAAAACCCCGGGATAATCCAAAAAACCATAATATTTCAGCCGGCCGGCTCTTTGCAACTGTGTATATTAACAAAAGAATCAAAATGATGGCACATTTTATCCAGCCAGGGCAACGGGATTAAATTTACCCATTTAACAAAGAAAAAAGATATATTTTGGCGTAAATATCCACCGCATCTTTACAAATTCAAGTCATAAAAGCTAAATCAAAACCTTTCCTAATAACTTTCTGATGAACAATAAGTTTTCTGGTGTTCTTATTATTTTACTGGCTGTAATGGCAGTCGCCTTTGCCGGATGTACCGGCAGCCAGCCGGTTGACAACACCGCCGGAGAGACAGCCGGCAGCGAACAGGGAGCAGTTGAAAAAACAACATATATTATTGGAATTGACGGGGAATACCCACCATACGCTTCCATTGACAAAGAAGGAAAAGTAACAGGATTTGATGTTGAATCCGCAAAATGGGTTGCAGAAAATCAGGGATTTGAAGTTGAGTTCCAGCCTCTTGCATGGGACGGAATCATACCTGCACTTCTTGCAGGAAAGATCGACATGGTCTACTCCGGTATGACAATCACTCCGGATCGCCTCGAAAAAGTTAACTTCACAACCCCTTACCTGAAGGTTGACCAGGGTGTGGCATTCCACAACGACTCTGACCTCACACTTGATGATTTCAAGGCAGGAAAGGCAGTTGTAGGTGCACAGAGGGGAACAACAGGTTCAATCTGGGTTGAGAAAAACCTTATTGAGACAGAACTCATCACAGAAGACCAGTTAAAATACTACGACAACTTCCCAAGCGTAATTACAGATCTTCAGAACAAGAGAATTGATGCTGCAATTTACGATGTTCCTTCACTTGCTGCGGCAATCGAAGAGAAAC
Organism: Methanoplanus sp. FWC-SCC4; assembly: GCF_032878975.1. Lineage (GTDB taxonomy): Archaea > Halobacteriota > Methanomicrobia > Methanomicrobiales > Methanomicrobiaceae > Methanochimaera > Methanochimaera problematica. The sequence continues at coordinate 1,787,367 of NZ_CP043875.1, forward strand.
CAATCGAAATCCGCGGTCAGATTGACACAGGAGAAGTCTACGGTGTTGCTATCAGAAAGGATGACACAGAGCTTCTTGAAAAGATGAATGACGGTATAAACAACTTAATGGACGACCCCGCATGGCAGGTTCTTCTTGAGAAGTACAGCCTTGTCGGAGCATCTCCACGCTGATTATACTGATTCTAAGTTACAATCCTGAAGGGCAAATATCAAAACCCTTCAACACTAATTTTAAAATGCAGACTTTATCAAAAAAGTGCATTCCGGTCAGATGAACTTCATTACCGGTACTGAATAAATTTACAGGCTTTAAGCCTGTCAGGGAATAAATATGGACGTATTTTTAATACTTATAGACTGGTTTCCATATCTGCTCTCAGGAATCATGGTTACGCTTGGTCTTGTTGCAGCTGCGCTTATAATCGGAATCCTCCTCGGCCTTCCAATGGCAATCGGGCAGGTTTACGGCAGCAGACCACTTAAAGCAGCAATAGGCATATATGTATGGTTTTTCAGGGGACTGCCCGTTCTTCTGCTTCTTTTCATGTTCTATTTTACCGTATTCCCGCTTTTGAATCTGGATGTCCCTGAGTTTTTTGTCGGCGCAACCGTACTGGGCCTTCGTGGCGCGGCGTATCAGTCACAGATATTCAGAGGAGCAATACAGTCCATCAGCGAAGGGCAGATGACTGCTGCACGTTCTCTTGGAATGAGCAGGATGACAGCAATTAAAACGATTATAATTCCACAGGCAACACGCGTTGCACTGCCGGGCTGGTCCAACGAGTATCCCAACATACTCACCGATTCCGCAGTGTGTTATGCAATAGGAGTTGCCGAACTTCTAACAAGAACATCCCAGATTGTTGCTCAGACCTATATTACAATGCCAATCTACCTTGCATGTGCAGGAATTTTCATTCTTCTCAACTATGCCGGAATGATTGTAATAAGAAAACTTGAAGAGAGAGTTGCAATACCGGGCTTTAGCGGAAACAGTGGAATGGTGTAAAAAAATGGCAGATGACGATTATACATTAAAACCTGAAGATCTTCAGAAAACAAACAGCGAATACATATTAAGAGTTGAAGATATTCATAAAACCTATAACGACTCGGAAGTCTTAAAAGGCGTCTCCTTTAACGTCAAAAAGGGTGACACGATAGTTTTCATAGGTCCTTCGGGAACCGGTAAGAGTACACTTTTAAGATGCATCAACCAGCTTACACTGCCGGAGAAAGGCAGAGTATGGCTCAGGGATGAGGAAGTCACCAACTCAGGCAGCAGAATAAATTATTTCAGACAGAAAATCGGAATGGTCTTTCAGAATTTCTATCTGTTTGATCACCTGACGGCTGTCAGAAATGTTGAGATAGCGCTCATAAAAGTAAAGGGAATGGACCCAAAAGCAGCAAGGGAAAAAGCACTTTACGAACTCCGCCAGGTAGGAATGGAGGAGTGGGCGGATCACTATCCGGCTGAACTTTCAGGAGGACAGGCCCAGCGTGTTTCAATCGCCCGTGCACTTGCAATGGAGCCTGATGTTATTCTCTTTGACGAACCAACATCAGCACTTGACCCCGAACTTACAAGAGAAGTTCTTGAGGTCATGAAGAAGCTTGCACAGGAAGGGATGACAATGCTTGTCGTAACACATGAAATGGGATTTGCAAAATCGGTTGCAAACGAGATAATTTTCATGGAAGGCGGAAAAATTCTTGAAACAGGAACACCTGATGAAATACTCAATAACCCGACATATGAAAGGACAAGAAGTTTCATCGGGCAGTTTGGTGGACTTACAGGAGACTAAAGACAAATGGACTCTGATTTCCTCTTCAATATACTGCTCCCCGCATTACTAAACGGTCTGATAATAACCCTGCAGCTGATACTGCTTGCAGCACCTTTCGGACTGACTTTCGGGATACTGATAGCAGTTGGAAGAGTGTACGGCGGGAAGAGCATAAACCTTCTTTGCAGGCTTTTTGTCGGTTTTGTAAAGGGATGTCCCCTGATTCTTCTCTTGTTCATTCTGTACTTCGGCCTGCCGTCAGTTGGGATATATCTCTCAGCGTTTATGGCTTCCATAATAGGTTTCATCTGCTGTAACAGTGCATACAACTCAGAATACATAAGAGGAGCGATACTCTCTGTAAAGGAAGGTCAGCTTGTTGCCGCAAGCGCTCTTGGCATGACAAAAAGGCAGGCAATAATTCATATTGTTCTTCCCCAGGCACTAAGACGTGCAATACCGGGTCTTTCAAACGAGTTCATATATCTAATCAAGTATTCGTCACTTGCATACATGATCACATTAATAGAGCTTACAGGTGCAGGGAAACTTGTATTCTCAAAATACTTTGAGCCTGACGTATTTCTGATGATTGGTGTAATATATCTGGCACTTGTCACAATCACAACATTTTGTGCCAGCATGCTTGAGAAAAAATATGCAGTGCCCGGAACTGCCCAGCGCTGAAAACATAAATTTAAAAAAAATATTTTTTCAAAAAAATTTACATAAATATTCTGAGACATTTCTGATTTTATTTTGTTATCCTTTCATTTTTTTACCGGAGTGGTGTTCAACCAATTTCCGGACTTTTGGAGAAATTTAAAAAATTATATTTTTGATTACTCTTTCTGCCGGGCAATCAGAGAAACTCCAAAGATGCCGGCAATCACCATGAGAGGCACAGCAATCTTTGGAAACTCAGGAACCGGTTCGGGCATCGGCTTAGGTGTTGCTTCAATTTCTCTTATCACAAGACTGAGAGCTTCTCCTGCGGAAACCCTGACAAAATCTGTTCCATCGGGGACACCACTGCACTGACCGTTGCCATCATCTCCCCACGCAAAAACAGAACCATCAGAACTTAACGCAAGGCTGTGAAAACCCCCTGCAGAAATATCCCTAAAGCCGATACCAACAGGGGCATCACTGCACTGACCGTTGCCATCATCCCCCCACGCAAAAACAGAGCCATCAGAACTTAAAGCAAGACTGTGACCTGAACCTGCGGAAACGGCCGTAAATCCATTACCCACAGGAGCGTCACTGCACTGACCCCAACTGTCATCTCCCCACGCAAAAACAGAACCATCAGAACTTAACGCAAGGCTGTGATAATATCCTGCAGAGACATTCGTAAATCCGATACCAACAGGAGCATCACTGCACTGACCGTTGCCATCATCCCCCCACGCAAAAACAGAACCATCAGAACTTAAAGCAAGGCTGTGAAAACCTCCTGCAGAAACATCCCTAAAGCCGATACCAACAGGGGCATCACTGCACTGACCGTTGCCATCATCCCCCCACGCAAAAACAGAACCATTGGAACTTAACGCAAGGCTGTGAAAAAATCCTGCAGAAACATCCGTAAAGCCGATACCAACAGGGGTATCACTGCACTGTTTCCAGTCATCATCTCCCCACGCAAAAACAGAACCATCAGAATTTAGCGCAAGGCTGTGAAAAACTCCTGCAGAAATATCCGTAAATCCGATACCAACAGGGGCATCACTGCACTGGTCCCTGCCATCATCTCCAAAGACCACAATCTCTCCTGATTCTGCCGATACCGGTATTATCAGAAAAATAAAGAACAGGACTAAAGATAACACTATCCTGATTGCAGTTTTACTGAAATCTGTTGATTTTCTCATAAAATACCCCCCTGAAATAATCACAGTTTTGACTTCCAGATATCCTGCATAATAGTAAGAGTTTGCATGGCAAAATTTTAAAAACCCGATTTTAAAGCAATCGTAAAATAAAAATCTGAAATGTAATAAAACCGGAATAATCCCGAATCTCATAAATATAGAGAATTTAAGAGAAAATAACAAAAATCAAAAAAAGGGTAAATAATTATTTTCAGAATACCTTACTCAAGTTTGTATTCTGCAATAAGCTCATTCCAGTACGGGTCAGCCATTAATTTGTCAAGACCTTCGTTCATTGTGTTTAAGAGCTCAGTGTCAGTCTTGCGGATTGCAATACCGTATTCCTCATCGGTGTCGATAGTGCCGAGCTTGACTACGTCTTTGCCTTTGATAGAATCAATAAGGACAGGTGTGTCATACATTACAGCATCTACACGGCCGTTCTCAAGTTCAGTTACTGCAAGCGGGAAGTTCTCGTAGAGTTTTAAATTGTCCTCGGGAAGTTTGCCTGTCTCAACAAGGTTTCTTGAGATCCAGTCGTGTGCAGTACATCCTCTCTGTACACCGAATACAACCTTTCCTTCAGTTACATCGTCCATTGTGACTGAGGAGCCATTCTTAACAGCTACTGCCTGGTTTACAACCCAGTAAGGCTTTGAGAAGTTGACTTTGTCAAGGCGCTCGGGTGTGATTGTCATTCCGGAGTAAACCATGTCAATCTTTCCTGCCTCAAGTGCAGGGATAATACCGTCCCATGCCATCGGCTGGATTTTAACATTGAATCCCATCTCGTTTGCGATCCACTTCACTGACTCAACATCAAAGCCCTGTGCATTTCCGTCCTTGTCAATAAATGAATAAGGCGGATATTCCCCGTCAATACCAACAATGTATGTGACTTTTTCTTCCTTCACATCAGTGCCGTTGTCTTTTACAGCAGGCTGATCAGTACCTGTACAGCCTGCAAAAGCGACTGCCATTACAGCCATAACCAAAAGAACTGCAGCCAGAATTTTACTGTCCATATTGAGAATTTTGTGTTTAGTTAATATATAGAACTTCTGAAAATAAACCGCAATCATATTTTTTTAAAAATACAGGGATATCTGTCACAATCCTGAAAATTTAAAAAATCACGGCTTTAATTTACGCCGCATAAGATCAATCAAAATATTCATGATATGCTATAGCATAACATAGTAAGAGCACATGTTCTGGAACAAAGAGATAGAAACACTAAAGGGAAAATCACTTGACGAGCTTCAGGGAAAACGTCTCCGCTGGACAGTAAAACAGGCGGAAAATGTACCTTTTTTTAAGAAAGCGCTAAAAGAAGCAGGTGTTTATGCAGACGATATCAAAACAAGGGAAGATATAACCAAAATACCATTCACAAAAAAAACAGATCTTCAGGCAGGTTATCCCTTCGGGTTTTTTGCAGTCCCGAAAAAAGAAATAGTAAGAATACACACAACATCCGGAACAACCGGTAAACCAACAGTAGTCGGATATACGAGAAACGACCTTGAAAACTGGTCGGAATTAATCGCCCGAAATATGACGATGATAGGACTTGACGAGAATGACACCTTCCAGAACGCTGTCAACTACGGTCTTTTCACAGGCGGACTCGGATTCCATTACGGCGCGGAAAAAATAGGGATGACGGTCATACCAAGCGGAACAGGCAACACAAAACGCCAGATCGAAATGATAGACGATTTCGGCGTTACCGCAATGCACTGCACCCCGAGCTACGCAATGCACCTTGCAGAAGTTGCAGAGAGCATGGGAACAACTCTTGACACACTCAAAACAGGTATTTTCGGAGCAGAACCCTGGTCTGAAAATATGAGACACTCACTTGAAAACAAGCTGGGAGTAAAAGCCTATGACTCATACGGCATGAGCGAGATGTACGGCCCCGGCGCTGCTTTTGAATGCCAGGAAAGAGACGGACTACACTTCTGGCATGACTCCTATCTTATTGAAATTATCGACCCTGAAACAGGAGAACAGCTCGCACCCGGAGAAAAGGGTGAGCTTGTCGTAACTCCGCTTGTAAAAGAGGCAATACCGCTTTTAAGATACCGCACCGGCGACATTACAATGATACTTGAAGACGATTGCCCGTGCGGAAGAGGCCCACGTATTGCAAGGCTAACCGGCAGAAGCGACGATATGCTTGTCATACGCGGAATAAACGTATTCCCTTCACAGATAGAGCATGTCCTCCATTCTATCCCCGAAGTGGGAGAACAGTTCATGGTATATGTTGACAGGGTAAACTACCTTGACGAGATGACAATCGAGGTTGAAGTCAAAAACGAGTTCTTCAGGGGAGAAATTTCAGACCTTGAAAAAATCCAGAAAAAAATTATTCACTCCCTAAAAGAGATACTCAACCTCAGGACAAAAGTAATACCTGTCGAACCTGAATCACTTCCAAGATTTGAAGGAAAGGCAAAAAGAGTAATTGACAGAAGAGGAGATGACTTTTGAGATCGTGGGACCCCAGAACTGAGGAGATGCCGGTAGAAGAAATAAAAAAGATCCAGTACAAGAATCTGAAAACACTTGTATACAGGCTTTACAGTTTTTCCGAATTCTACCACAACAGGATGAAAGAGCAGAATGTCCACCCCGATGACATAAATTCACTCGAAGACATCACAAAGCTCCCGTTTATGTACAAAAGGGATCTTCGCGACAATTACCCTAACAAAATATTCACCGCATCAACAGAGGAGCTTGTCAGATATCATGTGTCATCAGGCACCACCGGTAAACCAACCGTTGTCGGATACACACAAAAAGATCTTGATCTCTGGACACAGTCACTTGCCCGCTCACTTACCGCCTGCGGTATAGGAAGGGGGGATGTGATGCAGGTTTCCTACGGATATGGTCTTTTCACAGGCGGTCTCGGACTTCATTACGGTGCTGAAAAAACAGGCGCAACAGTTGTCCCGACAAGTGTCGGAAACACAGAGCGTCAGATTGAGCTGATGCAGGATCTAAAGGTAACTGCAATCGCCTGCACGCCGTCATACCTCAACCATATAATAGAAGTCGCAGAAAAGATGGGTATTTCAGTCAAAAACGACACTCTGCTCAAAACAGCAGTCCTTGGTGCCGAACCCTGGTCTGAACAGATGAGGGAATACATCCAGAAAGAGACAGGTATCAAAGCCTACAACATCTACGGAACATCTGAATTGTCTGGCCCGATGTTTACCGAATGTTCCGAACAGAACGGAATACACGTATGGGGAGACATTGCCTACACAGAGGTCATTGATCCAGAGACCGGAGAACAGCTGCCTGCCGGCGAAAAAGGGGAACTTGTAATGACAATTCTTCAAAAAGAGGCATTCCCGATGATACGCTACCGCATTGGTGATATAACCTCAATGGATGACTCGGTTTGTCCGTGCGGCAGAACACACCCGAGAATCGAAAGGATTAGCGGACGTGTCGATGACATGCTTATCATACGCGGAATCAATGTATTCCCCTCACAGGTCGAGCATGCCCTGATGAGCATTCCGGAAGTATCCGGCCACAACTTCATGATCATTGTTGACAGGAAAGGAACTCTTGACAACATGACAGTTCAGGTCGAGATGAAACCAGAATCCTTCTCGGACAAGATCAATGACTTAATGAACATAAACAGGAAAGTATCACATACCCTCAAAAATTCACTGAATGTCAGTGTGGCAGTTGAGATAGCTGCCCCGAACTCACTCCCAAGGTTTGAGGGAAAGGCTAAAAGAGTAATTGACAGGAGGAATGTATAAAATGGACACTGAAGATTACATAATAAAACAGATTTCGGTTTTTTCAGAGAACAAACCCGGACGCCTTGCCTCGATTGCAAAGGCACTTGAAGAAGAGAAGATCAACATCTTTGCATTCTCCATTGCCGAAGCAAAGGGCTTTGGCGTTGTGAGGGTTCTTGTCGACAGACCTGAACCGGCACTGAAAAAACTCGCCGATATCGGCTTTATGGTTTCTTTCACAGACGTTATCGCAGTCAACATGAAAGACGAGCCGGGCGGCCTTTACGAGACCGCAAGGATCTTAGGCGGGGCAGGCATAAACATCGAGTATGCCTACGCATATTCAGGAAAAGATGCCGCCGTCCTGATTCTCCGTGTTGATCAGGTAAAAGAGGCCATAAAAGGCATCAGGGAAAACGGCGGAGAACTACTGAAAGCAGAGATGTTTAAATAAACCAAATCTCTGCTGTCTTTTAAATACCAACTTATTTTACCATTGCAGGTCAAATAATAATGACCGGACCCATAGGGTAGAGGATATCCTTTTGGGCTTCGAACCCAAAGACGCGGGTTCAATTCCCGCTGGGTCCGCTAAAAAAAAGATTTTTTTGTTTTTATCTTCATTCTATCTTTATGTAAGATGCCGAGTGCTCTCCGATAAGCAGCTGCTCTTCTGTTTCGACTATTGAATCAGGTGTATCCGGGGCACTTGCATGTACCCTGATATAATAGCTTCCCGGGGGAAGACCTGATATACTGAGTCCTGCCGTCTCTGTTTTGTCCAGAGGGCCTGTAAGAGAGGGCATTGACTTGAAAGGTATCCATACGTTGTCACCGATCTTCATGTAATACAGGTTCTGAGTAACCGGATATTCACCCGAATATTTGAGAGACCATTCAAGATTCAGGGTATCCACAATCTCTCCGGTGTTTGTTGCATGAAGACCGGACACCTCAAGGCCTGTGAATTCGATTCCTGTCATGTTCAGATCGGGAACGGCTGTGACATATGTTTTTGGCAGGGTCAGTACATCTGTTCCGTTGTTAAACGAGATTGTGGAACCGGGCCCGAATATGTTTATGTTTCCGGGTTTAAGCGCTTTCAACCTGAAATTTGTCTCCCACACCTGATTGAGCTTTATCGTTCCCACATCAAAGTTAAGTGAGAGATCATCAGTCCAGTCGCTGGTGTCATCAACAGTATTTCTCGGAATCACAATGCCTGTTTTGTCCCAGCTCTCGATTGTTGTCGAAACATTGTCAAGATAGACATATTCCAAAACCGGATCAAGAGGATTGTTTGGGATTGAAACATTGTTGAGCTCAACATTGTCAAACTGAAGATCCATTATTGTGTCAACACCGGCCTCTGTCTTCAGGTCGCCTGCAATATCACTGTAAATACCGGCAAGATCGTCTCCTGTCGGAGCGTAATAATAGGTTCCCCCGGTTCTCTCTGCAAGCTGTTCCAGAACGTATCTGCCGCCTGATGAAATACTGTCTCCAAAGGCGATCGAGTATATCTTAACATTATTTGAATTTGCATACTCGCTCATATCCTGCTGATCATAAGGCAAATCAGTAAACTTATAGTATGCCTTCGTAAGAGTGGAATAATCGTCAGGATGATACCATGTGTATCCGCTTCCCCTTGCAAGCGGGTCTCCGTACCAGTTATAGTCACCATCTGAAAGCAGGACTACTGCACGTACGGCATCAGAACGTGCATTCTCCGCTATCTCTTTTATTGAAAGATAAAGTCCGCCCCTCATAGGTGTTCCGCTCATTGGAACAATCCTGTCTACTTCATTTTCAACCATTGAATGATCAGTTGTCAGGGGAAGATCGAGTGTTGCATAATTGGCATACCACTTGCCGTTTCCAATATAATGACTGCTGATATATGAGGAATCATCCCAGGATGTTGAATCATATCCTGACCAGTATTTGTATCCGTATGCATAGATATCCGCAACACCCCTAACCCCAAATGATGTAATCCCCACCTGATCACGGCCTTCTGCCATCTCTGAGTTGAAAATCTTCAGAGCATCAATGAGTGAAACCATCCTGTCAGGGTTGTCTTTTAACATACTTCCTGAACGGTCCGCAGACAAAATCACATCAATAGGATCGGGTTGAAGAGCCCATCCGTCACCGATTAACCGGACTGTGACATCAACATCGCCACCGAGTTCTACTGTTTCAGGACTGACCGATGTCTCAACTGTGATGTAAGGATAGTTTTTCCAGCCAAGCTCAATTGTTCTTGTGCTCGTACTCCATTCAGCCCGAACACTGCATGATGCTGATGCGAGTTTTTCATAATTTGGATCATTCCAGTCTGTTATGAACGCACCCGGAATGAAGTTTACAATCGCCTGTCCGTCTTCATCTGTTACTGCAAAGTCTGTTTCAAGTGAGGGAGGGATCACCTGTGATGCCGGATATGTCCCGTGAATTATTGAAAAATTCACCATCTCATTCTTTACAGGGTTTCCTTTCTCATCAATAACTTTGGCACGGATTTTTGATTTGAATAGAGGTGCAACATCACTTGCCGGCATCATCTCGGGATTGGCAGTCAAAAGCATATCAACAGGTTCTGTGCTGTCAAATACAAGGTCTGTTGATACTGTCAAAGAAGGTGTGTCAACAGAATAGGCGGTAAGTGTAACAAGCCCTTTCTGGGAACGCGGACCATAGGTGATCATTACCTGCCCTGCTGAGTTTGAGGTTCTTTCAAACGGAAGATCAGTCGGATCTGATGAACTTATGTGAATAGTCCTGTTTCCTGCCGGATTTCCATATGTATCCTCCAGAATATAGGTTATGTAAAATTTTGTCTCTCCGTCTGCAGGTATAAAAGGCGGATCACCGGCATGGGGATTGACTCCGACAACTATCCTTTCCGGAACAGCATTTGCAAGGCCTATGACTGTTCTGTATTCTATTTCAATATCATTTGGGGGAACAATTGTCAGTACGTTGTTTCCCGCCGTTGCCGACACCTTGAAGTTTAATTCCGCATCTCCGTCATTGTTTACAAAGACCTGGACATCGTTTAGGTTATATCCGGTACCGTCCCAGAATCCGGAATCTTCCGGACTGCTGTACAGATAAACAGACTCAGGGATTCCGCCCAGAGCGTCCTCTTTTTTGCTGTCGATCAGGTTTCCGTATCTGTCTTCGAGTCTTATAATTACAGGAGTTACCTGATCTATGGTGACTTCATACTTGTAACTGACTGATTTGAGTATATCAGGTGCTGCATGGTCTATCTTCTGCGTTACGGTTTTAGTCAGTGTTTTATCAACACCGTCCTCATTGTATCGCACAGTTGCTTCTATTGTTGCAGTACCGCTTTTTGTTGATGCAAATGTGGTCGTATAAGGCACAGATGAATCAGTGGCAGTCCCTGTATCTCCATAGACAAGAGGCTCTGTACAACTGAAATCAACGCCTGAAACAGTAACAGATGCATTTGAAACAACTGCCGTAATTGTTGCAGGGCTTCCTCCTGCAGTAATCCATTCACTGCCGGTTTCAAGATTTACCTCACTGTCTTCGAGGGCATATGCATGTCCGGCGAGAATTGCCGGAACGATCAATAATGCAATTAGCATCCGTAATATAACTGGTTTCATCGCCGGAATCACCTGAAATTAAAAAGCATAATTCGAAAAATCCTATCCTAAAGTCCAGTGTTTGAAAATCAGACTATATATATATTCAGAATCAGAATTTTGTTTGATAAAATATTCAAAAAATGTGGTTTTTATGAAATAATATTTTTATCAGGAATTATAATGAATCCCTATCTTTTCCGGACAGATATTCAAAGCCCGTCATTGTTATATCTTATCGGCGGTCTTTTACCTTTCTTTCCGCCTCTTTTATTCCCCCTTGTGTAATTCATCGCAAGATATACCCCTCCTCCGATGAGAACGATTGCTGCAATAACCCCGCCGACAAACAGAACATTAAACGATTTCTTTAAAACAAGGTTTATAGTAATTTCCTGACTCCCCAGAGGTACATCCCTTATCTCATTAAACGATTCATATTCTTTTGCCGAAACTTCAAATGAATACTGGGAGTTTGTAATAAGATCTGTCTTCAGTTTCCCCTGTGCATCAGTTACGCCGATATTTTTTCCATTGACTAAAACCGCAGCATTAGGAACGAGTTTTTGATCATTGTCCTGAACAATGATTGTGGCCTTTGCAGTGGAAAATGCCAGTGTTGCAATGATGTTTTCATCGCTACCGTCAATATTCTTCTCCAGCTTCCAGGTATCATATCCGGTTTTTCTGACCTCAAATGAATGGATTCCGGAAGAGAGTTTGGTAACCGGACTTCTGCCATAGGTATCGGAACTTCCAAACAACTGGTCGTCGATGTAGATCTCTGCATTCTCAACAGGGACTTTTTCAGAGTTATAAACTGAAACAGTTACCGGATAAAGACTCTTAGAGAGAGTTGCCGAATAGATGATGTCATCGCTTGCAAAGAAGTGATTCTCTTCAAATGTCTGGTATTGCGACTTTTCAATCCTTATATCATACGATCTTTCATGCTCAATGTAAAGGGTCACTTTCCCTTCAGAACCTGTCTCTCCTGCAAGTTTGTCGTCAATGTAAATCTCCGCACCTGAGAGGGGTGCTTTTGTGGTACCTGTCGATTCCCCGTCTTTTATCTGAAAAATTACAAGATCGTTTCTTTTAAGGAGATAGTCCACCTTTTTGGAGGTTGTATCCACTTCAACCGACTTGATGATTGTTTCATAACGGGGCATCTGCACCTCAACATTGTATGTCGCACTAAGGGGAACTTCAAACTCGGCACTTCCCGTTGAATCAGTTGATTCACTGTCGGTTATGTCAGTTCCGGACACCTTTACAAGTGCATTTCCAATCGGTTCAAGGGTATCAGAGTCCATTACGTTTATCTGAAGTATTCCTTTCTGTCTGATTACATCAGCAACTACAGAGCCTGTGCCGGGCGATATTAAATCGTTCCAGTATTTGTAACCGCTTTTTTCAACTCCAAGTCTGAAGTTTGAAGAAAACGAATGTGAGTAAACCAGTTTTCCAAGCGAGTTTGTGCTTCCGATGTAATTGCCGTCAATATATACGGATGCACCGGTCACAGGAGACTGATCAATATTATCA